>JBQNAT010000001.1:0-212405 GCA_052170315.1 Sphaerochaeta sp.
CAACAGGGTATACACGCTGCTTGACATGGGAATCATTGAAATGTGAGCCCACAAAATTAAGGGCGTGCGGTTTTACTCCACAAAGCTTGCTATTGATACGACCTCAACTCCACTGGATGAGAGCTTTTCCGTTTCTTTTGTTGCAAGGTTGTAGAAGCATGTTTCATTTTCAGTTGCTGACAGGTACTTAGTATATATCACCCCGCCTGTGGTCATTTGCCATTTAGCAAGAGAACCTTCAACAACCGTCTCCGTGGTCTGCGCCTCAAGGTTAAGGGAGTATAAACTCGATTCGGTTGAGTAGATAAAATACCCATCCCAATATGCTACATTTTCATAGCCAAGGTACTTAGGGGCATCATACTTTGTAAATAAAAGTTCTCCTGTAGAGATATCATGTATCGAGACATATCCTTCTTTATATAAATAACAGATAACGTTTTGTGAGAATTCCGTATGAGTTTTAGGATAAAGGCAACAGCGACTCCATTCATAGCCAAAATGTGGCCGTTTGCTCCAAGGAATTGTTTCTTTTTCAAGCTTCCCCGATGACATATGATAAATTTCCCCTTTAGCAAGGCATACAATCATGTCATAATCAGGATTCACCAGCATAATCATTGGATCTTTCGAGCACACTCCGGCTCTTATCAGGAACTCAAAATTGCTATCATCAGTGTAGTCAATCGGAGAACTTCCATCTGCGGGAAAGAGCTTGCATTTATCTGTTTTTACGAGCATGTTTCCCGAACTATCTCTGTAAAATCCCATCACTGCATCGGTTTTCGGATTTGTCAATGGCGTCATCGTCTTCGTCTCTGGGTCAATTCTGACAGCCATAGAGTCTTTTTTGGCGAACAATCCTTCAGCCGTAGTTAATATATTCAGATCCTTAAGTTTGGGCTTTATTAATTCATTCTCATTAAGAAACGACAGGTCAATCACTTTGTTATGTGGTCTGTCCACGATGTAGTTTTTATACACCGTGGGCCCCGCGCTATGAGTGCATGAAAGCCCTATCAGGAGAAAGTCTTTGCCGAGGTTGCTGACCTCATTACATGCCCATTCAAGCCCCTTATCGTCTGTGATGGGAATCTTCTCAAAGGTATCTTCAGTAAGCCCGAAAAGACGGTTTATTTCTCCGTTGATGCTGTCAGAAAGACCTCTGGCGCCGTTGGACTCTCTCATGACGGCGAAGGCATCATATTTTGCGAACTCTATGTTAGAGAGATTCGGCGTACCAATACCTGTTGTCGGTAATTCGGGATTTTTACATGAAACCAGAGCTAACAGGACAAAAACAGACAAAACAACAAACAAGGCTTTCTTCATTGGACTACCCCCAGTCAAAGAGTATTGCCCCATATATCAGTTGTCAAGCATATTCAGCTGAATAGCCTGAATATCAGATTGTTGTTTGTAACACCTTCTTTTGTCTGTCCTTCGTCATCAACGTATGAAGAGACATTAAATTGGCGTGTCATGTACTCGCATATCTGATTGTTAAGCGTAGTGGCTTCTCCGCTTGTGATAGTAACTCTATACAGATTGTTCCGTACAAGCGGGATTGCCTGATACTCAAGCTCCGCCAGAAAACAGGCTACCTGCCCGTCCTGTATTGATGTGTGAGATAACTCCTTTTCGATAAGGGTTTCATTTCCTTCAATATTCTTGATTGACAATGTAATCATATTTTTTCCTCCTGATTTACATTCCGCCTATATATCCCGATTGCAGCTCTGCTACAGTCAGTAAGGTTCCATCACCTCTTGTTCCCAAAGAGCTAAACTTGTCATCCCATTTGACTATCTTCTGCCCGGCTATTAAGCCTGTCTGCCCGAACTCTATCCACCACGGGACGGCAGCAAACTGGAAGGCAGTTTCAGAGTAGATGCGGTACAGCCCCGGTCCTGTGCTGTAGGCTCTGACTTCCTCATCGGTGTTCCATCCGAAATCCTTGGCCAATATAATCTCATTCCAGCCGTTATTGACCCACTTCTTCACACGCAGCTTCCCGCCTCCAAACAGTCCACAGCGGAAGCGCCCCCAGAAAAGGGTAGTCCCTGCGGCAACATGAGAATATACCTGACCGTTGTTGCCGATGTAATCCTCTATCCAGTCGGAGCTATCAGGCAGCGTGCCCTCAAAATACCCATAGTTGTTGTAATTTTCATTTGAAAGCTTGCTTGCTGTTATTAAATCACCTATAACCCATGCCATACTATCACCCCGGATTCACAACGGCGCCCCAGACTTTGTAGAGTTTTTCGTTAGACTGTTCCTCAGTACCGTTGACATAACCGATAAATTTCTCGCTTATGATTTCATCAAATTTATCATCATCGGTGCCAACGCGCCTTGGCTCGTTGTCTCCAGCCTCCTTTTTCTTAGGCCGCAGAGTCCTGACATATACGCCTTTGCCCTTTTCTATAGGGACGCAATTGGACAGGCTCCATGATGTGTACCATTTTCCGTATGTGCTGTAGCTCGACCCGTCAGAGCTGATTATGGACAGCATAGAGCCGTCCACCATTATGCTTTTTGCTGTAGTAATTAACACCTCAGACTCGCCATACGGTTGAGCAGAGAATGAGATGGTGTCGTTTGAAAGAGCTGCTGTCAGGTTGATCAATTGTGCCCCTTTTTGCAAAACACCCTGGAACAATGAACAAGGAGTAAGGTTCGCCCATGATGTTTTTCCATTGCCGCCTGTGATGGTCGCGCCATCAACCGTTACAGACAGTGCGGTGTTCGCCATTCCTGTCTCAGGTATTGTCACAGGATTCTTGGATGCATTGAAGTAGACCAGCCTCTTGCCATAATACCTATAGTTGTTGTAGCTGACGTCCCATGAGCCCTCGAAATTGTATCCGTTAGCATGTCCTGAATATTCAATCACAATCGTAGATGACGGAGCAAGGCTGAGTATCTGATCATATGACAGGTTGGTATCGTGTTTGACTTCCCCGTTGACAGTCACTTTAAGGTTGTAGTTTCCGTCATTTGTATGGGTTGTTGTAGTAACCCGATATTGATATGTAGTTTCGGTCCAACTATACATCGGATGAGGCCCTATATTAGAGGTTACATTTGACACTTCAGAATATGTATCGCCATCCTGGGGATTGGATGGTGGGCTGGTGTCTTCGGGAGGTATCGGTCCGGTATGCTGCTGTGAGCCGAGTCTGACCCAGCGTCCTGACGATTCTTCCCACTCATCATGCCATGATATGGGGCTCGCCTGTATCCTTATACTTGTAGGATACTCCGCCGGAGTAGTGAAGGTCTTGATTACCGCTTTATCTGTTCTGCCGGAGCCAATGGAGACGTCAGCGGATGAGACTGTGTTCATCAGACCTGTGACCGTGTCGCTTCCGAATGTGCCTGATGCCACCTTGTAGACATTTGCTGTCAGCTTAGACTTAAGCCATGTCGCAAGCTGCGGGTTTGGGTAATGGCAGTCCTTGGTGGCAGGGAATGGTTTATGGACTAGAGGATCATCTTCAAGCGGTTCATTTACGGTCTCGATGGCATCGGCTTGTATTGTACCATCATCAAGGATAAGCCCTGTCATTTTTGAGACACCATCAGCGCCTATGAACACGCCCTTGCCGGAGCCTGTTTTGTTACCTTGAGAATCATAAATACCTGAATGGATTGAACCGCCTTCACCCAGGAGGATGTTGACGATATCAAGGATATTTGCCTTGAGCTTGTCGGCTGATATTGTCCCCGGTGCTATCACCTTGTCGGCGTCCAGCTTTATCATGCCGCCTTCTGTGGAGGATATCTCAAGTTTTGCACCTGATATCTCCGAGCCGTTCTGCACCGCAGTTACTTTCAGGGAGATTTCACTCGCCTGCTGGTTTATCTGAGATTGGGCGTTTGAAATGTCCCCTTCCGCTGTAGTAAGCCTTGTGACGGTTGAATTAAGCTTTTCTGCTGTAGCTGCAATGTTCGTTTCATTTACGGCAGCTTTATTACCGGCATTGTCTGCCGTTGCCTTTACCGCAGTCAACCTTGCCTCGTGGTCATTCCTTGAGACTTTCAGCTCCTCTATGTCTCCTTGTATCTGCGCCGCGTCAAGAGCCTTTACCCATGATGCCTTTTTAGCAAAGACAAGACCGCAACAGGTAATATTTATTTCAACCTCTCCCGCTATCTCTCCGCCCAAAGTGGCGTCCTTTGCGACCGTCAGTGTAATTGTGTCAGTACCGATTGCAGCAGTCATACCCGGTGGAAGAGTCCCTACAGAGGCTGTGCAAGGCTTTGACACGTGTCCTTGCCAACCCCGAAATGTCACGTTGAATGATATCGAAGATACAGCCTTACCGTCTGCGTCCACGGGTATCTGCATGACATTGCCGCTGATATCAGCGGTAATGGCGTCAGTGCCGGCAGTACCGTCTTTGACATAGCTTATTGTTGAGTGCTTGGAAAGACCCGTTGTAGAAGTTGCTGAGATAAAAAGACTTGTCGGACTTTTCGATTGTAGTAATCGAACCATCCGCGGACTGTATAATCTGTTTGCCAAACATTGCGTCAATTTTACGGGAGGCAGATGTTGCGGGCTGTCCATTGACCTTGTAGCCGTTGATGTTTCCGCTAATTGAAACAGTCGGGTCTACCCGGGTATCCGCGCTGTCTGACAAGTCCCCGTCAACTGACATATCGACGGTATTTTTAGACTTTGTAATGTCCTTGCTTCGGGCATAACCAATGAGATTTTCCACATCAAACGGATTTCCAAGGTCTATGACCTCATCGCCGTTCTTAAGCGTTACTTCGACTCCTGTCTGTCCGAAAATAACATTTCCCACATCACTTCCGGCAGGAAGCCCAGAATCACTCCCCTTAGCCTTAATACCATACAAATGCCCCGAGACAAGCTTGTTGTTGCCAGTACCCTTTATAACCGTGGAGTCATCAAGCAGCATTGCCCACACGTCTCTTCCTGTGGATTTTTTTAATACTTCACCCATATTTTTACCTCACTTATTCCCCATCAACCAACGTGGGGATGTCCATATCAATAAAATTATCAGCAAGAAGATGAACAGCCAGCGTGAAATGGTTAGCCGTGTCTCCTGCCGCCTTCGCATCTAAGCCAATGCGACCCGACAAAAATACTGGGGTGTGCAATGATTGCGGCATCCTTGAATCTGGACATAAACCCGAACCTCGGTTTTGCGTCCATAGTTCCCTACAAGAAGGACGGAAGGCAGATACCACAGTTCCAAATGGGATGGAAAGGTTATGTGCAGCTTGGCCAGCGAACAGGTCAGTACAAGACCATGAATGTAACCGAAGTGTACAAAGATGAATTTGACAGCTACGACCCGTTCAAGGGAGAGCTTGTCTATCACAAAGTCACAGGTGGAGATAGAGACAATGACAGGTCGGAAAATGTCGCAGGATACGTCTTTTACTTTGAGCTGATATCAGGGTTTTCAAAAATGGCTTACATGAGCAGAGAAAAAGCGGAAGCCCACGCAAGGCGATTTTCAAAAGCCTACCAATACGACATCAGCAAAGGGGCTCAGAGTTCCACGTGGTCAACAATGTTTGATGCTATGGCCATGAAGACAATCACGAAGCTTACGCTTTCAAAATGGGGCGTCTTGTCAACGCAAATGCTTATGGCAAACAATGCGGATCAGTCAACATCATCATTGGACGATGAAGGCAATGTAAGCGGCTTTGAATACGTTGACAATGACAATGCGGAAGTCATTCCTGGAAACGAACAGGAGACAACGCCTGACCGACTTGAAAAAAAGGAAACTGAGATTAAAGCGGAACTGCAAGAAGAGCCAATCAAAGAGGAGTTTGTGTTTTGACTGAATTCGGTAAACGAAATCGGCACCCTGTGGTCGCAAGCCGCAGGGGTTTCCCCTATGAGGTGGAGTTTAACAGTGCCGTGTCTGCGGCAAAAGCCTTAGGCGTGTCGAACATGACCATATATAGGAGGTGTATTGACGGCAATGTCATCAAGACTGATAACAATCTCTCAATACATGTCAGATACAAAAACATGAAAAGGATTTTATTATGAATGATATTAATTCAGCGGGAAGCTGATAAAACTAATATTCCTAATTGGGAAATCTATTATGATTATAATAATGTACAATCCTAAAAAAACCGAACTTTAGGAGGATTTTATGGAGTATGAGTTTTTTGTCGAGGGAACACCTGTTGCACAGGCAAGACCCCGATTTTCAATGCGCTGCGGCTACCCTGTTGCATACGATTCAAGGGAGTCGAAGGACTTCAAGCTGCATGTCTACAAGGACGCATGGAATGCCTTTAAAAAAGGCGGTGGAAAAATGCTTGAAGGGCCTTTGTCGCTGGAGCTTACAGTGTATCGGACGTATCCGTCCTCCTGGTCAAGAATCAAGGGAGAACGGGCAAACAAGTTTTCGTCCTTCCGATAATGATGATGTTATTTTATTCAAAACGGCTTTCCTATGAGCCATGCACATACCTGCGGAAAGGTGAAAAATTTCAAAATTTTCACTTTTAAGCATGTCAAACAAATCAGATGCTTCTTTCTTTGTATTGCATACAATAAGAAGGCTGTTTACATTATTCAGAATTTTAAGCGCAAGCTCAGAAATTTCTTTTATAGTTTGATTTCCTTCATATTTTAAGTCAGTTCTATGGAAAAGTTCCCTGTATTTATCCAAAATCTCATTTGGAATTATTTTCTCATCAGATATATGCATCTTTTTTGATAATTCTTCAAAAGCCGGCTGTGTCGCAGAACAAAGAACGACGGTTGTATTGCAGTAGTCGGATAGAAAATTTACCGCCAGACTGAACATATTAAGAGTTTTCTCAGGAATAGACTGTACTTCATCAAAAATAATTACACTGTTACAGAGAGCATTAAACCGTCTTATGCAGGAAGTTTTTCCGCTAAACATTGTGTCAAGAACCTGAACTAATGTAGTAATAATTATAGGAGAATCCCATGTTTCCTGAAGGAAGTTAATTTTGCCCAGCTCTTCATCAGAAAAACCTTCTCTTATAACGTTAGAATGATGTGCAAGAATGATATCGTCATTTCCTACGGCATCTCTGATTACACGTTCATTCTGGTCAATTATTGAAAGAAGCGGAGAAACGTAGAACACATGTTTCTTCATATGTTTATAGGAATGTTCAACAGCATATCGGAGACCTGAAACAGTTTTTCCTCCCCCGGTAGGAAGATTCAACCTATATACACCACATTTTTTCCCGGAAAATTCATAACAAAGATTTGAGAATATTGCCCGTGCCTGCTGTATAGCTGTAACATTGGGTAAGCCTGAAATATATTTTTCAATATTCTTTTTACAGCATTTCCATATATCCGAATGAGAATGCGTGTTCACATAACTTGATGCGCCCATGAACAGTGCCGTATCCAGTCTGTCAGCATCAATAAGTGCGGAAATAAGTAGTCTGGACAGAAGTGAAAGACAAAATTTGCAGTTTTCACTGGACGAAAATCTCAAGGTAAATTTCTCTATCTCCTTTTGCGCATTTTCGAAAAGTTTTTTTATTTCTTCATGTGTCGCACACTCCACATTAAAACCGTTAATTGCCCGCTTTTCATAATCAGGCTGTTTACGTAATCTGTGGACAAATCCATTACCGCAATTGTCATCTATAACATCAAACAGCCCGTGATGAGAGCCAATTGCTACCGAAATTATTTCAGAAGTTAAATCGGTCCAGCTAAATTCGCTAATCTGCTTAGAGTGGAATTTTGTTAGCAAGTAATACACGCCGGCAAATGAATGGATAACAGAACCTCTTGTATTAGTGTCTTCCGATTCAAGGTATGTTTGAAATTCTTCAGTACATTTGCCACAATCATGCAAAAGCCCTGCAAGGTAAGCAGTTAACCCCAAACCCAGATTTGACATGGAATTCTTTGCATATTCAGCTACATTTACACAATGCTCTTTACAAGATTGTTTAGTGCCGTTGCCATTATTTAGATGTGCCCAATACATTAATTTAACTTTACCCCGGAAGAATCGTTTGTCATTGCATTCCATTATAAATCATATTTGAAAAAATAAAACTTTTTTTATATGTAACGCCTCATACACGCATAAAACGGGGAAAAAGATATAATATATAGTTATAGATTTCCTAACTCGGATTATATTCAAAAGTTTCTCTTACAACGCTAAATATTTCTTTTGGTGGTCGGCACATCAGCCGGCGGTCTGTTTTTCGCATAAAATTATCACTTCAGGATTTCGCTTACAAATCAATCACTTCAAAATCACTTATAGATTTTTGATATGATAAGAAGCTGCATAAGATAAACACGGTTACACCTGTTGCAAATATGACAAGCTGTCCTGTGCTTATATTTGAAGTATCATTCAAACTCTCTAAACCGGGAATATGATGTAAAGTCTCTCCCAAGATTATTATAATAAAACTAACTACACAAAACAGTATAAAAGGTTTCCCCATTTTGTATGCAGTCTTAAAAAAACCGGCAATAAAAATAGTGTTAAATGCTGCGAATACCATCATTTCATATCCAAGATAGGCCGGATTTGCATTCATCAGTTGATTTGTAACATAAGGAGCAGCATTCCCTAAAACTTTCATTCTGATAATCGTTAGCACGGCACATAAAACAAAAGATATAATTTCAATTAACAAAACAAATTGATATTTAGCAGTAACAATATCCCGTTTCTTAACCGGTAACATAACCGTATATGTAATATCATCATACTCCCTAATCTGCTGGTAAGTATGAAAAATACCTAGACAGATAAAAAAGGAACCGACAAGAATGGGATATCTTGGAATCATTGTCATAATCGAAAAACTAATAAACCAATAGCTCAAAGGATTAGCTGTAAGTTTTATTTCCTTATAAAGTAATTTATTCATCACAGATTCACCTCTTCTCTTTCGATATGCACCATAATATCCTCAAGTGTTGGCGCGCCACCCATTTCTTTTGCGTAATAATGAATAAAGTCTTCTTTCTTTGTTGATGAAAGTAATTCTCCATTTTTGATGTAGCTAATCGTATCCGCACATTTTTCTAAATCACTGGTGATATGGGTGGAAAATAAAATAGCTGTACCTTTTTCAGCCAGCTTCCGGAAAATTTCATTCATTTCATCTCTGGATACCGGGTCAAGTCCGCTTGTCGGCTCATCCAAAATTAAAAGTCTTGCGTGGTGAGAAAGAGCCAAAGTAAGATAAAATTTCACCTTCATACCCTCAGAAAGCTCTATAATCTTCTTGTTTTCATCAAGCCTAAATGCTGTAAGGTAATGACTATATGCCTTATCATCCCAATTGTCATAGAAAATACGGGTAATAGCTACAATATCCTTTAACTTTTTCCTTTTATAATAATCGGTTCCACCTACCGCATAACCAATCTGCTGTTTAATTATATCCTCATTATCTAAATAGTTCATTCCAAGAATACGAACACTACCACCATCGGAATGTACAAGATTTAGTATGGCTTTAAGGGTTGTTGTCTTACCCGCGCCATTTCTGCCTATGAATCCCATAACTTCACCGGCTTTAATATGGAAACTGGCAGGTTTTAATTCAAAAGTCGGATAAACTTTCACCAGATTCTTTATTTCCAGAATATATTCCATACTATTCCTCTTCTTTATCTTTAAAAGCCACTTCCATCAAGTGCGCAAATGCTCCCTTTGGCGGTATTGCAATACCTCGTTTTTCATCTCCAAGAAGCAGGAGTGTGTCCCCGGGTTTGATATTAAATACTTCCCTTGCCTGTTTCGGTATTACTATCTGACCTTTTTCCCCAACTGTAGCTGTCCATGCGTATTTGCCTTTTGGTGTTTTCACTATGTTTGCCTCTCCTCATAGTATACTTTATAGTATACTTTGTATACTTTGTATGATTTGTATGATTTATTATATTTATTATTTCAAAAAAAGCAAATAATAATCTTGATAATTGAAAGACTTCTTCACTTTCATCGTTAAACCCATATTCCTCTCCGGGTTTTTATTGTTCCGGATTTATTTCGGGTTAAATTTCGCGTGATTCGATGCGCCCACTTGAAAACATTCCGTCAATTTGATAGATTTTCATCAGCAATGAAATACAGAAGACATGAATTGACATTTTCAATTAGCTTTATAAACGACGAATACCGGTTTTGACCGGTATTTTTTTTACCCTCGGGAGGTGTCGCATGAATGTATTTAAAGGAAGATCGCTTTGTGTGATTGACGACTTCTCAAAAGAAGAACGGCTCTTTCTCTTCTCAAAGGTCAGGCTGCTGAAACAGGCTTTACGGGAAGAAAACAAAGAAGTAATTGACTCATTCAGAATCAATGACCCGGACTTCGGAATTTACGAAGTATTTCTTGAAGACAGTACAAGAACAAAGGAAAGCTTCAGAAACGCGGCTAATTTCCATTATTCCAAACTTACGGAAATGAGCGCGGACAACTCTTCCTTCAACAAAGGCGAAAGCTATGCCGATACATTCAACACTCTCTGCGGCTACAACAACAAAATATTTATTATCCGCAGCAAGGTTGAAGGCGTCTGCAAACACCTCAGCCAGGAATGCTCGGCCTATGCCCGAAGAAACGGCCTTTCCTTCACGCCGGTCTTCATCAACGCGGGAGACGGCAAGCACGAACACCCCACTCAGGAGCTTCTTGACGAATATTCCTTCCTTGAGGATAACGACTGGGACACACAGGATATCCACATTGCCCTTGTCGGGGACCTTTACCACGGGAGGACGGTCCACAGCAAAGCCGACGGCTTGAAACTGTGGGACAGGGTCAAGGTTGACCTGATTGCCCCGGACGAGCTTGCAATGCCGGAAGCCTACGTTACGAAAATGAAGGACAACGGGTTTACGGTAAGGGTATTCAAATCCATTGACGAATATCTTGCCCAGAAGGAAATAGCGTCAAAATGGTATTTCACAAGGCCTCAGCTGGAAAGAATGGGAGAAAAGATACTTGCCAAGGCAGACGCGCTAAGGACATCTATAACCTTCAGAGAAGACATGCTGGAGCTTATCCCTGAAGGCGTCAAGTTTTACCACCCTCTTCCAAGGCACAAGGTTCATCCTACGATACCTACATTTCTTGACAGTACTCCCCTGAATGGCTGGGAAAAACAGTCAATAAACGGCATGTACTGCAGGATAGTACTTCTTGGTCTTGTTTCGGGAAAAATCGGGGAGGATTTCAGCCCGGTTGAGACAAAAGCGGAAAAGAAAATATTGGAGCCGTGGATTGAAGAGGCGTCCATAAGCGAAAAAACAAGGAAAAAAGAAATTTCCGAAGGTGTCCGTCCAATTGCCAACGGTCTTGTAATAGATCATATCTGTAAGGGTGAATCCCCTGCCGATATACGGCGGCACATGTTACTGATAAGACGCGTAATAGACCTTGACAGCTTTAAGGGCGGAGAATGGGTAAGCCGGAGCTCCGACGGGGAATTCAAGGGGATAATTTTCAGGCCCGGTATGACAGCTCTTGACCACAAACAGATTAAGCGCCTTGCAGCTGTGGCTCCGGGCTGCACGCTGAACATAATTGAAGACGGCAAGGTTGCAAAAAAGTACAGGACTTCAATGCCGCCCAGAATTTACAACTTCGACGACCTTATGTGCACAAACGAAGCCTGTGTATCCAACGACAGCCAGAATGAAAATGTACAGGCCATGTTCATAAAAACTCATGACAGCAGATACTGCTGCTCATACTGCGGTAGGGTTCATACCTTCAAGGAAATATTCAAAAACTAGGAGATATCAATGGAAAGCACAAGCTATTCTTACGAGATTGCGAAAAGCGCGCTTAAGATGGGGGCAATCAGACTGTCCCCCGAAAAACCTTTCTGCTGGGCAAGCGGCTACTACATGCCAATCTATAACGACAACAGGACGTTGCTTGGAGATTCCGGGGTGAGAAAAATGGTCTCTTTAGCCTTCAAGGAGCTTCTTTTTAAGTTAAACTATGAACCGGATAACATCGCCGGAACAAGTACGGCGGGAATTCCCCATGCCACGACACTGGCTGATTTGCTGCAGAAACCTCTGTCCTACATACGCTCATCTTCAAAGGACCACGGTCTTCAAAATCAGATTGAAGGTCTTGGAAGAGCCCCCGGCTATGAGGGGAAAAAGGTTGTTCTGATTGAGGATTTGATAAGTACGGGAATGTCTTCCATAAAAGCTGTTAAGGCAATTCGGGAAGCGGACGGAAAGGTTCCCTACTGCCTTGCGATTTTCTCATACGGAACATCTCAGGGGAAAGAGGCATTCGCATCTCTTGACCCGGTATGCGAACCTGTTACTATTCTTGATTATGATTATGTCATACCCATCGCGAAGGAACAGGGATATATAAAACCTGCTCAGGAAGCCATGCTGCTTGAGTGGTCGCGGTCTCCGTTCACATGGGGAGAAAATCACGGCTGGAAAAAAGAGGAACTCTGATGAACTACATTACTTTGCTTGAAAGCACTGCGAAAGATGCAGGGAACTGTGCTTGTATGGGAATAGACCCCAACTTTTCCGCGCTTCCGGAAGGCTATGGCGTAAAGGACTTCTTCTGTTCAATTTTTGAAGAGCTTGATAAGGCTAATATAAAACTTACAGCCGTAAAGCCAAATATAGGCTACTTTTCAAGGCTGGACAGGCCGCTTGAGGGGAATTTTGAAGGTTCTCTGGCTCTGGCTTCCATAGTAAAGGCTCTTCCCGCAAGACCTTTCATACTGGACGCAAAGCGCGGAGACATATCAACATCTTCCGCGAACTATGCTTTTGAGGCTTTTAAAAGCTGGGGCGCGGACTGCGTTACGGTTTCACCCTACATGGGCTCTGACAGCATAAGTCCTTTTGCGCAGGCAATAGGTGAAGAGGCTTCGGACAAGGGTATCTATATTCTCAACAGGACAAGCAATCCCGGAGGCAAAGACCTTCAGAACAGCCTGCTGCGGGACGGAAAGCCCGTTTACATGCGCACTGCGCAGCTTATTGTAAAGTGGAATACGGAATTCAGTAGCGGCATTGGGGCTGTGGTAGGCGCAACAAACCTGAGGGAGTTCGAGGAACTTGCGGAGTTCTACGCGGATAAAAGAGTCCCCATGCTGATTCCAGGCGTGGGAAGTCAGGGAGGCTCTGCTCCGGATGTCATAAACATCCTGAAAAAGGTTGGCTATCCGCTTGAACTTTGCAGGATAAACTCTTCCTCGGCCCTTTCCCATCCGTGGGCAAAGAAAAAAGAAAGCGCGCCTTCCAACTGGAAGAGTGTCTGTGCGGACGCGGTAAAAAAATTCACACAGGAGTGCGTGCTGTGAAAAAAGTTTTCCCAATGGGACATCTTGACAGGATTGTTCACCTTGCGACTGTAAGCGGCGTGGCGTCAACAAAGCCTGAGCTTATCAGATGGTTTGACAGGACGGTTAAAGCTGTTGAGATTGTCACAACTAAAAGTTTTCAGGTAAAACCGAATCCCGGAAACAGGGAGCCGGTTATCTGTGAAACAGGAGAAGGAAACTTCGGCAACTCCGTTGGGCTTAGAAATCCCGGACTTGATATTGCCCTGCCCCAACTTGAAAAGTTGAAAGAGGAAGGCCTGAACGTCTGGCTTAACGTATCGGTTTCTGCCGACAACCCGGAGGATTTCATTATCCTTGTAAAAGCTTTTGACTGCGTTTCCGATTCAATAGAGTTAAATTTTTCCTGTCCACACGCAAAAGCGGGTTTCGGTGCGGCCATAGGCAGGGATATCAACATTGCCGGCGAATACGTTAAACGTATCTGCGAAGCCATTCCAGAAAGAAAGAGCCTTCTTTTTGTGAAACTCACCCCAAATGTTTACAACATAGGCGAAATTGCCGCGGAGGTTGTCAGAAGAGGCGCGGACGGAATTTCAGCTATAAATACCGTAGGGCCCGTTGTGCATTTGGAGCCGGTCTCGGGGCTGCCCATTCTTCAAAACTCGATAGGAGGAAAGGGTGGAAAATCAGGCTTCTGGATACATGAACAGGCTTTGGAAGCGGTTCGAGAGATACGAAACGCGGTCGGAGACGACATCCCAATAATAGGCATGGGAGGCGTTTCCGATGGGAAAAAATGCGCGGCAATGATTGAAGCCGGTGCGGATGTCGTAGGTATAGGTTCCGCGTTGGCCCATGTGGGTCAGAAGCATTGGCCCGAGTATTTTGAAGCCGTTAAGGCCGAGGCCTCAGAAATCCTTGAAGGTGAGAAGCCTGAAAACGTATCCGGGAAAATGCTGTCGAAGGGCAGCCTGATGGACTATAGGGCCTGCACGGTTGTAAAAAAGACTTATCACAGCGAAGATACTTTGCTTTTGACGCTTTACGGTTCAATGAATTCCTTCAAACCGGGCGAGTTCGTGTTCTTATGGCTCCCCGGCATTGGGGAGAAGCCTTTCAGCGTTGCGAAGGTAGACCCTTTAACGTTCATAGTGAAAAAGCGGGGGCCGTTCACACAGGCTGTGTTTGACTCTCTGGATGAAGGAAACAGCCTTTTCATCAGGGGGCCGTACGGAGCAATGGCGGAAACCGCAAAGGCTAAAAAAGCCCTTATCATAGCGGGAGGAACCGGAGAAGCTGTTGCCATGCCTCTTGCGGAAGAGCTTAAAAAGCAGAATACGGAAATGAATTTTCTTGTGGGGACAAGCGTTGACGGAAACAAGGGCATACTGGCCGCCGAGCTTGAAAACTACGGGAAATATCTGTGCGTTTCAGATTCGGGCAAACAGGGCAGAGTCCTTGAAAACCTTGAACAGAGTGTAAAAAGTCTGACTTCGGACGGGACAGCTGCGGAAGATCTGGCATTCTATCTGATAGGGCCTGAAATCTTCATGAAAACAGCATCTGAAAAGCTTAAGGCTTTGGGCATAGAATCAGACAGGATTCTTCTTTCAATGGAAAAGAATTCAATGTGTGGAGTGGGACTTTGCGGTGAATGTTCGTGCGGCGGACGCCTTTCCTGCCAGTGGGGAACATTCATGACGGCAAAATTTCTTGAAGAGGAAGGAGCTCTATGACAGACCCCCATGTGCATCTGCGTGACTGGAACCAGTCTGATAAGGAAACCGTTGAGCACGGTATGAAAACAGGCGCGGCGGCAGGCTTTGACAGGTTCTTTGACATGCCGAACTCAAATCCTCCTGTAACTGACAGGGCAACAGTTGAAAAACGCCTTGCTCTTGGAAGAACTGCCGAGCTTTCCTTAAAAAAACAGGGTTATGATGTCCATTACCATTTGTATCTCGGAATCACTTCGGACAGGCATCAGATACGGGAAATGATACAAGCTTATAAGGACTTTTTCCCACGTGTCTGCGGGTTGAAGATGTTCGCCTCGCAGTCAACGGGAAACATGGGAATAATCGGCAAAGACCTGCAGGCTAAGGTATATCAGGCTCTTGCGGATTTTGATTACAGAGGCGTAATTGCGGTGCATTGCGAAAAAGAAGAGCTGTTTATCAGTGAACCTTACGGAGAACGGAAATTAAAACACAGTGAAAAAAGGCCTTCGGAATCAGAGGCCGAATCCGTCAGGGACCAGATTGAAAACGCGGAGAAATCAGGCTTTAAGGGAACCCTTCACATTGTGCATATAAGCACTGCGGCAGCACTTGAAACCGTTAAGAAAATACGGAAAACGGGAGGGCTGACGATAACCTGCGCAGCTACTCCTCTCCATATTTTGCTCAATACTTCCAATGAAACGAACATTGTTAAGATGAATCCGCCTCTTCGAAGCGAATCCGACAGGCTTGCCGTCTGGAACGGTCTTTTTGACGGAACGATAGACTGGATAGAAAGCGACCATGCTCCGCATACCCTTTCAGACAAGCTTAAGGGAGCCTGCGGACTTCCGGGCTTTGAAGGTATGCTTATGACAATAAAGGCCCTGCGCAAGGCGGGAATGACGGAGAAAAAACTGAACTCTCTTTTTTCAGGTAACGTCCTTAAAGCCTTTGGCATGAACCTTGAATCTTCAGAGGTTCCAGAAGTGACGGATGCCATGATAAACGCCGCGCGCTGCGCCTACCCTGTTTCCGCCTGGAATTGAGAGTATTAAATTATCAGGTTGTCCTTGACCTGTTCGGCACCTTGCTCCAAAATGGCTTTGAAGGTTCAAGGAGAAAAGAATGGATACCGAACTTATTGAATTTTGCCGTGATATCATAAGACAGCCCAGCCTGTCAGGACAGGAACAGAACGTTGTAAAAGTCATAGAAAAAAAGATGAGGGCTCTTGGTTATGACGAAATACGCATTGACGAATATGGAAACCTTACAGGCGGAATTTTTGGAAAAAAAGCCGGGAAAACCGTAGTAATGGACGGACACATAGACACGGTTGATATCTCAGACATAAATTCATGGAAGCACAATCCGTACAAAGCTGAATTAACTGACGGGAAAATATACGGACGCGGCACCTCCGACATGAAAGGCGCGGACAGCGCAATGATTATCGCGGCGGCGCGCTTTGCGAAGGCTCGCGGCAGGGATTTTTCAGGAAAGATATATGTATCATGTTCATGCCAGGAAGAAATATTTGAAGGCGTTTCAACAAGGGCTGTATCGGAGTACTGCAAGCCCGACTTTGTGATAATAGGTGAATCTACACAGCTTAAGCTTAACATAGGACAGAGAGGCAGGGCGGAAATTGCCGTTGAAACTACGGGAAAAACCTGCCACTCGGCAAATCCTGAAAAAGGCATAAATGCCGTAAAGCACATGCTTGTCCTTTTGGAAGAGATATTCAAAATTCCTGCTCCGGAACATCCTCTTCTGGGCAAAGGGATGATGGAGCTTACTGACATAATTTCTTTTCCCTATCCCGGCTCTTCTGTTGTTCCGGGCCTCTGTACCGCAACGTTTGACAGAAGACTGCTTGTGGGTGATACTCCTGCCGGTATTCTGGAGCCTGTAAACAGGGCAATTGAAAAAGTAAAAGAACGTGTACCCGAACTTAACGCAAGGTGCTTTATCAGGGAAGGAGAACATGAAAGCTGGACCGGCAAAAACGTCAAAGCCATGAGGTTTTTCCCAGCATGGGTACTTTCGCCTGAGCACGAACTTGTACAGAAGGCTTTGAATGGCCTTGAAAAGGCAGGAGTGGAAACGGAACTTTCGCACTACTCTTTCTGCACCAATGCCAGCCATTTCTGCGGAGAAGCGGGAATTCCTTCAATAGGTTTCGGCCCTTCGCTTGAAAACCTTGCCCATACCGTTGACGAGTACATAGAAACAGAAGAGCTGGAAAAAGCCGAACGCGGCTATGAAGGTATCCTTGCGGAGCTTTTAAGCTGAGTATAAATTGCAAACCGTTTTGTATCTGTATATGAATTCAGAGAAGATTTATTCCCAATTGGGAAAGCAGTACTCTCCGCGATAGTTGGAAGAGTTGTACTCGGGATATTTGAAGGGTCTGTACTCTCCTCTTTCATCCTTTGGAGCAGCTTTGTCCTGGGTATAGATGAACATGCTGTGCCTGTCCCAGACTACAATTTCGTCTCTTGCGTCGCCCGTAAGGTTAATTACTTCCGTACACATTTCAGGATGTCCGTCATCCGGGAGCGTCAGCACTTTGTGTCCTTCTCCGTCAAAGCCGCCTTCATGGGCGCTCATCCAGATAAGTTCCGTTCCGCTGCCGTCCCAGTTAAGCGGAGCTATTACGTTTCCGTTGGAAAGCATTTCCCTGTGCCAGATTTCTTTTCCGTTGCAGTCATGAAGATAGACTATACCGTTGTTGCCCCAGTATGTGGTAGTCGCAATCTCGAAGCCTCTTCTTTCCGGACAGTAGTTGGCACTGCTTATTCTCTGGCCGTGGCCGTTTATATCTCTGAGAAGGATTTCTCCGTCCTTTGAAACTATCATAAAACCTTCCCATCCTGAAACAATCGCAAGGCGTTCATCCCTGTCCGGGTCAAACTTTCCTACGATGATTTCATCTGTATGGTCCGTGGTTATCGGAAGGGACCACATTAAATTACCGCAGCTGTCAACCATATTGTAGCAGGAGAAAATCTCATCCTTTCCGTCTCCGTTAAAGTCATAGGAGAACGGGAAATGACCGGTATTGTATTTGGAGAACTGCCACTTTAAATTAAGGTTTTTATCATATATCCAGTACCGGGAATAGCGGTCCTTTATAAGTATCTCTTCAGGCCTTTTGTTGCCTGAAACATTCACTATGCGTATGGCATCAACATTAAGGCGATTGAATGCGTATTTGCCGAACTCAAGACCTGTGACGGTCTCCGGCGGGGCTTCATTTAAAGGTGTCCGAATACTCTTTTTCACCTTTCCTGTACGTCCGTCAAGGATTAGGAGTTTAAAATCCCAAGATGTAATGACCTCGTCAAAACCGTCGTTGTCTATGTCATATATCTGGAACGGAAGATCTGTTGTAAGCTTTTCTATTTCTGGACTGTCACAGGGCTCACCTGTCTGCCACAGGATTTTTCCTGTTTCAATACTGACTGCCGTCATGCAGGAAATTACGGGATAGCGGTCTTTATAGACTTTTCGCTGATTCTGACACATGACAAAAAACCATTCGTCCGTTCCGGTAAGATGCCCAAAACGTATCTGGCGCGCCGCTCCGAAATCAGAAAGCTCTATTTTCTTCCATAGCTTTGCCCCGCAGTGTTTTTCTGAAGCTTTTTTCTCAGAATTTTCCCATGCGGACTTTTCTTCGCTGTAAAGTCTGTACTGAGAGTCTGTCATCTCCACGCAGACACTCCTGTACCGCGCAGGACGGCAGGAAGAAAGGGCAATACAGCCGTTTTCATAACGGGTGTTATTTGCTTCAATAACCTTGACCCCGTTCAGGAAACAGCGAATAAGGCTTCCGTTTACTTCCACTTTGAGAGCGCAGTATTCATCCTCGCTCCAAGGCGCATCCGCCTTTGCAATGACTGTACGTTTTGTTTTCTCCACACAATGAAGTTCCACTCCGCCCAGAACAAGGAAAAAACCGTAGTGCATCATGCTTGTCTGGTAACGGAATAAAATACCTGTAAAATGCTCGGCTCTCATGGCGCGGACACGGGCAGAGACGGTATAATCTCTCCACAGGGTGTCTCCCGCTCTGAGCGTGGGTATGGCCTTGCGCGGAGCGGGTTCAGTGAGACGCATCTGCTCCATACAGCGGCCGCCGTCCATATCCGCATTTGATACAAGCCATGTAGGACCTCGGAAGGACCAGTCCGAAATTGGATCGAACCACTGTCCGCAGTAACCGGGATTAGGGTAATAGTGATACTCCCCCATTGCGCTGTGCTCGCTGTCAAACGGAAAAGCGCCAAGGGGAAAAGAAGTAAAGTCGTCTTTCAGTACAGTCATAGCAGGTCGTTTACCAATGGATGAGAGAATCTGTGTTCACAGGCATGCCTGAGGCAATAGATTTGTTTCCCGCGATGCCTACAAGGATTGATTTCACTCCGTCATGGAAATCCGCAGCCCTGTGGAACTGGTCATAGGGCGGATTATCAAGGAAAATATCGTCAAGAAGAACGGGGTCTCCGCCTCCGTGGCCGCCTTCGCCCGTCTTTACGTCAACCTCGTAGGGCGGAGCGAACATAGGACAAACCCGTATTATGCTGAACTTTGAAGCTCCTTCATCTTTTTTCTCACCGCCCGCGTTGATATATGACTTCTCAACAGACTGGTACTCAAGTCTTCCGGCAGTGCCGTTTATGGAAACGTTGAAGCCTTCCCACGGCATGTAGGAAGTGAGGGAATAAGACATCTGAACCCCGTTTTTATAGCGGACAACAAGGTTCATGGTATCCTCTATGCTGATATCGTCAGAAAAAACGCTTCTGTCTCTTATGTAGCCGCTGTCTTTTTCCGCATCAAGATACAGGGCCTTGAGCGTGGGATTTCCTTCAAGGTCAATCGCGAACGGGTCGTTTTTGGCTTCTTCACTTCCGTGGCAGCGATAGTAAAATTTTTCAATTCCGCGTTTTTCCGCCGCGGCTCTTCCGTAGAAGTCAAGAGAACCGAACCCGAATACGGTTTCAGGCTCCGTATCAAGCCAGAAATTCACAAGGTCAAAATGATGGGTTGCCTTGTGGACAAGAAGTCCGCCGCTGTTGTACTTGTTGCGGTGCCAGCGTCTGTAATAGTCCGCGCCGTGCTGAGTATTAAGAAGCCATTCGAAATGAACAGATGTAGGAGTTCCTATTGCGCCGTCCCTTATAAGCTCTCTTACCTTCACGTGATAGGGAGCATAGCGGTAATTGAAGGTAACCCTTATGCGCTTTCCCGTTTTTTTCTGCGTATCTATAATGCGTTGAGCCTTGCGCTCGTCAATTGTCAGAGGCTTTTCTGTCAGAACATCGCAACCTGCTTCCATTGCGCGGCAGATGTAATCGTCATGAGTGCGGTCAACAGATGTGATTATGACAATATCCGGTTTAGTCTCCTGTATCATCTTTTCAAATTCGTGAGGAAGATAGGTTGGAACCTTCTTAGCTCCAAGTTCTTCAAGACGGGAGTTCGCATAGTCCATTCTTATCCTGCTCTGGTCGCAGAAACCAACCATGCGGGCAATATCTGAATACTTTGAGGCAACAGCCTCATAATACATGCGGGCTCTTCCGCCCGTACCAACCTGCGCATATCTTTTTAATGCCATTTTTCCTCCGTATGGAAATTCCTGTAAATTCTTTCCGTGTTTCAGGTTATAGGCGCCGGATTGAAAACAAGAATGTCGTTGTATAACCTAAGCTTCTCTGCGGCGGTCTTCCTGCCGCTTACCGTATCCAGAATCTCGGCGTAAAGTTCTTCTCCCATTTCGCGTATGGTACGCTCGCCAGTAACCACAAAGCCCGCGTCCATGTCAAAGATATCGGGCCACATTTGCTTCATTGAATGCTGCGTGCATATCTTGTAAACAGGTATCTCCCTAAGGCCGTAGGGTGTTCCGCGTCCCGTGCTGAAAAGCTGGAGCACAATGCCGGAAGCAAGCTGGCTGGGTCCGCAGACTATATCGGATGCGGGCGTTGCGGCAAACACAAGACCGCTGCACCGCGGGACTTCTCCCGGTCCTATGACTTGCACGATGGGTGAGCTTCCGCTTTTTGCTATGGAACCCATAGCCTTTTCAACAATATTGCTAAGCCCGCCCTTTTTATTCCCCGGAGTCGGGTTCGCGCTTCTGTCCACATGGCTTTTCGCGAGGTAATCATCATACCATGATATCTCTTTTTTGAGTTTTTCCACGGCATTTTCATCAACGCAGCGCTCTGCCAGAAGGTGTACGCCGTCTCTGACTTCTGTTACCTCGGAAAAAAGCACGGTTGCGCCGCCGGACGCAAGAAGGTCAAAGGCATAGCCTATAGTGGGATTGGCTGAAATTCCGCTGAAGGCATCCGAACCTCCGCACTGCGCTCCGATACGCAGACGGCTAAGGGAAAGCTCTGTCCGTTTTCTTTTATTCAGAACTTCAAGCTTCCTTTCGGCAGCCTTCAGAATACAGTCCATCATTTCTTCGTAGCCCCGACAGTCCTGAAGGATTATGACGTTCTCATCGTTTATCTCGTCAGGCTCCAAGATTCTGTCCATTGTGAGTTTTTCACAGCCAAGGCCTACGGCAAGAATCTGGCCGCCGAAATTGGGATGGTGAGCAAGGTTTCTGACACTGCGTATTGGAATTTCCGCGTCATCGGCATTTATGGCAACTCCGCAGCCGTAAGGATGTATAACCGCCGATACATCGTCAACATTGGGATATTTTGGCAGAAGTTCCTTTTTTATTCTGTCCGCGGCGTTTCTGACAACACCTGCAACGCACTGTACTGATGTAATTATTCCAAGAATATTCCTACTTCCCGCAGGAAGGGCCGGGCCGTTATCGTAGCCCATCCATGTCCTTCGATTGGGAAGTTCGGAGACAAAGGTCCCTTTACCTCCGGCTTTAAGAGAAGAAACATCGGGTGATGACGGAAGGGCAAGATTGAGTTCGTTTATCCAGCCGCCGGCTTTGATATCTTCAAGCATATAGCCAAGTACAACGTCATAACGGATTACGGCATCGCCTTTTTTGAGGTTTTCAAGGGCAATTTTATGCCCCTGAGGTATGTCGCAGAGAGCCGAGATATCCGTCCCGTCTATCCGTTCACCCTTAAGCGTTTTTCCGGTTACTACCGCCACATTGTCTCTGTCAGCTATTTTTACTGCTTTCATTACCGTTCCCTTTTTACAGCAGACCTGCCTTTACAAGACTGGCTTTAAGCCCTTCAAGCTGCTGTTCTGTCGAGTTTTTTGTAGGAAGATACGGAGCTCCGAGTTCAAGCCCCAGAAGGTTCGCATAGTCTTTTGTGGCAACAGGGAAACTTGATTTATCCATCTGAAGCCTTATCGGGTTAAGGAAGTACTGGGCATCCAGAGCGCCCTTCATATCCCCGGAAACAAATTTGTCATAAATTGACACAACCTGCTTTGGCATGAAATTTGCCATACAGCACACGGCGCCCACGGCACCCACGCAGAGCCCTGCGTAAATAAGGGTGTCCTTGCCGCACATAACCTTAAAGCCGACATCGGCATTGCGCCTTATGAACTCTTCCGTCTGGGTTATGTCTCCACTGCTGTCCTTCATGCCGGCAATGTTGTTTACTTCATGAGCAAGTCTTTCCACAACACCCTGCGGTATGCCGTAGCCCGTCCTTCCCGGGTTGTTGTAGAGAAGAACCGGAACATCGGGGACGCTTTCGGCTATGGCTCTGAAATGGCAGAAAAGCTCATCCGCCGAAGGCTTAAGGAACATGGGCTGAAGAACTGAAACAGCCCTTGCTCCGCGCTCAATCCCCATCCCTGCAATACGAACACACTTGGAAGTTCTGATTGCGCCAACTCCCATGAAAATCGGCACACGTGATGCGCTCTGGTCAATTATGACATCCAGAATATCACGCATTTCCTCTTCTTCCTGCATGTAGAACTCTCCGTTTGAGCCGAATGCAAGAATGGCGCTCACGCCTCCTTCTATTACAAAGTCAACATGGCGTCTCAGGCGCTTTTCGTCAAAACGCTCGTTTTCGTCCAGAGGGATTGCAAGCGGAGGTATTATACCTTTTATAAAAGTCGTATCAGGTTTTGTATTCATGGCCTAATCCTCACAGTTTTTCAAATAAAATAGCAGGAGACGCGTTTACCGTAACATTATCAAACGTCGCATCTGCGTTTATCACACGTATTCCGCGGTAGTCAGTATCAGGTATGCCTCTGCACATTTCGGCTTCCAGTCCTTCTTCCGGAGCCGGAGTGATTTCAAAATCGCAGTCTCTGAAATGAACGTTTGAAAGCGGAACTTCGGGAAGACCCGCAAGGAAAGCGGCAGAGCTTCTGCAGTTTACCGCTTTTACCCTCTCTATCACTACATCGCCTATGAACGGGGTATCCTCATCAATATTCTGAGGCTGCAGCGAATAAAGGCGCGGGTCATCGTTTCCGCATCGGTAGAACATGTTTATGGAAACAGGGCATATGACATTGTCCATAAAAACATCTGAAACCTTTATGTCCGTTATATGGCCGCCTCGGCCTCTTCTTGTTTTTATTCGTATTCCCCTGTCCGTTCCAAGAAAGCTGCAGCGTCTTACAAAGGCGCCTTTAACTCCACTTGCGGTCTCGCTTCCTATGACAAAGCCGCCGTGGGCTCCTCTTACCGTGCAGGATTCCACAAAGATGTTTTCAGAGCGCGGGAACTTCATCATTTCCCTGCCGCTTCCGGATTTCACGGCAATACCGTCGTCCCCTACATTAACATCGCAGCCTTTAACATAAACGTTTACACAGGATTCGATATCAATACCATCGGTATTGGGAGACTCGTAAGGGTTTACTATGGTGAGATTATGCAGCACAAGGTTTGTCGTGCATACGGGATGGCAGGTCCAGAATGGACTTCGCGTCAGCTTCAGGTCCTGGATTCTTATATTTTTTGAATTAAGCGTCTGTAAAAGAGGCGGCCTGAGGAACTGGCAGGGTCTTCCGCCTCCGCCTCCCGGCTGTTTATCGTACCCCGGATTGAGCGCCGCAAGAGTTTTTTCAATGGGAAGATTTAAGGAAGAAGGTCTTCCTCCGTTCTTCCACTGTAAAATATAGTTCCACCATTTTTCCCCGTGGCCGTCAAGCGTGCCGGGACCTTCTATGACTACGTCCTCCGCATCCTTAACCAGCAGGCACGGATGCATTGCCCAGCAGTTGACACCTTCCCAGCGTGTATAGACAGGAGGATACAGGTTAAAATCGTCCGTGAAGTCCAAAACCGCTCCATCTTCAAAAACAAGATGCGTATGCGAAGGAATATCAATTGGCCCTGTTTTATGATTTCCGCAAGGTATGACAACAATGTCACGTCCCGCGTGTTCTTTAAGTGCGCAATTAATGTCTTCGCCGTCTTTCAGAGAATAGCGCCTGCTGTTGAGCTGGGCAGGAAATTCAAGTTCCAGCGCGGCTGCAATGAAAGGTGCCACTCCGTGAAGGTTGTCTGAAACCCTTGGTTCTCCTTCCGTGTAGTAAATGAAATCAGCAGGCCTGTATCTTGTACTTTCAGGAGCGCAGCCAAGACCGGCGCTCTGGCAGGTATCATGAAGGAACACTTCCCCGTCTTCGCCTGCAGTAACGGAATGCCCGCACATACCTTCAAAGGCTCTCTTTGCCTCCTTAAGGAAGTTTTCTTCAAGAAAGCCCAGCCTGTGCATTTTGGCAAAGAAGTATATAAACATTGAAGTTGCGGAAGTTTCAAGGTAGTTTTTCCCTATTCCGCCCTTATCTGCAACCTGATACCACATGCCGGATTCTTTATCCTGAAATTTCAAAAGCACATGCGCAAGGGTAAGGCCGGGGGCAAGAAGTCTTTTTCTGAAGGAAGCGTAATCTGACGTATCAGGAATAATTTCAAGCAAGTCTGCAATTGCCATTACATACCAACCCATTGCGCGCGACCATACTTCTTTAGACCTTCCCGTGGGAAATTCGCACCACGGCATTTTACAGGACTGATCCCACGCATGGCGCAGAAGACCGGTACTGGCGTCAAGAGTTTTTTCGTAAATAAGCTCGAACTGCGGCACTATGTCATCCAGACAGGCCTTAAGGTCTCCGAACATGAGACAGTAGGAAGCATAGAACGGACCCTGCATGTAAAGACCGTCAAGCCACATCTGGTTGGGATAACCCTTCTTATGCCAGAAACCTCCTGACGGGGTTCTGGGCTGACTCTGAAGTTGCCTGTAGAACATATCCACAGCTTTTTTATATCTTGTATCTCCTGTAAGACTGAAGTACCTGAGCATCAGATTCCCCATTCTTATCTGGTCCATACTGTAATCTTCAATTTTATAGGTTCTTACCGAACCGTCTTCACTGACATAATAGTTCAGCATTTCCGTGACGTAGTCCTTCATACTGCCGTTTCCAAGAACTGTGGCCGCGCGAAACAGGCTCTCAAGCAGAATTGATGACTTGTAGCTGTACGGAGTATTTTCCGTATTGAATTTTTTCATTGCAGACAGACTCATGCGTTCTGTCATTGTCATTCTTTCGTCAATCATGTCATACCTTAGAGGTCTTTCAAAAGAAAGAGGCTGCACAGGACAACCCCTTTTCCGTTTAAAATCCATTCGTCAGTCTTACTACTGAAGAAGACCGTTCGAAGATGCAAAATCACGTCCCTTATTTTCCCATGCAAGACCGCCGATTTTGTCGAACTGCTCAACAAAAGCCTTCCAGTTAGCAGGTGTAAGTTCTCTCCTGCCGTTCAGGAATTCGGCTATGCCCTGCTGGTAGAACGTACTTACATCGGTGCTTTCAGGCTTTGGCATGCTGTTCTGTCCCGGAGTATTGGTCCATGTCTTTACCTGCATTTCAAGAAGTACATCACCGGCGCTCATGTACTTCTGAGAAACCTTTGTTATGTATCCCGGATAGCGGAGAGCAATTTCCGTAGCGTTGGAATAGTTGAATGCGCAGTTTCTGAGCTGGATGTATTTCTGTCCTCCGGCCTTGTTGTAGCCAAGGTCTCCAAGGCTCTCATCAGACTGCGGAAGTCCGTTTGCGTCAAGAATGTAGTTCTTTCCCTCTTCTCCGTAACCGCAAAGGAGATAGCCTTCGCCGTAGCTCATCCAGTCAAACAGCTCAACAATCTTTGCGGCCTTCTCAGGCGATACATCGGCATTGATTGCATAGACTCGCATACCCTGACAGCGCGGTCCAACAGACTGTTTGCCCTCAGGTCCGACAGGAGCGTCAATAACTATGAAGCTTCCGTTGGGGAAGTTCGCGTCAAACGGCGCGTAGTTGTTTTCGCCCGCGTAGGCTGAATTCTGCTCTCTGAAGACACCGAATTTGCCCTGTTTCCAGGCTGCACGGAAATCATCTTTTTTGTAGGATTGCCAGTTGGGGTCAATAACGCCGTTGTCAATGCACTTCTTAAAGAAGACCATCCAGTCATAGTAAGCGGCATTATGAATCTGAAGACCGAAGTTCGCGGCGCTCATGTCCCATGTACCCTCAACGCCGAAAGCACCCATCAGAGGCTCGAAACGGCGGCCGGGGTAGATTTCATAGGAGATTGTCTCTTCAACGAATGCCCCGTAGCCGTAGGTGTCGTTCTTGCCGTTGCCGTCAGGGTCGTTATAGGTGAACGCATACAGAACGTCGTAAAGCTGGTCAAGAGTTGTGGGAGCTGAAAGTCCAAGCTTGTCAAGCCAGTCCTTCCTTACAAGAAGGCCTTCGTTTCCGGAAATTGCGGACGGGGTAGCGAAACCGTAGATTCTGCCTTCATAGGTTACGAAATTCCTTGCGGACTGGTCGAACATTACGGCGCATCTGTTAGGCATGTCATCGTAGTAATCCGTGACATCAAGCAGCTGCCCGTTCTTCGCGAGGTCAGCCCAGACCTCTCTTGAGCATGTGAAAAAATCGGGAAGCTCGTCAGCGGCGGCTCTTGTTCTTACGGAAACATCCTGGTCATTGGGGTTTGACGGAAGCATGTCAAGCTTAAGGTCTATTCCCAGCTTGTCCTTAATCACCGCATAGCCTGCCCAGTCATCAGGAAGAGAACCGGCCTCTGTCTGAGTTGCGGAATAAAGCATTGTAACGGTCACCGGACCCGTGCTTACCGTCCCGGCCTCTTTAGAGCCCTGCGCAAAGGCGAAGGAAAGAGTAAGAATCGAAACCAGAAGAACGATAACAGTTTTCTTCATTTAAATTCCTCCATTCGTAAAAGATTTTCAATATTCATGCCGGCACGGCGCTGCCATGCCGTATTAACCTGATTTTGCGTCATCCCTTCACGCTCCCCGCCAGTGTCCCCTTTGTGAAGTACTTCTGGATGAACGGATAGGCTATTATCATTGGTATAGCGCTTATAAAAACCGAGGCCGCTTTAATAGCTTCAATAGGGGCAGACCCGAACGCGCTGGCTTCAAGATTGTCGTTCATGCTGGTTCCTATGAGGATATCCCTAAGAAGCAGAGGCAGAGGCTTAAGCGCTGTCTTCTGAAGATAGAGCAGAGACCTCATGTAGTCATTCCAGAACGATACTCCGTAATAAAGGGCAATGGTCATGATTATGGCCTTTGACAGAGGCAGAATTATCTTGAACATTATCTGGATGTCGTTACATCCGTCTATGAAGGCGCTCTCCCTGAGGTCATTGGGGATGCCTTCAAAGAACTGTCTCATTATTATCATGTTATAGGTGCTTAGCGCCACCGGCAGGAAAACCGAAGGCAGCTGATTCACAAGCCCAAGCTTTGAAACAAGAAGGTAGGTCGGGACAATTCCAACATCAAATACATAGGGTATCATTACGAAGATTGTTATCCATTTCTTTCCCGGCACACCCTTTACGGAAAGCCCGTAGGCCATTGGGACTGTGAGTATCAGCGCGGTGGCAACGCCCATGACAAGTATTTTGATACTGTTCATAAAGGAATTTATGAAGCCCTGGTTTCCCAGCAGAGCCCTGTAGGCTGCAACCGACCATTTCCATGGAGCCAGAAACATGCCTTCAAGATAGGAGCCTATGTAGTTCGCGGGCCTGAAGGAAAGAGCTATTGTACTCCATATCGGAACAATGAGGATGATTAAAAGCAACACCATGAAGACCGTGATAACCACATTGAAGGAACGGTCCGCGGCGGTGGGTCTGACTGCTATGCTTGTAACTGATTTAACTTTCTTTGACATATCAGACCTCCTAGAACAGTGAATTTTCGGTGAACTTCCTGGAAGCCCAGTTTGAAAGGAACAGCAGGGACATGCCTATTATTCCCTTGAATATGCCGGCAGCCGTTGCCAGACTGAACTGTCCGTTGATGGTGCCTCTGTAAACCCAGGTATCAATGATATCTCCAACGCTGTATACTGCAGGACTGTACAGCATGTACAGCTGGTTGAAGCCTGCGTTAAGGATAGTTCCGATTTTCATCAGAAGCACAATGACTATAACAGGTTTTATTGAAGGCAGAGTTATGTAACGCACCCTCTGCCAGCTGTTGGCTCCTTCAACGATTGCGGCCTCGAACAGTGTGGAGTCAATTCCCATAAGAGCCGCGATGAAGATGATGGCGCTCCACCCGATTTCCTTCCAGGCATCGGATAGTATGACAATTACGGGGAAAGCGCCGGTATCTGTGAGAAAACTCCTTGGAGTGCCGCCGAAGAGCTTGATTATGTCGTTAATAAGACCCTCGCTCGGGGACAGGATTGCAAGGAGAATACCGTACATGATGACCCAGGAAAGGAAGTGAGGCAGATAGGAAAGTGTCTGAACAACCTTCCTGAGTATTTTGTATGTGCATTCATAGATGCAGATTGCAAGAATAATGGAAAGAGGAAGGCTTACAATAAGCTTCCCGAAGCTGTACATGAGGGTGTTTCTGATAAGGTCCCAGAAATAGTAGGAGCCTATGAAGGTTTTGAAGTTCTTAAAGCCTACCCATGCACCGCCTGTGATGCCTGTACGCTTTAGGGAAATGAAATCCCTGAAAGCTATCTGAGCGTTCCACATCGGGATAAATTTGAATATGAAATAGTAAATAAGAGGGATGAGCAGCATGAGATAGATGTATTTATGCCTGTTTATCTCTGCCAGAATATGAGCCCTCTCGGACCTCTTAAGCTGAGCCTTTTTTTCCTTAAGCGAAGCGGCAACAGGCGCAAGCGACGCCTTAAGGCTTTCGGCCTTTGCGGTATCGTTTTTATTACGTGCCTCCTTTATGAGAGCATCATAATTTTTGACCATACCTTCGAGTACATCCACTTCTTCAAATAATCGGTAATTCTTTATACTTCTCATTTTGCAATGTCCCCCACTATCAATTGACAGCCTTCTCCCATCCATTGTATGTATTTAAAGTTTATTGCAGGCGTTTCGTAAATATACTACGGAATTTTGTACTTTTCCGACTTTTTTAAGTAAAAGCTACAGGCTGCTTTTTCTTGCAGCCCTTATGAAGCTTGGACTGTAGCCTTTGATTTTTTTAAATACGCGGCAAAAATATGCCTGGTCCTGAAAACCCGTCGCCATTGAAATTTCGTTAACCGACATACCTGTATTTCTGAGCAGCCTTCCCGCAAGCCAAACGCGGTAGCGGTTCACGTAATCCCAGGGTGAAAGCCCCAGTTCTTTTTTAAATATTCTTGTAAGATAATCCTCTGAAACATGAACATCGTCAGCAATCTGCCAGCGGCTTATGGGCAGCGTCGCGTGCGTACAGATGAAGGCCTGGGCTTTCTTGACTATGGCTCCGGTGGGCGTTGCAAGCAGAGCGGAGCCTCCCAGTACGGCGCGGACGCGCATGGCAAATTCTTCACTTTCCAGCATGCAGGTGTTGACCACAATAACATTGGGAATGTCATTGAACACGCCCGAAAAGCTGTTGTCCATGTAGTCCGTGCAGACAATAACCGGAGTCCGGGAAACACGTTTCATTCCCCTCAGTGATACAAGAAACGATATCACCGAAGGTATTTTATTCGAGTACTCATCCGTTTTAATGACCACCAAAGCCGGTTCATGGAGCTTGCACAGCGAAACCGCGCCGCCTATATCCGCCTGCAGTATCTCAGGCTCCCGCAGCCACCTGTAAAGGTCCTCCACAGGCTCCCCCAGATGAAGAATAACCTTTCCTTTGGCATCTACCAGTGTGCGTATGGAGTCTTCCAGACTTTTCGAGTCCGGACAATCCATGCATATGAAAGGCAGATTTCTGTACCTTTCGTTTGACGCAAGCGCTGAAAGCCATGTAAGCGCGCTGTAGCCTTTGAAATCCGAGTCCCAGTAAACAGCCCCTGTCAGGCTTGGAAGCCTGTGTTTTTCGGCAAAGGCGGAACCGTCTACAACAACCGTTTCCACATCCGCAATTCTGAAGCCGGGGCTGCGGTTAATGCAGGAAAGAATACCGTCATCCTCCCACTGCCCCGCGCCCGTGCCCGAAAGACACGGATACGGAAGTATTACAGAAAAGGAAGAGCCCGAAGCGGAATATGTACCGCCGTGAAGCATGAAAATTTTCTGCGCAAGAGAAAGCCCCGTATCTCCGGGGTTTTGCTTAACGTTTCCTGACGGGTCAACAAGGTCTATTTTTACCCCGCGTTTTTGCATTTCAGCTTTGATGAATGCTCCTTCTCCCATTGACGATATTATTAAATCAATAGCCCCTTTAAGCTTTGGCTTGTCAATTAACAGGCAGGGAAGCGCATCCGAGGGCACGAAACAGCTAAACGAAGACAGAAATGTTCCAATGTTCGCAATATAGCGGTTAAGCTCAAGCTCTCCCGTTTCGCTCAAGGCAAGGTCAACTATATGGCTTGCTCCTGTGACCTTTTCAAGTATGGATTTTTTAATCTCTTCATCAATGACGGATTCTGAAACAAGGTCTGAGATTTCCGAAAGCGGGTCCTTGAGATTTTCGCTTACGTTCGCGAAGAAGGTTCGCCGCGCACGGTCGGCATTTTCCGCCGTAAGCTGAGCGCGTCTGGCGGCATCAAAGAGCATTGAACTCCTGAGCGCGCTGGAAACCACGCTTCTTATTTCTTCGCATACAGCTCCGTTGAAGACACGGGGTTTCATAAGAAGATATCCCATGTCCTCCGTTTCGGAACAAAGAGGCGCGCATATCCATACCCCGTTGTCAAGTATATCCATTTTTTCCGGCACAAGAAGATTTTCCGAGAACGCGCAGTCATAGCCTACCAGCTGAGATTCTTCGCCGTTGCCCATTACCAAATACATTTTGTCAAAGCCTAATTGGGATGTGTTCTTCTTTATCGTATCCGCAATTTCCGCAACGGTACCTGCTTCAAGAAGCTCGTTATTGAAACTGCTGAAGGCATTTCTCTGCTGGCGCTCTTCATAGCTTCTTATTGAGTTGTACCTGTCAAGGACAAACGGCAGTAAGGAATTCGCGTTTTCAGCTATGAAAGCCCTGTCTTTTTCGCTTATCGAGGAAATACTTTCGAAGCTGCCTATAACCTTAGTTATTTCAAAGACATCCGCTCCATGGGAAAAAAGCGAGTCTAAAAGTTCCCTTATGTTTGCCTCTGTGGCATTTTGGGCAATTCGGCTTACCATGTACTGGGCATTTCCCGACGCAATCGGAAAATTACGTGAAATCCCGTCAGCAAGAGCTGAAATACTTGCCACGCTGCTCCACTTCTTCTCACCCCTGCACCCGCAGCTTCTTCTTATCACAGGCATCATGGGAAGCAGAGTGTCGGGACATGCACGTCCGGATACGATATCCCTGAAAGTCCTTACGGCAATTCTTCCAAGCCCGGCATACGGAAGGCGCATTGTCGTTGCCGGGATATTTAGCATTCTTGCTTCCAAAGAGTCGTTAAAGCCGCACACTATTACGTCATGCGGATACTCATAACCATGCCCTGAAAGTTCCTGCACCGCCCCGTACAGCATCAAATCACTTGCGCAGATTACAGTATCAAAATCTTTTACGGGGATTTTTCCGCGCCCTTCCAGTAGCTGTCTCATGCTTTCCGCCCCGAAGTGCCACAGTGCAGGGTCGGATACTATGCCGGGGTCTGTTTCAATGTCATTTTCCTTAAGCACGTCAAGATAGGCCTGAAACCTTTCGTTTGCTGAATGATGGTTCTCAGGTCCGCGTATATAGGCAATTTTCTTTGAGCCGTGCTCTTTTATGCAATGGTTTACTATATACCTTGAGCCCTCATAGGCATTGAACTTGACATCCGGTATTTCGGGAAAGCGTTTGGTTTTCCCGTCTATGGTTACCATTGGAAGTTTCGCCATTTTTTCAAAGCCGTTAAGTACGTCCTCCGGTCCCGCATTGGCAGTAAGAGAAGAGCTCCATATAATTGAACCGTCCAGATTGTCAGGGTTTACCAGTCTGTAAATCGAATTCTTCATTCTGTCCAGCGGAAAATTGCTCTTAAGTCGTCCTCCCGGGAAGACAATGAGACAGTCTTTGTCTTTTTCCGAAAACATAGAGGCAACAGCCGGCAGCATTGATGTGGAAGAACCGGTAAACAAATCGGCCAGAACAAAACCTATGCGCATTTTTATTAATTATATAGCGGCAATAAAAAGAAATCAAAGAATTTGCACAAAAACGACTTCAGCGATTATTAAGGAGACGAATGGCCGTAAAAGCCGTATTGAACCGGCGCAGTCAAATCTAATAAAATATGTTTCTTGATAAATGAGCGCCGGTACACACATAATATATTCGGAGGAAAAGCTTGCGCGCGGTAATTGATACAGGCAACATATTCATAATAATTTTTTTAACGGGAACCTGCATGTCATTCCTGCTGTCGCATTTTCTTGAAAGTCTGGATTACAGGAACAGGAAAATGACGGGCGGAACAATACCCGAGATACTGAAAAAGTATCCCGAGTCTGAAATTTTTGATGCGCAAAAGCTTAAAAAAATAACAGATTACGAAAACGAAAAATATTACTCATGGTTTTCAGAAAGCATATTATCTTTTATTCTCACCATCTGCCTTATTGTTTTCGGCTTTTATGTGCTTATCTGCAATCTTGTAATTTCATGGTTCGGAGAACCTGTAACAGTAGGAAAAACTTTCCTGTGCTTTTTGATTTACAGTCTGGCAGCAGGTATCCCCGAGCGGATAATCCGCCTGCCGTTTTCCATACACAGAGAGTTCGTGCTGGAAAAGAAATTCGGTTTCAGCAACATGACGGTAAAGCTTTGGATTGCTGACGGCCTTAAGAATACCGCAATGTCTCTTATTCTTTCTTCACTGCTTTATTTTGCGGCATCTTTTTTCTTTGTAAAATGCCCCGAATCCTGGTGGATTGTTCTTGCTGTAATACTTATGGCGCTTGTCGCCCTGATAAACCTGATATACCCGAAGTTCATTGCGCCCATTTTCAATAAATTCCAGTCCCTTGAAGACGGAGAGCTGAAAACAAGGCTGGAAAACATGCTTGAAAAGGCGGGTTTTTCGTCCGACGGGCTTTTTGTAATGGATGCCTCAAAACGCAGCAAGCATTCCAACGCTTATTTCTCGGGCTTCGGAAAAGCAAAACGGATAGTTTTATACGATACGCTTATAAAAACTCTGACGGTTGACGAGATAGAATCTGTTATGGCTCATGAGGTGGGACACTACAAGCTTCACCACATAACACGGCGTATGCTTTTGATGTTCCCGCTGATTCTTACAGGCTCTTTTCTTTTCTTCAAAATCACTCATATACCGGCTTTATATACAGGCTTCGGGTTTAAAATTGCGAACATAAACGCGATGCAGTTCGTAGGAATTGACCTTGTAATGAGGCTGTTTTCAGGGCTTTCGATTTTGATTAACCCTGTTTTAAACTTCTTCTCCAGAAGAAACGAATATGCCGCGGACAGGTATTCCGCGAAACTGTGCGAAACGGGGAAGCCTTTAATCACTGCTCTGATTAAGCTCAACAGCGAAAATCTTTCTGAGCTTATACCGCCGAAACTTTATTCTGCGTTCCACTATTCTCATCCCACTTTGGCGGAAAGAGTCGTGGCGCTTGAAAAAATACAGATATTAAAAAATTAAAATAAAACGGAGGAAACATGAATAATTTTACTTATCACGTTCAAACCAGAATCAATTTCGGCAGGGAGCAGCTTTCACATCTTGCGGAACTGCGAGAATCCGGCAAAAAAGTCCTGTATGTCTACGGCGGCGGCTCAATCAAAAAAAGCGGTCTGTATGACAAGACAATGAAAATCCTAAAGGACGCGGGTCTTGAAGTTTTTGAGCTGTCAGGCGTTGAGCCCAACCCCAGAATCGAAACTGTGAGAAAAGGCGCCAGGCTTTGCAAGGACAACGGTATTGAAATGGTACTTGCTGTAGGCGGAGGTTCAGCCATAGACTGCTCAAAGGTTATTGCCGGCGCGGCATGCTATGAAGGCGATGCCTGGGATCTTGTAATTCATCCGGAGCTTATCAAAAAGAGCCTTCCCGTTTACAGCGTCCTAACGCTTTCCGCAACAGGTTCGGAAATGGACCCGTTTGCCGTTATTTCAGACATGTCAAAGAATGAAAAATGGGGAACCGGTTCTCCCCTCTTTGTGCCTAAGATGTCCATACTTGACCCGACTCTGACCTTCACAGTCTCAAAAAAGCAGACAAGCGCGGGCACTGCGGACATAATGAGCCACACTCTGGAAAACTACTTCAATCAGGTAAAAGGCGCATATCTTCAGGCTCGTATGTGCGAAGCCATCCTGAAAACCCTGATTCACTATGGACCAATCGCTCTTGAGCATCCCGACAATTATGAAGCCAGGGCAAACCTCATGTGGTGTTCTTCCCTTGCAATCAACGGGCTTCTTTCAAAAGGCGCGGATGTCGGCTGGTGCGTGCATCCGATGGAGCATGAGCTTTCCGCATTCTATGACATCACCCACGGTGAAGGTCTTGCCATCCTTACCCCTCATTTTCTCGAGTTCGCGCTGAATGAAAAAACTCTCTGGAAGTTTGTGGAATACGGGCGCAACGTATTTGGAATCACAGAAGGAACCGATATGGAGATAGCAAAGGCCTCGATTCGCGCGACAAAGGACTTCTTTAAGAAAATGGGTCTGCCGTCGACACTTACGGAGGTCGGAATAGATGACAAGTATTTTGATATCATGGCACAGAAGGCGTCTGCGGGAAGCGTTGGCTCCTTCGTACCGCTTTCAAAGAAAGGCATTATTTCTATTTACAGGGCGGCCCTCTAAGACGGACAGCCTGAAAACGGATGAATCCCCTTCACAAAACGGAGGGGATTTTTCTTAAGCCGATGTGTTTTCGGCAAATAAGATGTATCATACGGCTGAATGTCGCGAACTGTCGGAAGGAGCGAAAAATGAAAACATATCACATTGGAAGAAAGGACCTCACAAGTTTTGTCGAAAATGTCTTTCTAAAGCTGGGAGTCAAACCGGAAGACGCTCTTACATGTGCGGAAATACTGGTCGCAGCTGATGCCCGTTCAATACCAAGTCACGGCGTAGCAAGGCTTTGGCGCTATAAAAACGGGATTCAGAAGAAAATTATGCTCACCGACGCAAAACCGGCGGTACTTAGGGAAACTCCAATGTCCCTTGTAATTGATGCCAATGGGGATATGGGAATGGGCCTAAGCAAAAAAACAATGGAAACGGTCATTTCCAAAGCCGAAAAAACAGGTGCGGCCTTTGCGTCAATAAGAAATAGCAACCATTTCGGAATCGCAGGCTTTTACTCGGAAATGGCGGCCGGGCACGATATGATAGGTATAGCAATGACAAACACGGCGGCGCTGATGGTTCCAACCTTCGGAAGCGAAGCCATGCTTGGTACAAACCCGATAGCCTTTTCGGTTCCAGCCCTAAACGGTGAAATGTTTACGCTGGATATGGCTACAACCTGCGTAACACGCGGAAAAATTGAAACATACGAACGTGAATGTAAAAAACTTCCGTACGGATGGGCTGTAAATACTGAAGGAAAGGTCACTGAAGATGCCGCTTCCCTTCTTGAAGACATGCTTTTCCAGAGAGGCGGAGGTCTTCTGCCTCTTGGCGGAGAGGGAGAACTTTTCAGCGGTTACAAGGGTTACGGTCTGGCGGCTCTTGTTGACATAATGACTGCGATTACAGGCGGAGGAACTTTCGGAAAATCCGTGAAGGACAGCAAGGAAACATCTGCCAGAGTCTGCCATTTCTTCGGCGCGGTACGGATAGATATATTTAGAGACGCGGAAGAATTCAAAAAGGATATGACGCGCTTCCTTTCGGAGCTGAACAACAGCAAAAAGGCCGCAGGCTGCAGCAGAATATACTATGCAGGTCAAAAGGAACATGAAAGCGAACAGCTCAGCAGGAAAGAAGGAATAGTCCTTTCAGAAAAAGTTACGGAAGAACTTGTTTCCATAGGAAAAGAACTTGGTATTGAAATTCCAAAGTTCCAAGCCTGAAAAAACGTGCTATAATTCATTGCATGGATAATAAGTTAAAAGGCATTTTCGTTGCTTCTCTTACCCCGTTTGACAGGAACGGAAGTTTTAACCCTGCGGCTTTAAAAAAACTGATGGAAAGGAATCTTGCAGAAGGCGCCTCAGGCTTCTTTATGGGAGGTTCCAGCGCAGAATGTTTTCTTCTAAGCCATCATGAGCGCACAGCTGTTTTTGAAAGCGCATCCGAATTCAAAGACAGAACAACTCTGATAGCCCATATTGGAGCAATCAGTACAAAAGAAGCCATAATGTTCGCTAAAGAGGCTGTCAACCTTGGTTATAAACACATTGCGGCAACAGCTCCTTTTTATTACGGCTTCACTCCCGAAGAGATAGCTTCCTATTATTATGATATCTCTCAGAGCGCAGGTCTTCCCGTTATTGTCTATAACTTTCCCGGAAACACAAAAAAAGACTTTGATATTGAAAATCCGGTTTACAGAAAACTCTTCAAATCTGACGCGGTTGAAGGCGTAAAACACACCAATCAGGTCGTTTATCAGATGGAGCGCTTTATTGAAATGAATCCGAAACTCAGCGTGTTAAACGGTTTTGACGAAACAATGGTTGCCGGCTTTGCCCTTGGAGCCCACGGTTCAATCGGAAGCACCTTCAACTGTATGTTGCCTCACTATCTTAAAATCTACCACGCGTTCAAAGAAGGCAAAATGGAAGAGGCGAAAGCCATGCAGCACAAGGCAAACAACATCATGGAAGTCTTCTGCCGTGTTGGCCTGATACCGGCGGTTAAATATGCCGTATGCAAACAGGGTATAGACGTGGGAATTGCCCGCAGGCCGTTCTCAGAACTGACTCCGCGGGCAAAAAAGCTTGTTGACGATATTTTAAAGTCTGACCTTATTGAATAAAGTCATCGCGCATAGGTGTGAAAACGTCTATGAGAACACCTTCTTCAAGACAGACGCAACCGTGTTTTTCGCCTGAAGCGAAGACAAGGGAATCTCCTGCTTTTACAATCTTTTTCTCCCCTTCTATTTCAAACTCAAATACGCCGCTGTCCACATAAGTACACTGTGTGTGCGGATGTGAATGGACGGCTCCTGCCCCATTGGTGTCAAAATGGACTTCAGCAATCATAATATGACTGTTGTAAGCAAGAACCTTCCGTCTTGAGCCGCCTCCAAGTTCGGTAAACGCGGCATCTTTTCCAAAGAAAAAACCAGATTCCTTTGACATCCCGTTTCTCAGACAGACATTCCAAGGGCATTCGGTATCATAAGAGAGAAGCCCGGAATAAACGTGACAATCATAAGAGTTGCAAACATAACAAGGAACATAGGAATCAAAGCCTTAGTGGTTTTTTCAATCGTAGTACCACCCACTGCGCAGCCCACGAACAGGGCGCTTCCAACAGGAGGCGTACACAGTCCTGTAGCCAGGTTCAGAATCAGCATGATACCGAAATGTATTGGGCTCATACCTATCATGGGGCTGGTAACAACAGGAAGCAGTATCGGAGTCATTATCAGAATCAGCGGTGCCATATCCATGAAACAGCCAAGAAGCAGCAGAAGCAAGTTGATAATAATCAAAAGAATGTACTTGTTGTCTGTTATTGAAAGCAGCAGCATCGTAAGTTTTGCAGGAATTCTGAGAGCAGTCATCATATAGGCGAAAGCTTTCGCAGTAGCCAGCAATGTCATTACAACGGCCAGTGTTCTGAGCGAGTTCTTAAGAACCTTTGGGAAGTTTCTTATCTTGTCTTTTCTGTAAACGAAATAAGTCAGGATAAAGGTGTAAACACAGGCAATTGCGGAACTTTCGGTTGCTGTAAATACTCCGACAGCGACTCCGACCATAATAATAACAAGCGTCATCATCGGCAGAATCGCGTTTGCGATAATCTGCATACATTTTCCCATTTCGAAACGGAATCCGGGATTTTCCAAAACAAGCCAGGTCTCGGGGTCTTTGTAGGAAGTCCATTTTTTGGAAACGCTTTTGCTGAATTTCATCCAGCGAACCCTATCGCCCTTCCCTATCTTATCTCCCTTGGGGAAGTTGTACCTGAATCTCATTACGAAACACATCGTCATGAGAGCAAGCCCCAACAGTATGCCGGGAAGAATACCCGCCATGAACATCGAGCCTATTGAGACGCCTGCGCCCGCTGCCAGAGCATAGATGACCATGTTGTGGCTTGGAGGAATCAAAACGCCTTCGCAGGCTGTAGTAACGGTAAGAGCAACGGAGAATTCCGGAGAATAGCCCTGCTTTACCTGAAGCGGTATAACTATGGCGCCCAGCGAGCTTACGTCCGCAACGGCTGAACCGGAGATACCTCCGAAGAACATCGAATCAAGACAGTTTACATAGGCAAGGCCGCCTCTGAACCTTCCCACTACAAGGTTCGCGAGGTCTACAATCTTGTCCGAAATCTCTCCTACACTCATTATTTCACCCATAAGGATGAAAAACGGTATGGACAGAAGCGAAACGTTGTTTACTCCGTCTATCATCATCCTTACAATAGTTGTAAGGTTTGTGCCTTCAATCAGAGCCGCGGTACAGGTGCTCAGCAGAAGCGAAAATGTTACCGGTATCTTCATGAACATCAGAACAAAGAAACCGCCGATAAGAACGATAGTTGCAACTGTACTCATTGTCATTTGGCTTCCTCCTTTTTGGCATCTCTTTCCCTGACAACCTCTACGTAGTCTACTTCCTTCTCCGAATAAAGAAGATCATCAGGCTTAAGAACTCCGGTAAGGAACAGAATTGAGTCAAATGTCATAAGGAATCCGGTCATAGGCGCCGGAGTATACTGAACCCAGGTTGGAAGACCTGTCATAGGAAGCTTTCCGGTGACTCCCATTAGCCTTACGGTGTATTTATATCCGTTTACAAGAAGGATAAGGCCGCAGATAAGCACTGCAAAATCAGAAATCACATCAAGAACCTTCTTGGCTTTTTTGCTTTTAAGACGGGAGTAAATTACTGTAACGGACACATGCATGTGGTCTCTTACTCCAACGGCGCACGCAATGAAGGAAAAAAGTATAACCATAAGGCGCGGAACTTCCTCTGCCCATCCGATGCCCGTATTGAAGCAGTAGCGCAAAACTACCGTTATGAACAGAATCACAAGCATGGAAATCTCAGCGATTTCAGCAATCGTAAGAATTACCTTGTGAGTCCAATGGTTCAGAAGAATAAGAAAACCCTTGAAGCCCGGCTGCTCTCTTACAAGCCTGTTTTCTTTAAGCCAGTCTTTGAAATTTTCGCTCATTTATAATCCTCGGTAAAGTGTGAACATAGTAAAAAACGGCAACCGCATAAATGCGGTCGCCATATTAATTTTCGGCCGACTTATTTTCCTACAGCCTTTATCTTCGCGATTATGTCCTCATAGCCTGCGCCGTACTCCGCGTACAGAGAAGCCATGGCATCCTGGAATGTCTTAAGGTCGGCAGCTGTAGGTTGGTAGATTATATTGCCGTTTGCTCTAACGCCGGCTTCCGCAGTCTGCTCCATCGCCCTCCACTGAGCAATTTCATATTCCTGAGTTTCCTTGGCGCACTGCTTGATTATCGCGATGTCGCTGTCGCTTATCTTTGCGTTCTTAAGAGCCGCGACAGATGCAAGAAGAATCTCCGGGACTCTGGTGTGGGCATCCAGGCAGAAGAACTTGGCAACTTCATAGTCGCCCTTTGAGTAATAGGTTGGCCAGTTGTTTTCAGCCCCGTTGATGATGCCCTGCTGTATTGCGGAGTAAATATCGTTGGGTCCTATGCCGGTAACCGGAGTTCCGCCCAACAATTCAACAATACGGCACATCATTGTGTTGTTCTGCATCCTTATCTTAAGGCCTTTAATATCCTTTGCCTGATGGACGGCAGTTGTTGTGTAGAAGTTTCTTGAACCGCTGTCATACCAGCAGAGACCAATAAGACCCGAGCCGCTTTCCTGAACGGCGGCAAGCATGTTCTGTCCGATTTCACCGTTAAGTACAGCCCACATGTAATCAGCGCTGTCATAAAGATAAGGAAGCTGTATTACGTTCAAAGCAGGAACATAGTTCGCGACAGGAGATGCCGATACACGGGCGAAACCGCAGTCTCCTATCTGCATGGCTTCTATAGCGCCTGTTTCTTCGGCATAAAGTGTTCCGTTTGAATAGACCTCTATTTTCACACGGCCTTCGGTTCTTTCTTCAACCAGCCTAGCAAACTCAAGGTCGGCCATTGTTGTCGGATAACCGTCAACGTGAACCTCCGAAAGTTTAAGCGTCACGCTCTTTGTCTCTTTTGAACCTTCTGCAAAAACAATGCCCATTGCAAGAACAAGCACCAGAAGAACAATAGTTAGCTTTTTCATCTCAACCTCCACCCCTTTTCGGGTTTACCATTTTCAAACGGCGAATTTCCGGTCCGCCGCGCAATCTCACAATAAATACTTCAAAATTTTGCCTGAACACAGACCCATAACAATTAGATTATGTAACATGGAAACCGATAAAGCAAATGTTTTTATTTGTGTTAAAAAGAGTTATAAAATTTATAAAAAACGAAAAAAACATACCTCTATTTTATATTTAGCGCTAAAATAATCCGAATAATCTTGGTAAACCCCAAATTACACAAAAAATTACCGGTCCGTTCGCATTTTTGCCAATCAGTTACGAATCAGTCATAAATGATAAGCGCAATTATATCCAGCGGTTCATCACCGGTATTATTTATTCCATGCCCTGTTCCACTTGGGGTAAAGGTCACGTCTCCGGCTTCGATAGTTGTCAGCGTACCGTTGTCGTTATATTCAGCCCTACCTGAAATTACATAATATATTTCAGTGTCACCGTTGTGGATATGGTAACCTATTCCGGAATGCGGAGCTACGGTAGTGTGCGCAAACATTCTCCCTTTTCCGTTAAGCTCTTCACCGGAATTAATCAGGCTCCTTACCTGAATATAACCGTCCGCGCCGAACTTATGTTCGACTTTCTCCGAATGTTTTTCGCTTGATTTCCTTATCATTGGCTTCTCCCGGCTCAGACAGGTACCTTGATTACGATTTTCTTAATAGGTATCCGTTTGTCAACTATGCATCTTGGCTTATGAGCATCCTCAGGCCCCAGAACAATAAAATCCCCCGCATTAAGGAAAACTTTGCCGCAGTGCTTAGGCTCATCGTAGAACGTTATGTCGTTTTCAGCTTTGTATGGGACGGCAACGGGACCAAGCTCCGAACGGTCGCATACGGCACAGTACTCCATACCTTCTACTACATACTGAATATCAAAGAATCTCTCATGAGTTTCAAAACGGTTTTCTTCCCATTTATAAGAGCTGTAATGCTGGACACTTGCCCGAACACCTTCTTCAAGTTCAATCCATCCTTCGGGAAGTTCGGCAAGATCCTTCCTCTTAAGAAAATCAAAAGCAATCTGAAATTTCCTTGCGGAAAAATCATACTTGTACTCATAACCGTTTTTGCAGCTTATCATGACTTACACCCAGTTTTATTTCAGCAGAATTCCTTAAGCCCTTCAATGGCATAAAGTCTTACAGGACATGAATCCAGACCCTTGATATACATAGGAGCGAAGCTCACAAAGAAGGTTTCTTTCTTCAGCTGGTCAAGATTTTTGACAACCTCAAGGAATGTAATATTTTCAGCCATGCAGATATCATGGAAAGGCTTTACGTCCTCATTGCAGTTTTCAATAGAAACACCGTCACCGAAACCTACGCACTTTACCTTATGGTCAACCATCCACTGCGCAGTTTCGCCGTTGATAAGAAGCCTCTTGTCGTTCGGGCCGTTTGTTTCCGGGGTAAACGGGGGGAGCTTATAGATAGAATCAAGAATTACGATATCTCCTTCTTTAACCTTGTTTCCTATTGCCTTGTCCAGGTCTGCGGCGCTTATGTGCGAAAGAGGCTTTAAATTCTTAAATTCGTGATAAAGGCCTCGGCCCATAAAGGAAGTAAGAGGAAGATCCGCGACGCTGGCTCCGTCCTCAAAATGGTGATAGGGGCACTCGCAATGAGTTCCGAGATGTGTCATGATATCAACGTTCGTATGAAAATCGGGAATGGCTCCGCCCGTGTTGAACCTGTCCAGCTTGCATCTTCTGGTTTCCGTTGCCGGGTCAATGTATTTTGTGAGGTCAATTACCCTCAATCCGTTAAGTTCGTAAACAGTCTGCATTATTTTGACTCCTTTTTTTCCTTATTCTTATCTTCAAGCGCATGTATGCACTTTACTGTCATTTCATGGTATGGGACTTCTATTCCCCGGTCGTGAGCCGTTTCAATAACACTTCCGCTTATTGTGTCCACTTCGGTCTTTCTGCCGCCCCTTATATCAGCATATATTGAAGTATAACCGTTTGGCGCGTTTATGCACACATTTTCAACGTCTTTTACAACTTCTTCATAATTAAATCCCAAACCAAGGGAATTCGCAACTTCAACAGCTTCCCCGCAAAGTTTCCTCATAAGCCAGTTGGCATTGGGGTCTGTGTGGATAAAGCCCATGGGAACCTGAAAAAGCGCGGTCAATGAGGAAACCGCCGTATTGGTGAACATTTTCTTCCAGACCTGTTTCAGGACATTGTCTTCCGTGGTGCATTGAAAGCCGCAGGCCGCAAAGTTTTTCGCAATGGGCTCAAGACTCTCCGAACCGCCGTCAAGAAGACCGATGCTTGTAATCCCGCTTCCGCCGTGATTGATAAAACCGGGTTCTATTATGGAGCTGTTATGCTGAGTAGACCCTATTATGACATGGCGTCTGTCGGCAAACTTCAAAAGCTTGCTTTCGTGTCCCGCCCCGTTCTGAAGTGTCATAAGATAAGTATCCGAACCAATGATACTGCGGTTTGTTTCAAGCGCGGATACTGTGTATATTGACTTTACGAAAACTATGACAAGGTCCTGAAGACCTATGCCTTCCGTTGAAAGCGCCGCCTTCGGATGGCATGTCACAACTGAGCCGTCGCTCTCTTTTATCCTTACTCCTTTTGAATTAACAGCCGACACCATTGTTTCACTTATATCAACAACGGTTACGGTATTTTTTCGAGACAGATATCCGCTGAAAAGCGACCCCATTGCTCCCGCGCCCAATACCGTTATTTTCAAAATGACCTCCGTTAGCCCTTCGCACGCCTTCAGCAATTAGTTGCAAAAAATCTTGCAATCGAATTCAATTTCGTAAGCAAAGTATTGCATTTCTTTTTCAAGAATGCAAGGGTTTTTCTTTTACCGTGTTGTTATTGCTAAACATGAATTAATTGAAGTTGTATTCAGTAACGATTTTACTTCTGCCTGAAGATAAATCATGAAAATATTCATATAAACATATTCCAAGGAAAGAGCCTGAAATATTATAAACATTTTTATAGCCTCTGTTTTCAAGAATCATAACGGCATTGTAACTGCGCTGAGCGCTTCTGCAATGGAGATATACCGGCCTGTCTTTTGGAATCTCGGACAGACGCTCCCTGAATTCACTCAGAGGTATATTGACTGAATTGATGATATGGCCTCTTGCATATTCATTTTTTTCGCGGACATCTATAATGTATGCTCCGCTTTCAACCAGTTCTCTGACTTTGGAAACGGGAACCTGCCTGAATTTCCCGGAAAGCAGATTGGAAGCAACAAACGCGGCTTGGTTAACAACATCCCTTGCCGTACCGAATAAGGGAGAGTAGCAAAGCTCCAGCTTTTTCAAATTATCAACAGTTCCGCCCATGGAAATCATTGCGGCTATAACGTCAATTCGTTTATCAACAGCTCCCTTTCCTATGGCCTGCGCTCCAAGAATTTTTCCGCCCGGTATTTCATACAGGAGTTTAAAATGCATCACATGGCTTTCAGGCATTAGCCCGACTTTATCATTTGGAATAACATATGAAAAACCGTATTTTAGGCCTGCATTTCCCGCTGCTTTTTCATTAAGCCCGGTTGATGCCGCATTCAAATTGAATATCCTCAAAACCGATGAGCCTATAAAACCCTCACCGGTTTCATTAATCCCGAACATGTTATTTGCAGCTATTCTGGCCTCAAGCTGAGCCGGACCCGCAAGGGTAAGTCTGGATTTACTGCCAAGAAGCCTGTTTTCTACCTCTATCGCATCTCCGACAGCATAAATATCTGAATCATTTGTCCGGAACTTGCTGTCAACTTTAATTGAACCGGTTTCCCCTATTTCCAATCCCGCATCCCGGGCAAGAGAGATTTCAGGCCTGACTCCGATTGCAAGAACCACGGCCTGGGATTCAATAAAAAGGCCTGTTCCGAGAATTATTCCATTTTCCTCAATCGAAGAAACTCCGTCTCCAAGATACAGTTGCACACCGTTATCATGTAATTCTTTATGAATTATCTGAACCATGTCCTGGTCAAATGGTGTAAGTACCTGAGCAAGAGCCTCGACAATAAACACATCCTTGCCGGCTTTTTTAAGGTTTTCCGCAACTTCAATGCCTATAAAACCTCCGCCGATTACCGCTACGGTTTTGACTGCGGTTTGACTGACGTAATTATCCAATGCGCAGATATCATCAACATTCCTTACGGTAAATACGTTTTCCCTGTCAACACCTTTTATGCTCATCGGTCTTACAGGCATTGCTCCGGGCGAAAGCACAAGCTTATCGTATGTTTCATAATATATTTCTTCAGTATCCATATTTTTAACCGTAATTTTTTTTGCCGCCCGGTCAATGGAAAGTACTTCATTGCGAACCCTGACCTCAATATTGTATCTGGATTTAAATGTTGAAGGATTCATGAGGACAAGGTTTTCACTTTTCTTAACTGTTCTGCTTAGAAAGAACGGAAGTGAACAATTTGAAAAAGAAACATGCTGTCCTCTTTCAAAGATTATTATCCGCGCATCCTCATCCAAACGTCTTGCTCTTGCCGCAACAGAGGCACCTCCGGCCACTCCTCCGACAATTAAAATTTTCTTTGACATCTCACTTCCTTTTTTATCTCAGTATTATCTCAATAAAAGCTTTCAGGTTGACTGCCGCTCCACAACCTCGGAGCCAATACTTATTTTGTGGTTCACACGACCGCCGTTAAGGACTTCTATAAGGTTCCTTACAGCTATGAGGCTTGTGTCATAAAGCATGTTGTCTATGCTGGTAAGAGAAGGATTGCTGATTTCGGCGTATCTTGAGTTGTTCATGCCCACGACAGCCACCTGCTCAGGAACCCTTATACCCATTTCGTAAAGAGCATGGAGCCCCGCTATGGCAATATAGTCTTCCGAAAAGATAATGGCATCCGTCTGAGGATGAGCTTTCATAAGCTTCCTTGTCGCTTCCTCGACGTCACGGTAATCGCCCGATTCAACCTCAGCGGTCGTTGAAAAACCGTCAGAGACATACAGTTTCACGCCGTCTCTGAAGCCTGAAAGCTTAAGAGCGTTGCTTGGAGTTATTTTGTTTGTTATGAAGGCAAAATTCCTGCGCCCTCTTGAAGCAAGCATTCCCACACTCTTCATAACTCCGCCGTGGTCGTCGGAAGTCACCCCGTAGATATTTGGGCCGTCAAGGTAGCCGTTACATATCGCGACGGGAGTATTTGGCAGGCAGACCATTATAGCGTTTTGCACTGTAACATTCTGGAAAACGGAGCCCATGAGGACAACGGCCTCGACCTTCCTCTGGCTCAGAAGCTGGATGTACTTGGCCTGATGGACCGGGTCAGTCCCCGTATTGTAAATGAGGCAGGAGTACCCGTTTTGGGAAAATTCCTGCTCAATATAGTAGACGCCTTCCGTGTGATGGGTAGTCCTTATATCGGCAATAAGAATACCGGCCATCTTTGTATTCTGAGTAACCAGGCTTCGTGCGGAATCGTTCTGAATATAATTGTTGTCGGCAATGATTTTGAGAACCTTTGCCCGTGTTTCCTTCTGAACGTAAGGGTAATTGTTAATGACTCTTGAAACAGTGGAAGCCGATACCCCAGCCTTCTCGGCAATATCATATATAGTAGTATCCTGTGACATTTTTTCCTTTTGAATTGAAAAGTTAAAATTTGCTGCAGCTTTTTGAAAGTTGATTGCAACCAATTATTGCATTGTTTCAAGATTGTTTCAAGATTGTTTCAATAAGTTTCAACCCTTTTTAGCTACCAGAGTTATCCATGGTTTTGACTTGTGGTGGTGGACGTCAACCGAGGAAAAACCTGCACTTTCCAGTGCGTTTTTTATCTTTTCCGCAGTATAGACCTTCATGCCGTCAATTATCTTTTCATACTTCAGGGAGTTTTTGTCAGCCCCGTCCGATTCGTTCACAATCATGAAAGTACCGCCTGCTTTCAAAATCTTTGCAACCTGAGAGAAGCATTTCTCAAGCCCGGGCCAAAAATAGACTGTCTCAAAAGCCGTTGCAAAATCGTAACGGTTTTTGTCAAGGTTCAATGCTGAAACATCTCCCTGCACAGCAATGCACCTTCCGCTTGCGACAGCCGTTTTGTTGTAATCCAATGTCTTTTGAACTGCAAGAGGTGAGTAATCTACAGCCGTAACCTTTGAATCGGGATATCGTTTTAAAAGAGCAGCAACATTGCGGCCGCCTCCGCAGCCCAGCTCTGCTATTTCAGACGGACAGTCCTGAGGCAAAAAGGACATGCCCCAGTCGGCCATCTTTGAATGACCCGAGTTCATCCCGTTTATCATCATTTTTCCAAGAACGCCTTCAGGCTTTCTGGTCTGGTTAATAAATCTTTTGTAAAGACCCATCACATTTCTCCTTTCAAGATTTTTATCATCATGTCGTAGCCTGATTTGGCCTCTTTCACAACAGGAAAGACCGGGTAGCAGTGGTATAGCCCTTCCCCGACAATCATTTCATAATCAACATTATATTTTTTCATAGCCTCTTCGAAAGCCGGCGCCATCCCGTACAGAACCTCATCCGTGCCGTACATAAAATAAACCTTGCAACATCCGGTAAAATCCCCCTTTTGCAGCCAAATCATGTAATCCGGCAAAGAAGCCTGCCCGTGACGAAGCGTAAATTCGGAAGTCTTCATGAATTCCGCGGGCACAAGGATATCCTTACGGTCCAGAGCTCTAACCCGCTCCCAATCCTTCTCCGTAGCCATGCACGAACCCGGCGAAATAGCCAGAATTCTTGAAGGCATGGGAATCTGCATTTTGTTGGCATTAATGTATGCGGGTATACCCAGTGCCAGAAAACCTCCGGACGAAGAACCCAAAACCGAAATATTTTCCGCCTTGTAGGATTTGAGCATGAGGCTGTAGGTTCGATTAATCATCTCAAACGCCGCGGAAACCGGATAATCAGTACACAGCGGATAGTACGGGATGAAAAGGTCTACTCCGCTTTGCCTGGCGATTTTCAGGGCTCGTTTTATTGACCCGGGTCTCGGAGGGTTAATCATCCCCCCTCCGATAATAAACAAGTTCGCCTTATCCGACCGCTTCCGATGTATCATTTTCATGACGGGAAAGCCCATAACCTCCTCAAGGCCTATGTCGAATGCTTTGTCTTTCAATTTCGGAATTTTATTCTTTTTGTTTTTCTTTTTGGCCTTCGCGATAATCTCATAAGGCAAACCTCTGAAATTTTTACGAAAATCAATGAGCCTGATGACTTTTTTCAAAACAGCATACTTAAACGACATATCTCAATTCTCCGCCAGCTTCCATCAAACAGCCTGAAAAAAAACTGAGGGGCTCCAACGGAACCCCTCAGAAAAAACATAGGAATACTTTCCCAAAAGGAGGCTTATTATTTTGCCAGGGTTTCGCCAAGCGCTACACATGCTGCACATGCAGCATCATCCGGAGCTTCATTTGCCATAACTCCGTCTGAAACAAGGTTTACGCCATGATTTCTGGCATTGTCCTGCCATGTTCGCATCCACTCGCCGTCTCCCCAGCCGTATGACCCGAACAGGCCGACTTTCTTTCCCGCAAGCTCCGATTCCGCTGCCGTATACATGGGCTCGAATTCATCGCTTTCAAGCTCTTCAGCTCCCATTGCAGGGCAGCCGAAGGCAACTGCATCATAGTCTTTTGCCGAAGTAAACTCGGCTGCCGTGAGAAGATCAACTTCCGCTCCGGCGTTCCTTGCACCTTCGGCTACTTTATTTGCCATAGCTTCCGTGTTTCCGGTTTGACTCCAATAAACCACTGCTACTTTCATCTTTATGCTCCTTTACGGCAGACTGTAAGCCTGTCGATAGAGTTACCGCTCATGTAACTCTTTTTGTATACCATGCAGACACGGTCCATTCTATCGAACCAGCTGCGAGTATTTTCCACATCCGAGTAGACCTTCCAGTACTTCACAAGAAGAGGTTTTTCACCTCCGTTCTCAATAAAGCCCTTCACATCCTCAAGCGGATAACCAAGGAAGACCCCTATTTCATGCGGGAAAACGTCTGTCATCATTCTGTTTCCCAGAACATCCAGACATTCATCCACATCCGCCAAAGCCCCATAACCCTCTTTCAGAAGGAAGGCTCTGACCTCAGGGTCCTTAAGGCTTTTTTCCAAGGCTCTTTTCCTGTAAACAAGAATAAGAGCATTGCCTTTTCTGAACCTGAGGCATCTCAGATAGACGCCCTTGTGATTCAAACGCCCGTTCCCGTATTTAAGACATCTGTCAATACAGGACTGCTCCATAACGGCCGCGCTGAACATGTTGGAATTTTTTATCCCCGCAAGGGTAGGTGAACAGTACTGGATAAGAAGTTCATCCAAATACCTGCCGCACTCCCCTTCCATCTTCAGAACGGGTGCCATATAAGCATCCTCCATCAACTTCATCTTTAGTTAGATTGCTCTAACCACGTTTAATATACATAATACCGGCAATACTGTCAATGGCAAAAACGAAAAAGTTGGAGAACGTCAGAAATGCAGGCGGTAATATTAAATTTCCATTTAAAAAAAGAAGTTCCCTGAATTCCATGTCAGTATTGAATGAGCGCTTGCAACAGAAAATTTATCTTTACGGCAGTTGAAATTACGGCAGTTGAAAGAAAGTTTTAAGCAGGAGCTTCACAGGAAACCGCCTTTTACAAATTCTTCACCATCAAAGCCCTTATGGCATTAAGCACGGCAATCACCATAACGCCCACATCTGCGAAAATAGCCGCCCACATATTAGTTATGCCCAAAGCGCCAAGTACAAGACAGGCAAGCTTTACGGCAATAGCAAAAACAATATTCTGGTACACGATTCTTATACACTTTTTTGAGATATTCACAGCCTTTGCAATTTTCAGCGGGTCATCGTCCATCAGGACAACATCGGCAGCCTCAATAGCCGCATCAGAGCCCACTCCGCCCATTGCAATGCCAATATCGGCCCTCGTAAGCACAGGAGCGTCGTTTATACCGTCCCCCACAAACACAAGCTTGTCATTCTCGCCTGCTCTCTGCGCCATAAGTTTTTCCACCCACGTCACTTTGTCCGCAGGCAGCAGCTCGCCGTGGAACTCGTCAATGCCCAGCTTCAAAGCCACAGTCTCTGCAACGCGGTTCACGTCTCCCGTAAGCATCACCGTTTTCTCTATACCGGATTCCTTCAACCTTCTCACCGCCTCTTTGGCCGTGGATTTGTCAATATCGGAAATCACAATGTGCCCGCAATACGAGTCGTCTATCGCAACATGGACAATGGTCCCCACACTGTGGCAGTCTTCGACATCCATCCCAAGACGCCTCATCAGCTTACGATTCCCCGCAGCCACACTGTGCCCGTCAACCTTTCCCGTCACACCCAGGCCGCTTATCTCCTCTATATCAGAAACCCGGCTCAGGTCGATATCTTTGCCATAGGCCATTTGAAGACCTTTGCTGATAGGATGGGAAGATGAACTTTCAACCAGCGCCGCATACTCGATAAGCTTGCTATCCGCCATAGTTGAATGATGCACGGCCGACACCTCGAAGACTCCTCTTGTAAGTGTTCCGGTCTTGTCAAACACAACTGTTTTCGCCTTTGAAAGCACCTCAAGATAACTTGCTCCCTTAATCAATATTCCTTCATGCCCGGCGCCGCCTATGCCCGCAAAAAAACTGAGTGGAATACTTATTACAAGAGCACACGGACAGCTTATAACAAGGAATGTCAAAGCCCTGTAAATCCAGACGTCCCACATGGCACCGCCTGCGGAAGCTGTAAAAATGCGTATAACAGGCGGCAAAACAGCCAAAGCTACCGCGCTAAGCACCACAGCAGGCGTATATACCCTGGCAAATTTGGTTATAAATTCTTCCGACTTCGACTTCCTGGAACTTGCGTTTTCAACCAGCTCAAGTATCTTTGAAACGGTTGATTCGCCAAAAGCCTTAGTGGTCTTTATTTTTATAACTCCCGTCATGTTTATGCAGCCGCTTATTATTTCATTGCCCTCCGCTATATCACGCGGTGTGCTCTCACCCGTAATAGCAGCAGTGTTCAAAGAAGACCTGCCTTCAATCACAATACCATCAATGGGAACCTTTTCTCCCGGCCTTACAACAATAACGGAACCGATTTCTATTTCATCGGGAGACACCTGCTCAAGAGTTCCGTTTTTTTCAATATTCGCATAGTCCGGACGAATGTCCATAAGTTCGCTTATGTTCCTGCGGCTCTTTCCAACGGCATAGCTTTGAAAAAGCTCTCCTATCTGATAGAAAATCATTACCGCGATGGCCTCGTTGTAGTCCCCGCTCTTTTCATATATCGCAAGAGCAAAAGCGCCTAAAGTCGCAAACGCCATCAAAAAACATTCGTCAAACGGCCTGCCGTTAATTATCCCCTTTCCTGCCTTTCTTAAAATGTCATAGCCGATTATAAAGTAATTGACGGAGCACAAAACCAGAAAGAAGACAAAACCGAACGTACTTTTTGCGTCTATCCATTTCAGACGCATAACCGCGTTCAAGCATATCAGCATTGCAATCGCGATGCATATGCGAATCAGCGTCTTCTTTTGCTTTTTGTTCATATCCTGCCGACCTTATATCAGAATTCAATCTCACAGTCCGGTTCGACCTTTCTGCAGGCCTTAAAAACATCTTTCATAACCTTTTTCTCATCAGCGCCGTCTTCAAAATCAACGGTCATCTTAAGAGTCATGAAATTAACATTCGCATCCGCAACGCCCTGCGTTTTCTTCGCGGCCTGCTCCATCAGATTCGCGCAGTTTGCGCAGTCAACATCAATTTTGTAAGTCTTCTTCATAACGCACCCCCGTACCGGCAATACCGAAATAAATTCATATAAACATTTTATCATATACTAATATGTTTATATTTGCATAATAAAAAATCAGGCCCTGATTGTCAACACTTTTTTTCCAAATCGCCTCAGTACGCGAGCAGTCAGTAATATAAAATGTCCACTTAAAAAAGAAGTTTCAAGCACACTTTTGTGGGGATGAGTAATCTCTGCATTTGGAGTGCTTCCTGCTTCTCTCCCAGATTTTGAGGAAGAAATACCTTGTGTCACGATAGCCTTGAGCCTGTGTTACCCGCACATCCGCCACTTGCAACGCACCCTAGGGCAGAGGAAGGCCGCTCTTCTCATATCTCCGTCAGAACATTGTCGTTGTAGTGCCTTATGACATTGAAAGGGTCATAGACAATCTTAATCCACGGGCACATAGTCTCAAACACGAACTGAATTGCACGTTCATGTCCATGGCGGCCTCCGGTTTTGTTGTTGTGTGTGCCAACTCCAACATAACACGGTTTGCCGCCATTTCTATTTTATTGTTGTTTTATCTTTAATCCCCACATTTTCGGGCTTGAACCGTTTTTTTATACCTGTTTTTATAGTCTTTGAGTTTTTTAGTATCAAAACAATATCAATGGTGATACCACAGTAAGAGAGACTTCCTGTCAGCACACATCATTCATCCAACATCAATTTACCTTTTTTAGCTTTATCCTTTAGACGTTTCATTTGTTCTTTTTCTATCTGTTGAATACTTTTCTCCGGAACTGGTAAATCCTCCGGCATTGTGCCACCTATTTTTTCAATAGCACTTCTAACCTCTTTCCCTACTGAATAGTGAACCTTTGTTGCTGCTTCTGCACCTTCAACTTTGTCTTTTCTTAGCTTTTCTTCGGTCTGTGAAATTCTAAATAAATTAGCAACCAGTTCGGTACTTCCCATATAATCCAAAATCTTTTGTCTCGCTGTCAGTCCTTTTCTATCATGTATATCTTCTACATCGAACCCACCATACAATCCCATATATCCTGCATTCTGGAATATAGCAAACTCTTCGTTTGTGATGACCCCTGCATCGTGAGCTGTTTCTACCAAAAGTTGATTCCATTGTTTAATGTCTCCACGAACGACAAGCCTTCTTCTATCTTCATCAAGCTGGTTAAAATGATCTGCTATTTCTTGACGATATGTTTGTATGGCAAAATATGTTTGTCCAAGTGCTATAACTTCTTTTCTCGGATCACCGTTTTGCACAATCAAATAACAAGCATATCTCGTAAGTTCATAATCTTTTATCGACTTGCTTGTAGCACCCGCTTCCACGATTTTGCTGACCTCAGCAAAATCGTATTCTACTTCATGACCGCTATTCCCACAAGCAATCATCGCCCTATCGATTACCTTTTGAAAATTTCGCCATTGAGAATAATCAAGTACATCAGCAAGTTCTCTTGCACTCCAATACTCGCTTCCGTCTTTTCTAATGTACTTAATATCTTCAAACTTCCTATATTCTTTTGCTTTTAAATTTGGCATATGTCATACACCTCCTTGTCCTTATCATAAACATAAATCCTATGTTAGTTGTTCGAAACCAAGCTCTTTCAAAAATACATTATGAGCATCCTTTGCATTTTTGATATCATCCTCTATTGTCCTCAATTCTTTTGCCACTTCTTCAATATCAATTATTTTTTCTTCAGGAGCTGTGCTTACATATCGAGAAATATTTAAGTTGTATCCATTTTTCTCAATTTCTTCCATAGATACACGACGTGAATACCTCTTGTCATCTTCCCTTCGAAACTGATATGTTTCAACAATCTTATCTATATGTTCAGGCAAAAGAACATTTTGTCTTTTCCGCTTTTCATAATATTCACTTGCATTAATAAATAATACATCATTAGGTTTCTTGCATTTTTTCAATACAAGAATGCAAAATCAGCCGCTGATTCGCATATGCATCGCGATTGCAATGCTGATATGCTTGAACACGGTTATGCGTCTGAAATGGATAGACGCAAAAAGTACGTTCGGTTTGTCTTCTTTCTGGTTTAGTGCATCTTCAATCAGCTTGTAGGCATTTACTTTTGATGTACCATAAGTCATTTCAGCAAGGTAATTTCCTCTATCCATGCTCTTTTCCTCCACATTCCACTCACTTGCCAATACGTATAGCTGCGATTAACATAAAAAAACTGCCGCAATAAAACGCTGCGGCAGTAAAACGGTAAACTTGAATAAATTAAAAGACAGCTCAAATCATCTTTGTAAGGCTTTCGTCAATCTCGCCTATCTTGAAACGCTGAATCTTGGCGGAAGAGGAAAGCGGGAACTTTTCCATGCTTATACCAAGCTTCCTGATTCTCTTGTAACCGGGAAGATTTACGTTTACCTCTGAAATTATTGAGCCGATGTGGTCAAGAAGTCCCGCAGTATCGTTTTTGAACTTATCAAGGCACGCTTCCGAAGGATGAACAATAGCAATGATACCCTCAGACTTCTTGGCCTTGTCCACAATGAAGCTCCTTACGCAGATCTGCTCTATGTCGTAATAAAGCTGGAAGCAGTCTTCAATTTCCTCCGGGAAGATGTTCTTTCCACCTTCGGTAACAATGACGTTCTTCTTCCTGCCTGTAAGGTAGAGGTAATTTCTGCTGTCAAGATGACCAATATCTCCGGTATTCAGCCAGCCGTCTTCCGAAAGGATTTCGGCAGTAGCTTCAGGATTCTTGTAGTAACCCTGCATGACCATTGGACCCTTGACGTAAATAAGGCCGTTGCCTTCCGAATCGGGATTAACTATTTTCTCCTGAACTCCGGGAAGAACCTGACCTACGCTTGACTCGATATAGTCAAAAATCGGGTTGAGGTTGATGATTGGACTTGTTTCAGTAAGCCCGTAGCCCTGAACAAAATCAACACCAAGCTGATTGAACTGTTTGAAAGTGGAAGCGGGAAGCGGACCGCCCCCGCTTATGCAGATACGGATTTTATCAAGGGATACCTTCTTAAGCAGGAATTTGAACCATCTCTTTCCTACCTTGATGCCGAAGCGCTTCTTCAAAAAACCGCTTAAGCCCATCATTGCGTGGATAAGGCCGTTTACAAACGGGCCCTTATCCTTAACTCCCTTCATTATTCCGGCAATAAGCTTGTTGAAAAGCATTGGGACGCCAAGGAACATTGTGACTCCGCCATCCTTCAGGTCTTTGAATATCTGCTTTACTACAAGCTTCTTTCCGAATACAACCTTTGCGCCGGAGCCTATGCCTTCAAGGAAAACCGCGAGCATGGTGTAGGCATGGTGGATTGGAAGGATTGCATAGAAAACATCATCGTCATAGATGTTCATAAGTCCCTGCGCTTTCCAGATATCGGAAGTAAGATTTTCATGGGAAAGCATTACTCCCTTAGGCGTGCCCGTTGTGCCGCTTGTGAACATGATTGCGGCAAGGTCTTTGCCTGTTGAATATTCAATAGGATGCTGTTTTTTGCTCTGCGTGTGATAAATGTCGTTTTCAGCTTCAATATCAAGAACAATTTTGGGAATATCCATGTTTATGGACTCGACCTTTTCATGGTCCATGAAGAGAACCTTGGCCTCGGCAAACGAAAGAAGGTTTTCGATGACGGCTTCGGGCAGCGAGTAGTCCACTGGGACTATTACTGCGCCCGCATAGGAAATCGCGAGGTGGGCCATTGCCCATTCGGGGCTGTTCTTTCCGGAAACACCTACTTTGTCGCCGTGCCGTACTCCAAGCTCATAGAGCCTGTTCGCGATACCTTTCATGATTGTCTGAGCTTCAAGATAGGTGAAAACCTCGTGCTTCGGGGAGAAGGCTTCAAAAACCTTGTTGTTGGGGAAACGGGCCGTAGAGATGTCAAACTGCTGATTGAGTGTGGGCCATTCGGTATTGAAGAACTTGCCTTCACCCTCGCCCCTGAACTGGTCAAAGAAGTCCCATGGCTTTGGATTGTGCTTTCTTTTGGTTGCCATTAAATTTTCCTTTTATATTTTAAATGCCTTTTGGGTCATCAAATTGTATAGACGAGTATAGTTTATATTAATTAATTTGACAAGTTGGTAAAAAACGTCAGAATAACAGCGCTGTGCGGAACGGGTAGCCGGGCAGCGCTACCATATCAACAGGTGATACCTTTGCGCGAATATGCCTTCGCAAGGCCGCCTTCAGAGGTTTCCCGGTAACGCTGGTTCATATCAAGGCCGGTATAGTACATGCTCTTAAGGACCATGTCGTAGCTTATATTTCTGGTACCTGTAAGGAAGAACGCGATGTTCGCGGCGTTTAAAGCCCTCATTGCGGCAACGGCGTTGCGCTCTATACACGGTATCTGGACAAGACCGCAGATAGGGTCGCAGGTAAGGCCAAGATGATGTTCCAAAGCAACTTCTGCCGCGTACTCAATCTGGTCTATGCTGTAGCCGAAGGCCTGCCCCGCAGCGGAAGCCGTCATTGAACAGGCCACGCCTATTTCTGCCTGACAGCCGCATTCGGCACCTGAAACAGAGGCATTTCTCTTGGCAAGCTCGCCAAAAAGACCGGCAACGCCAAGGCATCTAACAATCTGGTCATCCGTAAGCTTTCTCTTATCCTTAAGATAGTAAAGCACCGCGGGCAGGACACCGCATGAACCGCAGGTGGGGGCGGTGACAACGGTGCCGTTATCCGCATTCTGCTCGCTGCATGCGTAGGCATAGGAGCACACAAGCTGGGATTCACGAAGTTCGGCGTGAAGGTTTACGGGAACCTGCTCATAGAGGAACTTTGCCTTCCGCTTCATATGAAGTGAGCCGGGAAGAAAACCGGATTTGGAAAGCCCTTCTTTTATTTCATTCTGCATGGCCTCCCAGACTTCCCTGAGAAAGTCCCATATTTCGATTCCTTCATTAAGTTCTATGTATTGGGCAAGGTCCAGATATCTGAACTGGCAGAACTGCCTTATTTCGGCAAAGGAATTTTCCATATATGGCTCATCGTCCTCAATGGCTTTAGTCTTTTTTCCTTCAATGATAAGGTCTCCGCCGCCTATGCTTTCATAGCGCTGCCTGAAAGTTTCCTTTCCGTCCTTAACGGCAAAAAGGTCAAGGGTGTTGGGATGCTTCATATCCGCGGGGTCTTCTTTTGAAAAGATGACTTCTACGCTCTTAGGCGCAAAGGTATCTACAAGGACGCGGTCCGTGCCGTGGCCCCTTCCCGTCTTTGAAAGGCTTCCGTACAAAACCGCTTTGTAGGAATCCGCTTCCGGATGTTCCGTCTTGAACATTTCAGCCGCGAAACACGGCCCCATTGTATGGGAACTTGAAGGTCCCTTGCCTATTTTATAAATATCCCTGATAGATTTCATCCGCCAAGCTCCCTTTGGTCAGCCTATGTGATTCAAATACCCTAATCTAATGAAGTACGGCAAACATTTCAAGCCGTAATATGACGCGGCTCGCGCCGCATGACAGCCCCATAACAGCCGCGACGCGCCCTTTTTGCAGATTTACACTATTCCTTTTCACTGATTAATAATATAGTAGAACCATGCCTGCAATTGCAAGAGCCGCAACACTTCGTGACACAGATCTTCTGCATGGACCGATACTTGGCAAGATATTTAAATTCGTCCTCCCACTGATGGCAACAAACCTGATTCAGAACCTCTACAACGCCGCGGATATGATAGTCGTCGGGCTTTCCAACGTGGACGGCGCCATCGGAGCCATAGGCACAACCGCGGCGATGGTTAACTGTATTCTGAACATCTTCACAGGCTTCGCGGTAGGAGCAAGCGTCATGGTCGCAAGGGCAATAGGCGAAGGCAGTGATAAAAAAGCTTCAGAAGCCGTCCACACCTCCATGATGGTGGGCCTTGTTTCCGGTTTGCTTACCATGGTTATGGGTCTGATGATAAGCCGCCCCATTCTGGCCCTTCTTGGAGACCGGGGTCACATACTGGATTTGGCCACCCTTTACACAAAAATCTACTTCCTGGGCGTCCCCTTCATTGCCATGACGAACTTTCTTATTTCCGTCTTCCGCGCGAAAGGCGACACCAAAACCCCGCTCATTGTCCTGACCCTCACCGGGCTTGTCAACGTGGCACTGAACCTTCTCTTCGTATTAGTCTTCAAAATGTCCGTAGACGGCGTCTCCCTTGCAACCGGAATTGCGAACGGCATCTCCATGGTGGTCCTTGCCGCCATTCTCCATAAGGATAAAGGCTGCTGCAAGCTTGAATTCAGAAAGCTTCATATAGAAAAATACGCACTCAGGGGAATAATCTATAACGGTTTACCTGCCGGAATACAGGGGATGCTGTTCTCTCTTTCCAATATGATAATCCAAAGCAGCATTATAGGCATAAATAATACAGTGTGTCCCGGAGGTTCGGATATCATTGACGGAAATGCCGCAGGGGCCAGCATAGAAAGCTTTGCCTACGTCGCGACCAACTCCGTCTGTCAGGCGGCAGTAACATTTGTAAGCCAGCACTACGGAGCAAAAAAGTTCAACAGAATGGGAAAGGTCATAAGGAACTGCTATTTCGCGGTATTCATTATTGCTGAAGTAATAGCCGTAACAATCCTTCTCTTCAGAACACAGCTTGCATCTGTTTATGTATCGGCTCCGCTTGCGCTTAAAACTGCAGACACACGCCTTACTTATATGCTGACCTTATATTTCACACTTGCTGCCATGGACACGGGTTCCGGAATAGTAAGAGGATTGAACAAATCCGTGCTTTCCACAACGGTTTCCCTTATAGGCTCGTGCGTACTCAGGATAGTCTGGATAGCAACAGCAGTACGCGCAAACATGACGCTTGAACTTGTCTATCTTTCCTACCCCATTTCATGGACGGTAACAGGATTGTGCCACTTCATTGTCGCAATGATTTCAAGAAAAAAAATGCTTAAAAAATATCCGGTTGACAGCGAATAAAAAAGCCTGCCGCTTTTTATTTTTCGGAGTCCGCTTTTCCTACAACCTTTATAATAACCGGCATCAAAGCCCTTTTGTTATGTATTGAAACAATGGCGCTGACGCAAAAAGCCAGAGCCATGGCAATAAAACCGCCAACGGCGCAAAGAAATTCATTTGCTGACGGCCAAACCGCACTGCAAAGCAGATAACCAAGAGGGAAAAGAACCAGAGGAAGGGCAAATACCAGAACAGCGCTTAAAACGGTTTTACCGGGCGGCATGAAAAGTTCAGCGTAATCACCCTCTTTTATCCCTATATTATTCGGGTTCAGCGCTTCAAATTCGCTTATGTCTTTGTTATTGCAAAAAAACGAAGCCTTGCAGCCCTGACAGGCAGATGTAAGGCATCCCATCTTTACAGTCCCGTCCCCGGAAATTTCCTTTACCTGCGAAACAGTATACATCCCTAATCCTCAGCTTTTCTGCGGAAGCGGCTCAAGTTCCACATCCTCCAGCACAGTTTGAATACCTGTTGCCATGCCTGAAACATCGTCAAAATCCGCAAGCAGACCCTGCATCTGAGGCCTTTCCCAACTTTCCGCGGAGCGGGTCTGAACCTGTGTGCGGAATTTTTTTATCTCTTCGTCAGCATTGAAACCGCCAACACTGAATGAAGCTCCGCAACGGCCAAGGTCCGTAATGTAGGCAGTGCCGCCCTCAAGAATGGCGGCGTCGGCAGTCAATACCTTGCTGTGAGTTCCCACAACAGCGCTGGCCTTACCCTGAAGAAGACGTCCCATCGTCATTTTCTCCGCGGTAGCAGAAGCGTGGAACACATAAAACACAAATGGAGTTTCCGAACGGGCCTTTTCCACCATTGAAACGGCATTGAGAAACGGATTGTTAAGATGAGGATTGTTGAAGCTGAACATTCCAAGAGTATTGATAACGCAGACCTTGCGTTCCCCCGCGGTGAAGTAGCGCAGCCCTCTTCCGGGCACATTTTCAGGGTAGTTGGCAGGGCGAAGGATACTGGAACGTTTTGCGATGCCGTCAACCATATCTATTTTATAGAAAGATTTTTCACCCATTGTCAGGACATCAATACCCATATGCTGGAGCGTAACAGCATTCTGGAAACCAAGGCCAAAGCCTCCGGTGGCCCCTTCGCCGTTGGCAATTACAAAATCAACCCCGTTGTCGCGCCTGAAATTTCTAAGCGCGTTTTTGATAACGCCAATACCGCAGCGACCTACTATTTCACCTATGAACAAAACCCTCATGTATGCAAATTTACTGTTCTTTCACCTACTTTGCAATAGCGCACTTTCGTTGTATATTTAACCCATGAAAGTCAGAGACCTGGCATGCTTATTGCTTGTTTTCGCAAGCCTTCTGTCTCTTTTACTGCTTGTTTCATGTGGCAAAAGCGTCTCCCCTTCAATTCCAATCGGGGAGCGTGAGTTGCCGGACATGGAGCTTCACAATGCTTCCTACGTGCTGGGACAAACTTCAGAAAAACCGATTTCAGTCAAAGCTAACCTTATGACCGTCTACGGCACCGGACGCGGCACGGAGCTTGAAGGCGTAACCTTCAGGCAGGGAAAGACCCTTAGCGGCACATGCGACAGAGCCGAAGTAAGCTCCGACAACAATCATGCGCGTCTTTCAGGTAATGTCTCAATATCAAAAACAGATGAAGAAAACGGTGTAACAATATATTGTCAGGATATTGTTTGGAATGGTGAAGAAAAAACTCTGCTCTGCGAAGGCGAAGTAACAGTAATCTATGAAGACGGAACAAAAATACGTGCAACAGGTTTCAGCGCAGATACAGATAAAAACATTTACGAGTTCGGAAAACTCCTTCAGGGGGAAATTGCGCAGTGAAACACAGGCATGCGGACAGCTTATTTATCATTACGACATTCATAACCTTCAGCCTTCTGATTGGACTGTTTCCGGCTGTGTCTTCGCCCATAACATTTACCGGCGGCTACACAAAGGTAAATCTTGAGGAAGGCTATAAAAGCATGACGCTTTCAGGCGGCGCAGGCGTAAATACGGACAATATCAGCCTTACAGCCGACTTTATAGAGCTTTACGGAGATAATTACCGCTATGTAAGCTGCGAAGGGAACGTAAAGGCAAGCGAAACCGAAAAAGGAATAAGCTTCAGCAGTCCGAAGCTTTTCTATGACAGGACAAACGAAACAGTTACCTCAGACAGCTGGATAGAAATCCAGGACAATAAAAATCAGGTCTCGCTTTCAGGAGCCAGATTTGAGTACGATATGCGGAAGTCTTTTATGAATCTTCAGATGGCTTCAAAAATAATAAAGGTAACCGATGAAGGTCTTATGATTTGCCGCGCGGACATAATTGAATATGACGGCAGTAACAATACTGTTACGCTCAAAGGCAACGCAAGTGTAAACTGGAACGGAAACAGCTACAGCGCGGCAATGATAGCCATTGACCTTAACACTAACGGCATAACCATGTACGGTGACATTTCAGGAGAATTCAATGCTTAACACGCTCTGCATAGAACACCTGAAAAAAACGTACGGAAAACGCGAAGTTGTAAAAGACATATCCTTCAGCATGGAGGGCGGTCAGATTACAGGTCTTCTTGGCCCCAACGGAGCCGGCAAAACCACCACATTCTACATGATAGTCGGCTTTATCCCGTCCAACGGAGGAAAGATATCAATAAACGGAATGGACACATCGGATTTTCCCATGTTCAAACGCGCGAAACTTGGAATATCCTATCTGCCGCAGGAGCCTTCCATTTTCAGAAAGCTAAGCGTGGAGGATAATATCCGCCTTGTGGCCGAAACCCGGGAAGACGCGGATAAGGAACGGAAGGAAAAGATAGTCAAAGGTCTTATGAACTATTTCGGCCTTACGGACCTTGCAAAACAGAAGGGCTACACACTCTCCGGCGGCGAACGGCGCAGGACTGAAATTGCGAGATGCCTTGCCACCAGCCCGCGTTTTCTTCTTCTGGACGAGCCTTTTGCCGGTATTGACCCCAAAGCCGTTTACGAAATAAAACAAATCATACGCTCGCTTGCTCACATGGGCATAGGAATACTGCTAACGGACCACAACGTTCGCGACGCCCTTTCCATAACCACGTGCTCGCACATAATCAGCGAAGGGGAAATACTGGTTTCAGGCGGGAGACAGGAGCTTCTTGCAAACGAAATAGCACGCCGCATCTACTTCGGCGATGCCTTTGAGGAGCAGCTATGAACGCAGGTCCCGGACTGACACAAACCCTGCGGACGGAGCAGACCCTTTCGCCGCAGATGCTGCAGTCACTTGCCCTTCTCCCAATGTCTATTCAGGAACTCAAGGCTCATATCCAAAGTGAAATTGAAAGCAACCCCGCCCTTGAAATCCCCGATTCGGAATATGAAATTCCCGTCTCCGAACAATCCGGAGGCAGCTCTCTTGATGACCGCATGGACGATGCAGATTCCTCCGACTATGAAGACATGTCCTATTCCGGGGAGTACAGCAATTCTTACGAAGCTTCTTTCGGTGACTATGACCCGCAGGCCTCGGACCGCAAGCAGCAGATGCTTGAAAATATCAGTTCGGGAGAAGAATCTCTTCAGCAGCATCTTTTGGTACAGCTTGGCGAAACGCCTCTTACGAAAGAAAGCCGTAAAATCGGGGAAATGCTTATAAGCAATTTGGACCGGAACGGGTTTTTCATTCTTCCGATTGAAAATCTCTTTGAAAAAGAAAACTTCAGCAGGAAAAGCATTGAGGATACCATAGCTGTTGTACAGAGCTTTGAACCTTCCGGAATATGCGTACCCGATTTCAGAGCTTCTCTGATTCTGCAGGCAAAGATGTCCGGTATGGCCAATGAGGATTTGAAAATCTTCACGGAACTTGTTAATCAGGACCTTGAAAAGCTTAAGGCCGGCAAGTTTAAAGAAATTGCAGCCTCTCTCAGGATATCGGAAGAAGACCTTCAGACCTTCTATTCCATACTAAAAAGCTTTACCCCTTACCCCGGACAAAGCTACAGCCGGGATGTAGTCGCGCCCGTTGAGCCGGACTTTTCAATACACAATAAAAACGGAACTCTGGTGCTTGAACTGAACCGGGGGAATATTCCAAATCTTGAAATAGCTTCAGATTTTGAAGAGCTTGCAAAAAACGTTGCAGGTAGTCCTGAAGCCAAAGAAGCCGGAGCATATATCAGGGACTCTGTAAGACAGGCAAAAACTCTCATAAATCAGGTAAATCTGCGTTTCCGTACACTGTACAAAGCCGCTGCGGCAATTATGGATTATCAGAAGGCTTTCTTTTTCAACGGACCCCGTTTTCTTAAGACAATGACGCTTAAAGACATATCTGAACGCATTGAAGTACATGAAACCACAATGAGCCGTCTTGCACAGAGCAAGTGGGTTGAAACGGACTGGGGACTATTTCAGCTAAAATATTTCTTCTCTCAGGGTGTAACAAGCACCTCCGATGACAAACAGAGCGTTTCAAGAAACGTAGTAAAAGACATGATTGCCGAAATCATATCCGAAAACGGCGCCCTCTCCGACCGGAAAATATCGGACCTCCTGCTCTCACGCGGAATAAAATGCGCCCGCAGGACAGTGAGCAAATACCGCAGCGAGCTTAATATTGATTCTTCCTATACCAGATAGAGCTTCACGGAAACCGGTGCGATACCGTTCGTATTCCTAATATCTTTTTGACTTTTGGTTATCGCGGTCTTATCATGTACATAAGAGAACTTTGAAGTAAGGAGGAGATATGAACCTGAACGTCAGAGGTATCCGGTATCAAATCAGTGATGAGACAAGGCAGTTTCTGGATAAGAAACTGGAAAAGCTGGATTTTGCCGAGGCTTATCTGCATGACTTGGACATCACGATGAAGAGGGAAACGCTTGGGCAGGGCTTCCACATTGATGCGAAGCTGCATTTTTCATGGGGAACCGTAAAGGTAGTAAGTTATGACTGCTACGAACTCTACGAGGGAATTGAAATGATTGCCGACAAAATAGAGGCGGCGGCCCGAAAAGAAAAAAGCAAGGTCATTGAATAGCTACCACTGAGCTGCCTCTGAAAAGTAAGAGGCAGGTTGAGAAAAATCTTAATCCGGGGAAACAAAAGCTGAAGGGGCTGCCGAAAAACAGCCCCTTCTTTTTTATTTCATCTGTAAAAAGGCCCTGTAACACTTATAGGCCTCTTCAATATCGTAGGCCGATGTTATTTCCCACGGAGCGTGCATACTCAGAACCGATACACCGCAGTCAAGTACCTGCATACCGTATTCCGCAGCATAATGGGCAATGGTTCCGCCTCCGCCCACATCCACCTTGGCAAGCTCTGCGTTCTGGAAGTGAACATCGTTATCGTAAAGCTGGTGTCTGATTTTGGCTATAAACTCCGGATTGGCATCGGAAGCTCCGCTTTTTCCCCTTGAACCCGTGTACTTGTTAAAGACCACGCCTCTTCCAAGGTAGGACGAGTTATCCATGTCATACAACGTAGGATTAAGAGGGTCAAAAGCCGCGTTGACATCGCTTGAAAGCATGAAGGAATTCGCAAGGGCCCTTCTGACTGCAAGCTCGGAGTTTATTTTAAGGTCAAGTCTCGCGGCAACCTCCGCAACAGCGTTGTTCAGAAGGTGAGAGTTCATGCCTGTAGCTCCGCTGCTTCCTATTTCTTCCTTGTCAGCAAGTATGCAGCAGTTTGTCCTGCCTTCCGCATTCCCTTCTATCATGGCAATAAGGGACGTATAGGCGCAGACCCTGTCATCCTGTCCATAGCCCAAAACAAGCTGTTTGTCAAAACCCAGATACCTTGCCCTTCCCGCCGGGACTATTTCAAGTTCGGCGGAAGCGAAATCTTCTTCCGTAATTCCGTACTTGTCTTTGAAGAATTTAAGGATTTTGGCCTTGCCGTCTCCTGCCGTGTATTTGTTTTTCTCCGGGTCGCTGTAGTCTTTCACGTTAGGGTAGCAGCCAAGTATGGCATCCAGTTTTTCACCGTCTATAAAATCTGAAGCGGGTTTTTTCATCTGCTCCTGCGCAATGTGCGGAAGTATATCTGAAATGCAGAAAACAGGATCATCGGGCTCATCTCCGATTGAAACATCAACGCGTGTGCCGTCGGCCTTGATAATGACCCCGTGAATTGCAAGCTGGAGCGCTACCCACTGATACTTTTTGATACCGCCGTAATAGTGAGTGTTCAGGTAAATTATTCCCGTCTTGTAGAGTTTTTCCTCATAGATGGGATTCTGCTTCGCGTCCAGTCTGGGCGAGTCTATGTGCGCGCCCAGAATGTTCATGCCAAGGCTGATATCTTCCTTTCCGATATTGAAAAGGATTACGCTCTTGCCCATCTTGTTGTAATAGACTTTGTCGCCGGGTTTGAGGCGCTCCACCGTATTGATGTCTCTGTAGCCCTTTGCCTGCGCAAGTTCTATCGCGGCTTGAGCGCATCTGCGCTCGGTTTTGTTTTCACTTATGAAATTAATGTAATTTTCAATGAGATTTTCCATGTAATGTCTCCTGTCCGGTAACAAGAATTTAACACAAACTTAAAGTTTTGCAAACTCAAGCGGTTTGGTGTGGCAGCCTCTGCGGCAAATTACATCCAGAATACAGCGTTCCATCATCAGACTCTGCATGGCCGTACCGATTTCCTTTATCTTTATATCGTATTCGGAAAGCGTAACAAGGATGCGCTCAATATCCTTTTGAGAATAGTTTTTACAGCAGTCACGGTAAATCTCTTTGTCCTTGGGCATGGATATTGGGCGGTCCCCTTCGAAAACTTTCTTTGAAAAAGCGCTGGAATCCTCCCCGTACCTCAGACTCATACCGCAGCCGTTCTTTAAATTCAGATGTATGGAAAGAGCCCTTCGGAAATAGGAGGCAAGCCGCGAAGCGCACAAAGCCGTTACGGAAGCGGCATCCTTTGTCCTGAGAAGGGTATGAAGGCATTCAAGGGCGCTGTCCGTTTTGCCTTTTGCAATGTAGGAAAAAAGAGTAAATTCGTTATCTTCCCTGGTGTGGGTAAGGAAGTTTTCCACATCTTCATAGGAAACTAAAGTTTTATCCGGAACCGTCTTAAGGTAGATGACCATCTGTGAACAGGTGTTTTCAAACTCCTGCACATTGTTTTCAACCTTCTCTATTATTGCCGCGACGGCGCTGCTTTCAATGGAAAGGCCGTTGCGTCTGAAAAAGTCGGTAAGCCATTCGTTCTTCTTGCTTTCAAAAAGTTCATAGAATTTATTGACAAAGCCTTTTCCCTGAGCGTCCGCGGCATCCATTATTCCCTTGTTTACATAAAGCTCAGTGCTTGTGATAATCAGAGTAGCGCAGTCGGAAGGTTTCTGTATGTAGGAAACAAGGGGTTTAATTTTATCAACGGTTTTAAGCTCCTGAATCTCGTCAAGGATGACAAGCTTATGGGCCGCAAAAAGGTCGTTGTTGTTAAGCTGCGCGTAAAATTCCGCTTCAAAGTCATCAAACGCATAGAACTTCGAAACATCGCAGGGCTCTGCCTGAGAACGAATTTTTTTTATAAAATCTTCCTTCAGACCCTTTTCAGGACCTAGAAGGAGATAGGTCTGCCCCACACTTACCTCCCATACTGGCGGATTATCATCAGGAGTTTACCATGAATCTCACAGTGTGTGGAGACTATAAGTTTATAGGCGGGGTTCGCGGGCCTAAGTTCAAAGCGGTCGCCGTTTCGATAGAAATGTTTCAGCGTTATCCCGTAGTTTTCTTCTTCACCTATGCTGGCCGCAACTATTTCGCCGTTTTCAGCATGGTTTGTCTTCTTTATTATGGCTATATCGCCGTCATTGATTCCGTCGTATATCATACTGTCGCCGCGGACGTTAAGGGCATAAAGCTGCTCCGAATCGCCGCAACCTGTAAGTTCCCGCGGAAGAGAAACGAAACCGTCAAAAACTTCTTCGGATTCAATCGGAGCCCCAGCCGCAGTGGTTCCAAGAATCGGGACTTTTATTATAGCTCCATTATCCGGAGTTATCCTCTTTAGAAGGGCCATGCCGCGCGGAAGATTGTCAGCTGTTTTTATAACATTCTTTTTTTCAAGAGCGCGCAAATGGTCATAGGCGGCTTTGGGAGAAAAACCGAAATGGTTCCCGATATCCCTGAGGCTTGGAGCATAGCCGTTTTCATCAAAATAATTTTCGATGAAAAGCGCGATTTCCTGCTGTCTTTCAGTAAGTCCCTTCATATCAAGCCTCCTGTAATTGCCTTTAATTACTACTTAAACCATGATAACATAATGCTTATCAAAAGTTAAGATACTTTCAGGACTTTTTTGGAAGAGCCCCTGACAAAAATATGCTGATAAACATATACATAATAATAATACAGAATAATGCAGATATTCCCGTCCGCTCAGGTTCAGTCCGGAGCGCTTTTCGCTCTACGGCTGCGGACTTTGAAGAAAAGCTTACGGATACAGTCTGAAAATCACACCTTCAGTCTGTTCAGCAGATTCTCTGCAGTCTTAAGCGGTATGCCTGCGCGCTTTGAAACCTCCTCCGCGCTGCAGCGGACAACATCGTCCAAAGTCGTAAAGGCATTCATAATTTTGTCGCTTGATACCTTACCTATGCCGGGGACGCCCTGAAGTAGATGAAAGCTTGCCTCCTTGCTTCTCATGGCCTGGTTGGCCCCTGTCGCAAAGCGGTGGCATTCATCTCTTACAGCAATCAGAACACGCAGGGCTTCATTGCTGTGGTCAAGCCTCAAATCAGGCCTGTCGTCATCAAAAACAATCGTTTCAAACCTTTCGGCAAGACCCACTACAGGGACATCCGCAAGCCCCAGATTGTCAAGAACGTCACGGGCGACATTCACCTGTCCCTTACCGCCGTCAATGAGAACAAGACCCGGCTTCTGAAGGTTTTCATTAATAACCCTGCTGTAACGGCGATAGACAGCCTCACGCATTGCCCCGTAGTCATCAATAGCTCCGTTTAGGGATTTTATGTTAAATCTTCTGTAACCTGCAGGATTTGGGTTGCCGTTTACAAAAGAAATCAGGCTGGCTACAGTATACTTTCCGTTAAGCTGGGCAATGTCGAAGCCCTCTATAAGCTCAGGAGGCTCTTCAAGGCCGCAGATTTCCCGAAGCAGTTCCAGCGCCCTGGAATTGTCCTTGCTCTTCAGACGCTTTTCCACATCCCTTGATGCATTTTCCGCAGCCATTCTGAGTATTCTGAAATCCCTTCCTTCCCTGGGAACGGCAACAGAGACATCCTTATCAAGCCTTTCATGGAAATATCTTGAAATCAGCTCCGTATCAACCTCGTGCGAAACGTAGACTTCCGACGGTATCTGGCTTCCGTCCTCATAATACTGAATCAGGAAGTTCAGAAGAGTTTCGGATTCGTCGCCGAAAGTCTGCGCTCTGTAAAGGGCTCGCCCTATCAGCTTTCCGTCTCTGAACTGCATAATCGCTACGGTGCATAGCGGACTTCTCATTTCAATAGCGGCATAGTCACGGCTTTCAGTTTTGGAGCAGTCCTCTACCATCTGGGCTCTTGCAACGCTTTGAACGGCCAGAAGCATATCGCGCTTTTTTGCGGCAACCTCATACCGCATCTCACGCGCGGCAACCGTCATTTCATCTTGCAGCTGTTTTTCAAGCTCGTCCCTGTTTCCGCTGAGAAGGCCCCTGATTCTGTCTACGCTTCTTCCGTACTCTTCTTTGGAAACCTTTCCGCAGCAAGGCGCGCTGCACCGGCCTATGTGGTAGTAAAGGCATGGTCGGTCTCTTTTTCTCAGAGGGGTCGAGCATTTTCTGAGGCTGAAAATCCTGTCTATAATATCCATGTACTGATTGATTTTTCCGGCATCCGGATACGGACCGAAATACTCGGAACCGTCCTTGATTATCCGGCGAGTGGTGAAAACCTTGGGGAAATCCTCGTGCGTGATGCGTATCATCGGATAGCTTTTCCCGTCCTTAAGAAGGATGTTGTAGTGCGGGATATATTTTTTTATCAGATTGTTTTCAAGTATCAGGGCCTCGTAGTCGTTTCCGGTGATTACGTAATCAATGTCGCGGATTTTTTCAACAAGAGCCTGCGTCTTGCGGTCTCTGTTAGGCAGGAAGTACTGGCTTACACGCCGCCTCAGGCTCTTTGCCTTTCCCACATAGATAACTGTTCCGCCTACATCGCGCATTAGGTAGCAGCCGGGATTCAGCGGCAGGGCATGAGCTTTTGCCTTCGCTCTTTCGAAGTTTTCACGTCTTTCCCTGAGTTCCTGTTCGGACAGCTGTTTATCCACCTGATAGCTCAGACCGGCTTCAAATGCATTATCATCCACTTGCCATACCTCGGTGAAAGTTTACAGCCTTTTTTCCGCTTTTCCAACGCTTTTCAGGACAGGTCCTTGTTGAAAACGCAACCTTCAATTATCATTTCCTCATGGAAACCGCCGCGGATTCGATTGAAACCTTCATTAACGACATCCCCTTTTTGTCCTTCCAACAGCGCAGGATACTCAAAGAACAGGCACAGGACCTTGCTCTTTGGGGTCTTGACGGCAAAATGTCCGATATTCGGAAACTCTGGCCCGAAAACTATGACCGCACCTCCAAAAACGATATCCGGCGCATCTATTCCCGAATCATTGCCGGTATGAACGAAATCCGCTCCGAGCCCATAGACTACTCCTCATTCCGCCCGCAGTACGACTTTCGCGGCAGAGCACCCGATATAATCACGGATTTCATCTCTCCCCAAACGATTATGGGCCGATGCCCCTGTCCCCGCGACGGCGAACTTACACGCTGCTGTAATTTAAAAACGCTGGATGCGGTTCAGCAATGCGCCTACGCATGCGCCTACTGCTCTATTCAGAGCTTTTATTCACAGAACGAAGTACGTATTCTTTCAGATTTGGAAAAACATCTTGAAAACATAACCTTGGACAAAGACACCTGGCACATAGGAACCGGACAAAGTTCGGATTCTCTGCTTCTGGGAGACGATTACGGAACCCTGAGCGCGCTGAAAACCTTTGCGAAAAAGCATCCGGACGTGATTGTAGAACTTAAAACCAAAAGCGCAAGAACCGACTGGATAAAAGACGATATCCCCGCAAACATTATCTTTACATGGTCTCTGAACGCAAAAACGCCCGCCGAAAAGGAAGAGCATCTTACGGCGCCGCCGTATGCAAGAATCAAAGCCGCGAAGGAATGCTCTCAGGCAGGGCATCTGGTGGGCTTTCACATTCATCCTATGGTTTTCTTCAAAGGCTGGGAACGGGAGTATGAAGAGCTGGTGAAGACCCTGACGGACAGTATTGACCCTGAAAAAACAGTGATGGTAGGAATCGGCACACTCACATTCACAAAACAGAATCTCAAAGCGCTCAGAGAGTCCGGACGCCCCACAATGGTTACGCAAATGCCGCTTTCCCCCATAGCCGGGAAATTTTCCTATGCACCGGACACAAAGAAACAGCTGTTTTCAATGCTGTATTCATATTTTCCCAAAAAATGGAAGGATAAGGTATTCTTCTACCTCTGCATGGAGGACCCTTCTCTCTGGGAGCCGTGTCTTGGACGTTCATACAAATGCAACGCGGACTTTGAGGCTGATATGAAGAGAAGCTATATAAAAAAGGTCGGAGAAGCCTTCAAAAATAAGGTAAATCCATATAAAACAATAAAATGTTAATCTATTGATTTCCGACACTCCAATAGTATATCATTTTACCCATGAGACGTAATGACGCGAGACTTTGCTATGACATCCCGCTCTACAACAGAATATTTCCGTTTCTGATGAAAAGACGCTGTGATGCCCTTGTCTTCCACTCTTTTGACCTTGATGTAACCAAAACGGCAGCCTATATCAGAGCATACAACGCAACAAAACCCGAACTCAGGCTTAAGTTCTTCTATGTTTTCAGCGCTGCGCTCATGAGAATTTTCGTTATCAGACCGGAGCTCAACAGATTCATCTTCGCGAACCGCTACTGGCAGAGAAACGAGCTTTCCATGAACTTTGTCGTAAAGGAAAACTTCACCGACGAGGCCCCAGAAACCAGTAATCCTCTTGTATTCAGAAAAGACATGACACTGATGGAATATTCAAAAGTCATAGACGATTACATAAACAACGCCAGAAAGGTTTCCGAAAATTCCAACTTCACCGACGATACCATAGACCTTTTCATGCACTTCCCGGCATGGCTTGTAGCCGGAGTTGTAAAAATGCTGGGCTTCATGGACAGGCTTGGAAAAGCTCCGAAATTCCTGCGCGAAGCGGACGGCCTTCATACATCGGCTTTTGTTGCCAATCTGGGTTCAATAGGAATCACCGGAGGCAGTCCCCTGCACCACCTTTATGAATGGGGAACTACCAGCGTTTTCGTAACCCTTGGAATGATGGAGAGAAAACGGGAATTCGATGATGACGGAAAAGTAATTTCAAGCAAAGAAACCGTTCAAATAGGAGTAACCGTAGATGAAAGAATTACATCCGGTTTCTACTTCATAAAGAGCATGGCAATGTTCCAGGATTTGATGAACCACCCCGAAGAGCTTGAAAAAGTTCCCGTAATACCTCAGGACACCCCCACAAAGAAAGAATACAAAACTCAGCTCAAAGCGGAAAGAAAAGAAAGAAAGCTTAAAAAGAAGCAACTGAAACTTGAAGCTGAAAATCAGAGAAAATCAAAGTAAACCCATTCGGGAAAGCAGCAGCGCTATGCCGCAGCTGCAGGCTGTTTCCGTCCTTAAAACTCTGGCCCCCAGAAGCATTGCTCTGTAGCCGTTGCAGGCAAAAAGCTTTCGCTCCCCGTCCGACCAGCCTCTCTCAGGCCCTATGGCAAGAACAGCGCTTTTTTTAACGTCAGCCGCGCTTAGGCTAACTGCGCCTGAAACATTGTCCAGCATTATTAAATCAGACCCTTCAGAACATTTTTCATTTACAGTTTTAATAGCCTGCGAAACACATTCTGTGAATAAAACTTCAGGTATACCTGCATGAGAGGACTGCATTGCCCCGTCTTTAAGGTATTCAAGATACTCTCCCGTTTTGTAGAGATTACTTGATAGATAGGATTTTTCCCCAGTATCCGAACCGCAGAGAATGATACGCCCAACACCAAGACTGACCGCTTCCCTAAGTATCCTTTTCATACATATCGGCCTAACCTGGGCGCAGAGAAGAGTAACCGGATAAAGAACAGGCGTCGCCTTGGGCTCATAGGCAATTTCAACTCCGGAAGAAGTAACAGCCTTTATCACCGCTTCGCCTTCGCTTTTGTTGATTACGCCCATTCGGAAGGACTTGCCCTTACCCAGCTTCAGGATATCGGTTATGTGTTTTGCTCTTTCATCATCCGCGGGGATAATTCCGTCAGGCGGAAATTCATCAAAAAGGATTATGTTCATGGAAGAATCATAGCATAAAGCAAAAACCCTTCACAGTTGAAAATGCGTCTGAATTGTTATAAAATTCCAAGTGCTCAATTATGAAAAAACTGTCGTTCTTTTCGATTACAATGCTCCTGCTGGCATTTACCTGCCTGCCCGTTTCGGCACAGTCGCAGAGCGAGACTCTTAAAGTCCTTATGGATACGGGAAAGGATGCGGTAATCCTTAACCCCTATACGGCCTCGGACAGCAACAGTATCATAGTCATGCTGAATCTGTATGACGGGCTTTTCGGATATGACCCTGCTACAAGCGAGCCCATACCGGCACTTGCGCGGAGCTTTGAAACCTCGGAAGACGGTCTGACGTGGACATTCAAACTCCGCCCCGCGAAGTTTTCGGACGGCAGTGAAATAACGGCTCAGACTTTCATAAACTCCTGGAACTACATGACAGGCGGCCCGCTGGCAAGTAACCTTGACTTTGCGGCAAGGCGCAATGACGGAAAACTTAATCTTGAAAGCCCTGATGAACATACGCTTGTTGTGAATTTAACTCATCCCATTCCCTATCTTCCAAGCCTTTTATGTCAGCCCTGCCTTGCCGCCATAAAGGACACTACAACCTACAGCGGAGCCTACACGCTCAGGAGCCAGTCAGACGAGCAGATAAGGCTCAGAAGGAATCCCTACTACTGGGACGATGTAAAAACAGATTTTGTCGAGATAATTATTGGCGAAGGGCATAACAGTGAGCTTTTGGACGGCAGCATACAGTGGTCTGCAGCGGCGGTAGAAAACGCGGCTGATTACATGGTTCTTTCAAGGCTATACGCAACAACCTTCTTCTACTTCAGCGCGAAAGAAGGCGCCTATTCCGATGAAAACATAAGAAAGGCTCTTATAAACGTAATTCCGTGGGACATAATAAGAAACCTTCAGGGAAGCCTTATGGAATCCACCTCACTTGTTCCCGAAAGCGGTCTGAAAGCCAATATAAGCGACGATATAATCAGTCTTCTTGAGAAGGGAGGCTACCCGTACGGAAAAAAGGCCCTTCCTATGATAAAGATGGCTGTTACAAGGGGTTCTCAGAACGCCGCAGTTGCGCAGCTTATCGCCAGCCTGTGGTCAAGGACACTGGGAATCACCGTTATTCTTGATACTGTTCCTCTTACGGTTTTTGCCTCAGTTCCTGAAAACAACAGCTATGATTTCTGCACTATAACGTGGATAGGCGATTATTTTGACCCAATGGCATTTTTGCAGCTTTTTGCGTCTGACAGCTCGTTCAACCTTGCCAACTATTCAAACGAAAGCTTTGACAATCTTCTTGAAAGCGCGGGAAAGGCCGCGGACGAACTGACAAGAAAGAATCTTCTTCTTCAGGCGGAACAGGTTCTTCTGGACTCGGGCATAGCCATCCCCATGTCCACAGCTTTCGCAACAAACTTTGTAAGAAAGGATATTATTTCAGGCTGGGAAACCAATCCTTTAGATATTCATCCGCTGAAAAATCTTGCCTTTATTGATTGACCGTAAAAACAAGGCATACACTCTGGCACATTACGGCGTCTGCGGTTCCAAGCTCGCCAAGAATATGTTCGGCAGTCTTTGCCTTGAAGCCGAAGGAATCGGACGGTATACCCAGAACAGACGACATCTTTTCACGGACGGCGTTCCTGTACGGACCCAGTCCGGGACTCTGAAGAATGACAGTCGTATCCACGTTGCCGATTTCGTAGCCCTTTTCGTGAACAAGACGGACAACCCGTGAAAGAAGGACGGAAGAATCCGCGTCTTTATACTTAGGCTCCGTATCGGGAAAAAGCGTGCCTATATCTTCCAGCCCGCAGGCGCCAAGAAGCGAATCTATGACGGCGTGAATAAGCGCATCGCCGTCGGAGTGTCCTACGCAGCCCTTAGGACTTTCAATTCTGACGCCTCCCAGGATAAGGGGACGCCCCTCAGCAAGCCTGTGCAAATCCCAGCCCGTACCAACTCTTGTCATTGTCAGTTCTCCTTAAGATCTTCCGCGTAGGTAATTTTTCTGTTTGCGGTATCGCCCTTAACGCTGCCTACACGGCCGCCCCAGTCCATGAAAATCTCGCTGTCATCGGTGTAGGCTTTGCCTTCAACGGCTGTCAGGTGTGCTTCGTAGATATCGGGAAATTTGAAAGTCTGAGGCGTCTGGACTGTACAAACGCTCGTCCTGTCAAGCCTTCCGCTGAGAACACCCTCATTGTCAACTCTGACCAGAGTATCCGTAACCCTTATACACGGACAGGCTCCGCCGTAGATTTCGGCAGTCTTGATACAGGCTTTTATAAGTGAAGTTTCAACAAAAGGTCTTGCGCCGTCATGAATACTTATATAGCTTATATTAAGCTGTTTTTCATAGTCTTTAAGAACTTTCAGGCCGTTGAATACGGATTCCTGCCTGGTTGCTCCGCCTTCCACATAAATTACGTTTACAGATGAAGTATCCAGCGAAGAAACAAGTTCCCTGACCTGCGAAAGGTCTCCGCTGCGGTATGTAATAACAATGGCAACAAGACCTTCAACTTTCAGAAACGGTTTTATCGAGCGGCACAGAACGCTCTCAGAGCCAATGCTGAGAAACTCTTTTTTTAAGGTGTTTTTTTCAGCTGTGTTTTCCGGGCCGTTGAACCTGCTTGAAGCGCCGGCGGCTGTGACTATCACGGCATGGCGTACAGACATTTATTTCTCCAGATGGGAGAAGACCGTCTTCTCTATGTCCTTCTTCTCCCTGCCAAGGGCGTAGGAGCATTCGTCTATCAGAAGGCTCAGCGCGTTGTCATAAAGCTTGCGTTCCTGAACGGGAAGTTCCTTTATCTTGCTTCTGTGGTAAAGTCCCTGAACAACCTTTGCGATAGAGAATATGGAACCTTCCTTAACAAGGTCAACGTTCATCTGATAGCGCGCCTTCCAGTCAACGGCAACAGGCTCATACTTGCTTGAAATGCTGTCCAACGCCTTAATGGCATCGCCTTCCGAAACTATGGCCCTGACTCCTGAATCCTTAACCTTTCCCACCGGAATACTGACAGTCATGTCAGACATATCTATGTAGATAACGTAATAAAGGACGGGTACATTGCGGACTATACGTTCTTTGATGTCTTTAACGACACCTACGCCCTGCAGTGGGTAGACTACATGTTCTCCTATCCGGAACTGTGTTTTGTTTTCTGAAGTCATATCATTATTATATCCCAAATTAGTGGTCTGAACAAGCAAGGAATATGGAAAAAACACCACATATACGCTATAGTAAAATAAAGCTGTGAAAGCATGGAAGGTAGCAAAATGGCTAAAAGAGATCTTGATTCAAGACGCTGCGGCGTCCTAATTCACCCTACATCGTTTCCGTCGCCGTTCGGCATAGGAGATTTGGGTATCGAAGCACGAAAAACGCTTTTGATGCTTTCAAAGGCGAAAGTCTCACTTTGGCAGATACTCCCGCTTGGCCCCACAGGCTTTGGGGACAGCCCTTACGCCGCGCGCTCCACTTTCGCGGGAAACGAGCTTCTGATAGATTTAAGGTCACTTGACAGGCTCTGCTGCGAAGGCAGCCTTGGAAAAACCTATGAGGACCCTGAAAACCGATGTCATGGACGTGTAAATTATAACGAAGTTTATGAATACAAAATGCCCCTGCTGAAAGAAGCGGCAGGACTTTTCATTGAAAACAGCTGCGACAAAAGCCGGTACAAAGAATTCTGCGAGGAAAATTCCTGGTGGCTGGATGACTATGCCCTGTATCAGGCGCTTGTGAACTATAACAACGACTCGCGCTGGTACACCTGGGATGAAGGCCTTAAAACAAGGAAAAAAACCGTTCTTGCGAAGTGGAAAAAACAGCTTTCACGTGAAACGGAAATATACAAAGTTCTGCAGTACTTCTTCTTCAGCCAGTGGAACGCCCTGCACAGCTTTGCGAACGAACTTGGAATACAGATTATCGGAGATATCCCAATCTATGTTGCCGGAGACAGCGTGGATGCCTGGACTAACCCCAGACTGTTCAAGATAGACGAAAACGGCAACCAGTACGCGCAGGCGGGCTGTCCGCCTGATGCTTTCACCGCCGAAGGTCAGCTATGGGGGAACCCCGTATATAACTGGCCGGAACACGCGAAAGACGACTACGCGTGGTGGAGACGCAGGATGGAAATGTCCTTCAGGCTTGTCGATATCGTCAGAATAGACCACTTCAGAGGCTTTGAGTCCTACTGGGAAGTCCCCGCAGGTGACAAAAACGCCGTTAACGGGAAATGGGTTCCCGGTCCGGGTAACGCTCTGCTGAAACATTTCAAGGGCATGAATGTCATAGGAGAGGATCTTGGATTTTTGACTCCGGAAGTTCTTGCAATGAAAAAGAAGAGCGGCTTTCCAGGCATGAAGGTCGCCCAGTTTGCGTGGGATATTTCAGAAGGCCGTTTTGACACTTCAAATGCTTATCTTCCGCACAACTATGAGCAGAACTGCGTAGCTTACACGGGAACCCACGACAACGAAACAACCCGCGGTTGGTACAACGGCCTTAACGACCGGTACAAGGACATAATAAGACGCTACTTCCAAAGCCCGGACGATGACATAGTCTGGCAGATTATCCGCGGACTTATGGCAAGTGTCGCCAACACGGTTATCATCCCCATGCAGGACATTCTTGGACTGGACAACACTGCCCGTATGAACCTCCCCTCAACCGTTGGAAGCTCCAACTGGTCATGGCGTTACGCTCCCTCCCTGATGCAGGCTTGGATGACGGACCGCCTGCGCGAATTCATAAGCCTGTACGGAAGAAGCAGAGACTGAACTGTCAAACAATCATGACTTTGATTTTTTACCGACCGCTGTCAGGCCGTGCCTGTAGCAGGAAGTTGCAAAGTCAGACATTAATTGAACATATTTGCTGAAAACTGAATTGACAAATTTTCTTTAAAATTCAAAACTTAACCATGGACGAACTCAAAGCACGAATACTTTCGGAAGGTAAGGTCCTTCCCGGTAACATCATCAAGGTCGGGTCATTTCTAAACCACAAAGTCGATACGGCTCTTATGGGCAGAATGGCAGAAGAATTCGAAAACCATTTTGATTTGTCAAAAATCACATTAATCCTGACAATTGAAGCCAGCGGCATTGCACTTGCAAGCGTTTGCTCGTACAAATGGGGCATTCCCCTGCTCTTCGCAAAAAAAGCAAAAAGCGACAACATCGAAAACGGTATCATCTGCTGTGAAATTTTCTCTTATACATATAAGAAAAGCGTTAAGGTCATGGTTGAATCGGATTTGATTAAACCGTCGGATCACGTCCTGATTCTGGACGATTTTCTTGCCAACGGCGAAGCTATCAGAGGTCTTGCCGATATAGTTAAAATGTCGGGAGCAACGCTTGAAGGAATAGGCATAGCAGTTGAAAAAGGTTTTCAGGGAGGCGGAGACAAATTCCGCAAAGCGGGAATAGATATCCACAGTCTGGCTATAGTAGATTCAACGGAAGACCGCAAAATACATTTCAGAGAGAACTAAGATGACAGCAAACGAAGAGAAAGTTCTTATCTTGGACTTCGGGAGCCAGTACAACCAGCTGATAGCAAGACGTGTCAGAGAACTCGGTATTTATTCCGAAGTAAAACCCTTCTCCATGCCCTTTGAGCAGATAAGGGAATTTGCCCCTGTTGCTGTAATACTTTCAGGCGGACCTTCAAGCGTTTATGACGAAAAATCCCCTAAAATTGACAAGCGTATCTTTGAACTTGGAATACCGATTCTTGGAATATGTTACGGAGCCCAGCTCATGGCCCATACCCTTGGAGGACGCGTTGTTAAAGCGGACAGTCTGGCCTGCAGAGAATACGGACATACAAATACGGATTTTGATAACAACTCTTCCTTATTCGGAAATATAACCTCAAACAGTATCACATGGATGAGCCACGGAGACAGTGTTGAGCGCCTTCCTGAAGGTTTCAGACCAATTGCGCACTCTTCAGGCTGTCCGTTCGCAGGCTTTGAAAACAACGAAAAACGCCTTTACGCAGTACAGTTTCACCCGGAAGTACAGCATACGCAGGAAGGCTTTGAAATACTCAGAACCTTCCTTGTGGACATAGCAGGAGCAAAAACCCGATGGTCAATGGCAAACTACAGGCAAAGCGCAATTGAAGCCATACAAGCTAAAGTGCGTAACGGGAGAGCCCTGCTGGCGCTTTCAGGCGGCGTGGACAGTTCCGTCGCTGCAGCCCTTATGTCGCAGGCAATCGGAGACAAACTTATATGCGTATTCGTTGATCACGGCCTTCTAAGAAAAGATGAGGGCAATCAGGTAGAACAGATTTTTTCCGAATATCCTGTAAAATTCATACGTGTAAATGCTCAGAAGCATTTTCTTGGCAAGCTTGAAGGCGTAACGGAGCCGGAGAAAAAGAGAAAGATAATCGGAGAAGAGTTCATACGTGTCTTTGAAGCTGAATCAAAGAAGATAGGAGCCGTAGACTTCCTTGTTCAGGGCACAATCTATCCTGACGTTATAGAATCGGGTCTTGGCAGCAATGCCGCGGTTATCAAGAGCCACCACAATGTGGGAGGCCTTCCTGATTATGTTGATTTCAAGGAAATAATAGAGCCCCTCAGATATCTTTTTAAAGATGAAGTCCGCCAGCTTGGCAGAGAGCTTGGTCTTCCTGAAAACCTTGTAAACCGCCAGCCTTTCCCGGGACCCGGTCTTGCCATACGAATAATCGGAGAAGTAACGGAAGAAAAGCTTTCCATACTGCGAGATGCCGATTACATTTTCCGCTCTGAAATAGAAAATGCAAAAATACCTGACGCAAGCCAGTACTTTGCCGTACTGACCGATACAAGAAGCGTTGGCGTTATGGGAGACAACAGAACCTATGACTACACGCTGGCTCTGCGCTGTGTCAGTACAGGCGATTTCATGACAGCCGCTTTCACACGTATTCCGTATGAAGTTCTTGAAAGGACCTCCCACAGAATTGTAAACGAAGTTCCTCATATTAACCGCATTGTCTACGACATCACCTCAAAGCCGCCTGCAACGGTGGAGTGGGAATAGAGCATATTTTTCAAAAACGCCTTATTTTCAATGGATATAGCCTATTAAAATGAGTAACTGGGACAAAATTGGGTAAAGACTTCAAAAAGAATAAATCCAATAATAGCTTCAAGTGGCTTTACAAGAAAATACAAAAAAATTAGACTGTAGCTTAGTTATTACGGTCTTTTTGCGTCTATTTGTGTTTTTTCAGGAAACGAGATTTCTTAGGAAAAGACAACTTCCAATCTTCAAATTCTTCATCGGAAATTTCTCCATTATAGTGTTTCTTTCTCATTTCGTCCCATTCAATTAAAAAGTCATCAAAGAGAGTAAATCAAACGGGAGTTATTTATAAAAATGATATTGATGATATGAAAAAATCTATTGAAAAGTTCTCAAAAGAGCAAGAGGCTATACATTCGCTGTTGTTGAAGAGGGGTAAGTGATTTAGCTGGTCTATAATATCATTAGTCTCCAAATTTAATACTTTAAAAATAAGGATGAAAATATTATTATATTTATAAAATAAATTCGCAAACTTGTAATTAAGGGTTGAATATATGAAAGTTAGTTATAATGGATTGTGGAAAATTTTGATAGATAAAAATATGAATAAAAAAGATTTGGCGAATGCTTGTGAATTATCTCCTGCAACCATATCTAAAATGGGCAGAGGAGAGTTTGTCAGCATGGAAGTTTTATATCGTATAGGAATAAAGCTAAATGTTGATTTTGGAGATATGGTTTCGATTATAGAACAAAAGAAATAAACAAAATTTGGGTAACAAAATGTGACCTCAAGGTAGGTTAGAATTGACCGGTAACAGATTGTGATCGGTCTAAGGAAAAGATGGGGGTATTTATGACCGAAGACAAAAATCTTGTCATTGTTGATAATAGAAAAATACAGAATATGATTTATACAATTAGAGACAAACAGGTAATGGTCGATACTGACTTGGCTATTTTATATCAAGTTACAACCAAAAGATTAAATGAACAAGTCAGAAGAAATAAGAATAGATTTCCTTCTGAATTTATGTTTCGATTAACATCAAAAGAATACGAATACTTGAGGTCGCAAAATGCGACCTCAAGTGAAGACAATGCTCATGGCGGAAGAAGATATATGCCATATGTTTTTACAGAACAAGGTATTGCTATGCTTTCCGCTGTTCTTAAAAGTGATGTGGCAGTGGAAGTTAGCATTAAAATCATGAATAGCTTTGTGGAGATGAGAAACTTTATGCTTTCTAATAGAGAAATGTTTGCTCGTCTTGATAGAGTTGAGTTAAAGCAATTGGAAACTGATAAGAAACTGGAAGAAGTATTTAATTATATCGCGACCAATACTGAAGTAAAACAAAATATCTTTTTTGACGGGCAAATATATGACGCATTTAGCTTTATCGTAGGGCTTATCCAAAAGGCTAAGAAAGAAATAACCCTAATTGATAACTATGTGGATGTACATACTTTAAATATTCTGTGTAAGAAAAATAAAGGAGTTGATATTGTAATTGCGACAGCTGGGAAAGGAAGTTTATCAACAAAAGATATAACTAAATTTAATGCTCAGTATCCAAAATTATCGGTTAAAACTACTACAGATTTTCATGATAGATTTTTAATCATAGATAAAACAGAAGTCTATCACATTGGAGCTTCTATAAAAGACGCAGGTAAAAAAAGTTTTGGTATTACGAAAATAGAAGATGCGGACTTAATTAAGAGTCTTTTAAATAAAGTGAGGTAGAGGATGGCTAACTTATCTAAAATCAAGCGTGAAAAAATGCTTGAATATCTTGAGAAATTAAAAGAAATCAATAACGATGATGAAAATGTCCGTGCTATTACAGCGATTGAAAATGCACTTAATGAAAAGAAATATGGTCTTGTGTGGGAAGAACACTCTGAAAAAGTTGATGAAATGTTGGAACATAATATTCCAATCTTTGTAGAAAATGAAGAAAGAAAAATTACAGCAAATGAAAATGAAGCATACAACTTTTTGCTTGAGGGAGATAATCTGCATTCATTAAAGCTGTTGGAGAAGACACATAAAGGTAAGATTGATGTTATCTATATAGACCCACCGTATAATACGGGGAATAAGGACTTTATCTATGATGATTGTTTTGTTGATAAAACTGATGGATATGCACATAGTAAATGGCTTTCTTTTATGGAGAAAAGGTTACTAATTGCAAGAGAACTCTTAAATAATGACGGTTTTATATTTCTGTCAATTGATGACAATGAAGTTGCTCAATTAAAATTATTGTGTGATGGAATATTTGGAGAAAATAATTTTATAGTATCATTACCAAGACAAACTAAAAAAAGCGGGAAAACAACAGGTTCATTTTCTAAGAATCATGATTATGTTCTTGTTTACTCAAAGGGATCTTTAATAAATTTCAAAATGAAGGCTCACATAGATAAGGATTATAAATATAAAGATGAGTTTTTTAAAGAACGAGGATTATAAAGGTTATAACACTTCTATGATTACAGATGATTTTCGCTCTACCTCACAAGAATTTATGGTTACCATTTCAACAGACCGAAAAAAGCTCAATGGTCTTTTGGGAGAAATAATATCTAAGAAAAATATGGATATTGCAGAAAGACAATATAAAGGAAATGTAGAAAGCATAAACAATAGTATAAGTTCTGTATTAAACGATTATTTTGCTCAATTATTTTTACAAAAACAGTTAATAAACTATGATTATATAGTCACATATCAAAATGATGAATTTCAGGATATGTCTCAAGGGAAAAAATCATTTGTAATCTTGAAATTATTGCTTGAATTTAGTGATGATAAAAAACCTGTTTTAATTGATCAACCAGAAGATAGTTTGGATAATCGGGCTATTTATCATGAATTAAGAAATTATTTATTAGGTACTAAAAAGAATAGACAAATAATTGTTGTAACACACAATCCTAATGTTGTTGTTGGCTCTGATACAGAGAATATTATTGTTGCTCACCAGCAAAGTAACCTGGAAAAGAATAAAAATAATAAAAAGTTTCAGTATATTAATGGCTCCTTGGAGGATACTCATTCACACGATAAATCGTGTGAATTTATTTTAGAATCACAGGGAATTCGAGAACATATTTTTGATGTTTTAGAAGGTGGAGAAGAAGCTTTTACAAAGCGTGAGCAGAAATATAATTATAAAAAGATTATATAACTGGAAGATCAAAGATGCATCATCCACCGGATTTGGTCCTCCACTAAGTTCGTGACTACAAAGAACCTCAAGCCGTTTTGCAAGGTTTCCAAAAACAGAACTGTGTTCCCCTCAGATGAAGCCTTGTTCAAGCTTCTCTATCCGGCAATGATGGATTGGAAAGCCTTTCGACTGGGCTCTGATAATGAGCCGGCTGATGATTATGTATCAGGATCCGTCTGGTATACGAAAATCTCGTCTGAATCCGGAAATCGAAAATGGGAGCTTCGAGGGAAGTCTGGTTTTTTGTAATACTTTACCGCCGTGTTATATACGACCGTCATCTGAACCAACATCATGACCTGCATAAACATGGCGCTGACATCAACAGAGACAATTTCAGGAATCAAATCCTTTGCCGGGCGTACTCCATGGAAACGAACGACAGGACTCTTTTTCAGGAAGTAAATCAGGGTGACAGAGGCTTGGAAAAACTGGGATATGACCGTTGCAATCGCCACAGCCTGAGGTCCCCTTTCCGGGAAAATCATGATAAAGACCGGGTCCAGGATGATGTTCAATATCGCACCACCGGCCATGACCCCCATGGCAAGCCTCATCCGGCCCTCCGCACGCATGATCATATTGGCACTTTGCATGAAGTTGACAAAAATGGAGCCAAGGAATACGGTACGCAGATAGGCAACACCCATCTCCAAAACAGCACCCTCTGCGCCGGAAAGACGTAGCAAAAAAGGCGCAAAAGCGATTCCCGCTGCCATACTGATGGATGAGAGCAGCAATACCAGGTAAGCAAGGTTTCCCATTATCTTGTTTACTGTATCCATGTCCTTTTTTCCAATAGCGCGAGAGAGTACCGAGCCTGAGCCGATTCCAACCAGTACGGCAATGCCATTATTGATAAGGACAAAAGGAGAAGCGGCAGAAACCGCACTCATGGCGGCTGTTCCCACCATCTGCCCTACATAGATGGAATCGACAAAAGCGTAAAGCCCTACCACAAACTGTCCTAAAATTGCCGGAAGCGACAATGTTATCATTAACTTCCATGGATTCTCCGTCAATAAACGTTCTCTTACATCAGTCATATTTACCTCCATTTTGGAATTCGATAAGACATTACACAACAGTCATAAAGCCAAACTGCAAGACAGCCAATATAGCTTTGGATGCATATTCCCATAGCAAATATCATCCGCCCGGCATTCGTATCGAACGCAAATTTCCTGATATGGACACACCTGCCCCTTGCTCCCGCCTGCTCAGACCAGCGGTCCATTAATTCTTTCGTACGCACACTCACTTTTCTCCCAAACGCCAGCCGATTGCCTGTTTTCTAATATTTACAAAACGTCGATATAGGCCATCCTGCGACAACAATTCTCTGTGCGTGCCGTGTTGAACGATTCTGCCCTTATCCAGGACAACAATCTGAGCCGCTGACCGAACCGTTGAAAGGCGATGTGCTATCATCAGCAACGTCTTATTTCTGGTCAATTCAAGAATTGCGGTTTGCAATTCCAATTCATTTTCCGGGTCAACACTGGCGGTAGCTTCATCCAGGATAATGATGGGAGCGTCTTTCAAGATAGCTCTCGCAATGGAAATGCGCTGTTTCTCACCGCCGGAAAGGCTGGCTCCGCCTTCACCAATTTTCGTAGAGTACTCGTCCGGCAACGCCATAATAAAATCATGGCAGCACGCTTTCTTCGCAGCGGCAATGACCTCCTCCTTTAATGCATCGGGCTTACCAAATCGGATATTGTTTTCTACGGTGTCTTCAAAAAGATAAACATTCTGAAAAACGATGGAAAAATTACGCAAAAGACTATCCGATGTGTATTCGCGCACATCATGCCCTCCCAATTTGATTTGTCCGCTGTTCACATCCCAAAAACGGGCAATCAGACTGCAAAGTGTCGTTTTGCCGGAGCCTGATGGTCCTACAATCGCACAGGAGCTGCCTCCCGGCACGGTGAAGCTGATATCTGTAAGCACTTCCTTATTACCATATCCAAATGACACATTTTGAACCTCTATATCATACTGAGCGGGAATCAAATCTGTCCCGTTTTCATCCAGAGACGGAATATCCATAATCTCTTTCATACGCTCCAGAGACGCTTCTATTACACGGGCAACAGAAGACATGCTTCCGGCGACCTCTACCGAAGAGTAAATCATAAAACTGGAAACCAAAAGCAGAAGACACTTTTCCGCCGTGATTTCATTTGTCAGCAATAAATACGGGGCAAACGCCAATATGGCCGCACGCGCCAGTTTGAACACCGTTTGATAAAGGCCTGTCATGGAAGAAAAGGCTTTTTCAAGCGTGATGTTTGCCTCGGCGCTCTCGTCAATTGCCATGTTTATTTCTTCGGTGGCGCGGCCTTTCAATCCAAACGCCTTGACGACACCCATGCCCTGAATGTACTCCAATACAGCAGTAACAAGATTTACCTGCGCTGCCTGGCGGCGGGGAGAATGCTTTTTCCCGACATGCTGAATACCGGTATAAACCAGCAGAGCCAGGAACAATCCCGCAACGGACAGAACCCCAATATGCCACTCATAAAACAAAAGCCAAATTGTGATTACAAATGCCTGAATAAATCCGCCTGCAACAAATTCCATAATAGAAACGGCATTCGTTTCAATGTCTCCCAATGTTGTTGTGACCGCAGCCGTAATATCTCCAAGCCGGTGTTCGCTAAAGTATCCCATCGGTGCACGCTTAAGCCTCTCTCCAATCGTCAACCTCTTTTCCGTGCAAACTGCAAAGCTGCCGATGGTACGGGCGTTGGTGGACAGACCGGTAAAGATAATCCGTCCAAGGATACTGATAACCATAATGACTAAGGATTTCCACACAGTGTCAGCAGGCATGAATCGTCCGCTCTGTTCAGCAAGAATACCCTTCAGCACGGTAAGGATTGCCAGAATAGGCACCATTTCAAAAACAGAGCCAATCAAATGAAACAAAAAGGAGCGAAGTAGGCGCCCCTTCTGGTCTCCTGAAAAATCCAGCAGCCTGCAGAATAACTTAATCATATCGTTTCCTCCTCGTTCCTATCTTTTGTGCCTATATGTGCTTGCCAGAGAGTCTTGTACAACGAACTTTTTTCTAAAAGTTCCTGATGCGTTCCTTCCGCAGCGACAATGCCTTTATCAATTACGAGGATTTTCTGCGCAGAGAGAATCGTAGATAGTCTATGGGCAACCACAATCAAGGTTTTTCCTGCCACAAGTTCTGCGATAGAGTCTTGAATCACGGCCTCGTTTTCCGGGTCTGCAAAGGCTGTTGCTTCATCAAGCACCACTACAGGGCTATCTTTCAAAATTGCTCTGGCAATGGTAATCCTTTGTCTTTCACCGCCCGAAAGATGGCTACCTCCATCTCCGGCCAATGTATCGTATCCCTGTGGCAAAGACAGAATAAAATCATGGCAACTTGCTTTTTTCGCAGCTTGAATAACATCCTCATCCGTTGCTCCGGGCTTTCCAAAACGAATGTTCTCCCGAATAGAGAGATGGAACAGGAAGTTATCCTGTGATACATAGGAGACCGTTTCCATGACCTGCGACAGCGGAATGTTCCGCACGTCCACACCTCCCAGCTTTACAGAACCGCTTTCCGCCTCCCAGAACGACGCAATCAAACGGGCAATTGTAGATTTTCCGGAGCCGGAAGGACCCACAATAGCAGTCATTCCTCCGTCCACACAGTAAAAGGATATTTTGTGAAGTATCTCCGTTTCGTGATAACGGAAACAAACATTTTGAAAAGCCACCCCGCAGCCGGACAAAGAGACCCTTTCCTGCGGCCTGTCCATCTCTTTCAATTCCAACAAGGAGCCAATTTCCTGAACAGTTGTATCTACCATGGCCAGACTGTCCGTGTACTGCAATGCCTGAATCAGAGGCTTTACCAGACCCAACGCAAGGATTACGCAGGTAATCAAAACTCCCGCTTCAATCTTGCCATTTATATAGAGCCAACTTTCCAGTGGAAGAACCCCCACAAGACACGTAGGCATGATAGCTATTCCTGTAACATAAAAACCGTTGGTTTTCCTGAACCAGCCCGACTTGGAACGTTCGCTCTCTTTGACGGCCTCCGCATATTTTCGATAAGAGACTTCGTCCTGCCGGAAAGTCTTGATTACCTGAATACCGCCAATATATTCCACCATGGCGGCATCCATATCTTTGTTTGCTGAGAGAACGCGGCCATATCTAGTCTCATAATCTTTCATCATCCCCATATAGCAAAAAAGTCCTACAGGAATTGTTGCAAGAGAAATCAATGCAATGCGCCAATCCAAAATAAACAGGTAAAACAGCATCAATATGGGAATCAGGATATTTGCCGTCAGCTCCGGCACCATGTGCGCCAAAGGCAGCTCCAGTTTTTCCACCGTATCCACCAGCATAGTCTTATATTTTCCGGAAGGCGTGTCCAGAATCGTTCCCATTGGTACACGAGAAAGCTTTTCTGCGATTGCTTTTCGAATGTATTTCAATACAGTAAATGCAGCCCTATGAGAACGTATGGTGGAGAGCGTGTTCAGCCAGAGAGCGGCGAAATAGCCAATGAAGGCAATCAAAGCAAATATGAGAATCTCTCCGTAATCAATGTGACCGCCTATGAGTTCTGTGATAATCCGTGATACGGCGACGTAAGGAATGATACCGCAAAAAGAGCCTGCAACAGCAAGCAGAACAGAGCTTCCCAGAAGCCGTTTGCACGGTCTTGCGAACTCCAACAGTCTTTGAATGGTTCCTTTTCCAGATTGTTTCATGTCATTATCCTCGTAAAATCCGCTCCGCCTTTTCTCGCTCTTTTTCTGTCAGGTCAGCGACAATTCGGCCATTTGACAAAATCAGGATACGGGAGCAGATGCTTTTCATAAATTCAATGTCATGTGTGACAATCAAAAGAATCTTCCCTTGCCTTGACAGCTCCTGCGTCAACTTCCCAACCTCCTCCATACTGACAAGATCAAGCCCGCTGGTGGGTTCGTCAAAAATCAACACGTCCCGATTACAAATCAAGCTTACGGCTACAGCCAGCCGCTGCTTCTGGCCGCCGGAAAGAGAAAGCGGATGCCTTTCCCTGTACTGTTCCAGTTCCAGCATTCTCAGCGCATTATCAATCCGGGTTTCATCGGGCTTTTTTATTCCAAGCCTGCATTCTTTCAAAACACTGTCTGTAAACAGCTGATGCCCTACATCCTGCATAACTATATAAGAGCATCGTTTCCGCTTCTTTCGGGAAAGCTTTTTCCCGTTTACGGATATGGTTCCCGACGACTCTTTTTGAAGACCGCAGATTGTACGAGCCAGCGTTGTCTTGCCCACGCCGTTTGCACCTGCAATGGCGATAATCTCACCGCCGCCAACCGAAAACGAGAGTCCTTTTAATACATCCTGCCCTTTAAGACTTACTTTCAAATCCTTTATCTCCAATGTTTTTTCCGAATGAAATATACTCGTCGGTTTCAGCTGGGTCTCATTAAGGCTTCTACAGCGAAGCCCCATCGCTTCAATTACTTCCGCAGGCAAGTTACGGAACTCTTTAATGGACATATCCCTCTCCAGTACCCCATTACGCATGAAAATCACTCGATCCGCCAAATCCATCAGATACCAGAGCCGATGTTCCGCAATCACGATTGTTTTGCCTGCGGCCTTTGCCTTGGAAATCAGCTGTGTAAGTTCCTTCACGGAGGCCGCATCCAGATTAGAAGAGGGCTCGTCCAAAACAAGGAGCTCCGGTTCGGAAGCGTAGACAGAGGAAAAGGCAATTTTCTGCTTCTCACCACCGGAAAGCGCGAAAATGTTGCGCCCTCGCAAAGGTTCAAGATGGAACTCATTTGTAAGTTCTTCCAAGCGCATCTTTATCTCTTCTCTTCGTATGGAACGATTTTCCAATCCAAAAACCAACTCGCTGTCTGTGTCTGTGTTAAAAAATTGCGTACGCGGATTTTGAAACACCGTTCCAACCAAGTCAGATAAAAGAGCAATGTCTGTAGTAACAGGATTCATTCCGCCTATCCGTATCTCTCCCGAAAAGTGCCCCGTAAAGAAATGCGGTATCAACCCGTTAATCAGCCTTGTTATTGTGGTTTTTCCGCAGCCGGACGCACCGCACAGGAGAACACATTCACCTTTATTAATGTGTAAGGATAGATTACGCAGGGAGCACCCCCAGTCGTTGGCATAGGAAAACGAAACATTTTCAAACCTGATCAATCTACATAACCCCCAAAGAAGGAGCCAGTACCATTAAGGTAATCACTCCTGCGTATACAATACCCACTACAATATCCCAACCACCGAAGTGAACTTCTTCAAGACAACTTCGTTCTCCCACATGATCAATGCCGCGCGTAATAGCAGCCTGAGAAATTTCATCCGAAATCCGGGATGCCGAGACCAACATAGGCACATAAATATATTCCATTGATTTCAACGGATGAAAAATCAATGAGCCGGCTGAGTCACATATTCCTCGCAGTGCCATAGAATCCCGTATAGAATTCCATTCCTCACCCATAGTGGGGAAGTATCGCAGCGTAATAGATAATGCGATGGTAAAGCCCTTCGGTAAATGAAAACGGCTGACTGCAGCCAGGAAATTGCTAACCTTTGTCGTGGCAATTAGATAACTCCCAAGCATGAAGCAAGGAATCAGCTTTCTGATATAAACGGCAAACATGTAGATAATGCCACCGGCCGTAGTCGGAAGATGGCGGATTAGAAATAGCTGGATGAAAAGCAGAGCTATGAACATAACCGCATAACGAAATGCCTTTTTTATCTCTCTTGCAGACAGCAGAAGAAACAGAGCAGTCAGCACAAAGACACACTCTACAACAATACTCCCGTTCAGAAAAACGGAAATACTTGTTGCCGCAAGTATCAGTAGCTTAGTTCTTGGCTCCAGCTTCATTTAAACAATTCCCGCCTTCTCAAAGTGTTTCTTTAACAGTTTCCTGCCAATCAAACCTCCAAACACGGCAAAGAGTACCGTAATAATTACCATCAGCGGAATAGCCCACCAATTTGCTCCAATTGAGTGGATTACCTCCGAAAAGGACTCAAAGTTACCCTTGTTTCTCATAAACGAATCGAACTGTGCCGGCATAACAGCCATGGGTACGTAGGCTCCCATAGGAGCCAGCGCCATCACACAATACGCCACAAGATTCCTGCGGAAAGACCGGAATTTTGCAGAGGCACAAATCAAATCAGCCAAAAAGCCAAAGATTACGAAAAACGCCGACATCATCCAGAACATTCCCGTAACAAAAAGAAGGATGCCGCCAATAATGCCAAGGGTTGTCAACGCCCATTTCTTGGGAATTTTAGCGACATAGAGCATAAAAATCGTCCCGTCAAACAGAGCTACTATAGGCGGCATGAAAGGAAAAGTTACCGGGGTCATCTGTACTATACCGCCGATAACGAACGCAACAACAGCATAAATCAAAGAGAAAATGCCAATGGAGATGAAGTCTCTCGTCTGTAATTTTGTGTTTTGGTTTTGCATACTCATAACAACCTTTCCATACTTATAATTTAGTTAGTTATCTCTAACTTATATTTAAAAAATATACCGCTTCAAAACGGTACCTTCTGCTTTGAATCGGCGCCCTACCCGGCTAATGAATGCTCAAAAGCTTCTCCCAACCGGCATTGAAAAATGTCGCCAATTCTTCAATATAGTCAAGGGCCTGTTTACGCGGCATGTCATGCACAACAGTTTCAAACGCTGCCGTAAAGTATGCGCTTGTAATCATGTGATGCAGCTCCTTGCTGACAGCGCCCTTCAGCTTTCCTTTCTCTCTAAGAATATCAAAATATTGTTCGGAACGTGCGACATCTAATTCAACGAGATCATGTACATAGTTTTCGTATTTTGTCCCGTCAGAGCAACACAGCACCAGCTTGAAAGAATCAAAGTGCTCGTAAATATATTCTACAAAATACCGCAGATACTGTGTGGACAATTCCCGGCTCTTTGAAGTTTCGTCTTCCGTGATTAAGTCAAAATGTGCCTCCTGAGCAGCCTTAAACCGATTCAAAAGTCCGTCTGCCGCCTCGGAAACCAGATCTTCAAAAAGAGCCGCCTTGTCTGTGTAATACCCATAAAAAGCACCTTTGGTAAAACCTGCCTCTGCTACGATATGGTTCAAAGAAGCATCCTTAAAGCCTTTTTTAAGAAACTCTTTTTTTCCTACTTCTAAAATTTTCTTTTTCGTCTCTGAATTTTCCACAAGAACGTCCTCCGGGATATACCACAAGTATATACCGCCGGTATGTACCACTAGCGTGGTATCACAGGGAGCACCTCCGTGTCAAGAAAAAACCTTTTTATTTTTTGTATACATTTTTATTTTGACTTCGGCGCGGGTTCAAATGACTATTGTGACCAGACTTCCGCTTCAATGCATAAAATGCGATTTTACATATCGGCTCGGCACACTGAACGGCTTCTGCAGACACATAAATGCTGCGCCTGTCTCACTTATACAGCTCACACCCCATGCTCTTTCAATAGCTCTAAAACTCCGTACTCAGGCAGGAACGCGCATATATTAGCCACAGCAGACCTGTACAGTCCAAACTTTCCGGATATTTCCGCCCTTGTGATGCTTCCGTTTCTCCATATTGAGTTTGCTATCAGTGATGTATTTGCGTTCTTACGGAACGTATTGTCTACAGGTATTAGCCTTATTCTTTCAGCCTTATCAACGCCCTATTTTCAGTCCCGCAAGATTCTCATAATACTTCGCAATTGCGCTGTGGTCATTATCCCCGCAGCCGTTGCTGTGAAGCCATTCCATAATTTCCTTGACCTCAGCCGTCATAGGAACCGGAGCGCCTACCGCATGAGCGCAGTCAAGAACATTGTTAAGATCCTTTATGTGGAGGTCAATCTTAAAACCGGGCCTGTCATTTCCGGCTATCATCATTGGAGCCTTTGCATTCATCACAGTAGACCCTGCAAGGCCGCCCTTGATGGCATTAAACACCAGATTCGGGTCAACTCCGGCCTTTTGAGCAAGTGTAAGGGCCTCTGAAAGAGCCTGAATATTACAGGCAACAATAATCTGGTTTGCAAGCTTTGTAGTATTTCCGGCCCCTACATCGCCACAACGAACCACCGAAGCCCCCATAGCACCTAGCAGCTCCTTATAAGCGTCAAACACTTCCTGCTTACCGCCGACCATGAAGCTCAGCGTCCCGTCAATCGCCTTCGGTTCGCCTCCCGACACCGGCGCGTCAAGCATTTCAACGCCCCTCTTTTGAAGTTCGGCATAAATCTCCTTGCTGGCAACCGGATTGATTGACGAGCAGTCAATTAAAGCCGCACCTTTCTTCATATACGACGCCACCCCGTGCTCTCCAAGCATCACTTCTTTGACCTGCGGGCTGTTCGGCAACATTGTAATCACCACATCGCAGCTCTTTCCTATCTCCTCATTGGTCGAGGCCTTCGCGCCGCACTTTTCAAGCTCCTCTACCGGAGCCTTGCTGCGGTTGCTTACCAGAAGGTCTTTATAGCCTGCCTTAAGAAGGTTCTTTGCCATGGGTTTACCCATGATGCCCAAGCCGATAAAACCGATTTTCATCCTGTGTCCTCTGTTAATCCCTACCGCCGGTATGGGTCAAAATCAGATGGAAATCAATTTCAGTTTTTTCTGAAACTTTTTCCGTTATGTTGATTACAGCCTATCAAATTTAATTGAAACATTCCACAGTACAATTAGATTTATTTCATATAACAGCCTAAAAAATTATTTCGAATAAATATAATTCCGGTCGCAAAACAACTTCCGATTTATAACTCTTCCAATCTCGGAGGATTACATCCTTGCCTGGTACAATTAATTTCTGCCGCATGGGAAGCAAAGAGCAACGCCTCTTGGCATTCTTCATCTGTGAAAGCAACTGGACTCTTTGCCTTATGCTCAATAAAATAAAGGAGAGCACCATTGAAAGTATCCCCTGCTCCAATAGTATCACAAACAACAATTTTACTTCCTGACACAGATATAACATTATCTTTACGATACCACTGTGCACCGTTGGCCCCTAGTGTTACGATGAAATCACTTTTTCTCAAAGAAGCAAATTCCTTGACAGCTTCGTCAAAGGATTCCGTAAACATAAGATATTTTAGATCTTCATCGCTCAGTTTTACTATATCAGCTTTTATCAGGATTTTCTTTAGAGCTTCACAATAACTCTTTTTATCCTCTATCAATGTTGGGCGAACATTTGGATCCACAAACAAAATTACATCAGGATTTTTTTCACAATAATCGTTTATTGCATTTAATATAGCAGAAGCAGAAGGCTCCAAAGTAATTCCGACAGAACCGATTTGAATAATAGAAATGTTATCAATCTTATTGAGTTCATAACTAATTTGCTTGTGATTTAAGTTAATAGTTGCTGTTCCTTCAGTCTTAAATTCATAAGAGGCTTGCCCTTTTGCATCAAATGTAACCTTAGAGTACATAGTTGGACGAGAATCGCGACAAAAGGAATCTGGGACAATTATGCCATCATTTGCTAATGCTGCCATAATTTGCTTACCGTATATATCTTCTGAGATATTATCTAAAAAAACAACCGGGGCTCCTAAACGTCTTGCAGCTAACGCGGTATTGAACACACTCCCGCCAGGAAAGGAAACCCCCTGTATAATATCAACCAGCACTTCACCAATACAAACTATCATATAACCCCACTTTAATTGATAAAATATTAATATAGTTAAAACCACCTATTTTATGTAACACGCTCCACTGAGTTTGTCTTCTATGTATTAAATATAGCCACACTTTCTCAACCCCTCCGGCCTTCAGATTATTGACCGATTTCAGATAAGCCTCCCCGCTCTCGTTCCCCATGACCTCAGCTGCGATTATGTCCGATCTGCCTTCAGGATTCACCGTCCTGATCTCCGTCAGATGCCGGTTCTTCCTTGTGGACATTCCGTTCTTGTGGGGTTCACAACAACTAAACCATCATGAAGAGAAGACAGTGAGTGCATAATATCTTTATTTGCTTTATATAATTGCTTATAAATTACATAATAATTTTCATATTTCTTTACACTTTCAACTCTTGGCAATATGGGCTCAGGTTTTATTCTTACAACTCTTTTACAGGCCTCATCAATATTAGGATAAACACCGGCACCAACACCTGCACATAGAGCCGCCCCAATACTAGCTTGTTCCTTCATATCTGAAACATATACTTTTTTATTGAATATATCTGCCTCAATCTGCAGCCACACTGAACTTGAAGAGGCACCTCCAGAAGCAATGATAAAATCAAATTTAGTAGAAACAATATTCTGTAAAACAAACAAGCAATCTTTCATTGCAAACATAATTCCTTCCATTACAGCCCTATAGATATGGGCACGAGTATGATAATCTTCAAGTCCAAACAGAATTCCTGATGCTTTACTATCCATATAAGGGGTTCGTTCTCCATTTAAATACGGAAGGAAAATTAAATTTCCGCTGCCTTCCGGAATATTTTTAACTATTTCATCTATCTGTGAATAATTTTCAAGATCTCCAAGAATATTTTTCATCCACTTCAATGTATATCCGCCATTTAAAGAGGCTCCAAGGAAATACCAAGATTTTCTAAACAGGAAGTTAAAACAATGAGAAGATAAACCGTGGTCAATAATTGGTGTTTCCAAAACAGAAAGCAGTTGTCCGCCAGTACCAACAGTTACAGAAACAACTCCGCTCTTAACAATTCCATTTCCCACAGCTTGCATTACCTGATCAGCACCGCCAAACACACATGGAAGACCTTCTTTCAAGCCTGTTATTGCTGCAGCTTCCCTAGTTACATACCCTGAGATTTCCGTAGGAGTTCCAATCCTTTCAGGAAAAATGGAACTGGGTATATCTAAAAGAGATAACAGTTCATCCGACCAATTTTCCTTTTCAACATCAAATGCAAGTGTACCGGCAGCATCAGTAATTTCAGTACAAAACTTATTTGTTAATCTATAACGGATATAATCCTTTGCAAGCAAAACATGAGAAATGCTTTTGAACTTGATTGATTCATTCTCCTTCATCCAAAGAAGAGAACTCAGTAAAAATCCCGTACCAACAGGACTATGACATATATTGGAAATTCGATCCGCACCACATCGTTCATTTATTTCATCAACCTGAGTTTGTGACCTATTATCACACCAGATAATACTGTTTCGAACAGGATTACCGGACTCATCCAAAGGAACTAAAGAGTGCATCTGCCCAGAGAAACCAATTGCAACAATACATTGAGGATTGACTCGAGAAATTACTTCTTTAATTGAATGAACAGTCGCTTGCCACCAATCTTCAGGATTCTGCTCTGCCCATCCAGGATTTGGGATTTCAAACGAATATTCTTTTTGTGATATTGCCAGGACTTCTCCATTTTCGGACAACACGATAGATCTGACACTTGATGTCCCCAAGTCAATTCCCAAAAGATATCTCATACTATCAATTTACCAATACTCTTCTCATATACTGGGCAGACTGTGCAGCTAAATCATCAAGGTTTGGATTTTCAATAACGTTTCGCCAAACAGAAATATCTTGACCAACCTGACCACCTGGCATAACAAAAGGCTCTTCAATTATGGGTCCATCAAAACCAATTTGATCCAAGGCTCTTCTAATCTCAATCCATGGCACTCTACCCATACCCACAGGCTTTCGGTCCGTCTCACCACAATGAAGTCCCTTTAAATAAGGACCGGCTTTAAGTATTGCAGATGATAAAGATTCTTCTTCGATATTCATATGAAAAGTATCAAGAAGAATACCTATATTAGGGCTATTGATTTCTTTCACAAATGGAACAGCCTCTGCACAGGTATTCAAAATAAATTGCTCAAAACGGTTAAGAACTTCACAGTTAAGAATTACATTATTATCCTCTGCAACAGTTGCAAGTTCTTTCATACTTTTTAAACTTTGGTCTATGTAATGCTGCTTACTTTCACCTTTTGGGAGTTTATTTGGCCAAGCACAATATGTAGAACCTTGAATAACGCCACCTCCCATTCTTCCAATACTTTTAATCATTTCAGTCATAAATCGAACACCACATTCTCTAACTTTTTCATCAGGAGAAGAGACATCGTGATCAATCGTATTACCAAGACCATAAGAAAGTTCTATTCCCTCGCTCCTGGCCTGATTTACAAGATTTTGTCTTGCAAATTCAGTCCAAGAAACAATTGTTCCGCCGTTTATTTCTAGAATATCAAAACCAAGTTTTTTTACTTTTGGAATGAATTGAATAAAATCAACATCCCAGTCATTAGTCCAAAATGCATAATAAATTCCAATTTTTCTCATTTATTTTCCTCCATTTTAGCACTTTTCAGATTCCTGCTTTCCCAAGCTATTTTGAACTTTGCAACAAATTCACGCCCAAACGATACAAGAATAATAATCGCACCCCACATAGCGGTAACCATAAATGGATTTAACCTCAAAAGATTCAAGCCCGTACTAATTATTTGAAGGATAATGGCTGCAAGAACCGTCCCACCAATCTTTCCAAACCCACCATTCGGATCCACTCCCCCAAGGAATGACGCAAGAACGGCAATCAGTACATACGATTCATAGTAGTTTGCCTTTACAGAATTCATTTGACCAATCATAACTATTGACGCACTAAAAGAAAAAAAAGCAGAGAATATGTATTCCAGTATATATACCTTAGTTATATCTACATTTGAATACTTTGCAGCTACGGGATTGGCACCTGTCATGTACAGCTGTCTGCCAAAAACAGTTTTATCTAGAATAATATGTGAAATAAAAACTATTACTGCAAACATTATTATTGACATCGGTATTTTTAAAACAGATCCTGTACCGAAGAATGTAAGTGAATTAGGGAAACCTGATAGAGTATATCCCTTTGTAAAAATCAAACTTAATCCTTGTAATAATGTCATTGTGCCTAATGTAACAAGCAGAGCCGGTATTTTTAAGTAAGCAATCATTGCACCATTTAATGCACCAACTAAACAACATATCACTGCAGAAATAGCCATTACAACAATTACAATACCAAAGTTTGCAGCTGCTATATTACCTTTAGTAAATGCAGATAAAAACATATATATTATGATGCCATTAAAATTTGCCAAAGAAACTATTGAAAGATTAATTCCTCCCGTCAATTCTGCAATTAGCATTCCTATTGCCAACAACCCAATCATTGGCATTTGATACATCATTGCTGTCAGATTCTTAAATGCGAAGAATCTTGATCCATTTAAAACGCCCATCAAAATAAAAACAGCAATCAAAGTCACATAAAGGGATAAGTGTTCATTTCGCTTTATTGAAATTATTTTTTTTGTATTTTTCATAAAGCTGCTCCTTCAAAGGTTTCTGAAACCTTAACTCTAATAATGCGTTTTGCCTGTTGCAATTCTTGAACAGCGTTAAGAACAATACTGATTATTATTATTGCCCCGGTGAAAACATTATACCAGTAAGAAGAAATCTTAAGCAAAGTCAAACTATTACTTACAATCGCAAAAAGTAAAACACCTAAGAATGCACCAAGAACAGAACCTTTTCCACCTGAAATTGAAGCTCCTCCAAGAACAACTGCTGCTATAACAGACATTTCTGTACCGACAATTGAATTTGGAATAACCGTTTGTACAATAGAAACATGGGCAAGTGCACCTATCCCTGCAATAGCACCTGCAAGGCCATAAACGAAAAGGGTAATTCGCTTCATATTTACACCAACACGCTCAGCAGCAATTCTATTGCCTCCAATCCAATATATAGATCGCCCAATTATTGTCTTTCTGAGTATAATTGCAAGAACAATTGACATGGCAATCCACAATACTGTCACAAGGCTAATACCATATACGGCACCATTTGCCGCAACAGCCTGGAAGATTTTTTTATCTGATAAAGGAGCAATATATGATGGAACAGTATATAAAAGCCTGCCTTGACAAACGACATACATAATTCCATAGAACAGATTTTGCGTAGAAATAGTTATAATAATTGCTGGAAGTTTAAAATGGTCAATCAAATAGCCATTAAAGAGACCTAATACCCCTCCGATAAGAATTACAAGCAAAAATTCAACAAAAAGATTTCCTATACCGGATAAAAAAGAATTTAGAAGCAACCAAACTGTAAGATACTCAGAAACCTGAGCAATAGCTGTAAACGAAACATCAAAACCGCCGCTTACAACTACCACCAACACACCTAATGCGAATATACCTGTGACTGAACAGGATTTTAAAACATTGGCGATATTCTCATAGGTTAGAAAATGAGGTGTTTTTAATGTTACGAAAAATGATAGAAGGATAATTATTATACCAAGAAGTGCTTCTCTCTTTTTTAATATTTCAGAGACTTTAAATTGCTTCATTACTCTACCTCTCATCAAATTGCTCTTTTTTGAGCGTCCAGAAGTTTCTGGATATAATCATCATCAATTTCTTCTGGTTTAGTCAGTTCTTTGGCTATCATGCCATTCTGCATGACCAAAACCCGATGGCAATTTGCTGTTAATTCTTTAATCTCATCAGAAATAAGTATGACCGACATTCCATTTTTCTTAACCATCTCGTTGATAGTATTGAATATACCGGACTTGGCACCGACATCAACACCCACCGTTGGACCATCAAGGATTAGCACCAGAGGATTCATTTCCAGCCATTTTGCCAGTACAATTTTTTGCTGGTTGCCTCCTGACAGAGTCTTAACTTCCTTAAATTGATCATCGGTTTTTACTTTAATTACATCAATCCATTTCTGTGCTGTCGATGTAATCTTTTCTTCATCGATGAGTTTTTTATTTACAAAGTCACTAAGAGTGGCTAATACAATGTTATCGCGCTGGGGATAATTCATTACCAAGCCTTGTGTGAGACGATCCTCTGGCACATATGCAATGCCATTTACAACAGCATCATGCACACTTTTAATCTCAATCGTTTTACCTTTAACAATAATGGTACCTGAATCATAAGGCATAACACCGAATATTGCGGAAGCAAGTTCGGTTCTTCCAGAACCCAGTAGCCCTGATATACCTAATACCTCACCCTTCTTAAGAGTAAATGAAATATTCTTAAAGTTATTCTTCTTTGTAAGATTTTTTATTTCAAGAATAACCGGAGTTTCCTGAGGCAGGCGGTTATGTACATTCTTCTCATATACTGTAGAAGTACCAACCATAAGCTTTTCAATCTTCGGAATATCTAATTCATCTATCGGATATGAACCAATTATTACACCATCACGCAATACAGTTAAGGTATCACAGATTTCCATAATCTCATCAAGCTTATGACTAATAAAAATAATAGAAATACCCTTCTCTTTTAATTTATCAATCAGACGAAAAAGGTTATTGATTTCTTCCCTTGTAAGTGCCGTAGTAGGCTCATCAAATATAATTAGCTTTGGGTCATTATTCAAAGCACGCGCAATAGCAACCAATTGTTGCTTTGCAATTGGAAGTTCTTCGACCATATTTTGCAATTCAATCCCGGCATCAAGATCTTCAAGCAATTTTCTAACTTTATTTTCATATTGTTTTACAGAAAAAGTTCCAGTATTTTTCTTAATCTGATTACACAGACAGATGTTTTCAAGAACACTCAGGTTCGGGAATAGAGACAAATCCTGGTAAATAACACTAATACCTTGCTGTATTCCAGAAAGTGATCCATAAGATTTAACTTCTTTACCATCAATTGTGATTTTTCCTGAATCAGCGACCAAAGAACCTGCTAAAATTTTGATTAAGGTTGATTTCCCTGATCCATTTTCGCCAACAAGACCATGTATTTCTCCTTGCTTTACAGAAAAAGATACATCTTTCAAAGCTTTAACACCACCAAAGCTTTTATTTGCATGTTCTATTGTTATAAAGTCCATTATTGTCCTCTTCTAAAAGTTAAAGGCGGGGCAAGTTAAACCTGTCCCGCCTTGGTTAAATTCTACAATTTAAAAATTATACTGGTCGCAATTGCTTGCATCGACAATGAGAGGATGGTCAAATTCAATGTTCATTCCATTAATGGTGGGGGTACCAAGTCCCGGAATTTCAAGACCTTGCTTAATCTGATCACGCTTTCCATCAAGAATCATCTTAGAAAGATAAACCATCGCTTTAGAAGCATCTCCAGAAGACCAGAGAATACATTCATCAATTGAGCCGTCTTTCAAAAATGGAGATGCTTCAGCAGGGCTTGTAGTTCCAAGAACACAAACTCTATCTGTCAAACCCTTTTCTCTGAGAGCCTGACCAGCACCAGGCGCACCCTGGCTACCGAAAGCAATTATACCTTTAAGATCAGGATATACTGTTAACAACTCTAATGTCTTCTGACGTGAAGCATTTCGATCCTCAGCAACCGGTTGACGATCTGTTACAAGTTTAAGTTTAGGATAATTTTTTTCTGCATATGCGATTGCTGCATCAGCCCAAATGTTATGAGCAGGAACAGTTAAAGATCCAACAAATATAACATATGTACCGGAATCACCTATCATACGAACCAATTCTTCCGTGAACTTTTCACCAAATTTCACATTATTGATCATTTCAATATCGAAATCTGCTTCAGGCTGATTTGGAGATTCATGTGTCATTACAACTATCCCTGCTTCTCTGGCCTTTTTGAAGGCTGGAACACATGAATTTGCATCATTAGGAACGACAAGAATTGCACTTGCTCCCTGATTAATAGCATCTTCAATAATTCTTACCTGCTGTGCTTCGTCAGCACCCGCAGGTGCCTGCTGATAAACCTCTGCTCCATACTCTTTGCCTGCAGAAATACCATCATTTTTGTAAGGTTCAAACCAAGCACTTTCAAGTTTTGGAACAAGCACCATTTGAGGAAGCTTTGAAGTAGTCTCTGATGAGCCTTGTGCAAAGACCAAACCTTGAGCAAAAAGCAGGCAGATTAGTAACGTTACTAACATTTTTCTTTTTTTCATGTAAATCTCCTTTTATTGTGTCCAACACAATTAATTTTTAAAATCATTTTGTTTCAGGATATACTCTGATTGGAGCCGGAATAGATCCGGCATTGCCAATTTCAATAACTGCTCCAATATTTTCCTTCGTTGAAAGATAATAAAACTCATCTTCCCCTATTTCACCGCTCTGAATAACTTCATATCCCAACTTTTCAAGCCGGGCAACTTCCGCCTTTGCATCCTTAAAGTATCTCTTAAAATGCTGCAGACCACTTTTACCTCCGGTTTCTTCCAAGAATTCATTATAGATGCTATACCCATCAAGAGGCTGCATTAATTCATATTGAACAGGGCCAAGCCAACATACAGCCAGAAGATATCGCTGAGTATTGGGTTTTCCCCTGTAGAAAGAATTCCGAACGGTCTGAGGCCCATATTCATAGATATCCCAAGGCCCTATGCAAAAATCCTCCCATAAATGTTTCATTGCTTTTTCAATATCCGTTACGACTTCCGCAATCTGACAAATATCACCGTCTTTCATAATTACTCCTTTTTAAACTAGTTCTTTGCAAAAGCCTGAGGCAGCCCTTCAAGATTTGTATGCCGCCTATGCATTTCATCAAGATCGACATGATTTTTTTCAATAATCATCATAGTTATAATGTCTGTCAACAAAAACATAGACTGTTCAAGTAGAGTAGACATCGGCTGAATCGAAGGAACTTCAAGTGATCCGCCAAAAATCTGACCGGGAACACGAACAGAAAAATCTGCATATTTTCCGATTTCATTCTCGGGGTGCGCTCCGAGAATACCCACTGTTGCGCCTGCCTCTTTTGCCAGTTTAACGACATTCATTTCAACATTGGTCACACCGCAAAGGTCTAAAAGAAGATCCCCTTTTCCGATGCATGGAGTTGTTGTATCGTAAACAATATAAGCGTCAAAACCCATATGTTTCAAACGCATAGTAAAACCGCGCATTGATAAACCCATTCTACCCATTGCATATAACTGGATTGTTTTAGCTTTGTTTATTTCTTCAATAAGTCTATTAAGTTCTTTAACATTAATTTTATTTAGAACTTCAGCATTTTCTGAAATAACAGTTTTTACCAATTCACTATAATCCATATTTTTCCTCCTGAATCAAAATATTGTTTTCAGTAGCTAATTTGTATGGTAAAGCTTGTTTGAAGATTTGTCAAAAACAAAATCATATATTTTATGTAACTAAATTTCTTACAACTTTAAACTTTTTGAGGTTCTCAAATAATTCTTATAAATAATTATTTTAAACTTCCAGCAAGTAGTAACAATTAAAAATAAAAAAGCTAATTGTAAAGCTGTTTTATAAATATAATGAATAAATCTATAAACTCAATTCATATTCCATTCTTGAAATCATGCAGATATCCTATTTCTTTTATTCATATTACAAAAAAACCAAAGTTGTAAAATAATTCTTTCCTTTTTTTATATTTTCCTATATAATACGGATAAAAAATAAGAGAAAAAAATGACAAATAAAACCGTATTAAAATATGAAACGATACTTATAAGTCTTGAAAAAAGAATTGCATTGGGAGAATTTTCCGAAAAAGGCAAACTACCAACAGAAGCGGAACTTACTCATGAATACAACTGTTCTCGCCCTACCATAAGAAAAGCTTTACATGATCTAAAAGACAGAGAAATTCTATCTACAATAAAAGGGTCAGGTTCTTTTTTATCATTAAAGGTTCCGTCAATTAAACCGATTGAACGATCAAGCGGAAGTAATGCAAACCTTCTTCTTGGCCTGCTTTTTCAAGATCTCGGTCCTTCTTATATTTTTGATACTATTTGCAATCAAATTACCAAAATCGTAGCAGAATCGGGCTATTCTATAGTTTACGGAGGATATCTTAACTTAGAAATTGCTGACTTTAAAACACAAGTTAAGCTTTTTGTTGAACGACTAATTAAACTAAAAGTAAACGGTGTTTTTTTTGCCCCCTTTGAATACAGTTCGGAAAGAGACAAACTAAATCATTTCATTATAAATGAATTTGATAAAGCAAATATTCCTGTTGTAATAATTGATAGAGATGTGGATGACTTTCCCAAAAGATCACATGCGGATCTTATAAGCCTTGATCACATTCAATCCGGGTATCTCATTACAAATCATGTAATACAACAAGGTGCAAAAAAAATTATATTTATTTCTCCACCAAATTCCGCACATACAATAAAGCTGAGATTAATCGGATTTAATGCTGCTTGCATTGAGGCCTCACTGCAAATACAACAAAATTCGATTATTATTGATCCAAACAACCAGGAGGAAGTAGAAAAAATAATGCGCACAGAGTCTCCCGATGCTATCATTTGTTCAAATGATCGATGTGCAATTAATTTAATCGATTCTCTTTTGGCAATCGGATACGAAATTCCAAAGGATATACTTATTGCAGGTTTTGATAATATAAGTACAATGTCGAAACTGCAAATACCATTGACAAGCATTATGCAGCCTCTCAGCGGAATAGCAAAAGAGGCGGTAAAAACAATGTTTGAACGTATAAAAAATCCTACATCAAATATCACTACAATCAGGTTGCCCGGAACCCTGATTGTCAGGAAGTCAACAACTAGATAAAATCTCGTTTATTCCATACTCAACAGAGGGGATAAAACCGCAGGAACGTGCTTGATATAATATATTTCCAATTGCAGTTGCTTCTGATGGTCCTACCTGTATTTTAAGCCCAGTTTCTTTAGCCGTTAAATCATTTAACAGTCTATTCTTTGAACCGCCTCCAACTATACGTAAACTTTTTAGAGGTTTGCCTGTCAGATTTTTAACGGTCTCCAAGGCTTCTGCATATGTCTTTGCAAGGCCTCGGTATATTGCAATCATGTATTCACCCTTGTTAATGGGGGCATCGAATCCGTGGGAAATAAGATATTCCCTAACGCGCATATCCATTGGACAGTCCGTTGTCCCCGGCGCCATAAACATTAGATCCGTCGGATCAATATATCCTTCATATCCCATATTGTTTTCAGTTTCTTTATCGAGAACCTTCCAATCAAGGTTATCTCCCCAAGCACGAACACATTCATTGGAAATCCACATACCAATAATATTTCTAACAAAAGTTATTTTTCCATCAGCACCAGTTTCATTTGTGAAGCCACTTTCCATAGCCTCCTTTGAAAGAACGGGGCTGTTGAGATTCATACCTAAAAGAGACCATGTTCCTGAGGATATAAAAGAATCTTCTTGAATCCATGAAACAGCAGAAGCAGTATCATGCGTTGGGCACATTATTACTTTAATATCTTTAGGGGCACCCACCTCAGATGCAACACGCGTGTCCAAATTTCCCAATATAACACCGTTTGAAACAAGCTCTCCAAAGAGATAGCGGGGAAATCCCAAAGCATCAATAACATCCCATGCCCAATCTTTAGACGATGGATTATACAGAGCTGATGTACTTGCATGAGTACGTTCTCTTTTCATCTGCCCGGTTATGAAATAAGCAAACAAATCAGGGATGTTCAACATATATCTAGCAGCTGCAAAGGATTCAGGATGCTGCTGTTTCATTCTGTATAATTGGTAAATGGAGTTATAAGACTGAAAAGCAACACCTGTTGAAGCGTATAACCTTTCTCTTGCAATAATCTTATCGACCTCTTCTATGGCACCATCAGTTCTTCGATCTCTGTAATGATAAACAGGCGCTATAAGCATCCCCTCTTTGTCCAATAAACCGTAGTCACAACCCCAACTATCTATCCCAATAGAAACGATATTATCGCCATAACGCTGAAAAGCAAGCTTCAACCCTTTTTTTATCTCAGAAAAAATACCGATTATATCCCAAAAGTCAGAGTCAAATAAACGTTCTCGTCCAATAAAAAACCGATGGACAATCTCAATTTTCCTGGAATTACCAACAACAATACGGCCACTTGATGATCCCAAATCAATAGCGATGTGCAGATCTTTCATACATTTCTCCTTATTTACAATTCAATAAGCACCTTATTAATCCTTGTATTATGAGATAAATTAGTGCAATACTTTAGAAGGTAACCAACTTCAAACTAACACACAAAGGAGGAATAGACAACAAAAACCAAAGTTGTCAAAACACCATGGATAGTTTACCTTTTTACGAAGAAAGAAAAGCCGTTGCGCTTTGTATGAAACGCCTTTATGATCGTCATTTAACAACAGCAAGCGGAGGTAATATAAGCTTTCGAGTGGATAAAGATCATTTTTTGATTACCCCGTCAGCTTTAGACAAAGGATATCTGACACCTGAATTAATTGCGATAGTATGCTTTGACGGTACAAACCTTACTCCCAATCTTAAACTCTCAATTGAAACTGAAATGCATAGGTCAGTACTTTTGACCAGACCTGACGTGAATGCAGTTGTTCATGCACATCCCGTTGCAGCATGTTCTTTTTCAACTGCAATGCCCTGCCAAATCAATACAAGATTAACAGCCGAAGCATACTTTATAATGGGAGATGTTGAGAATGTCCCTTATGAATTAATGGGAACTAAAGAGCTGGCAGTTGCAGTAAGCCACTTCATAAAGAATCATGAGGTACTCCTTTTGGAAAACCATGGTGCTCTTGCTGTTGGAAATACTCTCCTTAGAGCCTTTGATTGTATGGAACTTCTTGAACGTGCAGCTCAAATGACATTGAACGTTCAAAAAATTAAAAACAGTAAAAGCCTTAATGAATCTCAGCTAGAAGCAATTCGTGCAATGAGATAATACGCATTTACAAATTAAAATAAGGAGAGCGGCATGCTTGAAATAGGAACAAAAGCACCGGACTTTGAACTGCCTGACCAGAATGGAAAAACCCATAAACTGTCAGATTATCTGGGAAAGAAAGTAATCCTCTACTTCTATCCGAAAGATAACACCCCCGGCTGTACAAAACAGGCCTGCGGATTCAGCCAGAGAAATCCTCAGATATCTGAAAAAGGCGCAGTTGTGCTGGGAATAAGCAAGGACAGCGTAGCTTCCCACAAGAAATTCGAGCAGAACTACAGCCTGAGTTTTACAATACTTTCAGACCCGGAACTTAACGCAATCAAAGCATACGGAGTCTGGCAGGAAAAGAAAAACTACGGAAAGGTGTCAATGGGTGTTGTACGAACCACATACCTTATAGACGAAAAAGGAACAGTCATAAAGGCAATGGGAAACGTAAAAGCAGCAGACAACCCTCAGCAGATGCTTAATTTGCTCTGATGACGAAAAAAATCGGCAGGGATTTTTACTTACAGCCGGCCTATGAAGCCGCAAAGGCAACCTGCGGCAAGCTTCTTTGTGTCCGCAGACCGGATAAAAGCGTACTTAAACTGCGCATAACAGAAACCGAATGTTACTTCGGGGAAGAAGATACGGCCTGTCATGCGCATCACGGCAGAACTCCAAGAACATACGTAATGTATAAAAGCGGCGGAGTCGCCTATGTCTACCTCTGCTACGGCATACACTGTTTGCTGAACATAGTTACAGGACCCGAAAACCATCCTGAAGCTGTCCTTATACGTGCAGTAAGCGGCTTTCACGGCCCCGGAAGACTGACCCGGGCAATGGGGATAGATTTATCTTTCAACGGACTGTCTTTTATTGATTCCGATATAATCTGGCTTGAAGACGATTCCTTTATCCCCGTCCTCACTGCCGAATCAAGAATAGGTATTTCATACGCATCGGATGAAGATCAGGCACGTCTTTGGCGGTTTGTCGTCAACAATGATTGATTTTAAGCACCCGGTGATTTAGATTAAAGCAAAGAGGAAAAAACATGGACCCAAAAGCAATGTTCAGCATATCCTACGGGATTTTTATGCTGTCAACAAAGGACGGAGACAAAGTTAACGGCTGCATCACAAACACCTGTATGCAGGTAGCTTCTAACCCAACGCGTATAGCAATTGCATGTATCAACAAGAATCTCACATGCGATATGATTAAAAAAAGCGGAGTTTTCAACCTGAGCATTCTGGATAAAAGCTGCACTTTTGATACTATAAAGCGCTTCGGACTCCAGTCAGGTCGCAACGTAGATAAATTCGAAAATCTGGACTGCCCGACCGGCTCCAACGGAATCCCCTATCTTGGAAGCCAGACCTGCGCCGTTTTGCAGTGCGCCGTGATAAGCTCGCAGGATCTTGGAAGCCATACCCTTTTCATTGCCGAACTGGAAGATGCCTTCCGCACCGGAGAAACTGCTCCGCTTACCTACGCGGATTATCAGAACGACATTAAACCGAAGAAGGCCGCTCCTGCTGCAGAAAAGAAAATCACAGGCTGGAGATGCAAAATCTGCGGTTATGTCTATAAAGGAAGCGACATCCCCGCGGATTTCATCTGCCCGCTCTGCGGCCATGATGTAAGCGACTTTGAACCTGTCTACGAATAGGCTTAAGGTTAAAAAATTGACCGGACGACATTTATATAAATTTTTTTAAAGCGCTTATCCGACCCGTCAAGTAACCCACTCAAAGTAAAATCTTAATGGAACCCGCACTTTTCCGGTATTGGGTTTCATGGAAGACCTATCTGAAAACATTAACGAAAGCATTACTGAAACAATAACAAAAACCGCAGCCGTATACTTTGGCATACGAACCCTGAAACCGTACCAGATACTTGTAACGCAAAGGATAATGGAGCAGGAGAAAAGTTTCAGAGTAAGGAACCAGATAGTGATTTTGCCTACAGGAACCGGAAAGTCCGTCTGCTTTCTCATACCGGCAGTTCTCTGCAAAGGCATTACAGTAATAGTATACCCTCTTCTTGCGCTGATGAACGACCAGATGTCCAAGCTTGAAAAAGCGGGCATTGACTTTGTATGCGTCCGGGGCGGTCAGACCCGTGAAGAAAGGGCAGCTCTTTTAAGAAAGCTTGATACCGGCACAAAAATCGTTATAACAACACCTGAAAGCCTGAATCATTACAGTGTAATCGGAAACCTTAAAAGTAGGAAAATCAGTCTGTTCGCAGTTGATGAAGCCCATGTAATTTCCCAGTGGGGAAAATCTTTCAGACCGGCTTACACGGCTCTTACTGAAACAGTTTTAAAACTTAAGCCTCACCAGATACTGGCGTTCACGGCAACGGCATCGGCAAAAACCATTAAGGATATACGTTCCTGTCTTTTCTTTTCAAAACCTCTTGTTGTAAGAGGAGACGCGGACAGAACTAACATAATTTATTCTTCTTTTCCTGCTCTTAACAGGACGCAGGGGCTGATAGACCTTGTAAAAAAGTGCGAAAAACCGGCAATCGTATTCTGTAATACACGACCGGACACAAAAGCCTTGTGCATAATTTTGCAGGCGGAAATTTCAGGGACGGAGTTCAGATACTACAACGCGGGCCTTTCGCACGAAGAGCGATTGGCGATAGAAAACTGGTTCCTGAAATCTGAAGACGGGGTGCTTCTTGCGACATCGGCCTACGGAATGGGTATAGACAAGCCGGATATACGGACGGTGATTCACCACAGACTGCCTCAGAATATAGAGGAATACCTGCAGGAATCGGGGCGCGCAGGACGTGACGGAGAAATTTCGCATGCCCATGTAATAGTAACCTTTGACGACATGGAAGCTCCAAAAGGATACAGCCCGCTGGTTGGGATTTTTACGGGAAATACGTGCCGGAGAAGAGCCCTGCTAGGCGCGATTGGGCAGGAGAAAGATGAATGTTCCGGCTGCGATGTATGCCTGAACACTGTCATAAGCGAGACGGATGCGGACAGATCAATACAAAGCCTTGTAAAGAACTGGCCTTTCAGATTTGATTCAACAATGGCCTCTTATCTGCTTTGCGGCAGCAGAAACATTCATTTATGTGGAAACAGGATATCTTTTAATCCGGTTTACAAAAGCCTGGCAACGTGGAATCCTAAACGCCTGAGCAGGACAATAAACCATCTGGCGGAAAAGAAAACCCCATATCCCGTTTCATTCGTACAGTTTTGCGCGAAAGGTAATTTACTGTACCCGTCAGATAACTTCATATATAATATTACTGCAAAAATCCTCAGGAGAATCAATCATGGATATATTTGGATTATACGGAAAGCTCGCCGACTCAGAATCAGCGGAAAAAAGATTTTCGGAACTCGAAAAAAAACACCTGAGCTTATTCGGACAGAATCCTCAGGCGGTATTCTCGACCGCGGGAAGAACGGAACTGGGCGGAAACCATACAGACCATAATCTGGGGAAAGTCCTTGCGGGCTCTATTAACCTTGATACGATTGCGGCTGTGCATAAAACGGAAGGAAATACCGTAACCTTCGTAAGCGAAGGCTATCCTGAAATTGAAGTCGACCTTTCGAATATTGCGGTAAATCCGCTTATTTTCGGCACGACCGAATCTCTTATCAGAGGTGTTGCTTCAGCCTTCTCAAAGCGCGGCGGAATCATCGGAGGCTTTTGCGCAAACGTAAGTTCAAGGGTATTTAAAGGCTCCGGCCTGAGCAGTTCGGCGGCAATAGAAGTCCTTCTGGGAACTGTTTTCAACTCTCTTTACAATGAAGACCGTTTCTCCACAACAGAGATAGCCATTATGGGACAGGAAGCGGAAAACATACATTTCGGCAAACCGAGCGGTCTTATGGATCAGCTGGCCTGCGCAAACGGCGGCATCATAGGGATAGATTTCAAAGAGCCTAAAGCTCCTGTTATTACCCCCATAAATATAGATTTCGCAGATTTCGGATACGACCTTGTAATCACCACAACGGGAGGCAACCATGCGGACCTGACGGATGACTACGCATCAATCCCTTATGAAATGAAAAGCGTGGCGCGTTTCTTCGGGGAAAACAGCCTGCGGGAGGTTTCTGAAAATGATTTTTTCACATACGCGGGAAAGCTTCGCAAGGCTCTTGGCAATGACAGGTCAATTCTTCGCGCCTATCACTACTTTGAAGAGAACAGGAAAGTGGATTCCATGATTAATGCCCTCAAGGATAAGGATTTCGGAAGATATTTAAATCTTATCAAAGCCAGCGGCGATTCTTCTTTCAAGTATCTTCAAAATATTTACAGTCCTAATTCCGCGGATGAACAGGGCATTGCCGTTGCCTACATGATGGCAGAAAATTTTCTGAAAGGCAAAGGCGCGTTCAGAGTTCAGGGCGGAGGCTTCGCGGGAACAATTGAAGCCTACATACCCTGCGAAAAAACAGATGAGTACGCGAAATATATGGAAACAGTGTTCGGCAAAGACTGCTGCATACGCCTCGCAATCAGAAATCTGCCGACGATGAGAGTAAAATAAAAGGTAAAAAGGCAAAAAAAGAGTCCCAATCGGGACCCCTTTCCGTATGCAAAAGGAATATCAGACAATCTTCTGAATCTTGCCGGCTCTGAGACATCTGGTGCAAACCTTGACAGTTGCAGGCGTGCCGTCAATCATTGTTCTGACAGAGATGATATTAGGTCTGAAGACTCTCTTTGTTGTGACACCTATATGCTGTCCAACACCACCCTTCTTCTTAGGCTGACCTTTTCTGGTAACAATGTTACCTGCCATTGTTCCTTTTCCACAAATCTCACATCTACGTGCCATAATATATTCCGCCTTAAATAGATTCTGTTTTTTTGCGTGCAGCGCAACATTAGGAACTTATCAGATTATGGAAATTATGTAAAGTCCTTCAGCCGTCTGATTTTGCGGAGCTTTCCGCGAAATCACGGCACATCTGCCGCGCGGGACAGTCCTTGCAATCGGGCTTCACGGCATGGCATATCTCTCTTCCGTGAAGATTCGCAGTCATTGAAAATCTAATCCACAAAGACGGCTCCAGATTACTGCAGACAAAATCTTCAACCGCTTTTGGGTCCCGTGTTCCAAGTCCGAAGACCCTGTTTATAACCCTTGAAAAGTGAGTGTCCACAACAATGCCGGGAAGGCCAAGGACATTGGCTCTGAAACAGTTAGCCGTTTTCCGCCCTACGCCGGGAAGTGATAAAAGTTCTTCCATTTCTTCAGGGACAGTACCGTTGAAACGTTCGACAGCAACTTTGGCGCATTCGGTTATATTCCGCGCCTTGGCATTGAAAAATCCGGTTGCATGTATGATTCTCTTTACATCTTCAATATCGGCGGAAGCAAGGGCGAAGGCATCGGGGTACTTTGAAAAAAGCTCCGGCGTAACCTGATTCACTCTTTCGTCCGTTGTCTGCGCGCTTAAAATAACGCTTATCAGGAATTGGAAAGGGTCGCGTTTTTCCAGAAATGATATATCGGGCGGGCTTATTTTTTCCAGTATATCATGGAATTGCAGCAGTTTCGCTTTCATATTTTTTGCGTCCATAAAAAGAAACCTATATCCTTGACCTAATTAAGTCAATTGCATATACTCCTTCATGCGTCGGGGCGTTGCCTAGCGGCTATGGCGCCTGCTTTGGGAGCAGGATATCGAAGGTTCGAGTCCTTTCGCCCCGAAAACAATCAAAACAGTTTGATGAAAATTCTGAACCCGTCGGCTTTAAGAAGTTTGCGGGTTATGATTTTTTTAAACTGTCCGCTTTTTCTCAGGCGCGGCGGCAATCAAGTTCCTTTCCTGATAAGTCCTTTCCTGATAAGATTGATATTAACCGTAACAGGATATATTATAGAAGGACTATACTTTTAATTGGTGGAAACATGGACATAGATGTAAAAAACTTTCACCCTCTTGAAGTGAAGCTGTTAAGGCATGTAAATGCAAACGAAGCTGTCACCGCGGAAAGAATCGTTAATGAACTGAACTACAAAATCGGACAGTGCAATCAGGCATTCAGCTGGCTGTCCGCCAAAGGATGCCTTCAGGAAACAGGCCGCAGAACAATAACAACATACGAACTGACGGAAACCGGAAGAAATCAGGCGGAAAACGGTACTCCCGCGCAGAGGATTTTTGCCCTGCTTAAGGAAGGAACTCCACTTGCGCTGCCTGAAATAGCGGAAAAACTGGGGCTTGAAAAAAGTGACATAGGCTCTGCTTACGGTAGCCTTTCAAAAGCCGGTTCCTGCGCAATGAATCAGGAAAACAAGGCATATGTCAAAAACGAGACCCTTCCTTCCGACGTAACGGAAACGGCTGCGTTGCTCAAACGCGGACTGAACGGACCCGTTGAAGAGTCTGAAATGACAGAACGCGAAAAAGACCTTATGGGAAGGATTTCCAAAAAGCGAGGCGCCGCGCTGTCTCCCTACAAAGTGTCCGAACGTGAGGAAGTTACATACACTCTTACTCCGGCAGGCATTGAAGCGAAAGAAGCGCTTCTTAGGGCAAACATAACTGGAGAGGAAATCGGGGTGCTTACACCTCAGATAATAGCGTCCGGCGCGTGGAAGGACGCGTCCTTCAGGCCATACGGGCTGGATGCGCCTGTTCAGAAGCTCATACCCGGAAGACACAACCCCTATGCCAACTATATAAAGTGGGTAAAGGACAAGCTGACTTCCCTTGGATTTGAGGAATTTGACGGACCGTTGGTAGAAAACGAATTCTGGAACGGAGACGCGCTGTTCATGCCTCAGTTCCACAGCGCAAGAGACATACACGATGTCTATTATTTAAAGGAACCCGGACACTGCAGAGAAATACAGGAACCTTGGCTGACAAATGTAGCCAACGTCCATGAGAACGGAGGAAACACAGGCTCACGCGGCTGGCAGTACAGCTTTGACCATGAATTCACAAGACGTCAGGTTCTGAGAAGCCAGGGAACGGTTCTTTCCGCCCATCAGCTTACAAAGGCAAAGATTCCCGGAAAATATTTCGGAATAGTGCGCTGCTTCAGATTCGATGAAGTTGACGCGAAGCACGGCGCGGACTTCTATCAGACGGAAGGCATAGTCATAGGCAAAGAAGCCAACCTTAAGGACCTTCTGGGCCTTTTAAGAATGTTCGCCACCGAAATAGCCGGAGCAACGGACTTTAAGTATGTCCCCGGCTATTTCCCCTTCACCGAACCCTCAATAGAAATACACATAAAGCACCCCGTCCTTGGCTGGTTTGAAATGGGCGGTTCCGGCATATTCCGTCCGGAAGTGACAAGGTCCCTTGGAATAGACGCGCCTGTTCTGGCATGGGGACTTGGAATAGACAGGATGGCAATGATGCACCTTGGAATAAACGATATCAGAGACCTGTTCTCACCGGACATTGACAGCGTTAGGACAAGGAGGGGTAACTGATGCCTAAGTTTGAAACAAAAGAAAAATTCCTTTTCTGCCTTCTGGGGCGCAGCTATACGGATGAGGAGCTTGAACAGGTTTTCCCCCGAGCGAAGGCGGAGCTTGACGAGCACGACAAAGAAAACGGCGTCTTTAAAATAGAGCTTAACGACACCAACCGTCCTGACCTCTGGTCGCCAATGGGACTTGCAAGACTCCTGAAAAACTATGAAAATCCGCGGATAAGAGAATACGATTTCTTCTCATCAAAATGCTATACGGCAGACAACTGCGGAAGGGAGCTTCATGTTGGCCCAAGAGCGCGGGAAGTCAGGGAGTTCTCATGCGGCTTTGTTGCAACAGGCAAAACAGTTGACGAAGATATACTCCAGACTCTTATTCAGAGCCAGGAAAAGCTGTGCTTCAACTTCGGAAGAAAGCGCCGCACCATTGCAATGGGTATTTACAGAAACAGCCTGATAAAGTACCCAATCCACTATGACGGAGCGGATCCTGACAAAACTCATTTCACAGCCCTTCATCTGAACGATGACCTGAGCCTCAGGCAAATACTGAAAAAACATCCAAAAGGTCAGGAATACGGCTATATTATTAAGGATAAACCTGTCTATCCCTACCTGTACGATGATGCCGGGAAGGCTCTTTCCATGCCCCCGATAATCAACAGTGCCTTTGTAGGTGCCGTTGAAACAGGCGACAGCGACCTCTTTGTTGAAATGTCGGGGCCCGGTCTGAAGGACATACTTCTCTGCGCCTCAATCATGGCCGTGGACATGGCTGACCTGGGCTTTACAATCCAACCCGTAAAGGTCATCTACCCATACGAAACGGAATTCGGCCGCGAAATCACCGTCCCCTACTACTTCCAGGAATCACAAAGTTGCACGCTCAGCGAAATCAGGCGCGTCCTTGGTGAAGACATTTCAATTGACGACGCAAAGGATGCTCTTCTCCGAATGGGTGTTTTCAGCGTTTCCGAAGGCGAAACCCTTCACATAACCTGTCCCGAGTACCGGAACGATTTCCTGCATCCCGTGGATGTGGTCGAGGATGTCATGATAGGCTACGGCCTTGAAAATTTTGAGCCCACAATACCGCGAGACTTTACAGTGGGACGCCTCTCCCCGGCAGAGGAGCTTGGCAGAAAAGTCAAGGCTCTTATGGTGGGCATGGGCTTTCAGGAAATGATTTACAACTACCTTGGAAGCAGACGCGAATACGTGGACAACATGCATACAGACGGCAAAGACGTCATAATGATATCGAATCCGATGAGCGAAAACTTTGAAGCTGTCAGACCTTCAATTATACCTTCGCTTCTGGAAAGCGAAAGCGTGTCGGGACATGCGGCCTATCCGCACAAAATCTTCGAGGTCGGAAAAGTTGCCTTCCTTGAACCCGGCAACAACAGCGGAACGCTTACCGTAAACAATCTTGGTTTCATGTCCGCAGACAGCAATGCCGGCTTTAACGATGCAAACAGCTTTATCAACACGCTAATGTACTTTTTAAGAGTTGAATACACCCTCAGAGCGCCTGAAAACGACCCAAGGTTCATACCGGGACGCTGCGCGGAAATCTTGGTTGGAGGAAAGAGAATCGGTATTTTCGGCGAAGTCCATCCTGCAGTGCTGGAAAGCTGGGGCTGCGGAATGCCGGCTGTAGTCGCGGAAATCAATCTTGATTGCTTGCTATGATTGAAAAGGAAAAAAGCCTGGACGCGCTGCGTCTTATGCTGAATTCAAGGTTCTTCGAGGAAAAAACCGAGGAACTGTTCAAAGCCGGTCTTGTTCACGGAACAACACATCTGGCCAACGGTCAGGAAGCATCCCAGGCAGGCTTGTGCATGGCTTTGGAAGAAGAAGACTGGATAGTTCCTACTCACAGATGTCACGGCTTTACAATTTGCAGGGGCTCATTGCCCGTAGCCATGTTCTCCGAGCTTTTAGGCTCAAGGTCAGGTCTCGCAAAGGGCCTTGGCGGCAGCATGCACATGCCGGACAGGAAAGTTTGTAATCTTGGCTCTTCCGCCGTTGTGGGTTCGGGAGTTCCGCTGTCTGTAGGAATAGCCTTCTATCAGAAGTTCAAAAGCCTTGGCAGCGCTTCGTTTGCAACATCTACAACACAGAATCCCAAGACCCTGTCACCCTCTCCGGTAAAGAACATGAGCGTTGCCATCTTCGGTGACGGGGCATCAAGCCGCGGAAGCGTGCATGAGTCAATGAATCTTGCTTCCATCTGGAAGCTGCCGGTTCTTTTTTACTGCGAAAACAACCATTACGGAATGTCCGCCTCAAGCGACAAAATGATAAGTACAGACAGGGTGTCTTCACGCGCGAAAGCCTACGGCATGCCCGGCAAAGCCGTTGACGGAAACGACGTTGAAGCAGTATATGAAGCGGCGCAGGAAGCCTCGGCCTACATAAAAGCGGGGAACGGGCCGTATCTGCTGGAAGTGATGACCTACAGGTTCAAGGGCCATTCCAAGAATGACAGGCGTCTTTACAGGACTGCGGACGAGGAACAGATGTGGCTGCTGAGGGACCCTATAATCCTTTTCGAGCAGAAGCTGATTGAACGCGGATTTTTCACGCGGAAAGAGCTGGATGAGATAGAAACCCAGTGCCGAAGCGGAATTGAAGCTCAGGCGAAGACCGCTTTGGAGAACAGTAAAGACAAGCTCACACCCGAAGAGGTGGAAAGCATGGTTTACGCGAACGGGGAGGACAGGGAATGACGTTCAGAGAAGCCATAAGAAAGGCAATGGCGGATGAGATGTCCGCCGACAAAAACGTTGTACTGTTCGGTGAGGATGTAGGCGTTTACGGGGGCTGTTTTAAAGTTTCGGAAGGGCTTTGGAAAGAGCATCCGGACCGGGTCATAGACACTCCTGTATCAGAGGAAGGCTTCACCGGCATGGCTGTGGGCGCGGCAATGATGGGAATGAGGCCCATTATTGAAATAATGTACGCGGATTTTTTCACGCTGATTTTCGACCCGATAGTCAACCATGCGGCAAAGACGCATTTCATGAGCGGAGGTCAGTTCTGCTGTCCAATCACCGTGCGTCTTCCTGAAGGCAGCGGTACGGGCCACGGGGCTCAGCACACTCAAAGTCCGGAGGCTCTTTTCATGAACGAAACCGGACTTAAGCTTGTAGCTCCGTCCAATCCGTCAGATGCCTATCACCTTCTTAGAGCCTCGATAAGGGACAACAACCCCACCCTCTTTTTCGAGCACAAGCTCCTGTATCCTGTTGACGGTGAAATTTCACATGAACCGGTTGAGCTTGGTAAAGCAAAAGTGGCGCGCGAAGGACAGGATGTTACAATAATTTCCTATTCCCATGCTGTTCTGACCGCATTGCAGGCGGCTGAACTCCTTCTGATAGAGGGTATAAACGCAACGGTAGTTGACCTCAGGACCTTAAACCCTATGGACAGGGAAACGGTTTTTGCCCAGGTCAGGAAAACAGGGCGCGCAGTTTTGGTTCAGGACCCCAACGGCATAGGCGGAATAAACGCGCAGGTGTGCGCGGCCATCTGTCAGGACAAAGAAACTTTCAGAGCTCTGAAGTGCCCGGTCCTGCAGTTCAGCGGACGAAACACGCCCGTACCTTTCTCAAAGGAACTTGAAAGGGAAACGATACCTCAGGCGGACAAAATCGCGGCCGAAATTTCCAAGCTTTTCAAATAATGAGAGGTCAGCCGATAACGGCGGTTCTGAAGTTTTTTTCGAAATCCGCAAGACGTTTTTTACCGTCTTCGCTCTTGGGGTTTATTGGCGCCATGCCTTGAAAAACAGGTGCCCTTCCGCCGCCTTTCGCGTTGATTTTTACAAGGACTGTGCTTTTAAGGCTATTGAAATCTATTTTCTCATACTTTCCTTTTAGTACTATCAGCCACTTCATTCCGTCTCCGTTCGGGCAGTGAGCAAGAAGAGCAAGGTCCGTAAAATAAGGGGCGGAGCGAGCATAGTTTTGAAGGTCTGTACCCTCCGGGCAGGCAAGCGCGCAAAAGCCGTTTTCATCAATAAGGCCCCGGATTTCTTTTAGAGCAAGCTCTTTTTCAAGTCTTTCATTTTCACTTTTTGCCTCTGCAAGATTTTTTACCAAAGCTTCAGCCCTGCTTTCTATTTCATCCGACTTGCAGCTTAAAATGGTATTCAGACGCTGAACGATTTTGCTGTTTTCAAGCGCGCTTTCAAGAGCCTGAGCCCCGCAGCTGAAATAAAGGCGGACATGGCCTCTTATCTGCTCATGTCCTATGCAGTAAATCAGCCTTATTTCATTTGTGCTGGCAACATGTATCCCGCCGCAGGCAATGCGGTCACAGTCTTCGATTTCAACTATTCTTACATCGCCGTCCACTTTTATTGAACGTCTCAGACCAAGGTTTTCAGCTTCTTTATGGCTTAGTTCATGATATTTTATTTTATGGGAATCACGAATTGCATTGTTAGCGGCAAGTATTAGCCTGTCTACGGTTTCATGAGCTATTTCGCTTCTGTCCGTTTCAATGGTCAGATAGTCGTCTCCCTGATGGACCGCAACGGTACCTATCCCGAACATTGTGAACATAAGACCGGAAAGAAGATGCTGGGCCGTGTGGATGACCATGAACTTGTAGCGGCGCTCCCAGTCAAGAACCGCTTCAAGTTCCTCTCCCTCATTCACCGCGCAATTTTTATCCATTATCAGAACGGAGTCTCCATCTTCCGCCTTGCGCGTATCCAGAACCCTGTAAGGTCCAAGCATTCCCCTGTCGCCCGGCTGTCCGCCGCTTTCAGGGTAGAAAATGGTACGATTCGTCCGAACTTCAACAGCCTTGTCCGTATGGCGGACTTCGGTTATACGACATTTCAGCGTCTTAAGATATGTATCCATGTAGTACGTCTTTTCCATATTGCCCTCTTTGTACAGATATACTATTAATCAAATACAGCCTGACGCGCAAGTTGTCTAACAGTTCAAAAATTATTATCTTTTAGGTGAAAACGCACAAACCGGAGATAAGATAATGTCAAAAATAAAGTCGGCTTGGGAAATAGCCCTTGAAAAAACTCAGGATATAGAGATGGACGAGTCCAGATACAGAGAGGATAAGCTTAAAAAGGAAGGCATGGCTCTTGCGGGCGGCTACCTGAACAACACGGACCGGAAGCTTTCAGAAACAGCCGCGAAGTTCGCTTCCTATAAAGGCGAAGACAAAGCTCTTGTAAAAGAAGGTATGGCAAACGCCATTCTGTCAAATATCAGTCTCCCCTCAGATGATCTTTTTCAGACGCGCTTCGAGCGTCTTGGAGACCTTGTGAATCTTGAAACAGGCGGCAATGCTCAGGCGGATTCCGTTATGCATCAGATAATAGACTTCCTGAAACAGTTCATTGAAGCCAAAAATGCTTTTGTTGAAAGGATGAAGTCTCAGATTCAGCAGGCAATGGAAAACAATCCGGAAGGCGTAAATACCTCACAGTACTCACAGCTTATCAGCCAGAACCTGAAAAAGATGGAAAATCAGTATTCGGAAGCCCTTGAAAATACAAAAGAAACCCTTAAAGAGCTTCTTTCGTGAGAATATTTATTTTAAGGCGCCGTCCGGGCTGATTCGGATTTAACCCGTGAACATTTCGGTTGAAAGATACCTGTCGCCCGTATCCGGAAGAAGAGCGACTATAGTCTTGCCCCTGTTTTCAGGTCTCTTCGCAAGGATTGCCGCGGCATGAAGGGCTGCGCCGGATGAAATTCCCACAAGAATTCCGTCCTTTCTTGCAAGCTCACGCCCCGCGGTAAACGCATCTTCGTTTGAAACCGTGATTATCTCGTCATATATTTTTGTATTCAGAGTCTTTGGAACAAAACCGGCGCCTATTCCCTGTATTTTATGTGGACCGCCCACGCCCTTTGACAGTACGGGGGAAGCAGCAGGTTCTACCGCGACAATTTTTATATCCGGATTTTTTGACTTAAGGTATTCGCCCACACCGGAAATTGTTCCGCCCGTACCTATGCCCGCAACAAAGATATCCACCTTGCCGTCGGTATCGTTCCAAATTTCAGGTCCTGTAGTAGCGATATGAGTTGCGGGGTTCACAGGATTTGTAAACTGGCCGGGAATGAAGCTGTTCGGAATTTCTCTTGCAAGCTCTTCAGCTTTTTCAATTGCGCCCTTTGTGCCTTTGACGCCCTCCGTGAGGAAAACCTCCGCTCCGTAGGCCTTAAGCAGGTTTCTGCGCTCTACGCTCATAGTTTCAGGCAGTGTGATGATAATACGGTATCCGCGCGATGCGGCAACCGCGGCAAGTCCAATGCCGGTATTCCCGCTTGTAGGCTCTATAATCACCGAATCCTTCTTCAAAAGCCCCTTCTTCTCCGCATCCTCTATCATGGCCTTTGCGATTCTGTCCTTCACGCTTCCTGCCGGGTTAAAGTATTCCAGCTTGACAAGTACCTGAGCCTCCAGACCGTTGGCTTTTGAATAATTGCTCACTTTGACCAGTGGGGTATTTCCCACAAGCTCCGTTATCCTTTCATAAATCTTAGGCATATCCGTTCTCCTCATACCCGGTTTTGACAGGTTTTGCATTAAAAATACACCTAAAGCCCAAAAAGTCAAGGTTTATTACACCATCAGCATTTTCATTTATTTTCCTTTTATTTCATATTGAAAGCATCGCTTCAAACTGTTAAAATCTTTTTTTGGGTAAGTATTATGCCCGCATCTCAAAATTCAGGAGGACTTGTCATGGAAGCTGGCAGTAGATTGTTCGCAGATTCCGACCCTGTGCCTGATTTAAAGTCCTCCGGAAAAAGTACAGCTGCTTCAAGAGACTGATTTTAAGCAACACGGTTGTTTCTGCACTGATACAGTTCCACTCTAAAAACATGCCAAAGGAGAATTGTTATGGAACAACACAATGTTAGTGTCGAAGATACATTGAAGACCTTAGTCAAAAACAAGAAATACTCAACGGTAAAAGACGTGCTTGCCACGATGAACCCGTCTGACATCGCAGCCATCTTCAACCAGCTTGATGAGGAAGAACTTCCAATAATGTTCAGGCTTATGCCCAAGGCCCTTGCCGCGGATACCTTCGTGGAGATGGACCCTGACAATCAGGAGCTGCTGATAAAAGGCTTTTCGGATACGGAGCTGAAGCAGGTTCTGGACGAGCTTTACATAGACGACGCGGCGGACATAGTCGAAGAAATGCCTGCAAACGTAGTAAGCAGGATACTTATGCACATCACGCCCGACAAACGGCGGGAGATAAACGAGATACTGCAGTTCCCCGAAAACTCTGCGGGCTCTATCATGACAACGGAGTATGTCTCTCTTTCCCCCAACATGTCAGTCAGAGACGCCTTTGAAAAAATAAGGGAAACCGGAGTTGACAAGGAAACCATATACACCTGCTATGTACTGTCCAAGTTCAACAAAATACTGGGTCTTGTTTCGGCAAAAGACCTTATGTTGGCAAAAGACACGGACCAGCAGGTTGATACCCTTATGACCACTAACGTCATCACCGTAAGCACCATGACGGACCAGGAAGAAGTTGCAAAACAGCTGTCCAAGTATAACTTCCTGGCACTGCCCGTTGTAAACAGCGATAACCGCATGGTTGGAATCATAACCTTCGACGATGCCATGGACGTCATGGAAAAAGAGGCGACAGAAGATATCACAATCATGTCCGCTCAGACGCCTTACGAAAAACCATACCTTAAGACATCCCCCTGGGAGCTTTTCAAGCACAGAATTCCATGGCTTCTTATCCTCATGGTTTCCGCGACCTTCACAGGTCTTATCATAACAAAGTTCGAATCCGCGCTTTCCCAGCTTGTAATCCTCACGGCCTTCATACCAATGCTGATGGATACAGGAGGAAACTCCGGCTCACAGTCATCAGTAACGGTTATACGCGCCATTTCAATAGGCGAGCTGAAATTTAAAAACATATGGCAGGTAGTAATTAAGGAGGCCTTAACGGCCCTCATGTGCGGGCTGGCGCTTGCAGTAGTATGTTTCGGAAAGGTCATGCTTATAGACGGTATTATTTTCGGCAATATGTCAAAGGCTACAACCTACTCATTCCCTACCGTAGCGCTTGTCGTGAGCCTTACCATGGCTATAACGGTACTGGCCGCAAAGCTTATAGGCTGTTCAATGCCGCTTATAGCGAAAAAGCTTGGATTTGACCCGGCCGTAATGGCAAGCCCAATCCTGACAACTATAGTTGATGCCCTGTCTCTTATTGTATATCTGGAAATTGCGACTCTAATTCTGTTCTAGGCTGTCCGGACCGCCTTTAAAAATATTTTCTCAATTCAAGTCCGTCTTTAAAGCTGAAAAACCTTTCAAAGGCTTTTGAGCACAGTCCTATCATTGTCCCGTTTATAAGCGCGCAGAGCGCTGTACCCAGTTTTACGCCTTCAAAAACCCAGAGGCCGAAAAAACTGAAAGAAAGGGCTATGCCAATAAGACAGCTTGTGATGTCATAGCCTGTTTTGAACCTGTTTATGCCTATCCCGAATTTTGCAGATACTTCCTTCACAAACAGTTCATAAACTTCAGGAGCTATATATGTATGGAAGAAAAGAGATATCCCCATTGAGCACAATATCATGCCTGAAATATAAATAACAAGCCGGGACGCCATACTGTCAGCGCTTATTCCCGAAACCGCCCACATCCAGAAATCAAGTATGAAACCGTATATGACGGCGGTTACAAAAGAGAAAAGATAGCTTACCTTGAAACGTCTTATGACAAACATCATTACCAAAAGCAAAACGGCCTGCAGAGTGTATTCCGCCATGCCGAATGTGAAAAAGCTGAAGCTTTGAGACAGCTTCAGATACAACAGATAAGCAGGAGCCACAACCATTGAAACCCCGAAATCCGCCTTTTCCATGAAGGCAACTCCAAGAGAAACAAAAATCAGTCCAAAGACATAGGCAAGTTCGGTATAGAACGTTCTTTTCATGGTTCAGAATCCTATCACAATCAAAGTTCCGCCTCAATAAGACTATGAAACAGCGGTTTGAAAAGGCGGTTTGAAACGGCGGTTCATACAGGCAGGCCGCTATTGAAGTATTGTTTTTCTTTAAATAATATTTAACTTATACAGCTATACAGCTACAGATCATCTGCCGGAGGCGTCCATGACAAACTATGAAGAAATAAACTCAATGCTTGAGTCCCTGATTTCAGGTGTAAACTTCACAATGAGCAACCTGGCGAACGCGTCCGCTCTTCTGAAAGAAAAACTTTCCGGCATAAACTGGGCAGGTTTCTATGTTGTCAAAGATGGGAAGCTGGTTCTTGGACCTTTCCAGGGCAAGGTTGCCTGTACCGTAATCCCCCTGGGGAAAGGCGTGTGCGGAACCGCGGCAGCTCAAAATGTAACCCTCATTGTTGACGATGTCCATAAATTTGAAGGCCATATTGCCTGCGACAGCGCAAGCAACTCTGAAATTGTAGTCCCCATTCACAGGGACGGCAAAATTTTCGGTGTTCTTGATATTGACAGCCCTCTTTTATCCCGCTTCACAGCTTCCGACATGGCAGGTCTTGAAAGCTTTGTTAAAATATTGGAGAAGCATATCTGATTTCATGGGCTTTCATGGGTTTTCATGGGTTTTCATAAGTCGCAAAAATAACATTTCCGTGGCAGAAATGTCCGAATTGAGAATTTTAACTTAATTTTGACCGGTTCGCCGGGACTGCGCCGGTTGAGAACTACTTTTATAAGTGCATCAGGCGATTAAAATGAGAATTGCAACAATTGACAGGCAATTGATATAAAAACAACCCTCGATTTGAGAGTTGTTTGAAGGTGCCGACCGGATTTGAACCGGTGAACAACGGTTTTGCAGACCGCCCCCTTAGACCGCTTGGGTACAGCACCGATGCCATATTAATGTAGCAAAATTCAAAGTCAGTTGCAAGTACTAAGAAATGCTTTAAAACAGCCGTTATTCTTGTTTTATCTTACTTGTAAAACATTGGAATTTAAATGAAAATAATACAATGAACATGGAGGAAGAATGACAGACAGGGGCGGAATCATAAGGCTGGACAGTAAAAATACTACTTATCTCATACGTGTAAATGAAACCGGACATCTTGAAAACCTGTATTACGGAAGAAAACTCAGAGAAGATACCGCCGTTGAAGCACTTTATCCGAAACGAGTAGTGGGAATCGGAACGGGAGTGTCCTACAGTAAAGAAAACCCCCTGCTCTTTTTGGAAAATACATGTCTGGAAACAAGCACCCCCGGAAAAGGTGACTACAGAACACCTGCCGTTGAAATAGAGTATTCCAACGGAATGAATACCCTTGATTTTGTATATAAGGCACATAGGGTAATCAAAGGAAAGCCCTCCCTGCAAAATATAGGGGCCCAGTCCTATGCGGACGACGAAAGCGCCGCCACAACAGTACAGATACAGCTTGCTGATAAAAAACTGCCTATAGTACTTCAGCTGAACTATACAGTATTCACGGAATGCGACGTAATCGCCAGATCCTGCATAATTACCAACGGAACAAAAGAAAACATAACAATAAGAAACATTGCAAGCCTGCAGCTTGACCTGCCCGATGCGAATTGGGACGTTGTTTCCTTTGACGGAGCATGGGCCAGAGAAAGAAAAATAACAAGAAGGCACCTTGAAAACGGTATAATTGAGCTGAGCTCAAGAACAGGAGTCTCAAGCGCGTTCCACAACAGCGCAATTTTTCTTGAAAGACCTGAATGTACTGTCAACAAAGGTGAATGCTACGCCTTCAACCTTGTTTACTCGGGCAATCACAGAGAAATAATCGAGAAATCCCCGTTCGGTCTTGCCAGAGTACAAACCGGAATAAATCCGCAGGGCTTCTCATGGACACTGGAGCCCGGAAAAGAATTCACCTCCCCCGAAGCGGTAATGACCTACTCCTGCTTCGGAAACGGCCTTGCCGGAAACAATTTTCACAGCTTTGTAAACCACAACATAGTGCGCGGAGAATGGAAGTTCAGGGAACGCCCCGTTTTGTGCAACAACTGGGAGGCAACCTATTTCAATTTCACGGAAAGCAGGATACTGGAACTTGCCAAAGCGGCAAAGGAACTTGGAGTTGAATTGTTTGTTCTTGACGACGGCTGGTTCGGCCGGAGAGACGACGATTCAACAAGTCTTGGAGACTGGTTTGTAAATACAAAAAAGCTCAAAAACGGAATCACAAGCCTTTCCAATCGGATACATGACATGGGGCTTATGTTCGGAATCTGGATTGAACCTGAAATGATAAGCAGAGAGAGCCTGCTTTTTAAAAACCATCCCGACTGGGCGGTAATAATTCCCGGAAGAGAACCTTCCGTAGGCCGCAACCAGTTCATTTTGGATCTTACAAGAAAAGAAGTGAGGGACTATATAGTCGAAGCAATGGCTGAAATCTTCAGACTTTCAAAGGCAGACTATGTAAAGTGGGATATGAACAGAATATTCAGCGACCTTTACAGTTCTTCCTATGTAAGAATGGGTGAATTCTGTCACAGATATGTTTTGGGACTTTATGAAATTTTTTCACGCCTCACAAAGTCTTTCCCCAATATTCTTTTTGAAGGCTGCGCCTCCGGCGGAAACAGATTTGACCTTGGAATTCTGTGCTTCATGCCTCAGATTTGGGCAAGCGACAACTCGGACGCCTACTGCAGAACTCAGATACAGAACGGGACCTCTTATGCCTATCCTGTAAGTACAATGGGAGCTCATGTATCGGCATCTCCCAACCATCAGACACTAAGACGGACTGATATTGAATCACGCTTCAACGTTGCCGCTTTCGGCGTGCTGGGCTATGAAATGGACCTTAGTTCACTGAACAGAATGCAGAAGCAGACCGTAAAAGAACAGATTGCCTTCTACAAAAAACACAGGGCGCTTTTCCAGTACGGACGTTTTTACAGGCTAACTGAAGGCTTTGAATCAAAAGACCCCGGAGAACGCAACAGCGTGCGATGGCTCTGCGCGAATACCGACTTCAGCGAAATGCTGCTTCTTGATTTTCAAATACTCAACCAGCCAAATGTCGGACCCGAAATTCTTAGAATACCTTTCGCGAGACCTGATTTTGACTATGAGATTGAAGCAAGGGACGTTAAAGTCGCGATTGAAAAATTCGGCAGCCTGATTAACATGGTCAGTCCCGTAATGATAAAAAACAACAGCGCCGTGAAAAAAATCGTTGATGAAAACGTTATGCTGAACAGCTCTGAACGCTACCTGGTATCGGGAGACATTCTTGCCTACAGCGGTATAAGACTGACCCCTCAGTTCAGCGGGACAGGCTTTAACAGCGAGGTAAGAGTGCTTGGAGATTTTGGCTCAAAAATGTACCATATTGTCAGAATAATTAAGGAAAAAGAAGCTCCGGTTAAAAACCGGACCATCCTTAAGAAACAGCTTTAAGATACTAATTCAAATCAGCTCTTTGCCTTTGAAGGGCAGCTTGACGGACATGAAGCGCAGGCTGAAGGCGAACATGACTCAAACTTTGGAATATAGGGAGTGTGTGTAAACTTCACTGTGGAATGAAGCTTTTCCGCAATTTCCCTGAAAGCCTTCGCGCTTTCGCTGTCAGGATTTTTTTCCAACCAGTTTACACCAAGATCCTCATCCTGCTGAAGTCCAACTTCCATAGGTATGCCGCCCAGAAAAGGAAGACCTGTTTCAATGCTTAGATTTTTTCCTCCGTCTTTTCCGAAAATCTGTATCTTCTTACCGCAGTCGGGGCAGATGAGAAAACTCATGTTTTCAATAATACCAAGAACCTTGACATTCAGCTGCCCGGCAAAGTTCACGCTCTTTCGCGCATCAAGGATTGCGACCTGCTGCGGAGTAGTAACCAAAATCGCGCCGGTCAAATCCGGCACGGTCTGGCATACCGCAAGCTGCTCATCTCCTGTTCCGGGAGGCGAATCTATAAGAAGATAGTCCAAAACACCCCACTCCACATCAGCCAGAAACTGCTTAATTACGCCTATTTTCATGGGCCCGCGGAAAATTATGGCCTGATTCGGGTCATTTAGCGCGAAGCTCATACTTACAACCTTAAGCCCTTCTCTGGGGCTGACCGGTATAATGCTTTTCCCGTCCTCTGTAGACTGCAGAACAGCACCTTCGCAGCCAAACATTTTTGCGATATTAGGTCCGTGAATGTCCGTATCCAAAACACCTACCGTATGTCCCATCGCAAGAAGCGCATTCGCCAGATTAACAGTAACGGTGCTCTTTCCAACGCCGCCCTTTCCGCTCATTATCAGTATCTTGCGATTAATCTTTTCCATTTTTTCATGGATTTTTATTTCCTGAAGTTCATTTTCGTTAGGCATATTAATCTCCATTCAAAAGATAGTAATTAAAATTGTATTTTGCAAGCATAAGGACGCAAACCGTTTCTATTTACAAAACAGGGCCTTGTCAATAAAATTCCAAACGAGGAATACAATGAAAAAAAATCCCGTAAAAATGACAAAAAACTGCGAACATCAGGGCTTTGCAGGTCTGAATGACCAGGTTTATTTATTAATACGAAGGCTCAGAAGTATAATGTACCCGGAGATTTTCGATGAATGTCCCTGTGTTGCGACTACCGTTATAGAAAACAGCGTTGAAGCGGATGAACTCTTAAAAGACCTTATACCGTGGGTAATGCCGGAGGCCGACGCGGATAAAATGGCAGAAACAATCATAGGCGGACTTGAAGAAATAAAGCAGATACTTGAAACAGATATACAGGCCGCCTACGAAGGAGACCCCGCCGCAAGAAATAAAACGGAAGTAATGCTGGCATATCCGGGATTCGAGGCAATAAGCGTCTTTCGCATCGCTCATCTCATTTACAAGCTGGGCATACCTTACATACCAAGGATAATGACGGAATACGTCCATCACCACACGGGAATAGACATACACCCCGGCGCAACCATAGGTCCCTACTTCTTCATTGACCACGGAACCGGCGTGGTAATCGGAGAAACCGCCGTCATAGGCGAACACGTAAAACTGTATCAGGGCGTCACGCTGGGCGCAAAAAGTTTCCCCGTCGGAGAAGACGGAATCCCCGTAAAAGGCATAGACCGGCATCCGAAAATCGGCAATAACGTGGTCATTTATGCGGGGGCCACGATACTGGGCGGCGACACCCATATAGGCGACAACAGCATCATAGGCGGAAACGTCTGGTTAACCCACAGCGTCCCCGCGAACTCCAAGATTCTGCGTAGCTGATTCGCCTTCATGCCAATGCCTTTTACAAGGACCGAAAACAGGCTTAAAAACCCCGCTTCGCGCGTTCAATATGCACATTTGAGCCATAAAAAGGGTTGAACATCAAAGGCCTAAAAAAGTAATATAAAAGGAGCAGTATTCAGGCGGAGTTTGTGCCGTCTTTGCAAAAAAAATAAAGGAAGAAACTATGTACGCATTAGCACAGTTGCCAACAGAGCAATTGTTAACACAGCTCAGGAACGGAGCAATCCTTCTTGTTCTTGGCATGTCAATTGTCTTTGTATTCCTGACGATTCTGGTCTTCGCAACAAAGGGAGTATCAAAAGTTGTAAGGAAGTTCGAGAGTAAAACGCCTGTTGCCCAGCCTGTCGCACAGGTTGCTGTATCTGCCAAGTCGGCAGCAGCTTCCGGCGATGCTGAAGTCGCAGTAGCAATAGCCGCCGCAATGGCAAAGTTCAAAAGTTGAGGTATATCAATATGAAAAAAGTTGATTTTATGTGCACTGCTTTCAGAGACGGTTTCCAATCCGTCTACGGCGCAAGAGTATTCACAAAGGATTTCATGCCGGCAGTCGAGGCTGCGCGCAAGGCAGGCATCACACATTTTGAAGCGGGCGGCGGAGCACGCTTCCAGGCGCTCTATTTCTACAGCAATGAAGACGCCTTTGAAATGATGGACGAATTCAGAAGAGCCGCGGGGCCCGATGCGAACCTCCAGACACTTTCAAGAGGTGTAAACGTCGTAGGACTTGACTCACAGCCAAGAGACATCATTGACCTTCACGCGAAGATGTTCAAAAAACACGGAATGACAACAATCAGAAACTTTGATGCTCTTAATGACGTAGACAACCTGATTGACAGCGGAAATTCAATCCACAACGCCGGGCTCGGGCACGAAGTCACTGTCACAATGATGAGCCTTCCTCCAAAAACAACAGGCGCCCATGACCCGGATTTCTACGAAGGCGTTCTCCGCAAAATCCTGGATGCCGGAATTCCTTTCGAAAGCATCTGCTTCAAGGACGCTTCCGGAACTTCAACACCCAAGACAGTCTATGAAACCATCAGGAGAGCCAGAAAGCTTGTAGGAAAGGACATTAAGATTGTCATGCACAGCCACGACACGGCAGGCTGCTGCGTAGCGCAGTACAATGCCGCCCTTGATGCGGGAGCAAATCAACTTGACCTTTCAATGCAGCCTGTTTCAGGCGGTACCTGCCAGGTAGACATAATCACAATGTGGCATGCTCTCCGCGGCACGGAATATGACCTTGGAATAGACATCCACGCCATACAGAAGGCTGAAGAAGTTTTCCAGGAGTGCATGAAGGATTACTTCCTGCCGCCTGAGGCAACAAAAGTAAATCCCAACATCCCGTTCTTCCCTCTTCCCGGCGGAGCTCTTACGGCAAATACACAGATGCTCAGAGACAACGGGCTTATGGACAGATACGGCGAGATTGTTGAAGCAATGGGCGAAACAGTTGCAAAGGGCGGTTTCGGTACATCCGTTACCCCTGTTTCACAGTTCTATTTCCAGCAGGCGTTCAACAATGTCATTTACGGACCATGGAAGAAGATTGCGGAAGGTTACGGGAAGATGGTTCTGGGCTACTTCGGAAAGACACCTGTAGCGCCGGACCCTGAAGTTGTTAAGATTGCAGCCGAGCAGCTGAAGAAAGAGCCCACCACAAAGAAAGTTGTAGATATCAACGATGCGGACCCGACCAAGGGAATCGCCGCGGCCATCAAGATGCTGAAGGACAACAACATTGAAGTCACAGATGAGAACATCTTCATTGCCGCATCCTGCAAGGAAAAGGGAATCCTTTACCTGACAGGCAAGTCAAAGGTCAACGGCGTAAGAAAAACAGACCCGAAAGAAGAAGAAGCCAGGGCCAAGGGCGAATACACTGTCACCGTCAACGGCAAGGCATACGGCGTGAAGCTTGGAAAGACAAACGCAACGGTCAACGGAGTAGATTATCCTCTTTCCGTTGCTTTTGGAATTGACCGGAATGCAATTGCCGCCGCGCAGAATGCGGTAGCCCCTGCTCCGACCGCGTCGGCAGCACCTTCGGCAGTACCCGCAGGCGGACAGGCAGTTGTAGCGCCAATGCCGGGTCTTATTCTCAGGCTTGAGTGCAAGGAAGGACAGACAGTCAGTAAGAACCAACTTGTAATGGTAATGGAAGCCATGAAGATGGAGAACGAGATATATGCTCCATGCGACGGAGTAATCTCTAAGATTGCAGTCTCTCAGGGACAGCAGGTCTCATCGGGCGATGCCCTTCTGACCATAGCATAAGGAGAGGAAGATGATTGAATCATTGCTTAACCTGTGGCACTCCACAGGTCTTTACGGGTTCCTGAACCTTGACCCCGTCGCGGGGTTCGGTTGGGGCAACTTCGCGATGATAATAGTCGGGTTTGTCCTTTTCTACCTTGCGATAAAGAAGGGCTTTGAGCCGCTCCTTCTGATACCAATAGGAATGGGCTGCATACTCAGCAACATACCATTTGCATACATCGCGGCAGCTGACCCCAACCTTGCCGCGGGAGCGCAGGGTGCCACGGGCTTCATCAAGATACTGTTTGACGCAGGTATACAGAGCGGACTGTTCCCGATTCTGATTTTCATGGGCGTAGGAGCCATGACCGACTTCGGGCCTCTTATCGCGAATCCGAAGACTCTGCTCCTTGGCGCGGCTGCCCAGTTCGGCATTTTCGCGGCCCTTATAGGCGCGCTTGCCCTGAGTTTCATCCCGGGAATCAACTTTGACCTGCATTCTGCCGCATCGATAGGAATTATCGGAGGGGCCGACGGACCTACAGCCATTTATGTTACAACGCGTCTGGCATCGGAGCTTCTCGGACCTATTGCCGTCGCAGCCTATTCATACATGGCCCTGGTACCTGTTATACAGCCGCCTATCATGAGAGCTCTTACCACAAAGGAAGAGAGAAAGATAAAAATGCAGCAGCTTAGACCGGTTTCAAAGACGGAAAAGATAATTTTCCCGATTTCGGTTCTTATCATCTGCGCATTCCTTCTGCCAAGCGCAACGCCTCTTATAGGCGCCCTTATGTTCGGCAACCTTCTTAAGGAAAGCGGGGTAACGGCAAGGCTTGCCGATACGGCCGCAAACTCAATGATGAACATTGTTACCATATGTCTGGGACTTTCCGTAGGTTCAAAGATGGAAGCATCTCACTTCCTTACATTGAACACTCTTGGAATCCTGCTTCTTGGCGCCATCGCATTCTCTATTGGAACGGCAATGGGCGTTCTCATTGCAAAGCTTATGAACAAGCTGGATCCGAAGCACCCGCTGAACCCGCTGATTGGTTCCGCAGGAGTTTCCGCCGTACCTATGGCGGCAAGGGTATCCAGCAAAGAAGGACAGAAGGAAGACCCGCAGAACTTCCTGCTTATGCACGCCATGGGTCCGAACGTATCAGGTGTCATTGGTTCAGCCGTCGCGGCAGGCGTACTGCTTGCATCGGTCCCAATCATGGAGCCTGTGAGAGTTCTGATTGGAATGTAATCTGTAAAGCATTTACAAAAAGCCGTTGCCGCGTGCAGCGGCTTTTTTATTACCCAAGCTCCTTCATTGCCGCAAGGCGGGCGTCTTCGAAGACTTTTCTGTATGCCAGCTTCTCCCCTTCAAGGATGTCCTCCCATGTGCCGCTTTTGGACATTGAAACTATAAGCTGTTTCGCGAGTATTCTTGAAGCGGGAAGATTTGCCTTTCTGGCAAGACTGTCTCGGGCAAGAAAGAAATGCTTTATAAAAATCTTTTCCCTGCTGTTTAAAAGCTTGAAATTGCATATTTTTTCCCAGCCCGGACGTTCAGGGTTTTTCTGGAGAGCGCAGCTCTTCATCTCATAGTCAAGCTGTCTTATCTTCCCCTTAGCAAGCGTTTTCCGCATTTCCGCGAAAATTGAAGATTTAAGTTCAAAAAGATATTTTACATCACCCAAAGCATATTCTATCTATTCTTCCGGTATTGGGCGCCGCATCCAGTTTGCAGTCTGATATTTCTTTTTAAGGGCGGGATTTTCCGCGCTGATGCCAAGGTTCCTTTCTATCAGGCCGGTAAGGTTTCCGTTGAAGCCAAGCGCCATAGCGGGAAGCCTTATGTCATAAATGTTTTCAAGCTGTATGCCTAAAGACTTTCGCGCAAGGGCCGCATCGCTCTGGCAGGCGAACATTATTTTTTCCGCCGGTCCTTCAAGGAACTCTTTCATAAGCGCAAGTCCTTCAGAGGTTTTTGAAAGCGCAAGGGCATCTATTATGTAATAGTTTTTCCCGTCAAAAAGCTGGATTATGCAGACATGCTCGCCATAACAGTGAAGGTTGGATTCTTCCTCAAAATCCATGGCAAAAGAAGATACTTCGCGTTCGGCAAAGTTATCCAAAAGGTTTCTGAGCCGGGACGGAACTGAAATAAAAGAGTACTCCATCAGGAAGCCTCCCGTATAACACCAGGAAGTAAGACACCCGAAAGTAAGGCGGAAGGCGTGCTCAAATCCGTATCTCCAGAGTCTTGTTAAGGTTTATTTGGCGCATTACAACTCCGGCTTCCTTAAACATCATCATTGAAGCCACAACGCTGTCGGAGTCCGGATACTTGTTGTCTCTGTAAACCACTTCCCTTATCCCGCTCTGTATAATGGCCTTGGCGCATTCGTTGCAGGGAAACATTACAACATAAAGCGTACAGTCCCTGAGGTCTCTGGAAATGCTGTTTAGAATGGCATTAAGCTCCGCATGGCAGACAAAAGGGTATTTTGTTTCAAGAGGCTTGCCAACCCTTGCCCATGGAAGAAGGTCATCGCTGCAGCCTGTCGGAAAACCGTTGTATCCGGTGCCTACGATTTTTCTGTCCTGATTTACGATACACGCGCCCACCTGTGTATTAGGGTCTTTGCTCCTCATTGAGGAAAGCGCAGCAACGCTCATGAAGTATTCGTCCCATGAAATGTAGTCATTTCTCTTGTCCATATGTCTTCTCCTGCCGCAAAACTGATTTGAAGTATAGCATGAATACGAATATGCTTGTCGATTATTTTTCATTGTGGTAACTTTTAAGTGACAACAGGAGCGTAATTAAATGAAAATTCAGAAGGCAGCAGAAGATTATCTTGAGGCAATGCTAATGCTCAAGGAGAAAAAGGGGTACATCCGTTCCATAGATATCGCACAGCAGCTTGGCGTTACAAAGCCAAGCGTCACCTACTCTACCAAACGCCTGAGGGAAAACGGCTACATTACAATGGATAAAGACGGCTTGATTACCCTGACAGATTCCGGAATGGAAATCGCGAGCCGCATCTATACCAGGCACAAGGTGCTTACAAAGTTCTTCTTAAATCTTGGTGTTGATGAAAACATAGCAAGAGAAGACGCGTGCAAGGTAGAGCACGACCTTAGCCCGGAAACCTTCAAGGCAATCTGCCTTCTTACACAAAAGCACTGCGATTAATGACAGAGCTTGCCGTCCCCGCAGGGTCGCTTCAGTGCGCCCTTTACGCCTTTAAAGGCGGAGCCAATGCCGTTTATTTCGGCCTTAAAAGTTTTTCGGCGCGCAAAGGGGCGGTGAATTTTTCATTTGAAGACGCAAGGAAACTCAAGGCTTTATGCCAAAGAGGCGGCGGAAAGTTCTATGTCACGCTGAACACAATAGTAAATGATAAGGAAATTGAAGAAGTCATTCCTCTGCTGAGACAGCTTGAATATCTGCAGCCTGACGGTATTATAGTCCAGGACCTTGGTATCGCGAAAATAATAAGAGACAGCTTTCCGGACCTGGCTCTTCACGGCTCAACTCAACTTGCAGTCCATACAGTAAATGGCGTAAAAGAGTTGCAAAGGCTTGGTTTTTTACGTGTTGTCTTGTCAAGAGAGCTATCGTTTGAAGAAATTAAAGAAATACGGAAAAGCTGCCCCGATGTTGAACTTAAGGTCTTCATACACGGAGCTCTGTGCTACGGCTTTTCGGGTCTGTGCATGGCAAGCCGGGAAATTACAGGCAGAAGCGCAAACCGGGGCGCCTGCGCACAGATATGCAGGACATGGTTCACATGCAGGGAAACCGGAACGGACAGCCGGCTTTTCAGCATGAAAGACCTCTGTCTTGGAGAACTGGTAAAGAAATATGAAGAGACAGGCATAGATGCCCTTAAAATAGAAGGAAGAATGAAAGGACCTGACTATGCCTATTGGTGCGCACGCTACTACAGACTTGTCCTTGACGGAAAAACTGAAGAAGATGAAGAAGTACGCTGGGCAAAAGAGGCAATGCAGGTTTCGTTTTCAAGGGAAACCACAAACGGCTTCTTTGATACGGGCAAAGCCGGAAGCATTAACTGCAGCAGCATGGTATGCATTACCGACCCGGGTCACAGAGGCATACAGGTGGGCACCATAGACAAGGTTTTCGGAGCCAAAGCGGCAGTAAGGTTTTCAAAGCCGGTTGCCGTCCGCGACGGGCTTAAGGTTGTTTTCGGCTCTTCACACGCAAGTTTCAGCCTTTCCTTTATTGAAGGAGGAAAATCTTTCATCTCCGCAGGGGAAACCGCCGTAATAAACTTCCCTTTAAATGAATTTGAGCGTAAACCTGTTTTCGAAACCCCTGTTTTCTGTATTTCAAGACACAATCTCAACATGGTCGCGCTCAGCGAAAACATCCCATTATATAAACAGCCAATAGACATAAAAGTGGAAATAAACAGGGACAGGCTTGAAATTTCGGCCATGGGAAAGGAATTCAATTTCCCCTTCGCGGTCCAGCAGGCAAAAAGCCAAACAGACATTGAAAGCGTGCTTAAGCGTCTTTTCAAGGCATCTGACAAGAGCTTTTTCACTATCGGAAATCTTGAAACAGTAAACAATTCAGGCTTCGCAGACCCGTTTCTTCCGCTTTCCGCCCTTAAAAAGGCAAGGCGCGATTTCTATGAAAAGCTTGATTCGGAGTTTGAAAAAAATCTGAATAAGCCAATGCATGCGGCATTGTCCATAAAAAAGGAGTGCATGAAAAATGACTTCCTGCCTCCAAGGAAGACCCTTGGACTCTGGGACAGTCCGGTAAAAATCAGCGGGCAGATTTTCATGCCGCTGTCTCCCGTGATGTTTAACGAAGAAGAATATCTGAAAAGCCTTGATAAAACCGTTTCGGAGAACCCGGGAATTATAATTGGGCTGAACAATATCGCGCAGGTGCGGTGGGCACGTAAAAATCCGGGCATAAAAGTTTTTGCGGATTATTTTCTGTACACGGAAAACAGTTTTTCATATGAGAGCCTCAAGTCGGAGCTTCCCAACCTGATTGGAGCCTATGAGCTTGAAAGGGATACGTCTTTCAACTACACGGGTGACGATTTTTCTCCTCCGCTTTTCATAAGCCGCGTCTGCATGAAGCACAACAGCCTTGGGCTTCCGTGCGAAGGCTGCTCCGGGGACAGTGTCTACAGCCTTTACCAGAACGGAAATAAATACAGAGCGGTATGCAAAAACTGCATAACCGTAGTGACCCGGGACTTTTAGACTTGTTTTTACTCCGGTTTCAGATGCAAAATATAGCTATCAGAAAAATCTTAATGTATACTGATAAATTAGACCATTCAAAAAAATTTGGAGAAATTAGCCGTGAAAGAAACTGCTGTGAGTTACGAAAAACAGCTTAAGAAAAACCTTATTATGTATCCTCTGGGAACCGTAGGAAGGGATATGGTATATTCGCTTTTTGCAAATTACCTGCTGACTTTTGTCCTTATCACAAAAGGCCTGACAACAGCCCAATTGGCTGCAATAACCGGAATTATGGTGGCTGCAAGGGTGTTTGACGCGCTCAATGACCCAATAATGGGCAACATAATAGAAAGGACAAGAACCAGATGGGGCAAGTTCAAGCCGTGGCTTCTGATAGGTATAATCACTTCAAGCATTGTGGTCATTGCCGCCTTCAACAATACGGGCATAACAGGCTGGTCTTTTGTCATTTACTTCGGCTTCATCTACTTCATGTACAGCATAACCTACACGATGCACGATATCTCTTACTGGGGCATGGTTCCGGCTCTCTCATCAGACGGAGACATAAGGAATAAGTTCACTTCCAGGGCAACACTTTTTGCCGGTATTGGAAGCACCATTGCCTCCGTTTTGATACCGATGCTCACTACAGGCGACATGGCAATCGGAGGCAATGCTGTCACAGCCTATGGAGTTGTAGCAATAGCTGTCTGTATAATTTCCCCCATATTTGTAATGTTCACGCTTTTCGGCGTAAAGGAAAACAGAGCTGACCAGAGCAAACCGGCTCCGGAGATAAGCGTCAAAACCATAGTTAAAACAATCATGGGCAATGACCAGCTGCTTTGGATTTCCCTCATTTTCCTTATCCAGCAGATAGGAAACGGCCTTGTTGTGGGAGGCCTTGGGTCTTTCTACATTTACTTTGAATTCGGCTACAACGGAGGCCTTTACTCCCTCTTTACAATTGTAGGAATGTCTGTAACCGCCTTCCTCATGATTTTCTACCCCATGATTTCCAAAAAAGTTCCAAGAAAGGAACTTACCACAGTTCTTCTCTTTGTATCAGTATTTGGCTATGCGGTAATGTTCGGCGCAGGACTTCTCATGCCTGCGGTGATGACCAAGTTCTACATAATCACGGTCGGCTACATGCTTGCCAACTTTGGACAGTACGGCTACTACCTGATAATGATGATTTCCATAATCAACACGGTCGAGTACAACGAATATAAACACGGTAACCGCGCAGAAGCTATAATAGCATCTCTCAGGCCTTTCCTTACAAAGCTTGGAAGCGCATTCTGCGTTGCAATCACAAGCGCAACATACATGATATTCAGAGTCACAAGCATTACAAACGGCATATCCGCAGCGGAAAATCAGGCAGTGCTGGACCCTTCCTATGACAAGACAGGCATTATAAGCAGCCTGCTGCGGACTGTTAAGAGAAGCCAGACTCTTGGACTTCTCTTCGCAATGACGATAGTGCCTCTTGCCTTCATGACAATCGCCTACTTCATCTACAGGGCAAAATATAATTTGGACGAAGTTGAATATTCCAGAATATGCAAAGAGCTTGAAATAAGGCAGTCTTCTGTCAAATGAGTATCCTGAAACTTATCCTGAAGGCTGCGGCGCCTCGTCCAAAGCTTGAAAACTTCTCACGTTATCTCTTCATTGGGCCGCATCCCGATGACATTGAAATCGGGTGCGGGGCAACGGTCTCAAAGCTGGCCTCTCTTGGAAAAGAAATCGCATTCCTCATTTGCTTTGACGGCCGCTACGGTCTTGAGACAGCTCCTTCCGGCACTACGGCTGATGAATTGGCTGATATCCGTAAGGCCGAGGCTATTGAAAGCGCAAAACGCCTTGGCGTTGACGAGGTTCATTTCATTAGCCTGTCTGACGGAGGCTTTTATGACAATTTGCAGCTCAGACGCTTAACGGCGCAGCGTATAGGAATTTTCAAACCGGATGTTGTATTCACGGTTGACCCGGATGTTACAAGCGAATGCCACATTGACCACCTTAATGCAGGACGTGAAACAAAGACCGTTGTAAACTTTGCATCAAACAGGGAGATAATGGCAAACTATGGAGCAGAACCAGCTGATGTAAGCGCTATTGCCTTCTACATGACAGCAAAGCCGAACGTCTTCATCAAAACCAAAGGACATGTGAAAAAACAGCTGGATTCAATTTTCAGCGTTCATATAAGCCAATTCCCTAAAGATTGCCCTCAAAGTATTGCAATTGCAAAATACATTAAACTCAGAGCTTTTTTCTTTGGCCTGAGAAGCTTCAAAGGACAGGCGGAAGGCTTCAGGGTACTGGGCGTAACCCATATGCACTGCATGCCGGAAGCAGGAAATTAACCATATCAGAGACAGCGTTAATTTTCGTGAAGTCTCGATTTTGCAAATTATAACCATTAAAATTACACCCGCCTCATTTGAAGCGGGTGCAGTTCTGCAGCCTTTTTCAGCTTTTCAGCCCTTTCTGGATTCAAAAACTGCCGCGCCGCCAAGAAAGTACCTGGAAAGCGAGAAGAACAGGATGAACATCGGTATAGAAGCAAGAAGCGCACAGGCCATCAAAGCTCCTTCATCCGTCAGCTTCTCTTCTGCAAAACCTGAAATGTACAGCGGGAGAGTCTTAAGTTTCTCACTCTGCGCGCATAGCATTGGCCAAAGCAGATTATCCCACTGATTCCTGAAGGAAAGAATGCCCAGGGTAGCAATAACAGGCGTTGAATTGGGAAGTACAATCCTTATAAAAATAGAGAACTCGCCAAGACCGTCAACACGCGAAGCATCCAGATACTCCGAAGGGAACGTAAGCAGATACTGTCTCATCTGGAAAACACCGAAGGCGCTGATTGCAAACGGGATGATAAGGCCTGGTATCGTGTTCATCATGTTTATTTTTTTCACGACCATGTATAAAGGAATCATAATTGCTTCGAAAGGTATCATCATGGTGCTCATGATGGACATGAAAACAACGTTTCTGCCCCTGAACCTGAACTTGGCAAGACCGTAGCCGCAGAGAGCCGAGAAAAACACAGTGGTTACCGCACATGTTATTGCGACAATCAGCGAATTCAGCATTGCGGTAAAGAAAATATTGTTATTGTTGTTGCCGTGTATGGCCTTTAAAAAGTTTGTGAAAAAGGTTCTTGAGGAAGACGTAAAGTATTTGCTGCTTGGAATCCAGCGATAAGGCATTGCCATTATCTGTTTCGCGTCCATAAAGGACGAACAGACCATGAACAGAAGCGGCACCACAGTGAAAGCCACAAGCAGAATCAGCACAATGTAAGTAATGACCTCGCCCACCGAAATTTTTCCGACATATTGGTTATTCATTTTCCACCTCCGTCAGAACTCAACATCATCGCCGCCCCTCTGGGAGGCAAACTGCAAATACGTAAATATCAGCATGATGAAGAAAAGGACGATAGACATTGCGCTTGCCCTGCCAAGGTAGCCGTTGCGGATACCGGTAAAATAAATATTCATAGTGATTACGTCAATCGGAGCTCTTGCCGTACCTCCCTGAACAAACATGTACTGCGTACTGAATGTTTTAAGGCATTGAAGCATTGCCATGATTGAAACAAGCATAACTGTGGGCTTAAGCAAAGGAAGCGTTATCTTCCAGAACGTGTGCCATCTTGACGAGCCGTCAACTATAGCGGCCTCGTAGATTGTCGGAGGTATGGACGCAAGGCCCGTTATGAACAGAATAGTGAAATAACCTATGTATTTCCAGAAGTAGACTATTATTGTGGAAGTCCTGAGCATGCCGCTGTCCGTCAGCCACTGATAATCCTTGCCGGAGGTAAGCATTAGCGCATTTGACAGCTGGTTTATCAGACCTGTCGGCTGGAACATTATTCTCCAAATCGTAGCGGCTACAACTGATGAAAGGACTGCCGGTATATAGTATGAAAGCTCGAAGAACTTTTTCTGTCCCGGCCTTCTAAGCTGCATGATAAGTACTGCAAGCAGCAGTGAAACAATTACCATGGGAATAAAACAGCCAATGGTGAATATTCCTGTAGCTTCCAGTGAATTGAGCAGGGAGAAGCCTCCGTTGCTCTTTGTAAAAAGATAGACATAGTTGTCTAATCCCGTAAAGCTCCAAACTCTTCCTACAGCCTTGCGGTCAGTAAGGCTGGTGATAAAGGCATTTATAATTGGATAGAAGCTGAAAACGGCAAAGAAAATAAGGCACGGCACTGTAAACGCAAAACCGTAACGGGCCTGCTTCCTCTCTATACTGTAAATTTTTACTCCGGTTCGCTTTTTCGCGACGGAAGTATTTACCCTAGAACTCATTTTTAAAATTCCTGAATCATATAATGCACTTGATGGGTCACAAACGTGGCCCATCAATATGCCAAAAGGACCAAATCAATTCAAAGAATTAAACTCAGTCGGCAAGCAGCTCAAGAACATTGGCCTGCATTGTTTTATAGGCTGCGGCAGGTTCAATGCCCTGAAGCATGACATTGTTTATTGCAGTGTCTATGGCAGACTGGATAGCTGCGGAATTCTTTCCGAAGTACAGAATGTGAGACCTTGCGAAATCCTTGCTGAACACATCCGAATAAGGCATGCTCTTATAAAGCTCACCGTTCATGAGCGTTGTAAGAGGCTGGATGAGACCGACCTTTGAAAGGTAAAGCTCTGCATGACCTTCAGTGAGAAGGAAATACTTTACAAGCTCCCAGCTCCAGTACTGCTGAGCCGCTGTGGCCTCCGAGTTAACCATGTAGTAATGTCCGTAGTAGCAGCCCGCAACATCCTTAACAGCATCCTTGAACACAGGATACGGTACAACCATCCACTCTCCGCTGTTGTAGAAGTCCGGGTTGTCAGCCAGGATTCTTGCTTCCTGATAAAGACCGGTGTTAGCCATTGCTATGTCTCCGTTGTCTTTGTTGAAAAGCTTTCTTGCCGGAGTAAGAGTTGAGTTTCCAAGGTTCTCGCCACTTGGGCCCCAATTCTTCATGAATGTAAGAGCCTTTACCCAAGCCTCTTCATTGACACAGCCATCCTTGTCTGAAAGTTCTCCGCCAAGCTGCTCCACCATCGGAATAAAGTATGTGAGTGAATACTTATATCTGAAGTCAAAGCCTCTTCTTGTAATAATGTCGCCGTCTCTGATAACAATCTTCTTAGATACTTCAACCATGTCTTCCCATGTCTTTGGAGCATCTTTTTCAGGGTCCAGGCCGGCATCGCGGAATACCTTCTTGTTGATGAAAATACACCAGTTGGTCAGTTCAAGAGGAAGGCCGTAGACTTCGCCTTCATAGTAAACCGCATCTATCATGCCGTCTGCATAGTGGGCAATAGTATCGGCAGCATTCTTGAAGCCTACCGCTTTGTAATTTACAGGAGCTACAAGACCGTTAACAATGTACTGGTGAGAGTTTTCGATAGGAAGGTTCCAGAGCGTAGGGCCTGCGCCTGCAGCATATGCCGTCTGAATACTTTCACGGAGCTTTTCAGCACTGGAGCGGCTTGGGTTAATCGTTACATTTGGATGAGCCGCCGTAAATTCCTTTATCCACTGGTCCTCAAGAGCCATACGTGCAGGGTCTTCATGTGTCCAGAACTCAATGGTTACCGGCGCGTCTTTGTCGAAACTTGTCTTGGCTTCTCCGGCGCCCTGAGCGAACATAGGAAAAGCAAAAACAAGCAGTAAAAGCATAAAAACCAATACTTTCTTCATTTCATATCTCCTTTAAATTCGGGAGTGTTTCCCGTAAATAGTAATTATAGACCAATACAAATTGGAACGCAATCGACAATTCAGCGGGTTACGTCTTCGCGCGGGAAAACTCCGTAGAAATGGTTTATGTTTATATCCTCTTCCCTGTATTCGCCGTGGTTGCCGTGTCCGTCCCAGTCATAGTGGTTACCGTGGTCCGGGGCAAAAACAACAACGCTGTCATGGCCTTTCCAGTATTTCCTTACCGCGTTTGTCAGGGAATCAAAAGCCTGAGTATGGTTTCTCATTGCGTTTATCGCATAGCTGCTCTCAGGCGTGGTGCGGTGTATCAAGTCATCGTACTCCTGATTGTAGACGCATATGACATCGTACTTATCTTCCCTGATAAGAGACAGAGCCTTTTCAGTCGCCTGAGTATCGTAATCCTCAATGAAGTAGTCTATAGGTCGATTCAGATATATTTTTGCCATGGACGAGTCCTTTACGGCTACAAGAGCCGCCTTTTTGCCGGCTCTGGGAAGGGCGTCGAAAAAGGAATCGACCGTAATAACCGGCTTGGTGTAGCAGCGTATCCCATGGACAGGGGGAAGAACGCCGGTATACATAGAACCAAAGCAGACAGGTGTCCACGAAGGGGAAACCGTTGAAACGGGAACAGCAAGCGGGGCGGCTTTGACTACAGGGATGAAAATTTCAGGGTATTTGCGCCAGTGCCAGTCACCGATACAGTCAGGATTGTAGACAAGTATCCTGTCAGCCTTACGTCCCTGAAGACGGTCTGTAAGCCAGTCCTTTGCCATTGGAATGGAAGAAGCTGCCTGAAACGGCTTTTCCACTCCCAGAACCTCGCACAAGGTGGCAACCATCTGTGTTACGGAATAAGTGTTGAACATAAAAAACTCCTCTATGGCTGTAAAGCCGTATTTGTAAGATGACAGGCAACAAAATGCCCCGGCGTTATTTCTATAAGCGGAGGGTCTACTGAAGTACCGCAGCTTTGCATGCACCGGTCACAGCGCGGCAGGAAGCGGCATCTGTCCGGGAGGTTCACGGGGGACGTAACTTCTCCGGTTATCAGTCTTCTTCGGGGTTTCTCTCCTCCTACCACGGGTCTGGCGATTGCCGAAAGCAGAGCCTGAGTGTAAGGGTGTATCTGATTTTTGAAAAGCTCATCGGACGAGGCCTTCTCAACCAGCTGTCCAAGGTACATTACAGCTATATCGTCCGAAAAATATTTAACAACCGAAAGATCGTGGGTAATGAAAATGTAGGTAAGCCCGAAATTCCTCTGCAACTGTTTCAGAAGGTTGAGTATCTGAGCCTGAATTGAGACGTCAAGCGCCGAAACCGGTTCGTCACATACTATCAGCCTGGGATTTACCGAAAGAGCGCGGGCAATACCTATTCTCTGCCTTCTTCCGCCGTCAAGCTCGTGCGGATAGCTGTTCATAAACCTGCGCGCAAGACCTACAGTATCCATAAGCTCAAGAGCGCGCTTTTCAATGTCCTGCCTGCTTTTTTCAAGATGATGCTCACGGATAGGCTCGCTTATGTTCTGCATAACGCTCTGCCTCGGGTCCAACGAGGAAAACGGGTCCTGGAAAATTATCTGCATGTCCGTTCTGAGTTTTCTCATTTTCCTGCGGCTGAACTTGGTTATGTCCTGACCTTCGAAAACAATCTGACCCGATGTAGGCTCTATAAGCTTAAGGATGGCTCTTCCGGTTGTTGACTTACCGCAGCCGGATTCGCCCACTATCCCCAAAGTCGTCCCTCTTTTTATCTCAAAGCTCACGCCGTCAACGGCGTGGAGTTTTCCCTTAGGAGTGTCAAAGAATTTTGTAAGGTTGCTGACCTTAAGAATCACATCATCTTTTTCACTCATTTTCACACCTCTGAAGTTTAAACGAAGGGTCATCGTAGGCAAGACAGGCAGTAAGGTGCCCTCCGACATCCTTCAGCTCGGGAATAGCTGTTTTACATCTTTCCGTTGCATACATACACCTGGGCTCAAACGAACAGCCCTCAGGCAGGTGCGTCGGATCCGGCATGAGGCCTCTTATGGGAACAAGCTCCTCGCCTCGCTCCTTAAGGTTTGGAAGGGAATTGAACAACCCTTCCGTATAGGGATGCTTTGTATGGTTGAAAATATCGTCAGCGGTACCTATTTCAATAATTCTTCCGGCATACATGACCGCGACATCGTCGCAGACCTCGGCCACAACACCCAAATCATGCGTTATCAGAAGCATTGACATGTGGTTGTGGTCTATCAGGTCCTTGATAAGGGCAAGCACCTGAGCCTGAATGGTCACATCCAGAGCCGTTGTGGGTTCATCGGCAATAAGAAGACCGGGATGGCAGGCCAAAGCAATGGCTATTACAACCCGCTGTTTCATGCCGCCGGAAAGCTGATGTGGATAATCATAGGCCCTTGAAGCGGAAATGCCCACCATTTCAAGCATCTCCTTAGCCTTTTCCATTGCGTCTTTCTTGCTAAGATTTTCATGTATCTCAATACTTTCCGCAATCTGAAGCCCTACCGGTATCACAGGGTCAAGCGCCGTCATGGGGTCCTGAAAAATCATTGCGATTTCATTTCCCCTCATGCGCTCCAGTTCCTGTTCGCTCATTGAAAGCACGTCTTTGCCGTCAAGCGTAATGCTCCCGCCCTCTATCTTTCCGGGCGGATTGGGTACAAGGTTGAGTATGCTCAGCGCCGTTGTTGTCTTTCCTGCTCCGGTTTCACCGACAAGTCCCAGAGTCCTTTCCCTTCCTATTGAAAAACTAAGCCCGTTTATGGCTTCAACTACCCCGTCATCCGTCCGGAATTTTACAATAAGGTCTTTTATCTCAAGTATTTTATCATTCATACATATCCTCACTTCTTAAGCTTCGGGTCCATCGCGTCCCTGAGCCCGTCACCCAGAAGATTCAGAGCAAGGACTGTAAACATGATGGCAAGACCCGGAAAAAGACACATCCAGCCTGAAGAGCGGATGTAAGACCGTCCGTCTGAAAGCATTGCGCCCCACTCAGGAGTTGGAGGTGAAATTCCCACCCCCAGGAAGGAAAGCGATGAAGCGGATATTATGTTCGCGCCTACTTTAAGCGTTGTCTGTACTATTATAGGGCTAAGGCAGTTTGGAATAACATGCTTCAGTATGATTTTATACGTGGGAAGCCCAATGGCGTAGCCCGCCTCTATGTACTCGGTGTTGCGAACTGTCATAACCGAAGCCCTGGTTATCCTTGAGAAACTGGAGAAGGTGCCAAGGGCCATGGCAAACAGCAGCGACATCGTGCTGGTGCCCAGAATCGAGACTACTACAACTGCTATCATTATATAAGGTATGGAATAAAATATATCAGTCAACCTCATTACCAGATTGTCTATCGCCCCTCCGTAAAAACCTGCAAGGGCACCGAGTATCATTCCTATAAACAAGCCTATGGCTGTTGAGCCGAAACTTATGAACAGCGAATACTTTGCTCCATAAAGAACTCTGGCAAGGATATCGCGTCCCATATTGTCCGTACCGAACGGGTGTTTCCAGCAGGGGCTCATGAAGCGGTCACGAGTCATGGCAATTATCTGAGTATCGTAATCGTAAACAATGGATGCGATGACTGTAGTTATCAGGAGCAGAATCACAAAAATCATGCCAATTACCGCTCCCTTGTTTTTAAGAAGCCTCCGCCAGGTTTCCTGACCAAGGGATCTTCCCTGAAGCTCAAGGAGCTTCTTTTCTTTCTCCGTATTTCTTATATGAAAAAAATTTGCCACAATCTACCTCTTGTTGGAATACTGCGCTTTGATTCTGGGGTCGCAGAAAGCATAAATGATATCTACAACAAGATTGATAACAGCCATAAGCACGCAGCAGAGTATTATTGAACCGGTTACCATGGGTGTATCTCTTTTATTTATTGAGTCAACCACAAGTCTTCCTATACCGGGCCAGCCGAAGACGGTTTCCGCAAGCGCGGAGCCGGTCATGACAAAGGAAAACTGCATTCCTATTGCGGTTATGATAGGTATCATGGCGTTGCGCAGCCCATGATTTATAAGAAGCCTTCTTCTTGAAACGCCCTTGGCTTTACAGGTTACCATGTAATCCTGCCTTATTACGTCCAGCATGGCGCTGCGCGTGGTTCTTGTAAGCAGGGCGGCAAGACTGAGCCCAACCGTTACAGCCGGCAGTATAAGATATTTGAAGCTTCCGGTACCTCCCGAAGGCAGCCAGCCCAGATGAAGCGAAAAGATGATTATCAGCATAAGTCCAAGCCAGAAGTTCGGCATTGAAACTCCGAAAAGCGCCAGCACCGTTGCTGCGGTGTCCTTCCATGTGCTCTGGTGCAGCGCGGTATAGATACCCAGCGGTATAGAAACAATGCAGGCGAAGAGAACCGCCGAACCTCCAAGCATAAGCGTCATGTTAAGCCTTCCCATAAAGGTCTTGAATACGTCAAGACCGCTTATGTAGGACTTGCCCATGTCCCCCATTACCATTCCCTTCACATAGCGGAAATATCTTATTAGAAACGGGTCGTTAAGCCCCATTTCCTCTCTTAAGGCCTCCTGCTGGGCAACTGTGGCGTTTTCGGGCAGTATCTGCATTACGGGGTCTCCCCCCGCAAGAGCCATGGCCCAGAAAATCAGAAGAGAAGTTGCCAGTATGGTCGGTATCATGAGAAACAGGCGTTTAAGTATATATCGTATCATTACGAGTCTCTGGTTCTTTATTTTTAATCACTTTATTCGACAGGCTGTGATTAAGTCCGATATAAAGCCCGACATCAGGCTTGACATGAAGGCAGGCAATTGCCCGCCTTCCGTCATTAAGGTTAAAAAATACGTTTCACTGCTCAACGTAGGCAAGCGACCAGTCGTGATTACCGCCGCCGAAAATCTGAGCCCCCCTGAGGTTCTTATTGAAGGCAATAACAAGATCCGGAACATAGAGAGGAATCTGAGGAACAAGTTCCACAAAGTAGTTCTGAAGCTCGTAAGAAGCTTTCAGCCTGGCCTCAGGGTCCTTTGTTGTAAGAACCTTGTCGGCCATTTCATCTACATATGAATCTGAAAGATGGTGATAATTCGTCGGGAAATCAGTGTAAAAAAGCTCTCTGTAAGTTTCATCTACACGCGCGCCTATATTCCATCTCCACAGGAACATCTGCTGATGGCCCTTGGCACATTCGGATTTGAGCGTGGCCTGGTCCATGGATTTAATGGTTACGTTTATTCCTATTGCCTTAAGGTTTGCCTGAATTATGGGAGCAATGGTTTTGTACGGATCATCCGTTGCGGCTGTAAGCTCAACATTAAGTTCACCTTCCCTGTATCCGGCTTCCTTAAGAAGTGCCTTCGCTCTCTCAACATCATAGGCATAACCGCCTTTGACTTCATTGTTGTCAAGGAAGCTCCATGCGCCTCTGTTCAGCACTGAGGTCTGCCACTTTCCGCGGCCGTCAAGCACGATGTCAATTATAGCTTCCTTATCTATTGCACAGGAAATTGCCTGGCGGAGTTTTCGGTTGTCAAAGGGCTTTGCGCTTACATTGAAGCCCATATAGAACAGCCTTGTGCCTGCCTGCGTATGCACCGTGAGCCTTGAGTCATCCTTCAGGAACTGCAAATCTGTTGTAGGAGGGTCGATACAAACATCTATTTCTCCATTCTGAAGAGCAATGGCTCTCTGTGAGGCTTCAAGAAGAAACCTGAATTCTATTCTTGGAGAAACGCCCGCGTTCTTCGTATCCCAGTAGTTGGGGTCTTTCACATAGGAGCAGTACTGTCCTTCCTTCCAGGTCTCAAAAATATAGGGCCCGCTTCCGACAAGCCACGGCTCTTTGTTGTTCGGGTCTTCATACGCGGCCTTTGAAACGATTGAAAGCGGATAGGCGCAAAGATTGTAGATAAGTTCGTTGGAGAATTCAGAAGTCTCTATTTCAACTTCATATTTCCCAATAGCTTTTACATCCTTTATGAGCGTCAGAGTACCTGAAACCTTGCTCTTTGTAACATCATTGCTTCGTGCCCTGTTCAGAGTAAAAGCAACGTCTTCGGCTGTAAGCGGTGTTCCGTTGTTAAAATGGACATTTTCAAACAGCCTGAAACGCAGATGGGTATCATCCGTCCATTCCCAGCTTTGCGCTATCTCTGGCGTAAGCTCATAGCCCTTGTTCGGGTTTGCGCTTATCAGACGCTCATGGGTCAGCGCAAAACAGTTGTTGTTAATCTGGTCATTCTGCATCATCGGCTGCTGGCTGTTTATTTCCTGGGCAACGCCTATGACCAGAGAATTCTTTACTTTGGTTCCGCTTTCAGTTCCGATTTTGTTTTCACTCGAGCCGCCTGCAAAAATCAGACCGCAGGCAAAAAGAGCTGTAAAAATACACACTGGAATTTTTTTCATTTCTATCTCCCTTTACAATGTCTTTTGGTTAATTCTAACATTCCATTACCATATGTCAACAAAAAGAGGGAAAACAACTCTAATTGGCGTATATGAGGTTCTCTGGGGCTATTGGGTTGACTGGGGCGATTAAAGACGATTAAGGCTGCTAAAATTAATGGAATCAGCAGTTTTTCGGAATATGAGCATAATGAGACAAATATTCCACATAAGGACAGGCTGCAGGCATACACTTTTCCGCCAGCTCTGTGCAGACAAATTTCTTAATGTACTGCGTCATGCTTTTTATTTAATTATTCAAATTAAACAAAAAGTAATAGGGCCCTAAAACCAATTTATTCTTTCATCTCTAAATTTTGGTGTTTCACAGTCCTGATAAGTCAACTGTTTTTTCTCTTTCATTTACAGCACACCTAAAGATTTGCAATCTATACAATCGGTCTCCCTGTGTTCATTGATTTTCTAAATTCAGGGATCGGACCGTCATCAGACCAATATTCATCCATTTCTGTTATCAAATCATTTTTTATTTTTATAAAACTTACAACATGAAATGAAACGTTCTTATCTACCCTGAACACTCGTACAGCCACGATTATAGTATTTTTAGCTTCTTCTACTCTTTCAATCTCTCCATCCCATTCTCCGGGATATTCACAATTCACTTTTATATATTCCTGCACAGAAAACCGTTCATTTGTGCAATGCCATCGTATTACAGCTTCTTTACAAAAAAAATTCTCAAGAGTTGTTTTATTCTTTGATAAAACACTTTTAACAAATAAACTTATATCCATTTCAATCTGCCTCGAAAAGTCTGTTTTAAAAAAACTTTTTAATATTGTACCATATTTTACCTGACTTTATGGATATAACATTTGATTGTAAAGATTACTTTTTTCTCTCTTCAAGGCTGTTCTTTTCTGTTTTCGCCTGGGCAAATTTAAAGTCCTACTTTCTCATTGAACTCATGAAGCCCACAAAGAGGGGCTGGCGCGCAAAACGCCAGCCCCGGTCTAAATGGATGGAAAATAATAAATGAAGTCTGTTATTTGTGCTCTGCCTCGAACTTTTTGAGGAAGTCAACCAAAGCGACAACGCCTTCCTTAGGCATTGCGTTGTAGATTGAAGCTCTGAGTCCGCCGACAGACTTGTGACCCTTGAGGTTGTCGTAGCCCGCGGCCTTTGTGGCGGCAACTACTTCAGCGTCAAGCTCAGCGCTTTCCGTTACGAACGGAATGTTCATCAGGGAGCGGTCTTTCTTTACAACTGTGCCCCTGAACATTTTTGAAGAGTCAAGGAAATCGTAGAAGACCTTAGCCTTGTCCTGATTTATTTTGTCCATAGCAGCAAGGCCGCCAAGATCCTTAAGGTACTTGAAAACCTTTCCGCAGCAATATATTGCCCAGCAGTTAGGAGTATTGTACATGCTTCCGGCATCGGCATGAGTCTTGTATTGCAGATAGATGGGAAGTTCTGTCAGGTCGTCGCGTATCAAATCCTCACGGATGATAACAACAACCATTCCGGCAGGTCCTACGTTCTTCTGTACGCCGGCATAAATAAGGCCGTAATCTGAAACGTTGCAGGGCCTTGAAAGGAACATGGAACTCTGGTCCGAAACAAGGATGTGACCCTTTGTGTTGGGAAGATTCTTCCATGTGACGCCATGGATTGTTTCGTTTTCACAGATGTAGACATAGTCTGCGTCTTCGGGGATATCAAGATTCGAGCAGTCAGGAACATAGGTATAGTTCTTATCTTTGGAGGAAGCGGCAACAATAACTTCACCGACCTTCTTAGCCTCTGCTATTGCTTTCTTTGACCAGGCACCGGTTTCAATGTAAACGGCTTTTTTGTTCTTCATAAGATTCATAGGAATCATTGAGAACTGAAGGGTCGCGCCGCCCTGAATGAACAGGACCTTGTAGTTGTCCGGGATGCCCATCAAATCTCTCAGGTCTTTCTCCGCATCATCAATTATCTGCTGATAGACCTTTGACCTGTGGCTCATTTCCATAACACACATTCCGCTTCCACGATAGTTCATCATCTCATCACGAATCTCTTCCAGAACCGGTTCGGGCATCATAGCCGGACCTGCCGAGAAATTGAATACACGATTGTACTTCATATAATCCTCCGGGTGATTACCAAAAGCCCATGCTTTGTGGCAGTCCATAGTTGTTCTTATTTTAAGACTACACCCTGTTGCAACAAAACGCAACAAAAAAATGAGTAAAAAAACGCAAAAACGGGCATAAAAACGGTACTTAAAATAAAGTAGAACTATTACAAAAACGATTTACAAAACTGATTTTAAAAAACAAAAAGCAACTGCCTAAAAAGCAACTGCCGCATACCTTCCTACGGAAACGGATAAAGAATATACTTGGCATATTAAGGCAAGGTATTTAAGGCGGAATATGAGTGCAGTGTTGAAATTCGGAAGGAAATCGGAAGTTGATATGACAAAAGGCGCAATATTCCCTCAGTTAATCAGCTTTGCGCTGCCTCTTTTTCTTGGCAGCCTTTTCCAGCAGCTTTACAATACTGTGGATACATGGGTTGTGGGTAACTTCGTCGGTAAAAACTCTTTCTCCGCGGTAGGAACGCTTGCATCTGTAACAAACCTTGTAATCAGCTTTTTCATGGGCTTCTCAAGCGGCGCCAGCGTGATTATTTCACACTACTTCGGGGCAAAAGACAGCGAAAACGTAAACCGTACAACTCATACTTTTCTTGCAGTGACACTGATAATGTGCGCGGTGCTCACCTTCTTTGGCCTTGCCATAATACCGGTCATGCTCAGTATCCTGAAGTCCCCTGCCGAGGTTGCCGCTGAACAGCGAATCTATCTTTCAATTTATTTCGGTGGCGTTTCGGGGCTTCTTATATACAACATGGGCTCTGCAGTACTCAGGGCAATCGGGGATTCCACAAACCCGTTTTTATTCCTTGCAGTGTCAGCACTGCTGAACACAGGTCTGGACCTTCTCTTTGTAATAGTTTTCAAAATGGGAACGGCGGGCGTTGCCTACGCAACAATCATTTCCCAGATGATATCGGCTATTCTGGTAATGACAGTCCTTTTCAGAACACATACCAGCGTAAAAATAAATCTTAAGAAGTTAAAGATTTACGGATACATTCTGAAAAAGATACTCAAAGTTGGGTTGCCTTCAGCGCTTCAGATGTCCATAACATCGTTTTCCAACATTTTCGTGCAGTCCTATATCAACTATTTCGGAGCCGATGTAATGGGCGGCTGGACAGCCTATATAAAGGTTGACCAGCTGGTGCTGCTGCCCATGCAGTCAATCGCTTTGGGAACTCAGACATTTGTAGGGCAGAACCTTGGACTGGGACAGGCTGAAAGGGCGCGCAGGGGAGTAAGAATTTCCCTTATCATGTCACTGATTGCGACCTCTGCTCTTATTTCTCTGGTCATCCCTCTTGCGAAACAGATAGTCGAGCTTTTCATAGGCTATGCGGAAAACGGAGTTATCTTCTACGGGACAATGTTCCTTACCTATCTTACTCCCGCATACCTGCTTCCCTGCTTCAATCAGATTTACGCCGGAGCCCTGAGAGGCTCGGGAGTCTCCGGCATTCCTATGGGAGCCATGCTGTTTTCCTTTGTCTTCTTCAGGCAGATTTATCTCTACCTGGTTTCGCGCTTTGTCAGTAACACAATTCTGCCAATAGCAATGGGCTATCCGGCAGGCTGGCTTGTATGCAGCCTGATACTGATATTTTTTTACAGAATATTTTTTACGGACGAAAAGCTGAAAAAAAGCGCCCTTGTATGAACGGCGGAATAAAGTCCGCCGAACTTTGTTTATTTAATTGTCAGTGTTACCGGGGTTTTCCACACGTTGCCGTCGCTGTCAGTCACAACAATGTTCGCGTTTACGGCAGAACCGGAATCTCCGTTTGCAACAACAGTGAAGGAACCTGTCTTTGACAGCTCTTCCCCTAAGTTGCGGGAATAAAGAGTGCCCGTAAGAACCTTAAGGCTGTTTTCATCTTCCGGTACAAGTTCAACGCTTATGCTTCCCGTATTCATGTTGCCCTGATTTGCAACAGTGAAGCCAAGCTTAACCTGCGTTCCGGCAGGGACAGCCATGTCCTTGTAATACCTTACGTAAATATCCGAAACCTTGACGCTCTTCCACTTCGCGGTGTAACTTGCGCTTTTTCCGGGCTCCATTTTAGCCAAGTCGTCAGCCTCATTGCCTTTGGCATCATACCAGCCCATGAAAACATAGCTTTCATCCGGAGCCGTCAGCTCAGGAGCGGAAACCTCATCCCCGTCATTGAAAACTTCGGTGGAAGTAACCGTATCGCTGAAACGAACCCCTTTTTTATAAACGGCGTAAAGCGTCTGGTCAGTATAGGGCATTGCGATTTCAGAACCCGCCTCGTATTCGACCCGGTCAGGCATTGTGCCCCAGCCTGCAAAAACCCCGTCGCTTAAATCCGAAGAACCGACAGCTGGAAGAGTGACTGTCTTTCCCGGTTCCGTACTGATGCTGTATCGGTAGCTGAAGTAGCTGTAGCAGTCTTCATTAGTTTCCACTTCTCTGGAGAAAGTCAAAGCAGGGCTGTAATAGCGGCTGTTGGAATAGAGCCATGAAGCAAAAGCTTTCTTTGCCTCCCCCTCTTCTTCGGCAAGAAGCCTTGAAACAAGGGTTTCTGTCTGTTCAGCCGTTATAACGGGATACTCAAGACTCCTAAGCATCGCCTTCGCGTCAAAGTAATCGTCCGCATTATTTTTTGAATAGGCCTCTTCCATCTTTGAATAAATGGATTCGTATTGTGACTTATATAAGGAAACCTCATCTTCGTAGGAACTCATTACGGTTTCAAAGGAAGCGTTCTCAAAATCCAGGGAACCGAAATCCGAAGTTTTCTCCGAAACGGCTTCTGCATAGACCGCAAAAGAAAATACCGTAAGAATAAGTAACGCTGCTGTGATAATTCTGATTTTGTGTTTCATGTAAATTACCTCTCCTGTCCTGAATATAGCCTAAGAAAGACGTACTTAAAACAGGAACAGCCGATTTAACACATTTCTTCATAAAAACAAAAACCGAACCGGGTCAAAAGACCTGAAATCCGGTTTTGTATTTATTTGTATTTAAAAGTTCAAAAATTCAACAATTAATGCGTATTATTTGCCGGAAACAACAAGCCCGTCAACGCAGACATAAGGTATAACGGTAGTGCCGTCTGCCACAGTCTCGGAAGAGATGCTTCTGATATCCATCAGCATCTTGGCAAGATTTCCGTTAATCATAAGCTCGCTGACAGCGCCCTTTATCCTGCCCCCTTCAATGTAGAAGCTGTTTTTAGCAACGCCTGAAAAGTCTCCGTTTGTGCCGGGCGTTCCGCCGGAGAACCTTCCGATGATTATACCCTTGTCTATTCCCGTGATGATGGATTCAAGACTCTCGTCTCCCGCTTTAACAACTACATCGGAAGAGGAATTCTTTGAAACACGTCTTTTTGTCTTCTTCGCGGCATAAAGCCCGATTGTGAAGTTTTTAAGGATGCCGTTCTCAATTATCGGAAGTTCCTCTGTCCTGAAGCCGTCCGCCGTATAGCGTTCACCCGCGACAATCCTTGGGTCATAAGAATTTAAAGCCACACTAAGCCTGGAAGAAGCGACCCTTTTTCCAAGTTTGTTCTTCCATATACTGGTTCCGTCTATAAGAACTCCGTCAGAGATGAAACACGACTGAACAAAAGAAAGGAACTCCGTGAAACATTCGGGAGTGAAAACAACCGGCCCTTCAAATTTTCCTTCAATACTTATCTGTTCAAGTTGCTTCTGGGCGCTGTCCAGACGATATCTGAAACCGCCCATATCAATGAATTTTCCGTCAAGAGACTTTGTATTTACCATTACATAGTCAAGGCTGGTGGTTTTATCCCCGTCATGGGCGGAAAACTCAACCATTACGCCGTACAAACCGTAATTCCGCTCAAAATCAACGCCGTTGGAGTTTCTGAAAAGAGTATTGTTTCTTACATATTCTCCTATGACCGACAGAATCTGAATCTTCGGGTATCCTGCTTTTATGTCGGAAACAAGCTCGTTTATCCTTTCAAAAAATCTGTCAAAATCAGGCTTAAGGCATCCCTGTCTGAATTTTGCTGCTTCCTGCTCGGGGGAAATATCATGGGCGCTGTCTCTTACTGCGGACTCCGCGGAAAGAACTGCCGAACCCGCAAGCTCGTCAAGACCTCTGTCCGAAAAATCATTGCCGTGAACTATTCCGTTCTTTCCCGCCTTGAACGCGGAAACTGTCGCGCTGTTGTCGAAAAGCGTCCTGAAAAGCGAGAATTCACCGTTTTCCGCAGTAAGCTCGCGTGTTTCCTTTTGCGCGATGTAATAGGAATATTTTGTTATGCCCCTGGCCGTCAGGCTCTGTTCAATCTTACCGGCCGCATTTCTAATGTTCTTCATGCTCTGCCTCCTTATCTTCCGCCAATCATAATCTTGCAGCGAAGCTCAGGTCCGCCAAGCCCCACCGGTATCATCTGCTTTTTTCCGCAGAAACCGCTGGAATTCCAGTTAACCTTGTCGGAAACCATATCAACCGTCTTAAGCATGTCAAAAGCAATACCCGAAACAGTTGTATCAAGTATTGCGCTTCCAAGCTTGCCCTTCTTTATCTCATAGCCCATAGTAACGCCGAACATGAACTCGCCTGTAAGGTCCGCCTGCCCGTTGTTGGTATCTATAAGGTAGTAGCCGTCGTCAATTGAGGAAATCATATCCTCAAGTCTGTCGTGTCCGGGAAGGACAGCGGTATTCCTCATTCTTATGAGAGGTTCGTCAGAGAACATCCATGCCCTGGCATTGCCGCAGGGACGCACACCAAACTTTTCGGCAGACTCCCTGTTATGCATGAAGCCTTTGAGAATTCCATTCTCAATAAGAACGGCATCTGTGGCCTCCTGCCCCTCATCATCCATGTAAATCGGAAGAGGAGCTTCCGTGCCCAAAGCCATATTCGCATAATCCGTCATGCTCACAAGGTCGGAGCCCACACGCTTGTTAAGGTTCGGCCCCGCGACAGAACCGCCAAGCACCAGATCCGCCTCAACAGTGTGCCCTACCGCCTCGTGGGCAAGCATACCTGAAAGCGAGCCGCCAAGTATGACAGTCTTGTAACCGGCCTGCGCATAAACCCCGTTGACCTTATCCATCAGCTTTTTATAAAGATCCTCTATCTGAGGATACATCCACGAACTTTCCCTGAAATAGGTATCAAAGCTGCCTGAGCCGCCGAAGGTTTTAAAAAGCTCAAGAGGAACATTGTCCTTTTTGGACATTGCCGTCATCGTAACGTAAATATAACAGCGCGGATTGGTCATATGTCCGTCATTAGCATCTGAAGTGTAAATTATCTTGTCCTGAGAGTCCTCGGTGTAAACAACGGTGCGGCTTGCAAGATTCGGATAGGTTTTCACAATGTAATCGTCAAGAGTCTTGCAGAACTCGATAATCCTTTTCTGCTCGAAATCAATTATATCCTTGTGAGCCGTGATAACGCCCCGGCCATATGACTTCTGCGGAGGAAGACCTTTCGGAGCATGGTCGTTAAGGAAAACGGCGTTCTGCGTAGCCGCTTTCAGCACGGAATCCGCAGCCGACTTTGAATATTCGGCCATTGATGAGAAACCGTAGACCCCCTTGTTGTAAACGCGGGCATTCACGCCCCGGGTCTCGCTTCTGACGTTGCCTACGAGGTTCCCCTTCAAAAAAACAACTCTCCGGTTACGGTTTTCCTGGCCCCTGAGAACGGTTTGCATCCCGTCCGCAAAAAGGCTCTTCTTTGTTTTAAGAATATCATTCAGCATTTAAGCTCTCCTGTATCGGCATCTTCTTCTACCCGCCGTTTTTAAAGACAACACTTTGAATCCGGCATCTTTTATCTTATAATATATCGGTACAGAGACTAACAGACAAGAAGGTCATAAATGAAAGTATTCGCGCACAGGGGTTTTTCCGGCAAATACCCCGAAAACACAATGCTCGCTTTCAGGCAGGCAATACTCGCCGGCGCCGACGGCATAGAACTTGACATCCACGAAAGCAGCGACGGGAAACTGGTCATAATCCACGACGAAAACCTTATCCGCACCACGGGAATCAACGCGCAGGTATCCGACCTGAGCCTTAAAAAACTCACATCCGTCAAGGCTTCCAGGACTATGGCCGAGTCTTTCGAGACCCCAATTCCCTCCTTTGAAGAGTTCTGCGATTTTGCGAAAAATGGCTCATTTATCACGAATGTTGAAATAAAAACGAACAACACCTGGTATCCGGACATTGAACGCAAAGCTGTAGAAATGGTCAAAGCCTTCGGCCTTGAAGACAGAATAATATTCTCATCCTTCAACTGGATATCTGTCATGAGGGCAAAGCAGATTGCTCCTGAAATACCGTGCGGCTTTCTGTACGAAGGCCAAAATCATATCCGTCTTGCGCAGGAAGCGAAAGAAGCCGGAATAGAATTCCTTCATCCCGACTTTACCCTGCTGGATGATATTACGGTGACGGAATGCGGGCAGAACGGCATAGGACTTAACGTATGGACAATAAATACGGAAGAAAGGCTGCGACAGCTGATAAAATGGAATGTAAACAGCACTATCACAAATTATCCTGATATGTGCCTTAAAATACTTGGGAGGTAAAAATGGAAACAATCAAATTCAAGAAAAATGAAGTGATTTTCAGTCAGGGAGATTACCCCAACTGCATGTACGACATAGTAACAGGTACTGTAGGCATTTATCTGGACTACGGGGAAAAAACGCAGAAAGAACTTGCGCTGCTTCATGAAGGCGACTTTTTCGGAGAGATGGGACTTATTGATTCCTGCCTCAGAAGTGCGACGGCCATAGCTCTGGAGCCTAACACAATGGCAAAGCGCATAACCATAGAAGACTTCAGTTCCTACCTGAACCAGAACCCCGCAAAGGTAGTAACCATAATGCAGCACATGGGAGACAGGCTCAGAAAACTTAGCAACGACTACCTTGAAGCCTGCAAGACAATAGACGAATACCGCATAAGCGAAGAAAACAAAACGCCTAAGAGTCCATCGCTTCTTGCAAGACTGAAACACTTTTCCGAAGTAAGAAGAAAAAATAAATGAGCGTAATTTTCCAGCTACAGCCCAAACATGACCAGCTTGAAGACTATGTACGCTTTGCGAAAGAAAACGGCATGGCTTTTGAGATTATAGACCTGTCCATGGGCAATGAAATAGATATCTCGCACGTTCAGGACTACGCGGAAACAGGTCTTGTAAAATCCTTTCACGGGGTTTTCATAGATGTAAATCCTGTAAGCAACAACAGCGCTATAAAGGCTGTCTCAAGAAACCAGTTCAGGGAAAGTTGCGAGCTTGCGAAACGCCTTGGAGCCGAAAACATTGTTTTTCACAGCAGCTGCTTTCCCTTTCTCAGAGATTCATACATGGAAAGATGGTCATCGGAATGCGCGAAATACTTTGACAGCCTTCAGAAGGAAACAGGCCTTAATATCTTCATAGAAAACAGCTTTGACTTAGACTGCGACCCGCTGAAGACCCTGATGGATAAGTGTCCGAACAAAAATGTAGGCATATGCCTGGACATAGGACATGCGAACTTCTCAAGAAAAGCTTTGAACGAATGGTTCCTTGCCCTGGGAGAACGCATAGGCTACATCCATCTTTCGGATAACGCAGGTTATTTTGACAGGCACATGGAACTTGGAAGCGGAAGTGTTGACTGGAAAACGGCGGACATGCTTTTCAGAAGGCTCAGCTTTATTTCCGAGCGCGATATCCCCATGACCATAGAGGTAGGCAGTCTTGAAGACGCTCAACGTTCGTATGAATTTCTGAAAAAAAACAACTACTTTACAGGGCCGGCATCAGAAGGGGCATTCTGGGACGTTGTAAGTGAAGAAGCGTCAAAGCCCAAACGACCTTCCATAGAGGATCTCGGGCTTAGAAACGAAATACTGGAGCAGGAAAACCGCAAGCTTGAAAACGCAATAGACAGATATCTTTCAAAGGCAATTGCAAAACGCCTTATGGAAACACCCGAGGGAATGTCTCTTGGAGGAAAGAAACAAAGACTCACGGTAATGATGAGCGATTTGCGTTCTTTTACCGCCATAAGCGAAAAAATGGCGGCAAACGACCTTCTGGAAATGCTTAACCACTACCTTGGAGAAATGACCATACTTATCAACCGCTACAGGGGAACGGTTATCGAATTCATAGGAGACGGCATTTTAGCCATTTTCGGAACGCCTATAGAATCGGAAACCCATGCTTCGGATGCTGTAAAAGCTGCGGTAGACATGCAGAATGCCATGGACGATATAAACAGATGGAACGAAAAACGAGGTTTTCCTTCACTGAGAATGGGCATAGGAATCTGCACCGGAAGCATGATTGTAGGGAATATAGGCTCTGTGCATCACGCAAAATTCGGAGTGCTTGGAAGCACTGTCAATCTTTGCGGAAGAATAGAAGGCTACACTTCAGGCGGTCAGATATACATATGCCCTGAAACAAGGGAAGATATAAAAGAGTCTCTGGATATTGACGAAAGCCTTACAGTACTGCCGAAAGGAGTCAACAGGGAGCTTATCATCCACAGGATAAGCGGCATAAACGGTGTTTCCTGCAAAAGACCGGAGCCTGTATGGGAAGACCTGCCTTCACCCATTGAGGTAACCTTCAGGCGTGTCGCGGATAAGAATGTTCTTAATAGAATTTTCTCAGGCTCCCTCACCGCCCGCTCAGGCACGGCAATGCTTCTTCATACGGATGTAGCGCTGGGACGTTCGGACGAGCTGCGTCTTTCCTTCGGGTCTTCAAAGGACGATGCCTTTTTCAAGGTAGTCGCAATCTTCAATGACGGAGTCTACCGAATCGAACAGTGATTCATCGTCATAGGGACCGTCTATTTCTATGTAGAAAGTTCCCGTTTTTACGCACTCTTCCCTGAATTCGGCGCTACAGCTGATAAGTCTCTCCAAATCAGGAAAGTCGTCCCTGCGCTTTTCAATTATTTGAGAATACTTTTTTACATCGTCAAAATTGCGCCTGAGATAACCTTCGCTCATTACAAGAAAAACGCATCTTATGCCGTCAAGTTCCTCTTTTGTGAAGCTTTCAGCCCATTCGGCCGGGATGTAGCAGCCTTCAAGTATCAGAGTCCGCTCCGTTTCAAGAGCATGTTTTATTATCCTTACAACAAAAGGCCACATCCAGTAACGCATCTGATAGTCGTTAAGTTCTCCGGGCTCCCCTATTCCCGATTCCAGAAAAGCTGACTTCAGATAATCAAGAGAGATACATTCGCATCTGTATTTTCTCATAAGCCTGTGGGCTATCATTGTTTTTCCAACGTGCGAGCTTCCGCCTATCAGTATCACCATATTATGCTCCGGACAATTTATTTCTGTTTGTATTTTCTAACCAATCCGCCCTATTGTTCAAGCTCTGCCCTGCCGATATAATTATCTGTTATGAACCTGTTTGAAACTGCGGCGTTATACGCGAAATACAACAGAAGCTTCTCAATAGCCACCATAATCGGAACAAGCGGACACACGCCAAGGAAGGACGGCCGTATGCTTATACTGCCGGACGGCACTTTTTCCGGTACGGTAGGAGGAGGCTCTGCCGAGCGTAAAGTCATAGACCTTGCGAACAAGGCAATGGAAGAAGGCAGAGGAAAAAGAGTCCAGGTAAATGTCAGGGAGTGCGGGATGATAGACGTTTATATAGATGTACCTGTACGGGGACGCAAGGCCATTATTTTCGGAACCGGTCATATTGCGAAAGCCCTTTCGGAGGTTCTTTACAAAATAGGGTTTCAGATAACGTTCATAGATGATTTTGCCGCGAAAAACGGCTTTACCTGCCCTGACGGCATGGAACTCGGAACTTCTGAAAAGCTTCTTAAAAGGAACATAAAACCGGATAAAAAGACCGCTGTCATTTTCTCAAACCCCGAGGACAGGGATACTTTCATTGACCTGATACTTAATTCGGAAGCCCCATACATAGGCGTGCTTTCTTCAAAATCAAGAGAAAAAATAAACAATTCCCGCGTTTACCAGCCCATAGGACTGGACATAGGAGCGGAAACTCCTGAAGAAATAGCAATAAGCATCACCGCCCAGATATTGGCGGTGATGAACGGAAAAGAATTCTGATTTACTTCTTCGCGATATACTTTCTGATATCAAGCGCAACAGCGACAACAATGACAACACCCTGTACAATGTAGTTGTAGTACGGGTTAACGCCAAGGAACTGCAGAACAATCTTCAGAAGCTCAAATACAAGAACGCCTACCAGTATACCGGAAACAGTTCCTATACCACCGGTGGTTGAAACGCCTCCAATGGTACAGCCGGCTATGGCTTCAAGCTCATAGCCCATACCCATGGAAGCCGAAGCTCCGCCGGACTTTGCCGCCAGCAGATATCCGGCTATGGCGTACATAAGACCTGCCGTGACATATATTTTCATAAGCGAATTTTTAGTATTGACACCTGAAACCTCTGCGGCTATCTCGTTTCCTCCTATTGCGTACATGTACTTGCCGTGGCAGGTCTTATTGTACAGAAACCAGAAGAAAACGCCAAAAGCCAGGGCAACAAACAGCAGATACGGCAGATAGAAACCGCGCGTGCTTCCGATTCTTCCGGTAATGAGTTTGATGTATGCAGGCTGGAAACCTCCTATCGGCTGAGCATCTGTGAAGACAAGGCAGATACCGTAAATAATTGTCTGTGTGCCAAGTGTGGCAATGAATGGAGGTACTTTCATACGTGAAATTATGAAGCCGTTTATAATTCCTATGATTGCTCCGATTGCAAGGACAATCAGCAGGACAACCCACATGTTCATCTCCGGTATACCCTTGTAAAGCCTTCCGGTGTAGTCGCCCCTCTGTATAAGAACTCCTGCCACACAGGCCGCCAGACCTACCTGACGTCCGGCGGAAAGGTCAGTCCCTTTTGTAATAAGACAGCCGGAAACGCCAAGAGCAATGAGAAATCTTATGGCAGTATTGCCTATCAGGTTACCAAGGTTCCCCCAGCTGAAGAAATTGTCGGTGAAGATTCCAACAATGAAGCTGACTATAACAAGCCCGATAACAATCGGATTTGCTTTTGCATATGCAAAAGCTTTCTTTGTGAAGCTGCTTCCGCTTTTAAGTTTTACGTCTCCCACTACATTACCTCCTTGCTTTCGAACCGGGTCGCCAACGCCATTATATTCTCCTGTGTTGCTTCCTTACCGTCTATAAAGCCTGTACACCTGCCATCGCACATTACCATGATTCTGTCGGACATTCCTATGAGTTCTCCCATCTCGCTGGATATCATGATTATGCTCTTTCCCTGCTTCGCCAAATCGGCGATTATGCAGTAGATTTCATATTTCGCACCCACATCAATACCTCTTGTAGGTTCATCCAGAATCAAAATATCCGGGTCGTTTGCAAGCCAGCGACCAACAAGAACTTTCTGCTGATTGCCTCCTGAAAGGTTCTGGATAAGCGTCTTGCTTGAAGGGGTTTTTATGTTCATTTTTTTGACATTGTCCTTGACAAGTCCTTCTATCTTGTTGTCATCAAGATATATATTGAACTTAAGATAACGCTTCAGCGAAGCTACGGAAATGTTGTCCGCGACGGAAAGAACACCCATTATGCCGGAGCCTCTGCGGTCTTCCGTAAGCATCGCTATACCCTGCTCTATGGCATTCTTCGGACGGGTAACTTTTATCTCCCTGCCTTTGTATTTTATGGTACCGGCCGAATGGCTTCTGATTCCGAAAAGACCTTCCATAAGTTCGGTTCTCTGTGCCCCTACAAGGCCTCCCACTCCAAGAATCTCTCCCTTCTTAAGGTTAAAAGTTACATGGCGGAAACTTCTGGGATTGATAGAAGTAAAATCATTAACCTCAAAAATGACCTCGCCCGGCTTGTTTTCCCTGCAGGGATAAAGATTGGTAAGCTCGCGTCCGACCATCTTGGTGATTATCATATCCGTGGTCATTTCCTTTGAATTCCACGTACCTATGTAATGACCGTCCCGCATTATGGTGACTTCATCGCTTATCCTGAGAATCTCATCCATCTTATGAGAAATATAGACAACAGCTACGCCTTCGGATTTAAGGTCTTCGACTATACGGAAAAGAGCGTCAACTTCGTTCTGCGTAAGGGAAGATGTGGGCTCATCCAAAATCAGGACGCGGCAGTTTGCAGAAACAGCCTTGGCTATCTCTACGCTCTGCATCTGCGAAACAGACAGGTTTCCCACCTTCTCTTTCGGGTCAAAATTCATCCTTACTCTTTTAAGGAGCCCGGCGGTATCCGAATACATCCTGTCATGGTCAATGTAAGGAATAAAACCAAGAGCCTTTTTCATGGGATATCGCCCAAGGAAAATGTTCTCTCCTATCGTACGCGCGGGAATTGGCTGAAGCTCCTGATGAACCATTGCAATCCCTTTTTTCAGAGCATCCATCGGGTCTGTTATGGTGACAGGCTCGCCGTCAAGGTATATTTGCCCTTCATCCATTTTATAGATACCGAACATGCACTTCATAAGCGTTGATTTTCCGGCTCCGTTCTCACCCATAAGGGCATGAACCTTTCCGGCTCTCAGCTGAAGCTGAACATGGTCAAGGGCTTTTACACCTGGGAACGACTTGCATACGCCCTTCATTTCCAGAAGAAATTCCGACATTCTTTCCAACCTCCAATCTCCATTTAGCGTTTACCTTATGTATCCACACACCACGGCACGGAATAAATACGTTTGTTTGGATGCGCAAGAAAAACACAGCGGGACGGATGATATTTGGTTTCACCCGTCCGCTGATTATTTAAGACTTTAAATTGCGGTCTTACTTGACCATGACATAATCTACCCAGTAGTAGTTCCTGATTGCATTGCCTTTGAGGACCTCAACCGCAACGTCAACTGCCGCATGAGACTGACCAATGTGGTCATTTAGAACTGTACCGGTCATTGTTCCGGCCTTTACCATCTGGACACATTCTTCAAGAGCGTCGACACCGACAAGGTAAATGTCCTTTCCGACCGTCCTTGCGGCTGCCTGAATGGCCGCGGCCGCGCCAAGCGCCATAGCATCATTGTTGCAGAATACGACCTCAACCCTGTTGCCAAACTTTGCCAGAGCGTTTGCGCAAAGTTCCTGACCCTTTGCCTGAGCCCAGTTGCCAACCTGGTCATCAAGACACTCTACCTTGTAGCCTGCGTCCACAAGATACTTAACGGAGAACTGCGTTCTGTACTGAGCATCAATGTTTTCAGGGTCGCCTTCAATCATGATATAGGAAATGACTCCATCGCCGTTGATATCGCCGTGATTCGGGAGTTCCGCAATGATTCTTCCCTGGAATGAACCTGACTGTCTCGCGTCCGCGCCTACATAGCAGACCTTTTCGTTGTTAAGAATGCCTGCGTAGGCTTCATCAAGCGTGTTTCCTTTTGCATCGTATGCGAGAGGCTCGCGGTTGATGAGAATGAGAGGTATGCCAGCAGCGACAATCTTGTCAATTATGGCATCCGCCGATGAGGTCTGAACAAGGTTGAGAATAATAACATCCATACCCTGTGTTATCATGTTGTCAACCTGGTTGGACTGCTCAGCCATATCGTTCTTTCCGTCATACATTGTGAGAGCATACTTGACAGTGTCTGTTTCCTGCGTTTTGAAATAAGCCTGAATCTCGTTTCTGTAGAGCGTCATGAAGTTGTCATCGTATGTATAGATACCTACACCAACTTTGTAAGTCTTAACTGCAGACTCACCTGCCCCTGCGCGAATACTGCCGTAATTGCGACAAGGGCAACCAGAATGAAGATAATAATTTTCTTCATTTTTTCCTCCTCCTTAAGTGTTTTCCGTTGTCCGGTTTTTTCGAACAATAAACTGATATTATTCTAGCCCATATATTTTACGAAATAAAGCAAAATGTTTTTAAATGGGAAACACTTTGGTCGCTAAATCTTTTAGTAAACGACACTATTATATGTAATGCCTAAATGTGTCATTTAAAGGTTTCATATTCTATTTCAGGCTTTATAAGAAAGCTGTTTTAATTTCCGAACAAGGCCGTATCAAAGCCGCGTATTGCCTTTATTGACATTAATGTAACATTTCCTTATCATCATAGGCGCTTGGGGCTGTAGCTCACCTGGCTAGAGCGACTGAATGGCATTCAGTAGGTAGTCGGTTCGATCCCGATCAGCTCCAAAACAGAATCCGAACCTTATCCGATTGGAATGGGTTCGGTTTTTTTATTTCAGAAATTTCATAAAAACCAATGAATGGCGTCTCCCAACTCCCCTATAACAAACAGTCTGACTGTTTGACATGGAACTTTTATTATAAATTTATATAATATAATAACTTATATCTTTAACTATTAAAAACATGGCCTGTTTCCCACAGTTTAACAGTTTGACTGTTTGACAAATTTGTCGAACTGTCAAACTGTTTTTGAAACAACTCATAACATTATAAATTTCAATGTTATGCGCGATTTTTAAAACGCGGCTTCACCGACATTGCGTATTCATTAACCTTGCATAGACGCTCTGCGTGAATTAACATTGGACTATGAGCGAAATTTATATTACAGGACACCGGAACCCGGACATGGACAGTTTATGCGCCGCCTATGCCTACGCGGAGCTTAAAAATACAATAGACAGAGTGAACCATTATAAAGCCGTAAGGTGCGGACACCTTTCGGACAGCGTCATGGGGCAGTTCGCAATAACAGGAATACAGCCGCCCCCATACATGCCCGACATTAACCCGAAAGTGGGAGATGTTCTCAGAACGGATAAAATCAGGCTGGACTACAACTCTCCGGTCTATGACCTGATGAAAATTTACCACGAAACCAAACCGTCCGCGCTCCCCATTTTCGACGGCGAAAAATTCTGCGGTCTTCTGAGCATAGACGACATTACAAGCTGGTTTCTCAAAGACAACGTTGGGGAATACCCATACTATGACCTGACTCTGGAAAATATAGAAAAAGTAATTCCCTGCGGGGTAATAAAACGGGGAAAGCCGGAAAGATTCAGAGCGCCCATACTGTCCGGCGCCTCGCATGTGGCCGAACATCCAGATGCAATAGTAGTCATGCCGTACGGGAAAAAGTACGCGCAGCTTGCAATGGACTTCAAGGTTCCCGCAATGATATTCACTGACGTTAAGGGACAGATTACAGACTTGGATTTTTCTTCTTATGAAGGAAGTATTCTTATCTCCAAGCTTGAAACAACCGAAGCGATAAGACGCCTTAGGATGGCCGCGCCGCTGTCAACGTTGCTTGACCAGCAGGGACCGATTTTGCAGATAACGGATTTGTTTGACGACGCAAAAGAGCAGCTTGTTTCATCCAGACTCAGAGGTCTTGCAGTCTTTGACGGCGAAAACTACGCGGGCTTTGTCACAAGAAGATGTTTTCTCAGAAAACCCAAGTTTCCCGTGATACTTGTGGACCACAACGAACCGGACCAGAGCATCAGGGGCATAGAATCCGCGGAGGTAAGGGAAATCATAGACCATCACAGGCTTGACGCCCCCAAAACGGAGCTGCCTATTTTCATAGACGCGGAGCCTCTGGGAAGCACCTGCACAATTGTCTATCAGCTTTTTGTAAGAAACAGCGTAGTACCTGATTTGATAACCTCCAAAGTCCTGCTTGCGGGCATACTTGCAGACACAATCTCGCTGAGAAGTCCAACAACATCCGCAGTTGACGTTCTTGCGGTTGAAAAGCTTGCGCCGCTGAGCGGAGTGGCCGATTACAGGGAATTCGGAAAGAAAATGTTTGAAAATGTTGAAACTCTTATGCAGAGAGACCCCGAAAAAGTAATAACATCAGACTTCAAGACCTACAGGGAAGGTGGAATGGAGCTTGGAATCGGCCAGTGTGAAGTACCTACGCTAAGCGACATAAACGACTACTGCGACAGCTACATAAGCGCCCTGGATAAGCTAAAAACAACTGCCGGTCTGGACTGGGTACTTCTTATGATAACAGATGTTCTGAAAGGAAAGAGCGTACTTTTAAGCAGTACCTGCAAGTTTGAAGCGAAGCTGCCCTACGAGAAAATCAAAACCCATGTGTTTAACATGAACGACGCGGTTTCACGAAAGAAACAGCTTCTGCCGGAACTTATCCACGTCCTTAACGGCTAAACTCAAATTCGGAATTTTCAGTCTTCGGAATCTTTATCCATATAAAAGTAGCCGCCCTTTGCAAAAGCGCGCTTTCCGGCAAGCTTCACATAAAGGATGAAGGCTACAAGAACATAAGCCAGTGTTATTCCTATGAACGGCCACACTTTGCCTTTTGCAGGCCAGTTGACAAGCGCCAGTATCGGCAGGGCGAATACAAACATTACGCCGGTGGAATTTACATATTCCTGCGCGACGGGAGTCTCAAAGTCAGGGTCTACTACTCTCAGGAGAGACAGAGCCGTAGGAAGCGTTCCGTTTGCAGTACCGAATATCATAAGAAATCTCATGAAAGAGAAATCTTTGAAGAGCCTTGAGCAGAACAAAGGAGTAAGAAAGCATGTGATAAAAACACCAATAACGGTAAGAACCAGAATTGGTATCCAGTACTGCCTTATGGCTGCAACCTCAATGGCTCCAAGGCAGGCGGCAACGGTGAAGTCAACGGCTATACCGTCTATTCTGTTGCAGGTTTGATTGTCTATTACGTGCTGGGCATTAGCAGCAATCAAAATGCGCCTTACAAGGATTGCGCACAAAGAGCTGACAACAAAGTTTATGCCCCAAAGTCCAACAACGGCCTCCAGTACTTTGCCACCAATGAACGTTGCCACAAGCCATTCAAGACCGGCAAGGATAAGGAAGCTGAGAAGGTAGGTAAAAAGAATGAGCGCGATATGGAGCGTAAAGGTATCCATTGATTCGCTGGCTGTTGTCCGACGGCTTGTTACTATGCGCTCTTCGGGACGTTTGAAAAAACCGTTTCCAATCTTCCTGTTTCTGAGTTTTTCAACATAATCGGCGCTGAGCCAGCCTTTCCTTGCAGCGCGGTTTATCAATACCACTCCGATTATTGAGCCTACAACAAATCCTATCGCAGCCATTGAAAGGCCAACGTCGCTTGCGTTTATAACATTGTAGGGAGCCCCCTCCCAGACCTTGGCCACGGACTCGGCCTGTCCCGGACCAAGTTCAAAGCCCAAACACAGGGCAAGGCCAAGGGAAACTGCGGGCCCCGGAAGGAATCTCTTCAGAAGAAGCGCCGCCGCAAGAAGACCAAGCGAGCACTGAAGACCGTATTCGGCAAGCAGAGCGGTAACGTTTGACCACAGCGCTCCTTTTCGATGGACTTTATCCTTTTTCGCGGGGATTCTCAACTGCATGGCAATGAAAGATATGTTCAGAAGATGGAACATCAGCTCTTCAAGAAAATTTGTTCCGGCCTGCAGATTCAGATACCCTGAAACGTAATTATAGAAAAAAAAGAGAAAAAGTCCGCCTATCATCGGAGCCGGTATCAGGTACTTTCTTAGGAAACCGATTTTTGACCTGAGCGTAGAGCCCAGCAGCAAGGCGCATGAAATAATGCATAGATGTATAACAATTGTGAAGTCATGAGCACTGTGAATGTAATTCATACTATATCCTTCCTGCTTTTCCTATTCACGTAGCTTATGTAGTACTCGTGGTATTTGAGTGAACTCGCTCCGGGAAGCAGGCGTATTCTGTAAAGAATATCACCTAAAAATAGCTCAATTGTCTGCTTTGCATTAAGAATAAGAGATGACACCTGATTAAGAGGCAACTGATACTGCCTGCCGCGGACTCCTTTACAGGTGACAATTATCACATCATCCTTAAGCTGGACTGTAATTTTCTTTGAAATGGTTTCAAGCCCGCCTTCGTTGTCCGCGTCTCCTTTCTGGAAAAGCACTCCGGGTTCCGGTTCCAAAACCGCGCGGTTTCCTATTTCAGAGGCCTCCCAGCTGTGCCACTGGCTAAGCCGCGTAAAGGGCGTATCCAAAGAGGTAAGGTTATCGCTGTCATCAAGAACGGTAATGGTATTGCATTTTGAACATACAATCCGGTTACCGCCGGTCTTAAGTGTATCAACGGCATTGCATTTGGGACACATATACAGAAGTCTCTGCAAGCCTTCCGCCCTTTTCGGGCTTCTGAAACTGTAGCGAACAGTCTGCTTCCATTCGTCATTGGAAAATTGGAGGTACTTTTTTATTGTATCCTGAAGTAGAATAATATCCATATCGGCTATCTGCTCAGGCGTAAGCTGATATTTGACGTTTATAACAACACTGCCCTGCCGCTTAAAGTCAGCCCATCTGGGCTGATGGGCAAAACCGCCTTCGATATGGATGAAAAGCACTTTTTGCCTGTACAGCTTAAGAAGTTTTGCCATAGGGCTGTAATTCACGGGCATCATTTCGCCGTCCCATGTACGTGTGCCTTCAGGGAAAAGCCCTACGTTGTCTCCGTTTTTAAGAGCCCTCTGGACGCTGCGCACCATGGAAACGTCGCTTCTGCCCTGCTGCTTCGGTATTGCGGTACACCAGTCGCCTATTACTTTGTGAAGGAATCTTGTTTTGAAAAGATAGGCTCCGGCCACCCACCTGATATGCCTTGGCATTACTGCGGATATCATTATCGGGTCAAGAACGCCAACATGGTTTGAAAGTATAAGATAGGGACCGCCATCCTTCAAGTCAGCTCCGCATTCATTATTAAGCCTTATCTTACCGTGCGCGGACAGTATCTTGCCATAGGTCAAACGTGCGATTTTGATGAGTGTCGGCATTCTGCTGGCCATAATCTGTCCCCTGAAACATTTTTTAAGAGGTTTTGTCTTACTGAGAAAAACAATAAAACAGCAGACCTGTTTAAAATGTTTTACACAGAAATTACCTCTTTGTCATTTTCCCACATTATTCAATAAAAAAAAAGATAAAGCTTGCGTTTTTCTCAACTTAGCCGTTTGCTTTACATTTTCAGAAGAAAGCCTTAATTTTTAAACAGGAGAACCCATGACTGTTGTTTATATCATACTTTCTTTGACAGTAATCCTTACAATTCTTTCCTGCGTCGCGGCCCGTAAATTCGCGGATACTCTTGTACATCCCGTAGTACGAACCTATGAAGAAGCCAGAAATCGCGTCCTTGAATGCTGCGAAATAGACCCGTACTCCGCACTTGAAGGCCATAAAACAGAGCCCTTTACGTACCGTTCGGAATTCGGCTATGACCTGCAGGGCAAAATAATACGCGCGAACGAAACCCGTGAAGACGGCATAGAACGGGCAATAATTCTTTCCCACGGCTGGAGAAGCAACCACGTTACAATGCTCACCTACGGAAAACTCTATCAGAAACTTGGCTTCAGCGTCGTCGTCTTTGACCACCGCTATCACGGCAACAGTGACAGAAACGTACACTGCACAATGGGACTTTACGAAAGCAGGGACCTTGTGGGCCTTGCCTCATACGTAAGACGGTTTTTCCCCGAAAATACAATCTGGGGCATCCACGGCGAATCAATGGGAGCCGCAACCGCAATGCAGGCCGCTCCGGACATCCCCTGGCTCTCATTTCTGGTCGAGGACTGCGGCTATTCCAGCCTTCGCAGGCAGATGAAAGCTACCCTTGACAGCATGCATCTCCCCCACTTCCCAATTTTGAATATGGGCTCGGCCATCCTGAAAAAGCGCTACGGCCTTGATATGGATAAGGTCAATGCCTCACAGGCCGTCAAAAACATAAACATACCCATGCTGTTCTGCCAGGGAGACAGCGATACCTTTGTCCCCACAAAAATGATTTACGATGTTTACAACGCGAAAAAAGACAAAAAGAAGATGCAGCTCTTTAAGGGCTCAAAGCACGCGGAAAGCGTCTGGAATCATACAGCTCAGTACGCAAATGTATTGGAAGACTTTCTTAAAGAATACGGAATAATATAAAAAAGAGGATGCCGAACGACATCCCCTTTTCGAAGTACAGCTGTTTATTTCGCGAAGTAGTCAATTATGCTCTTCGCGGCAACCTTTCCGGCGCCCATTGCCGAGATAACCGTTGCGGCACCGGTAACGGCATCGCCGCCGGCGTAAACATTATCTCTTGAAGTCATACCGGCCTCGTTTACGATGATACCGCCGTGGGCGTTGACCTCAAGCCCCTTTGTAGTGGACTTGATAAGCGGGTTCGGAGAAGTACCGATGGCAATGATTACGGAATCGCAATCAATGACATATTCGGAGCCTTCAATTGGTACAGGTCTTCTTCTGCCTTTTGCGTCAGGCTCTCCAAGCTCCATTCTGATGATTCTGCATCCCGTGACAAAACCGTTTCTTTCGTCCCTGGGATTATCAGGATTATTATAGCCAAGAATCTCAACGGGATTTCTGAGAAGCTCGAACTGAATACCCTCTTCCTCGGCATGCTCAACTTCCTCACGTCTCGCCGGAAGCTCCTGCATTGAACGTCTGTAAACAATGTAGACCTTCTCAGCGCCAAGTCTCAGAGCTGTTCTTGCCGCATCCATTGCAACGTTTCCGCCGCCAACGACCACGACTTTTCCGCCCTTCATAATAGGAGTATCGTTTTCAGCCCTGAAAGCCTTCATGAGATTGCTTCTTGTAAGGAACTCGTTTGCGGAATAAACACCCTTGAGTTCCTCGCCGGGAATACCCATGAAGTTGGGAAGGCCCGCTCCGGAACCTATAAACACGGCTTCGTTGCCCTGCTCGAAAAGCTCGTCAACAGTCAGTGTCTTTCCTATGACAGCGTTTGTAACAAACTCAACGCCAAGCTGCTTCAATGTATTTACTTCCTTTGCGACAATTGCCTTAGGAAGTCTGAACTCCGGAATACCGTAAACAAGAACGCCGCCTTCAGTATGAAGAGCTTCGTAAACAGTTACCTCGAAACCTGCCTTGGCAAGGTCTCCGGCACATGTAAGGCCTGAAGGACCGGAACCCACAATGGCAACCTTGTGTCCGTTGAGAGGAACTCTCACGGGAGCTTCCACGGAATTGGCATTGTGCCAGTCCGCGACATAACGCTCAAGTCTTCCGATTCCGACAGGCTCAAACTTAATGCCAAGGGTACACTTGCTTTCACACTGTGATTCCTGGGGGCAGACACGTCCGCATACCGCGGGAAGCGAAGAAGACCGGTTGATAACATTGTAAGCACCCTCAATGTCATCCTGCTTCAGGCAGGTGATGAAATCCGGGATGGCAATGTTCACGGGACATCCGGCAACGCACGGTTTGTTCTTGCAGTTAAGGCATCTCTTTGCCTCTGCAATAGCTACCTCGTGAGTGTAGCCCAGAGCCACCTCATTGAAGTTATGGGCACGGACCTGAGGGTCCTGAACCGGCATTTCATGTTTCTTTGGATCAAGTGGCATTTTCGTCCTCCTCAGGCGTTTTTGAAAAGTTTGCAGGTTTCTTCGTGCATTTTCCTCTCAAACGGGAGGTACATTCTTGCGCGTGACATAGCCTCGTCAAAATCAACTTCATAGCCGTTGAAGTCAGGGCCGTCTACGCAGGCGAACTTCGTTACGCGCTTTCCGTCCCGGTTAAGGGAAAGTCTGCAACCGCCGCACATTCCTGTTCCGTCTATCATAATAGGGTTCATGGAAACTGTTACCGGTACGTTGAAAGGCTTTGCCGTAAGGGTGACGAACTTCATCATGATGACAGGTCCGATGGTGATTATTTCATCAAACTGCTCGCCCGCTTCAAGAAGCTCTTTCAAAGGAACAGTGACGTTGCCGTGGCGTGCATATGAACCGTCATCCGTCATGACAATAAGCTTTTCGGACGCTGCGCGGAATTCGTCCTCAAGTATGAGAAGGTCTTTTGTCCTGAAACCTATAATGCTTGTAACCTTTGTTCCCTGAGCTTTGAAAGCCTCGGCAACAGGAAGGGCAATTGCACAGCCTACGCCTCCGCCAACAATGCAGACGCGCTTTTTGCCTTCAACTGCGGTGGGCGTCCCAAGAGGGCCCACAAAATCCTGAAGATATTCTCCGGCCATCTTATGATTCAGTTTTTCGGTTGTTGCGCCTACGACCTGGAAAATTATCTTGACCGCGCCGGTTTCCTTATTTGCTCCGGCAATCGTGAGAGGAATCCTCTCTCCGTCTTCATCAACCCTGAGGATGATGAACTGTCCTGCCTTAGCCTTGTGGGCGACAAGAGGGGCTTCGACTTCCATCTGCGTGACGGTGGGATTAAGCTCCTTTCTGCTGAGAATTTTGTACATTGGCAAACCCCTAAAAAAGTATTTCCTGTTTATTTTTAGTGCCGGCGAAAAATCACGGCACCAACGCATGCATTAATGTATTATATATCCGTGTTGTAGTCAATTATATTCCAATGGGTTAAAATTTGTCATATTTTTAATCACGATTTCACTTATTTTGTGAAGATTATCACAACAATTCGCGGCAATCAGAGGACTGGGCCCGTCCAAAACAAGTTTATCTGAAAAATGCGCGCCGTTTCCGTCCCATTTAACAGTTCCAATCGTGCCGCCGGCCTCACGCAGGATAACGGCTCCCGCCGCGAAATCCCACGGAAAAAGCCTTAATTCAAAAAACAGCTCAATTCTGCCAAGCGCAAGGTAGCAAAGTTCCAAGGAAGCAGCGCCGAAACGCCTGAAATCCGCACATTCCTTATGGAGCGTCCTTAAAATATCGCAGCACATATCGGTATAGCTTTTCCTGTAAAGGCACAGCGCGGTGCAAACTATTGAATGTTCAAAATCCCTGTCGGAAACACTTATTTTTTTACCGTTAAGGAAGGCTCCGCCGCCTTTAACAGCCAGGAACATGTCGTCAAGCTCGGGATTATAGACAACCCCAAGGACAAGTTCGATTCCCTTTCTGAGGGCAACCGATATCCCTGACTGCTTCATTCCCCTTGCGAAGTTCGCAGTTCCGTCTATGGGGTCAACTATCCAGCAAAGTTCCTTTTCGCTGTCATCCTGACGGTTTTCCTCGCCCAGAAAACCTGAACAGGGAAGAAGTGTCAAAAGCTCCTTCTGAAGGAAATCCTGCACCGCGACATCCGCGGAGGTTACAATATTGTAAGATTTCCCTTCCTTTTCCGTTATTGAAAAAGACTCCGTCCGCATGAGTTTTGCAGCGTTTTTAACAATGCTTTTTACCTGTTCGGCCAATTTAAGAAGTTCTGTCATTCTCTTCTCCCGATTATTTTCCGACTCCAAGACTTATCACAAATCTTAGTATGTAGTCCTTTGAGGCGTCATAACAATATTCAGCAAGCGTGTAGGGCCCGCAGCTTCCGGTTCCTATGCCCTGCTGGAATGCGTTTATTGATACGTATGTACCGAATGTTTTTTCGTCTTCCCTGTGTTTCATGCCTGTAAGCAGGGTATCGCTGTAGGGCTTGACGGAAAGCTCGAAAGGCTTATCCACCGCATCAAAACGCACGGTGAACTTCCCGTCTGAAAGCTCTGCGTAGCGCGTGTCGTAGCGGTTGCCGCTTTCCTGAGGCCGCAGGTTCGGTTCTGTCATATCGCTTACAAAGCAGGAACATTCCTTTACCGGAAACTGTTCTTTCATGTCCGCATAGCTTTCACCGCTTCTGCCATAATACTTCACACAGTCAAAGCTGCTGTCCAGCCTGAAAGCCTTTGCGAATCTGGGAAGTTTTCCCTTTGCCCGAAGCGGATGTATCAGGCATGTTGCCAGCATACCTTCGCTTCCGTCAGGAAGCAGGCAACCTTCATACAAATCCGAGCAGAGAAAGGTTTTGCCCGCGTCCTTTATTGCCCACTCTGTCGCTGCCCTGCCTGAAGTCTGCCTGCAGCCCAGCATGGAAACTTTTTCCCTGTACCATTTTCTCATAGGACGCAGTATAAAATTTATGCTGTCGTTGTCCGTTTCAGCTCTGAACAAAATGGTATAGGGTTCGGATGCCGTCATTCTGTCGCCGCCTGAGGAAACAACGGGATTTCCTTCACGCAATGAAAACCACTTCGGAAGCTCTGAAGTTTTTCGGATATCCCGCTCCGTCATTATCCTGCTGTTCAGGCATATTTGCTCGGAAGATACACAGCTGCCGTTTCTGTCATAGGTTTCAGCAGTAAGAAAACAGTCTCCGGAAACATCTCCAAGTTCAAATGAAACCTGTTGTCTTGAAAGCGGACCGGCAGACGGCACAAAGTCAAACGATATCCCATTTGAGATACTTATGTGCATTTTATAATCACTTCCGTCAGTAAAGGCTGTTGTATTAAAAATTTCAAAGCATGAAGAATTGATATGAGAAATGCGTACGGGCCTGTAGGCGTGACGGACTATCCATGCGCCGGTAGAGGGTTTCCTGTCCGGATAGAAGATTCCGTCACAGCAGAAATTTCCGTCGTGAATCCATTCGCCGTGGTCTCCTCCGTAGGTGTAGGAGCCGTCTTTGTGAAGCACTGCGTGGTCGTTCATTTCCCAGACACAGCCGCCTATAAGGCCGTCGTAACTGTAGATTTCCTTCCAGTAGCCTTCTATGTTGCCCGGTCCCACTCCCATTGCGTGGGCATATTCGCAAAGGAAGTACGGACGGTCCATGAATTGAGCCGTCCTGCATTTCCCCTCGCCTATGTCATGAAGCTCGCTCACGGGCGGATACATACGTGAGGCTATATCATAGGCCTTGCGCTTTGTGTAAATCGCGCTTTCATAATGTACGGGTATATCTGAAACGCTTTTAAAAAATTCGTAGGCCGCGTCAGTATTGCACCCTGCGCCGCTTTCGTTTCCAAGACTCCACATGACAACGGGCGTTGCAAGCGCCTTGTCCCTGTGATAGTGCCGCACGGTTCTGCTTAGATAGCGGCTTTTCCATTTTTTATCGTTTGAAAGCCTGTTGTAGTCCGGCGGAAATCTTCCCACCAGCACCCCGTGGGTCTCTATGTCAACCTCGTCCACAATGTAAAGCCCAAGCCGGGCAGCCAGCTCCAGCATCAGCGGGTCCGGCGCATAGTGGGCTGTTCTTACCGTGTCTATGTTGAAAGCCTTGCACAGTTTCAAATCCCTCTCTATTTCCGATGCCGTCATGCAGTAGCCGTTAGCCGCGTCGGTGTCATGGTGGTTTACGCCCTTGAACTTTATTTTACGGCCGTTTAAAAGAAAGAGGTTTCCGCGCACATCTATGCTCTTAAAGCCCACGCTCTGATGTACGCAGCTGTAACGCGTCTCAATGTATAAATCATACAATACAGGCTTTTCGGCATTCCAGGATAACACCTCCAGAGAAGTAAAATTCGCCTTCGCTTCGCCGTCCTTTGACACAGCTTCAGCCGCCAGACAAAGCCCGTTTCCTTCCAGCGAGAACTTTACCTTTTCCCCGTCAGGCAGGAAGGCCTTTACACAGGCATCGTAAATATCCGAACCGGCGCCTTCTCCCATATGTACCGGCCGAGTCTTAAAATCAATGTCCCATACGTCATGCACATCCGATATTCTTAAGAGTACATCACGGAATATGCCATTGTTTCTGAACATGTCCTGACATTCAAGATAGCTGCCGTTGCACCATCTTCTGACAACGCAGACAAGCTCGTTACAGCCATTCTTAACAGCCTGCGTTATGTCAAATTCCGACGTGTTGTGAGACTCTTCAGAGAAGCCTGCAAAAATCCCGTTCACATGAACTTCAATACAGCTGCATACTCCAAGGAATGAAAGCACATACCGCTTTTTCGTCCCAGTATCAGCATTATCCAGAGCTTTAATAGCTGGCGCTTCATTCTCAAATTGAACATCGAAAAACATCCTGTAAAGCCCCGCGTGGTTCATCTCATCCGAAGGAGCTTTCTTAAAGCCGTCAAGCAGACTGAAATAGCCCTTAACCGGCTCCGTTGTCGGAATAACCGGCGGTTTATAAGGGAAAGGATATCGCACGTTAAGATACATCGGATGAGAATAACCGCGGTACTGCCAGACGGAAGGCACATCAATTTTGTCAAAATCAATGTCCGAGCTGTCAAACTCAAGAGGGAGCTTATTCGGGTCATTGAAGTATTTAAAGTCCCAGTCCCCGTTAAGGCATCTTACCAGAGGCGATTTATACCTTTTTTCAGTAAGAGGAATACCCTCCTGGGCTTCGCGTGAAGGATAAGGTATGAAATAGCTTCTTGGCTCAAGTCTGTTTTTGTCTATTATGCTGAAATCACTGTAGTAACAGTCCTTAAGGCTGTAACGCATTACGTCCCAAGTCCCCTTGTTTTTTAATTCAAATTCCGCTGCCGCTACCGCTGTCGCTGCCGTTGCCGCTGTCGCTACCGCGAAGGTTTCGGAGCAGCCTTTACATCATATCACAAAGGCGTACAAACTGCATGAAATTGTGAAGACAAATGACCTTTCATACTATATAATACAAATAATTTTCCCAATATGCGGAATATAGAAGGAGCCGAACATGAGCCTTGCGGACAAGCTTTTTGTTTCCAACATAAAAGATATACTGGAAAACGGGTTTTCCGATGAAAATCTGGCTGTAAGGCCCCATTGGGCGGACGGGACACCTGCCCATACAATCAAAAAGTTCGGAATAGTGAACCGCTACGACCTTAGGCAGGAATTTCCAATCATAACGGTCAGAAAGACCTACATGAAAAGCGCGGCCGATGAAATGCTGTGGATATGGCAGAAAAAATCAAACAACATACATGAGCTGAAAAGCCACGTTTGGGACAGCTGGGCGGACAAAAACGGCTCCATAGGCAAGGCCTACGGCTATCAGCTTGGAGTAAAGCACAAATATACGGAAGGGGAATTTGACCAGGTGGACAGGTTACTTTATGACCTTAAGCACAACCCCCAGAGCCGAAGAATAATGACCAACATCTACAATCATCATGACCTTAACGAAATGGCCCTGTACCCGTGCGCCTACAGCATGACATTCAATGTCTGCGGAAACGTACTTAACGCAATTTTGAACCAGAGGTCGCAGGACATGCTTACGGCGAACAACTGGAACGTGGTACAGTACGCGATACTGGTCCATATGCTTGCGCAGGTAAGCGGTCTTGTTGCGGGAGAGCTTGTACATGTAATTGCAGATGCTCATATCTATGACCGCCACATACCTATTGTTAAGGAAATACTGGAAAACGGGCAGTACGAAGCTCCAAAGTTCTTCCTTAACCCCGATATCCATAATTTCTATGATTTTACCACTGATGACATAAAGCTTGAAGGCTATAAGTGCAGCTCAAAAAAATACGACATCCCTGTCGCCGTATAAGGAGGCTCAATGCAGGCAATACTACACTGTGACAAAAACTGGGGCATAGGCAAAGAAAATGATTTGATGTTTCGCCTTCCGCTGGATATGAAATTCTTCAGACGGAAAACCGCCGGCAAGGTTGTTGTGATGGGCTCGAACACCCTTCTGTCCTTTCCCGAAAGCAAACCCCTCAAAAACCGCACAAATATAGTACTGTGGCCTGACGGTGAAACCGAGCGCGCGAAAAAAGACGGCTTCATTCTGGCTCAGAGCCTTTCGGAGCTCTTCAGGATAATCAGGGATTACCCTGAGGATGATGTCTTTATAATCGGAGGAGCAATGATGTACCACACAATGCTCCCCTACTGCAAACGCGTCTATCTGACAAAAGTGGACGCGGACGGCGGAGCCCAGGTTTTCTTCGATAATCTGGACATGCTTGAAAACTGGAAAATGACAGAACAGTCCCAACCTTTGACGGACAACGGCTACATCATCAGATTCACGGTTTACGAAAACTCAAAAGTCCTTAAACCGGAGGCGGAAAATGTTTGAAAAAGCCATTGAAATAATAAAAAAATATGAAACGGTAATAATCCACCGTCACAAAAATCCTGACGGTGACGCGATAGGAAGTCAGATAGGTCTTAAACACATGCTTACTGACAGCTTCCCGGATAAGAAGATTTACGCAGTAGGAGACAGCTCAAAAACATACGCTTTTCTTTCGGAAGCCCCCATGGACAATCCTGAAGACAGCGTCTGGGAAGGGGCGCTGGCAATAATACTTGATACCTCTTCAAGTGCTCTGATAAGCGATGAACGCTATAAAAAAGCAGCTGAAAGGCTTAGAATAGACCATCATATCTTCTGCGAAAAAATAGCGGAGACAGAGATAGTTGATACCTCTTATGAAAGCTGCGCCGGTCTTGTCACGGAGCTTGCCATAGAGCACCCTCTTAAGGTTTCAAAAGATGCCGCGTCCGCGCTGTTTACGGGCACGGTCACCGACAGCGGAAGGTTCAGATACGATACCACAACAGGCGGAACCTTCAGACGCGTATCGTTTTTAATGGAAAAGGGCATAAACATAAGCGAAATCTACAGAAAGCTCTATACTGTGGAAATAAAAAGCCTGAAGCTTAAAGGTTTTTTCATAGACCGTATGCGGTTTACGAAAAACAATGTAGGATACATATACACTTCACGGAGCGAACTGAAAAAACTTGAAATAAGCGCCTTTACGGCAAGCCGCGGCTATGTGAACACAATGGCGGATATTGAAGGCGTAAACATATGGGTTGCCTTCGCGGAGGACAACGAAGGAGTGCTGTGCGAGTTAAGATCCGCAGACAGAAACATAAACCCAATAGCGGTAAAATATGGCGGAGGCGGTCATGCCAAAGCCAGCGGAGCAACAGTAAAGGACAAAGCTCAGGCAATGGCAATGCTTGAAGATTTGGACAGGCTGGCAGGAGAAAAATGAATACGAAAAGAAACATCGAAACAAAAAAAGCGATACTTGAAAAGATAAAACAGTACAACAGAATAATAATCTCAAGACACGTAAGGCCTGACGGAGATGCAATAGGCTCATCTCACGGTCTTGCGAACATACTGAAACAGTCTTTCCCCGAAAAGGAAATATATGTGGCCAATCAGGATTCATCCGAATATCTTTCCTTCCTCAATACAGAGGAAACAGATCCTAAAAGCATTGAATATACCAATGCCCTTGTTATTGTTGTGGATACCGCGAACATGGACAGGATATCCAACAGCGAAATCTCAAAGGCAAAGGAAATCATAAAGATAGACCATCACATAGATATATCCCCCTATGGAGATATCTCATGGGTTGAAGACAACAGGTCTTCAGTCTGCGAAATGATAACGGCATTCCAGTACACATTCAGCGATATCCTTAAATGCGACGGGCGCTGCGCCCAGTTCCTCTATACCGGCATGGTAACCGACAGCGGACGCTTCAAATATCAGGAAACAACGGGCGAGACTCTTCGCCTTGCCGGTTACCTGCTTGACAAGGGCATTGATACACAGATTCTTTACGCAAATCTGTACCTTGAGGAATTAGACTACTTCAAGTTCCAGTCCTACGTGTTCGGAAAGATGAAAACAACTGAAAACGGCGTTGCCTATCTTCATATAGACGCGGAAATGCAGGAAAAATTCGGCCTTAGCCGCGAACAGGCAAGCAACAGCGTGGATTTCATGAGCAAGATAAAAGGAAGCCTGATATGGCTGGCCTTTATTGACAACGGAGACGGAAGCATAAGGGTAAGGCTAAGGTCCCGTTTCATTCCCATAAACAAGCTAGCGGAAAAATATCACGGCGGCGGACATGCCAATGCCGCGGGCTCCACAGTGAACAGCATAGAGGAGATGAACGCGCTTGTTTCCGACGCGGATGCCTCACTTAAAGAATTTAAGGCCAACAATGAGGGGTGGCTATGAGGATACTTGTAACAAATGATGACGGCATAAGGACAAAAGGCCTTGAACTTCTGGCAAACTGGGCGCGTAAGCTTGGGGAAGTCACAGTTGTAGCGCCAAAATCCGAACAGAGCGCAAAGAGTCACAGCATAAACATACACACGCCCTTTGAGGTAAAAAAGGTTCACTGGCTTGACGGTTTGGACTGCTACAGCGTGGATTCATCCCCTGCCGACTGCGTTCGCTTTGCCTATAACGGGCTTAACAAAAGCTTTGATTTGGTTCTTTCCGGCATAAATAGAGGCTTCAACTTGGGAGAAGATATAGCCTATTCGGGAACTGACGCAGCCATTTTTGAAGCGGCCTACTTCGGATGCAGGGCAATTGCCTTCTCTACCGTTCCCGAAACCTTTGAATGGGCAAAAAACAGTCTTGATTCCTGCTATGAACACATAACAGCTAACAACTATCTTGAACACAACCTTCTTTACAACGTAAATATCCCTGAAAACTACAAAGGCGTGCGCCTTACAAGGCAGGGAAGCGCCTATTACAAGGACATATTCAAAGAAGTCGAACCTGAAAGATTCCTGGCCTGCGGCTATTCCATATATAAAGGCACAGCTAACCTTGAAGAGGATTTGGATGCCGTAATGAACGGCTATATCTCCGTCACGCCGCTTACCGTAAACCGAACGGCGGAAGAAGCCTACAGACGCCTGAAAGGCTGAAGCGGCAAAACACAAAAAAGCAGAGCTCCGGAATTCCGAAAGCCCTGCTTATATATTATCTTATATATTACTTTGTATAGGTGCAGTTCTTGTCAAACTCTATTGTTCCCTTGTAGTTCTTGATAGTACCGGAAACGGTAATTGTATCGCCTACCGCCAAATCCGAGCCTCCATTAAGGCGATAACACTGGATACCAAGAGCCTCCACGCCGTCAACAACAAGATTGACCGTAATATTGCCGTACTTCTCGTTGTACGCGGACGGGATGGAAACAATTGTTCCCCTAACCTGTCTTACGCCTTCAAGAGCCTTGCCGTCTTCAAGTTCATAGGCCTTTAAAAGAGCCTTGAAGCTTCTGAAGCTTTCCGTCTTAACAAGCATACAGTCCTTGTCGAACTCGATAGTGCCCTTATAGTTCTTTATAGAACCTACAACAGCTATGGTATCGCCGACTGCCAGAGCCGAAGCGCCTTCCCCTTTGAGCCTGAAACACTGTATAACTCTTGTATCGCCGGTCGGTATGATGTTGACCGTAATGTTGCCGTACTTGTCAGACCATGCCGATTGGATAGAATCAATAGTACCCATGATTATCCTGTAGCCCTTCAGCATCTCGCCGTCCGCCAGCATGTAGGCCTCGTCAATCAGAGCGCTCTGATTCGGGATATCGCCTTTGCCTACCAGAGTGGGCTTATCAAACTCGATAGTGCCCTTGTAGTTTTTGATTTTGCCTTCAACGGTAATGACATCGCCCGTTTTTATGTTGGCTGAACCTTCTCCCGAAAGCCTGTAGCACTGAATGATATTCTCCGCCATGGCGCCGATTTGGAGGTCTACAGTCACGTTGCTGTACTTCTCATTGTATGCGGTCGGGATACCGACAACCGTTCCGCTCAGCCTTACTTTCTTGGGAAGGAACTCGCCGTCGCCAAGCCGATACGCCGAAAGAACTATCTCTTCATAGGACGGGTCTGTTATTCCCCTGGGAAGAGTCTTGGGCATTGAAAGTGTCAAAATAGAATCATCGGTCGAGTCCCTTATCGTGGCAATAAGGTTGTAGACAGTATCTTCCGGTGCCGCCTCATCAATATCAATACGGACAATGCCGTTTTCACCTGCAACAACCTTGACCAAATCGGTATCGGTTGACCATGTAATGGAATATTTGACGTTCTTTATCGTTATGCTGTCAAAAACTTCAAAGTCGGCCGTTGTTTTTGGAGCCGGATTTGCCTTTGAGCTCCTGTCATAATTTGCCTTTACAAAGGCAGCTGCGTTGTTCAGTCCCGTGCCCGCGAAAAGCGAAGCGCAGAGAAAAACCATAAATAGAACCACCAATGCTTTTTTCATTGTTTTCTCCTTTTAAATAATTTCGATGTCCCCGGCGGAAAGAACCTTTATCTGATAAGAGCCCGCGAAGAAGTCAACAACACCTCTGACATTAAGGGTTTTACCCCTGTAAACATCTTCAGTGATTATTTTCCTGTTTTCGTCCGTCAGGACAGCAGTCCTGACAACAACTTCGCAGCCGTCGGATTCACAGATAAGGGTCATAGCGCCGAAGGACGAACTTGTCTTATCAACCGTTGTTTGAATTTCCCTGACCTTGAGATTGCGCATTTCAACAGAAGTATCCAGCGCAAGATAGCCGTAGTCGAATTCCCTTTCGCCGTCATCTGTTTCCATGGTTACCTTGCCATGTGTAAGGGTCGCGGCATCCGTAAGCTTATAGGAAGCCTTATGCCCGTCGCTTTTTTTCTGTATATTGCCCGGGTCCTTAGGTTTCATCTGCCTGTAGGAAAGCCCTGAAACCTGATAGACCCCGCCCGCCTCGTAATACTGGACGGTACCCACTATTCTTGAGCGGTTTCCCACTGAAAGGATATCAAGCCCCTTCCCCGGCAGGTTGTAGCCGTAATAGACGGAAATCCCGTAGTACAGTCCCGAATCGGCATCATAATCTTCAATATAGACGCTGGAACCGTCGTTCATGGTTATCACGCCTTCAAAGGCCACCTTAATGCCGCTGTATCTGCTCACGTTGCATCTAAGCTCTTTAAGCGTCATCTCAACGGCATTGCCGTAGTAAAAATCGGGGTCCTTCCGGCCTGAATATATATTAAGCTTCTGCTCCTTCGCGTAGTTCAGGGCAGCCATGGCCACTTTACCGTAACGGTTATTTGCCGTAGACGATGCGACGGCAAGACCGTTCTGCAGTATCTCGATATTCAGATTGCGGTAATCTTCATTATCGCCTGTCCGGTACCAGACCCACACCAGATACCGTCCGCCGGTTGAATCAAGATTCCACTTGCCGTCGTCGGATTCGATTATTATCGACGTAGCCTTTGAAAGCCTCTCTCTGGTAAAGGCCGAGGCCTTCTTGCCGTATTCCTCTATCTTGCCCGTTGTCTCCGGAGTGTTCACGGCAATATATCTTGCCTTCAGTACCCCGGTTTCAACAAGTGAAGCCGGCACGTTGAAATGGGTGGTATCCCCGTCAACAAAAGTCTTGACCGTAACAGCCTGCTTCACGGTTTCAGAGCTCATTTTAAGCCTTACCTCGGAAGCGAAGTCCCTTGAGTCAGCGGCAAATGCCGACAGGATAAAAGACAGAAGCACCGCGCCCGTAATCAGGAATCTGCGCATAAACGGCCTTAGTTGCTGTATTCGCACTCGTCAATGGCGTCCTGGAAAGCGGCCTCAATATCCTTATCGGTATTAAGGGTAAGGCACTTCGCAAGAAGGGCTCCGACCTGGTCTCTGGCAGTTGAAGAGCCGTTGAAAGCAGGTGACGTATAGTATGCATCTTCCTGTGAAAGACATACGGAAGCGGAAAGAGCCGTAATGTACTTGCCGCCGTCCGCGCTTGCAAGGAATTCCGAGTAAACTTCATTGTCCGCTACGGATTTTATTACAGGAACATAACCCGAAGCGATTGAGAATGCGGCCTGGAATTCCGCCGTAGTTGTCAGATACTTTACAAAAAGCCAGGAAGCTACGACCTGAATCGGATTTGACTTGTCGAAAATGCAGAGGCTTGGTCCCTGTGAGATAACCTTTCTGTTTGTCGCTGAAACCTGAGGAATTGTAGCAATGCCCACTTCAAACGGATATGTTCCGTCTGCGCCTGCGGCAGGTCTCTGGTATGTTGCGCCTGCTGACGAGCCTATGGACATGTAGCTTGTAACGCCCGAAGTTGAGGTGAACAGACCTGATGTGTATGCGCCGTAAAGTTTCTGTGTTGTAAGATAACCCTTCTTGTACCAGTCTCTGAACATCTTGATGAAGGCAATGTTCTGCTCGTTGTTGAACAGATAGTGGTCTCCTGTCGCGCTTGTGTAAGGGCTGTTGTACTGCTCGCACATTGTGATGAACCAGTTGGCCTCGGAGTCATATCCAAGCGGAATTGAATTCGGGTCAATTGCCTTTATCTTTGCGCAGACTTCTTCCATCTCCGCCCATGTTGTGGGAATCGTAAGTCCGTTCCTGTCAAAGAAGGTCTTGTTGTAGTAAAGAACTTCTGTTGACTTTGAAAGCGGCATTGTGTACATAAGGCCATCGCCGAACTGCTTTCCTTCATTGTAGTAGCCTTCAATGAAGTCAGCTTTCTGCTCTTCAGTAAGACCCAGAATTTCGGTTGTTCCGTCAGCCCTTGTTATGACTTCCTTGCTGTTGATAAGGTTGTCAAGGGTCGCAACGGCACCAGCCATGTTGTAAAGGGCAACGTGGTCAGGATAGCAGTAAGCAATATTGGGCTGGCTGCCTACAAATATCTGTGTGCTTATCTGGTCTCTTACATCAGCATAAGAACCGATTGTTTCCCCTGTCACATGGATATTAGGATAAAGCTCGTTGAACTGGGCAATGTACTCCTTAAGCACAGTACTCAGGTTCGTTCCCATTGTATGATAGAAAGTGATGGAAACATCGCTTCCGTCATAGCCGCCTGCCGGCACCTGAAATGCTTCGGCTACGTTTCCGCCTGCTGCCCTGGAAGCGGTCTCACCGGCTCCGGCGCAGAAAACCATTGGCAATGCTCCGAATAGAAGCAATGCGACAAGAAGAGTTTTTTTCTTCATATCTTTCTCCTTTTGAATTTCAAAAAATATGCAATTCAATGACAGGCCTCAGAGAACCTGCCGTAATAAATTATTTTACATCATGCGAGGCAAAACCGCCACACAAAACTCAACCCTTTATGCCGCTTCTGCTCACACCCTTCATGATGTACTTGCGAAGGAACACAAACACAAGGAACAGAGGCGCCGAAACCATGGCCACGGCTGCCATCTGGACGGGATAGTTTACGTCTCCGGTAGTCTCCGTGAAAGCATTTCTGAGACCGTTGGTAATCATCCTGTGTTTCGCGTCGTTCGCAACAAGCCTTGGCCATATGTAGGAGTTCCAGGCTCCCATCATCTTCAGGATGGTTATGGAAATAAGGGTCGGAAGCGACAACGGTATCATCACCTTGCACAGGTACTTGAAATCGCTGGTGCCGTCCACCTTTGCCGCAAGATAAAGCTCGTTAGGTATCTGCAGGAAGTTCTGCCTTAAAAGATAGATGTAAAAAACGCTGACCAGAAACGGCACTATCAGAACGGTGTACGTATTAGTCCATCCAAGGTTCGTAACCGTACTGTAGTTGGTAATGGTAAAAAGCTCTCCGGGAATCATCATCGTCGCAAGAAGGGCCGCAAAGAGAACATTCTTACCCTTGAATTCAAGCCGCGCGAAGGCAAAGGCTGAAAGGATGGTGATTACCAGCGACAGCAGAGTGGAAACTATTCCGACATACATCGTATTCAGAAACAGCCTTCCAAGATTCGCGGTCTTGAAAGCGGATGCGTAGTTACTGAACATGACGGTCTTTGGGAAGAAGGTCGGGACGCTGAACCTGTATTCCGCAAGCGTCTTCAAGGACGAGTTTATCATCCAGTAAAAAGGAAACAGAACTATGATTCCCATAAGAATAAGGAAAGCATAGACAAATACCTTTACAAAAATTCCTATTACACGCTGCCGGGAGGCTTCTTTCCGCATGTTCTTTTCATGCATTGTAACAACAACTTCACTCATTTACGGCCTCCTTAATAATGAACGCTCTTCTTGCTTACGGAAAGCTGAATAAGCGTAACTACAAGAATGATGGCAAAGAGTATCAGCGCGGCCGCGCTTGCCCTTCCCTGGCTGTTGGAAGACAGGGAATCGTAAATGAAGCCTACCATGGTATTCAGCCTTTTGGCATCGTCCGCAGGCCCCATGGACTCGCCAAAGATACCTACAATGCTGGTATATTCCTTGAAGCCCCCTATGAAGCCGGTTATGACAACATAGGCAATCATAGGTGAAAGAAGAGGCACCGTTATTCTTGTGAATATCCTGCGCCTTGAGGTCCCGTCTACCCTTGCCGCGTCATAGTATTGCTTGTTAACGCTCTGAAGTCCGCCAAGAAGAATCAGAATCTTGAACGGAAGAGCATTCCATACAATGTATATGACCATAACCGTCATATTCGCGGTATAGGTGGAGCCGTAGTTTATCCAGTTCACCGCCTTGCCGCCGAAGAACTCTATAACGTTGTTTACTATGCCGGCCGTAACTATAAGCTCGTTTTCCGTACCGTAGAAGCCGCCTACGATGTTGAACATTGCGGCAAAGACCATTCCTATTGCAATAGAGTTTGTTACATAAGGCAGGAAGAATACTGTCTGCAGGAATTTCTGAAGCCACTTGATAGAATTAAGCGCGACGGAAATCAGAAGAGCAAGTATTGTGGAGATAGGCACCGTAAGGAAACACAGTATTATGGTGTTTCTCATGCATTGGATGAACTTCTTGTACTGCAGAACCTTTTTAAAGTTCCCGAAACCGAACCTGAAAGTAGTGCCGCCTACGGCTTTTAGGCCGCTGTAGTTTTCAAGGAAGGCCATGCGCAGCGTATTTATGATAGGCCATACAGTGAAAACCAGAAGGAGAAATATTGCCGGAGCAAGATATATCCAGGCTTTCCAGGGATGCCTGCTTTCGACCATGCTGTTGTTAGCCATCTTACATCCCCTCTGTGTATATTCTCTCTTCGGTATCCTTTTTGAAAAGGAAAACCTTATTGGGCTTCAACGCGAAACGCACCGTTTCCGATTCATTGTCAACCGGATTGTCCGCATCTGTTATTGAGCGTATCAGCGGATTTTCAGATGCTTCGTTTGTGGAAACAATGCTTACATCACGTCCCATGACCTCTACATTTCTGAGTTTGCAGGTAAACGGGCCGTCATTTTTAAGGATGAAGCCTTCGGGTCTGATACCTACATGAACATCTGCGTCCGCAGTGCCGGGAACATCAAGAACGGCGTCTTTGCCAATGTAAAGCTTTCCGCCGCGGACTTCGCCGCGGAACACATTAATAGGAGGCGTGCCAAGGAATTTCGCAACAAACAGGTTGGCAGGGCTGTTGTAAACGTCCTGAGGCTTTCCTATCTGCTGGACAACGCCAAACTTCATTACGACTATCATGTCGGAAATACTCATCGCCTCTTCCTGGTCGTGGGTAACAAAGACCGTTGTAATCTTCGTTTCCTTCTGTATCCTCTTTATCTCTTCACGCGTCTGAAGCCTCAGTCTTGCGTCAAGGTTTGAAAGAGGCTCGTCAAGAAGAAGAACCCGGGGCATCTTAACCAGAGCTCTTGCGATTGCGACTCTCTGCTGCTGACCGCCCGAAAGCTCGCTTGGCTTTCTTTCCATAAGCTCGTCTATCTGGACTATCCCGGCTACGTCGTAAGCGCGCTTAAGCATCTCTTCCTTAGACAGCTTATCTTCGCCCCTGAGATTCTGAAGAGGAAACAGTATGTTCTGCTTGACCGTCATGTGAGGATACAGCGCATAGTTCTGGAAAACCAGACCCACACCCCTGTTTTCCGGAGGAAGAAGCGTTACATCATCGTCCCCAAACAGGAGCTTCCCGCTTGTCGGCTTCTGAAGACCGCAAATCATGTACAGCGTAGTGCTTTTTCCGCAGCCGGAAGGACCAAGGAGCCCTACAAGCTTGCCGTCCGGGATTGTGAAGCTGAAGTTATTTACGGCAATGACCTCTTTGTCATTCCTGTTTCTGCCCGGGAAAACCTTTGTTAAATTCTGTAGCTCAACCTTCATATAAATACCCTTTTCATAAAAGACTCTATTTTTTTTACCGGTTCAGTAATAATACTCCATAAAACCGTTTTGCGCTTCAATTTATTTATCAAATCTGAAATCACGGCTGTCAGCGGACTGTTTATAGTCAATCATCGCCTGTTCATCGCTGAAAATAAGCTGACTTGCAAGGTCAACAACCACGCAGTCCGAAAGCTTATCGTGTATAAGAGACCGTGTTTTTGTCGTAAAAAGCATAACAAGCTGTATGATAAAAAGAATTAAAACAATGACAGGCCCAAGCAGCCCGGTACTCCCCGTTATCCCTATTGCACTGAAAATAATCATGATAATAACCAAAACGGGTATCATTGTTTCTATGACATATTTCCCGAAGAAAGTGCGTATGAACAGCGACACCTTTCCCAGCCTTACCCCGTTTGTCCTCATAACGCCAAGGCCGAATATCTTCTTGCCCGGGGTCTGTCCGTTTTTGAAAATAATTGGAAAAATGAACTCTATTATCATGAACGCGAGGAAAACGGAAAGAGAAACTATGGTAATAATCAGATAAACAATAGCGTTAAGCGCGCCAAGCATAGCGCTGTCACTGTTCATGGCCGCAAGGGCCGCGTTATAGTTTTCCCGCTCTTTTTCCGAAAGCGCCTCATAGTCCGCCTGTGTCAGTACACTGTCAAAATCCACGTTATATTCTTTTGAATAATAGGCTATCCCTTTTTCATACGCTTCATGACGGGAGTCGTAATTAAATATAGCGGAAAGCGCGAAGGCAAAACCGGAAGCCAGGATAACGAGAAGAATTGCGTCTAGCAAAAAAGCCGAAGCCCTTTTAAGCAGGCTCCCTTTCTGAAGGTCGTAAATCATATGAGCAACACATTAATACTATATCAAACAAAACCCTGTGGGCAATAATTATTGTAAATTTAATGAGACTGCCCCGACTGCATGGCCTGCACGGTTCAAACACATCATTTTTTGTGCTATCATCCCTTCACCATGAACAGACTTCTCATAATCAACCCGGGCTCCACTTCAACCAAAATCAGCATATTTGACGGCCCGCGCCATGTTTTTACCGAAAGCGTCTTCCACGACGCGCCGGTTCTGCTTCGCTATCCCACAACCAACGACCAGATGCCTTTCCGCGCGCAGGTCATACGCGACATCCTTTCCCGACACGACATAGACATCTCTTCCGTCACAGTCTGGGTAGGCCGAGGCGGTTGCGCATGCTCGCAGCCTTCCGGAGTTATGGAAATAAATAAATCGCTTGTGGATGATACAGCCTCGGACAAAGGAGGCAGCGACCATCCCGCAAAACTGGGAGTAATGCTTGCATATGAATTCTGCACCCTTTACGGCGGAAAAATGTATACGGTAAATCCTACAAACGTAGACGAGCTTAGCCCATTTGCAAGGGTCACGGGAATTTCAGGATTATACAGGCGCGCGCAGACACATACCCTAAATCAGAAGGCAATAGCGAAAATTCATGCAGAAAGTATTGGGAGAAGCTATGATTCGTGCAGTTTCATAGTTTGTCACATAGACGGCGGCATAACCATAACAGCTCACAAAAACGGCAAAATGACAGACAGCACGGAAGGCGCGGGAGGCGACGGCCCGTTCTCTCCCACACGTCTGGGAAGCATCCCCGTAATGGAAATAATAACATACCTTAAAAATCACACAGCGGAAGAGCTTAAGACCATGTGCTCACGCTCCGGAGGCTTTGTAAGCCATTTCGGAACTTCAAACGCTGAAACGGTTCACAGGCTTGTTGAAAAAAACGATGAAAAAGCGACATTAATCTGGAATTCCATGATTTATCAGATATGCAAATCCATAGGCGCGATGGCTGCAGTCCTTGAAGGCAAAGTGGACGCCATCCTTCTGACAGGCGGTCTTGTCCGCTATAATGACCTTGTGGAAAAAATCAAAAACCGCTGTTCCTGGATAGCGCCCATATCAGCCTACCCCGGAGAGGTTGAGCAGGAAGCCATGGCAAATGCCGTTTTGGATGTGCTTTCAGGGAAAGAAAAAGCCTTCCTCTATTCAGGGAAACCCGTATTTACAGGCTTCGCTTGGGATAATTTGGGATAAGCAGTAACAGCTGTATACGGACTTTTCTCAATTTAAAAAAATTTTTACTGTTTTTGAAAAAATATTTTAAAATTTTTTCAAAAAAGATCTTGATTACTCACCGCTGCATTATTATATTAAGCGCAGAATAAATTCTCCGACATAGAGATACTTCGTATGAAAAGGCGGATAGCGGACATGAGAAAGGCACTTTTTATAATTCTCACGGCAGTTGTATTTCTCTCATGCGCCTATGCGGATACGGGAACTATACTTTTCAGGTTTAAAATAAATAAATTTGTAGCCGAAAACGCTACCTTGTTTTTTACGGATACAAGCAGAAATCCTATAAACACCTATACCATAGACTTCAGCAGGGGGCTTAACAGTCCGCAGGTTTATCTTGCGGTAGAAACAAACAGGGTAAATCCATACGCCTTAAAGGCAACTTTTTCGACAATGAAATATTCGGATAAACAGACAGACCCGTCCGCAACCCCTGATGCGTCCTTCTTCTGATATTACCATGCCAGAGTCTTTGACGTTGATACATACCCAATTGTATTTAACAATTCAAATTACCTTGACGTAAACTTAACATCGGGAGCTTTTATCATATTTGACGGGGATAACAGTCCGAATGTAAGTACGGTTACAACATTTTACTACCCCATATCATTTTATTTTCCCCCTGAATACATGGATGACTACGGTATTGGGGCCTTCGAAGGGTCCATAAAGGTGGAGGTCGCGATAACATGAGAAAAGCGCTTTTTACCCTTGCCGTCCTTCTGACAGGCTTAATGACACTTGCGGCAGTGACAGCTACAAGTTCAATGCGGGTTTCCGCGTACAAAAATCCGGAAATGCCCAATTTAACCTATCAAATTACTGTAAAAGACCGTAACTCAAGTGAAATAGCGGGAATAACATCACTCTATGATATTTCAGACGAAATCAAAACAAACAGAACACTTTCAAATGCGTTTGAAATAACTATACAGTCAAACCTGAAGGCGGATATTAATGTGGGTTTGGAATTTACCCCTTTCATAAATCAAAAAGACACCGCCCAAAAGATGACTGTTACATACAATATGACCGCCCATACTCCCAAGGCTTCAGGAAGTTCAACTTATGATAATTACCAATATAGAGTTACTCCTTCATTAAAATTATATAACGCTGACAATTCGCCAATTTCATCTATCGCGGTAAGTTCACTCGGAACAGCTGCCAATCTTGTTATGCATATAGGTGACAGAAACTCGGTAGAGAGAAGAAGATACAGGAATTCCTGGTACGGAGGGAACTGGGGAAGCTATCATTTTTATATTTATCCATTCCCAAATACTGACCAACTCACAATTCCAAGTTTCACCGATGGCGACAAGGTGACGGCAACAGCTTTTTTTAACCTTTCAATCAGCAACAGCGACTACAATTTAATGCAGGCAAATACAGACTATCTTGCGACAGTAAGACTTACAATAAATACGGTATAAGGAGGTTTAATATGAAAAGAAAAATCATAATTATTCTGACTATGATAACTTTGGTAGCCACAAGCCTCTTCGCGTATCCGCAATATCTCGCCAATCAGGTAAGCAGCGTAAAAATCTACGGTTTCATAAAGGAATACACAATACTTTACATAACCCCTATAGAAATAAGTGAAAATTCAGCCATAGGCATGCCCTTTGATATAATGGATTCCAGTGTCAGATATAATGCTCCGGCTTCAGAAACCCTGCCTGTTACAGGAAGGGAAATAGCAAGCTGGTCTTTTGCGACCAACACCCCAAGCCCGACTCTTACAATAAAAGCCTTCCCGCTTGTAAATGAACAGGATTCAAGTACTTCCGTAAATTACTATATGGTTTTCAAATATTCCTATGTAGGGGAAGACGCCGGCGCAAACGCCACTACCGTAACAGGCTACTTAACAGTCCCAAGTGACGGCAATGAACATACTTACTCCGCCGAACTATCTAATATATCGGAATATACCAGCAACGCGCTGCCTGTGATTTCAATGGATAATGACGTAAGAATAATGTTATATAATTATGATGAGACAACAAGAAACAATTGGCCTGCCGGTTTCTATTTCAGCACGGTGAACATCACCCTTACAGGAGTATGATATGAAGAAAAAATCACTGATTATCATTTTACTTCTGCTTGTTTTTCCTGTCATGTGCTTTGCTGAAACAACCGTAATGTTTCAGCAACTTCAAAATTCTTTTATAGTTGACCTTGCCTCGGAAAAATATAAATCACACGCTTATGGAGCCAAATATTCAGCTGCTACCCCAAGCTCTATCCCGAATTCGAACTATTATTTCAGAGACCAGATTTCCTGTGTTTTGGGAGTCAGAGATATAAAAGGAAAAAATCAGGATATAACTCTGAAACTTGAGCTTGTTTCAGGTGAATGGTTCTATGTTTATGATGAAAGGTACAAAAGACCGTTTGGAATAGATGTTTTTCCAAGATACGCAAATGATTTAGGCGGAGGCAACTACGACCTTAATGGAGTCGGGAATGAAGCGTATTCGGGCCGTTTAGGTATCCAGACAAACTCATCAGGGAATGAAATCGAAGACACTGTTACAATACCTGCTTCCGTAGCCAATAATTTTGCCGCGTTCTGGTGGGATATATGCATAGTATTTGACCCTGCGGTCGATACAGTTGAAAATACTGTCACAATGCCGAACGGAGACGTATATGAACTTACTCCAACAGACGGATTCTATACAGCGGAACTGAGAGCCACAATAACCTGTGGTGATATAAATGAAGTCTACAGCATTAACCTCAACGGCTACTACAAACCTTCCAATGTTAATTACTCAACCACTAATCTGAGTATGAATGTAAGCCCTCTTTCAACCGCGAAAACAATAGACATTGAAAGTATATTCGGGAACAACATCAACTGGCCTATTGCAAACTATGGAATGACCACAACCTCAACCGCTACCAATGGAAAAAAACCTCTTCCGTCAGGATGGATAGATTTATTCCTTTCAAGTTCAAATAACGCGTTATACACAGCTCCTGAACTGTTTACCCTTCGTCATATAACAACAAACGGCAGCGTCAGTTTCAGAGATACCTCTCACAACTCAATAAGATTTAACGCGGTTTTATCTTCCGCGCGCGGATATCTGGCAAGCGACGCCAACAAAACAAAGGGCGTCTCAATCACCTATGATGGTACGGATTATTATGGAAATCCGAATACTCAGAGCAAATATCTTGAAATAGGACCGGTACACCAGACAAATCAGGGAGGTACCGTATTCACCCGATGGTATGATTCGGGAACAATATCAGTAAACATACCTTCGGGGCAGATAATAAACGGTGAAGAAGTTACAGTTCAAGGTCTGGTATCAGGCCAGTACACTTCCAATATTTTCCTGCATATTGTAAGCAATCTGTAACTTGTTTTTTCGTTGCTTTAAAACCCGTGATGTATTAACCTGATTTCATGAATATTGAAAGCGAATCAAAACTCACGTTATTTGAAGCCGCAAGTATCATTGTAGGTCATGGTGTCGGAAGCGGCATCCTTGCCGTCCCCTACATTGCGTCAAGGACTTCATGGCCGGACATCATACTTATAATAGCCGCCGCTTACGCCGTTAACCTGTTAATGCACCTGATGATAGCTGAGCTTTCCCTGAATAACGGAGGAAAACAGTTCATCAAGTGTTTTGAAGTTGAACTTTTCAAAGGCAAAATGAAGCGGTTTTTCACAGGCTTTGCCTTTGCCATGCTTGGCCTTTCCGTTCTGCTCAACGTAAGCGGCTTCATATCCGGAAGCGCGGCAGTGTTCTCATCATGGTTCGGCTGGAACACACGCGTTTCAATGATTGTGTACTACATCCTTGCGGCAAGCGTTGTCTTTCTTGGCATGAAGGCAGTAGGAATTGGAGAGAAGATAGCCGTTTCAGCAATGACAGTCGTAATAGCGACACTCTTTATTGCCACATTGAAATCTCCTGTGAGCGCCCTGCCCTCAAAGCTTGTCGCAGGACAAAACCTGCTTGCACTCTACGGCGGCGTTTCCTTTTCGCTTTCTGCCGTAATGTCCGTCCCCCAGGCAGTTAAAGGCCTTGGCGGAGATGTGAAGAAAATAAGGACTTCAATAATCGCCGGTACAGGCTTCAATGTGCTTCTGCTTATTCTTGTAACGGCAATGACACTTCTTGGCGCCGGCTCAGACATTAGTCAGAACGGAGCGCTTGTAGATCTTTCAGCGCATCTTGGCGGCTGGGTATCGGTAATAGGATACCTGTTCTCGCTTCTTGCCCTTTCCACATCCCTTTGGGCGAACACGCTGAATCTAAGGGATATCGTTCATGAGCAGATAAACATAGGTTTAAAACCAAGCTGGGTTATAGCGTCAGTTCCAAGCCTTATCCTTGCTTTAATAGGAATACAAAGTTTTGTGGGCTTTACCCGCCTTGCGGGAGTAATTCAGGTACTTACCGGCATAGCAATAATTCTTGCCTACAACAAATCAAGAAAAGAACGGAATCTGCAGTCTCCTGTCTGCGGTTTATTCGGGAAACTTCCATTTCAGATAATAGTTGTGACAGGCTCTCTTCTTGCAACGGTAGGTTCGGTTCTGAAAGTGCTTTGACAGCCTGTTTCTTTCATGCATAAATACTCCTCATGCTTTTGTTTTGAACCGGAACGCTTGCCGAATCAAGATGAAACGGATAATATTGACCTTGAAAAAACCTAAGCATGCGAAATCGGCCGGAGATAAAAATGTACACGTACACAAGGATTGCGCAATATCATGAGACAGATAAGATGGGAATAATCCACCATTCAAATTACATAAAATGGATGGAAGAAGCCCGTATTTCGTATATGGAAAGTCTTGGTTTCGGCTTTGTGAAGGTAGAGGCCCTTGGAGTGGTTTCACCGGTTGCGGGGCTTTCCATAACGTACAAAAATCCTGTGAGTTTCAATGATACCGTGGATATCAAGGTATCCCTTACCCGCTACAGCGGAGTAATCCAGGAAGTGGCCTACGAATTTTTCAACAGGACTACAGGAAGGCTCAGCGCCGTTGCGTCATCCAGGCACTGCTGCCTGAAGGACGGCAAGGTGATAAACCTGAAGCACGTGATACCGGAACTTCATGAGAAGTTCGCCGCGGAGCTTCTAAAATAGCAATAAATATGTTTTAGCATACCCACATTGACTTTTTAACCGGTAAGCATAAATATATAGATATAGCAAATTTCATTTAAGGAGACTTTTAAATGAGCAATATTGATCAGATAGTCGCGAGAGAAATTCTTGACTCCCGTGGCAATCCAACCGTTGAAGTTGATGTCATCCTGGAAGACGGCTCTTTCGGCCGTGCCGCAGTCCCGTCCGGGGCCTCAACCGGCGTCCATGAAGCGGTGGAGCTTCGCGACGGCGACAAGAAACGTTACCTTGGCAAGGGCGTTCTCAAGGCAGTTGACAATGTAAACAACATCATCGCCCCTGCAATCGAAGGTATGGATGCTCTTGACCAGGTGGCAATAGACCGTGCAATGATTGCGCTTGACGGCACACCGAACAAGGGCAAGCTTGGCGCAAACGCAATCCTCGCAGTTTCAATGGCAACTGCGCACGCCGCAGCTGAATATCTTGGTCTGCCCCTTTACAAGTATCTTGGAGCCTTCCATGCCTGTGTACTTCCCGTTCCAATGGCAAACATCCTCAACGGCGGCGCGCACTCAGACAACAAGGTTGACTTCCAGGAATTCATGGTCATGCCAATCGGTGCTCCCACAGAGAGAGAAGCCATCAGAATGGTTGCCGAGGTTTTCCACAACCTCAAAGCAGTCCTTAAGGCAAAGGGCTACAACACAGGCGTAGGCGATGAAGGCGGCTTTGCTCCGGATCTTCAATCCAACGAAGAGGCTCTTGAAGTTATCATGGAAGCCATTAAGAAGGCCGGTTACACAGCCGGCAGAGACGGCGACTTCATGATTGCTCTTGACCCGGCTGCTTCCGAACTTTACGATGAGAAAACAGGCCTTTACGAGCTTAAGTGGACAACCCACGAGAAGCTTACATCTGCTCAGATGGTAGACCTCTGGGAGTCCTGGGTAAACAAGTATCCTATCATCTCCATTGAGGACGGTATGGCAGAAGACGACTGGGACGGCTGGAAGCTTCTCACAGACAGAATCGGCGACAGAGTCCAGCTTGTCGGTGACGATCTCTTTGTTACAAACTCGAAAAGGCTGCAGATGGGTCTTGACAGGGGCGTTGCTAACGCTATCCTCATCAAGGTCAACCAGATTGGTACACTCACGGAGACTTTCGAGGCAATTGACCTTGCCAGGAGAAACGGCTATGTTTCCATCGTTTCACATCGCTCAGGAGAGACGGAAGACTGCACAATCGCAGACCTTGTTGTCGCTCTTGAAACAGGTGAGATAAAGACCGGCTCAATGAGCCGTTCAGACCGTCTTGCGAAGTACAACCAGCTCATCAGAATTGAAGAAGAACTTGGCGATATCGCAGAGTACGCAGGCCGCAAGGCTTTCAGAGTTCTGTAATTCATAAGAATTAATCTGAAAAAGAAGGCTTCCTGTTATGGAAGCCTTCTTTATTTTTAATTCAATTCAGTTCAGAGCTGTGGGCCTGCCGCGACAAGCGCCTTGCCGGAATCGTTGCTTTCGTACTTGACGAAGTTCTTGATAAACCTTGCTGAAAGATCCTTTGCCTTTGCGTCCCACTCCGCCGGGTTCTTGTAGGTGTCTCTGGGGTCCAGAATCTTCGGGTCAACACCGGGAAGCGATGTAGGAACTTCAAAGTTGAAGTACGGAATCTTCTTGGTCTGTGACTTGAGGATTGAGCCGTCAAGAATCGCATCAATAATTCCGCGGGTATCCTTGATTGAAATTCTCTTTCCCGTTCCGTTCCAGCCTGTGTTGACAAGATAAGCTTTCGCTCCGCTCATCTCCATCTTTCTCACAAGCTCCTCCGCGTACTTTGTCGGATGTAGCTCAAGGAAGGCCTGTCCGAAACATGCCGAGAATGTGGGTGTGGGCTCTGTAATTCCGCGCTCCGTTCCGGCAAGCTTTGCCGTAAAGCCGGAGAGGAAATAATACTTTGTCTGTTCCGGAGTAAGAACCGAGACAGGAGGAAGCACGCCGAAGGCATCGGCGGAAAGGAAGATAACATTCTTTGCCGCAGGCGCTGAAGAGACAGGACGGACAATGTTCTTGATGTGGTCAATCGGGTAGGAAACACGTGTGTTCTCCGTGACTGACTTGTCCGCAAAATCAATCTTGCCGTTCTTGTCTACTGTGACGTTTTCAAGAAGAGCGTCTCTTCTGATTGCGTTGTAGATATCCGGCTCCGATTCTTTGTCAAGGTTGATAACCTTCGCATAGCAGCCGCCTTCAAAGTTGAAGACTCCGTTATCGTCCCAGCCGTGCTCGTCGTCACCGACCAGAAGTCTCTTGGGGTCAGTTGAAAGAGTTGTTTTTCCTGTGCCTGAAAGGCCGAAGAAGATAGCTGTGTTCTGTCCGTTCATATCTGTGTTGGCGGAACAGTGCATTGAAGCAATGCCCCTGAGCGGGAGGTAGTAGTTCATCATTGAGAACATTCCCTTCTTCATTTCTCCGCCGTACCATGTGTTCAGGATAACCTGCTCTCGGCTTGTGATGTTGAAAACAACCGCTGTCTCCGAGTTCAGACCCAGTTCCTTATAGTTCTCCACCTTTGCCTTTGATGCTGTGTAGACAATGAAATCAGGTTTGAAGTTCTTAAGCTCTTCCTCGGAAGGCTTGATGAACATGTTTCTTACAAAATGTGCCTGCCATGCGACTTCCATGATGAAACGGATGGACATTCTTGTGTCCTTGTTCGCGCCGCAGAATGCGTCGACAACGAAAAGCCTCTTGTTTGAAAGCTCGTCAATGGCGATTTTCTTTACCGCGTCCCAGGTTTCCTTTGATGCCGGGTGGTTGTCGTTCTTGTAACCATCTGTTGTCCACCAGACAGTGTCCTTTGAATTTTCGTCAACAACAATGAACTTGTCCTTAGGTGAACGTCCGGTGTAAATTCCGGTCATGACGTTAACCGCGTCAAGCTCTGTTAACTGGCCCTTCTCGTAACCTTCGAGTGACGGAGCCATTTCTTCTTTGAAAAGCAGCTCATAGGATGGGTTGTAAACGATTTCCTTTGTGCCCTTGATGCCGTATGACTTCAAATCAATTGCCATTTTTTTCTCCTTATTACTTATAACTTGTACAATAAATTTTCCAGTGGTCCTTATTTGTTCATCATTTTCCGAATCCCAAACTCAGGCAGTCTAATCATACAGAAAATAACTAAAAACTTCATCCTTTTACCGAGATTTTATTAAAATTTACTCAAAATTTTTTTATTTTGCCGGCGCTTTTTCTCAATGCCCGATTGTTTGCTGTTTTCTATTCGTTTATTTTTGCGGAACTGTTTGCGACCAGACGCACACAGAACTTCAGTTTTTTTAAAAATTGCTCAGGCTCTTCACAGTTTATATCCGATATCCAGCGTACTATCGAATCAAGAAACGCATCTGAAACAAAATTTATTGCGTGAATGAAATAGTCTTCCGGAAAACTTGCCGTGACACTTTTTCTGACATATTCTTCAATTGCAGGGGTAGTCATTTCAGTAAAGTGGTCACGGAAGGAATTCTGCCCTTTTATTTTCAAAGCTTTTCTATAAAAAGTTCTGTTTTCATAAAGATAGTTACATAGGGCCATCATCCATTGTTCGGAAAATGCATTTGGCTTAGAGATGCGAAGAAATTCAACGTCATATATCCAGTTTATCAGGTCATATTTATCTCTGAAGTGATAATAGAAACTCTTGCGATTCATGTTGCAACGCTCGCAAATGTCCGCAATGCTGATTTTTTCAAATGGTATTTCTTCCATCAGTTTTTTCACAGACGCAGCCAATGCCCTTTTTGTGATATTGGAGTCTGCCATTTTCAGCCCGCCTCCTATGCTCCGATATAAATGATTTTAAATGCTCTGTGGTAATCCATGTAAGTATATTTTAACACAATTTGCCGCGCAATCAAACAGACAACTTATGTACTTCGCGTACTTTGCGTACTTTTGGACAAAAACGACAAATTGTCTTATTTTGTAACACTTTATTATATTCGTCGTATTTTTTCCCTTTAGTGCGAAACTGTCCATTGCCGCCGCACATTCGGGTTGTTATCCTTAAGCAAAACACTGTAAACAGAACTTTTGTCCATTAACATTTTGAAAGACTAAAAGGAGAAATAAGCTATGACTTTAAGTGATAAAATCAAAGTGTTAGAGGTAAAGACTGTCTATTCTTATTTGGATAAAGACCCGGATAAGAATATACCCAAATTACTCGACTGGCTGGAAAAACATGACTCAAACAAAATCGCGGTAAGTTCGCAGGTAAAGGCTATAAAAGCTTCACTTGACGACCCGAACAGCAACTGGGCAAAACTAATCAGGAGCATATGGACAGATGTGGATTCAAACCAGAGAAAAAAACTTGTGAATTCAGCTGTAATCAACGGCTCACTTATCGGAACTCAGATTCAACACGAAACCGGTGAAAAATACAACTGTAACATTCCGTGGGCCATTCTTATGGACCCCACAAGCGCCTGCAACCTTCATTGCGTAGGCTGCTGGGCCGCCGAATACGGTAATAGGCTGAACCTCACGCTTGACGAGCTTGACAGCATCATCCGTCAGGGTACCGAGCATGGCACCTTTGTATATATTTACAGCGGAGGAGAACCTCTGGTTCGTAAAGCGGATCTTATAAAACTTTGCGAAATGCACCCGGAATGCGCATTTCTTGCTTTCACGAACGCAACTCTTATTGATGACGCATTTGCCGATGAACTGCTCCGCGTAGGAAACTTTATACCGGCCATAAGCATTGAGGGCTTTGAAGAAGCAACCGACGCAAGAAGAGGATACGGAACCTATAATAAAGTGATAGAGGCAATGGTACGGCTGAAAAAGCGTAAACTCCTCTTCGGGATTTCATGCTGTTATACCAGCGCCAATACTGAAGTCATAGGCAGCGAAGAATACATAGATTTTATGATAGAAATGGGCGCGAAGTTTGCCTGGTTCTTCACGTATATGCCAATTGGAGCGGATGCTGTGCCGGAACTTATGGTATCACCCGGTCAGAGAGAGTTTATGTACAGACAGATAAAAAAATTCCGCAAAACAAAACCCTTGTTCACCATGGACTTCTGGAATGACGGCGAAGCCGTTCGCGGATGCATCGCCGCCGGACGCGCGTACCTGCATATAAACGCAAACGGCGATATAGAGCCATGCGCTTTTATGCACTATTCAGATTCCAATATCCGCAAAAAGACCCTTATGGAAGCATATCAGTCGCCTTTGTTCATGGAATACCGCGAACATCAGCCGTTTTCGGCAAATATGCTAAGGCCATGTCCCGTTCTTGATAATCCGGGAATGCTCACGGAGATAGTTGAAAAATCAGGCGCCAAGTCTACAGATGTAATGGCTCCTGAGAAAGCCTGTGACTACTGTAACCGTTGCGTAGATGTAGCGGCAAAATGGAAAATTACGGCAGATAGGCTTTGGAATGAAACGGAACACCGTCCGCGCAAGGGAAAAATGGATTACGTTGGAAAAGAAGCCTACGGAGGAGACAGATAAAAAGAAAGGGGCTCTGTTAACAGTTTAAAGAAACAGAAGCCGTACCGCAAACTCCGCAGAATCACAGCTCTGAAATCTGCCTCCACGCTTCGGCGGGAATCAGAATCCCCTCCTTCATAGCTCTGGCTCTGTCCTGAGGGGCGCGCTCACCGGGATATCGTCCGGCAAAGTTTTCATTTGCCCTTGGAGCATTGTGTATATTATCTTTCACGGATTTTTCTATCTCCGCCATGCGTTCAGCGCCAAGAGTTTCAGGGTCAACGGCAATAAAAACCTGGCTCAGGTCGCACTCGTCCACGCCGTTTGCGGTTATGTAGCGTTTGACGGAAGCCGTATCGTCCCCGTCCGAAAGTATCGCGGCCGCCGTATCCAGAAGGATGGACATGCTTGAGCCCTTCCAGAACCCCATGGGAAGTGACCTTTTTGTCTTTTCTATATCTCCGGGCACCCGTGTAAGGCTGCCGCTTTCATCGTAGCCTCCGTCAACCGGAAGCATTTTGCCGGCTCTTCTCATGACTTCCAGCTTTCCGTTTGAAAACTGCGACATGGATGTATCCAGAATCATGTGCTGACCGTCCGTCCCGGGAACAGCCATTATGAAAGGATTATTGCCGATATTGCTCACTTTACTGCCCCAGCTTGGAAGATTCGGCATTGTATTTGTCCAGCAGATACCCACCTTACCCCTTTCAGCCGCAAGCCAGCCGTAGTAACCGCCCCGCATCCAGTGATTGGCTCTTTTTAAAGCCGCCATTCCAATTCCGTACTTTTGTGAAAGCTCACAGGCCCTTTCCATGGCAAAAGACGCGGCAATTACCCCGATTGTCCTGTTGGCGTCATAGCGTTCCGCAGCGGCAAAGCAGGATACCGGAATCGGCATATTCCCCGGTATTGCCATTTTGCTGTCGTAACTTGCGATAAGCCTTACCACCCTCAGTACGCTGTGGGAAATCACTCCTTCCGCGGCATTGCGGGTAAATATATCCGCGACCTTTTTTGCTTCCGCTTCTCCCACCTTGTGTTTTTCAAGCTTGTCTATAAGCACCGCCCTGAAATCATCAAGCGAAACCCTCACCTCTTCTTCCATTCAAAGCCCCCTTTTACCTTTTTATTTTTACTCATTGTACATATTTATTATACAATATTTACGCATGCGCCGCTAATAACAGCTACAACAATAAACAGCTACAACAATAACTGTAACGGCCGGACAACTACACAAATATCTTAATTGAAAAAAAGCCGCCATGCTGATAAATTACATACAATGAAGCTGTTATGCGTTTCCGATACAACAGATTCTCTGGCATTTTCCTCAAACGTATCAAAAATATATGAAGGAACGGACATAATTTTTTCTTGCGGCGACATGCCGGTTGAAAGCCACGACTATTTGGCAACCATGCTTAAGCGTGACGTTTACTACGTTTTCGGAAACCACAATCTGACAACCTTCGACCAGGAAATGAACCGGGAAAGCTCCAATTACAAAAGCTTTCAGATAGACGGAACAAAAAAATTTTACGGCTTCATGATAGACGGAAAGTGCATGCGCGACAAACGCACCGGCCTGCTGATAGCCGGACTTGGCGGCTCCATGTGCTACAACAACGGAGACAGCCAGTATACGGAAGTACAGATGAGGCGGCGCATCAGCCGTCTTGCTCCCCTTCTTATGATGAATAAACTGCGCTACGGACGTTATCTGGATATCCTCATAACGCACGCCCCTCCGTTTGAAATCGGAGACGGGAAGGACCTTTGCCACAAAGGCTTCAAATGCTTCCTTGACTTTATGGACAAATATAGCCCAAAATACCTTCTCCACGGGCATGTGCATCTGGACGACCAGAACGCGCCCAGAATAAACCGGTATAAAGATACAAAAGTAATAAACGTTTATGGGAGTTATCTCATAGACTGTGAAATCGGAGACGACAATGACAGATAATTTAGCAGTATCGGATGACTTTGGAAAAGCCAGACGCCGTGCTGTCTTTCAGAGCTTTTTCTCCACTCTGAAATGGAATAATCCAAACCTCTTATCCTTCTACGAAGTAACCAAACTGATAAAACCCGAATCCGAATCATACATGGGCATGAAAGCCATCCCGATAAATAAAATCATAGGTTCGGAAAACAGATATCACGACTTTTCATCAGCCTTTTACCCCAAAAACCCGCATCTGCAGGCCCGCTGGGAAAGCATAGACGACGCAAGGCTTAAAGACATAATCCTTCCGCCCATCTCAGTATATAAACTGGGAGACTGGTATTTCGTCAGAGACGGAAACCACCGCGTATCAGTTGCACGCACCCAGGGCGTAGAATTCATAGACGCGGAAGTCGTAGAGCTTACTTCAAAGATACCGCTTGAAGAAGGCATAACGCTTAACGAAATACGCCAGCGTGTCGTAGCCTACGAGCGCAAGCGCTTTATTGAACAGTTCAACCCCACCTATCTTCCCATGGACAGAATCGTTTTCTCCGCCCCGGGTTCCTATCCCGAAATGGTCAACCACATCATGGTTCACAAATACTATATGAACGAGAACCGCAAGGACGAAATTTCCTTCCGTGAAGGTGCGATAGACTGGTTCAACAATGTCTACATGCCAATTGCGGATGCCATTGAGCGCGAACATCTCCTTCCCGAATTTCCCGGACAGACCGAGTCCGACATGTACATGTGGTTAGTCAGGCGCTGGGATGAAATGAAACGGGTCGATGCCCTTGCCACGGAAGAAGACGCGGCAAAAGCCGCAAAAACAAAGTCAAATTTCACCATAATCAAACGCTGGCTCAACTATTTCAAAAAATCTCTTTCAAGAAAGTGATTCGCTTCTCAAGGCTCTGTCTGCAAAATAATTACAATTTTTCTGAAAACCGGTTTACAAATAAATCGGTTTTTCATTATTTTTTCCATCGGAGAAAAAAGCGCCATGGAAAACGATAAAATACTCAAAGAGCTGGAAGGAACAAATCTTGCAGAACGTCTTGACATAATGAAAAAGCTCTATGAAAAGCTTGAGAGTGCGCAGAACCTGTTTCAGGAAAAATTCCGCATACACTGCAAGGAAGGCTGCGGCACCTGCTGCGAGCATTTCAATCCGGACATTACTCCGCTGGAGTCCGACTATCTTGCTTATGGCCTTATCCTTGAAGGTCGCGACTCCGATGTTCTGAAACTGCTTCACTCCGAATCGGAAAACCCCGGCGGCTGTCCGCTCTACAGAAAGAACAGCGTCTTCCACTGCTCCGTATACAAATGGCGTCCCATGATATGCCGTCTTTTCGGCGCCTCTGCCGTAACAGCCAAGGACGGCCATGCGGCATTCAGAAACTGTAAATGGAATACAGGAACAAAAGAAGTTTCGTCTTCAGCCCTTGAAAAAAACAGGGACAGTGTTGTAATAATGGGAGACTACGGCAGGGAGCTTAACGAAAACCAGCCGGGCGAAACCGATACCCTGCCCCTTGCTCAGGCTCTTGAGAATTCCATTTATAAGATACGTTTCCTGCTGATGCTCAAATCCTACGATGAAACTCCAGCTCCGGAGCCTCAGGCAAGCTGATGCATTGCTTCCGCAATCCCGACTTACTTCAAAAACGCTTCTATCAGGCTGTCTACATATTCAACGCTTAACGGTCTCTTTGAACTTTCAAATGACAGCAGAAGCTTTTGGCCCGGGAAAATACCGAACTTGGCAAAGTTTTCAAGCTTTACCTGAGTATCCGCCCAGTACGTAGGAGTATCTACCATCCCAAGATGCTCCCAATAATACTGAACTCTTGTTCTCTTATTAAGAACAGTGAAATCGGGATGAAACAGCTCAACCCCCGTAAAAGAAACCGGAAGTTCGTAATGGTATGGGATTCCGGCCGAAAACAACCTGTCCGCAATTATCACTTCGCTCTTTGAGCGGACTTTCTCTCCGCCCAAAGTAAGATAAGTCCCATAGTCGGCTTTTTTTGGGCTGTGTTTCAGCCACCAGACGGAATAGCCCTCATCTGTAATCACATCAGGCTCAACAAACGGCTTCAAATCTTCGGGAAGCTTTTCGTAGATGCTGTCCAAATCAGGATTCTTATCCCTGCTTAGAACATTCATGCATTTCTTAAGGCGTTCATTCTCAAGTTCAGCCGCTGCCTTCAGCTTTGAGTTATACATCTTCTGCGCAAGAGCCGCTATTTGCTTTCTATCTTTTAGATAAACCTGCCTGCCGTCCTTAGTTCTATAGAAGAAACGGTTCTTGCCGGACTGCATCTTCAGGTTTATGCTTCCTTCGGAGCTCTGAACTTCCAATTTTTGAAGTTTTTCGTCTAAAGCGGTCAATTCGTTTGAACGATGCTGAATAATTGATAGAATTTGAGCCTTTTTCATACCATAAACATAACCGATTTCTACTTTTTCTTAAAGTTTTTCCTTAAAAAGACGAAACTTTCTACTTTTTTATAATTTTTCAGATAAAAAAGTAGAAATCAAGCTTAAACCGCCTGCAGGCAAAACAGCCTAAGGCAGGACTCAGCAGCCCTTACGGTCAAGGCTGCAGGCATGTCCGGCAGCGGGGTCGTCTTCGGAAAGCACCTGATGACCAAGTTTTTCCACATAGCCTTCCCAGTCAGTGAAGACATGGCCGTTCTCGTCAATACAGGCAGGGATTCCTATATCATTTACAGCCTTAAGGTGGTCAAAGACACTCTCGCTGTCCCTGTAAATCAGAAAAGCCTTAAGATTTCTCAGGCTTTTATTTATATCAATATACTCGTACTCAATACCGTAGGTTTTGAAATTAAGTTCGCAGTTCCTGCAGTCAGGACACATTTCGCTTCCAAATACTTTAATCATTTAATTTACTCCTGTGCTTCAAATATAGCGCATTTTTCACAGCAGGCAACAGACTTACCAAGCCGTCAGCTCACAGCTTACAGCTCAATCGCGCTCGGAAAGAAGCATCCTGTCAGTCTGAAGAGCCCTGCCGGCTTTCAGGCGGAACATTTCAACTAAAGCACTAACAGTGAGCGCTGACTTTGAAGAGCCTTCGGTATCAAGGATAAGGCGGCCGTGGTTCATCATCAGAAGCCTGTTTCCCATATCAATGGCGCTTTGCATGTTGTGTGTTATCATCATGCAGGTTATGGAGTCCTTCTTTACAATTTTCAGAGTCAGCTCCAAAACCTTTTCGGCCGTGCCGGGGTCAAGAGCGGCGGTGTGCTCGTCCAGAAGCAGGAGCTTAGGAGGATTGAAAGTAGCCATCATCAGTGTCAGAGCCTGCCGCTGGCCTCCTGAAAGAAGTCCTACAGGCTGGCGCAACCTGTCTTCAAGTCCCATTCCCAGAAGGGAAAGACGCTCCCTGAAGTCTGCTCTGTCCTGTTTTGTGACGCGGCTGAACCAGCTTCCGCGTCCGGCGGCAAGGGCAAGGTTTTCCTCAATGCTCATGTTTGGAGCGCTGCCTTTCAGTGGGTCCTGGAAAAGCCTTCCTATAGATTTGGCTCTTTTGTGGTCAGGAGTAAAAGTTACGTCTTCGCCGTCAATGATTATGCTCCCGCTGTCTGCAATGAAATTGCCGCATATGGCATTGAACAGGGTGCTTTTTCCTGCGCCGTTGGCACCTATTATGGTTATGAAATCGCCGGTTCTAACGTTCAGCGAAAAATTATCCAAAGCCTTTTTGGCATCCTGTGTCCCGGGGTTGAATGTCTTTGAAACGTTTCTTAGTTCCATCATTTCAGATCTCCTTTTTGCCTGTATCGAAGAGGCTTGAGGAATTGGTTCCGATATCGGCTTTATCTGTGTCATCCCGTGAACCGGTCATAAGCGCGCCGGCATTAACATCGCACTCGGAATCTGTCATGCGGAAAGCCTTATCAACATCGGCATTAACATCGGCATTAACATAGCACTCGGAACCTGCCATGCGGGAAGCCTTATCAACATCGGCATTAACATCGCCCTGAACATAAGCCCTATGAGAATGGGAAAGCATGCGCATGAAAAGCGGGAAACGCCTGCGGAGATATGGACCTGAAATTGCAAGGACAACAATTACAGACGATACCAGTTTCAGCATGAAAGCCGGCATGTTCAGGCGCAGAGCCGCGGTATAAACAAGGCGGAAAATGAAGGCGCCAAGCACCGCTCCAAGGGCCCTGATAGTAACGGAACGGGTTTTGCCCATGAAGGTGCCGCCTATAAGAAGCGATGCAAGGGCAATTGTCAGCATGCCTGAACCTATGGTCACGTTCACGGACTTCTGGTATTGGACAAGAAGGCAGCCGGAAAGGCCTGTGAAGGTGTTGGCAATGCAAAGCCCAATGATTGTCGTGCGCGAAGGGTCTATTGAGGAAGAGCGCACCATGTCAGGGTTGTCGCCCGTGGCCCTGATGGCAAGACCTGCGCGTGTTTTCAGGAAAAAGGCAAGAAACAGCACCGCAAGAGCAGCGGCAATGACAATGACGAACATTTTGTACTGCGCTGCCAGCATCGTGCCTGAAAGAAAATCCCTTGCCTTTGTGAAGATGGTTTCAGTCTTATTCATGTTCAGAAGCGAAGTATTTCCCATAACGGCAATGTTTACAGAATAAAGCCCCGTATTTACAACTATTCCCGACAGCAGACTGTCCACGCCCATTTTAGTCTGAAGGACGGCGGTTACCAAACCCGAAAGCGCCCCGGCCCCCATGGCGGCGGCAACGGCAAGATAGGGATGCCCTGCCAGAGCAACTATTGCGCCAACAGCCGCGCCGAATGTAAAACACCCGTCCGTTGAAAGGTCGCAGACCCCAAGCATGCTGTAGCTTAGAAAAAGAGCAAGGACTGTGAGCGAGCTCATCAGTCCCAGTTCAAGCGCTGTAATTATCAAATCCATCTCAGAAGCTCTCCGCCGTATTGATAGGCTGTACCTTAGTCGCGTAAGGAGCAAAGGCAGCGCTAAGTTCCTCAAAGGTTTTCCCCAGCGCAGACGCGGTTTCAACGTTAACTGTAGCAGTTCCGTTGTCAAATGTCAGCACCGGAACTTCTGCCGGATTTTTGCCGCTGATAAGAATATCCGCCGCCATTGAAGCAGTCTCGCGCCCAAGGTTGGCGTAGTCAACGCCATAGCCCAAAAACGCACCGTTAAGTGCAAAAGAATCGGCACCTGCGAAATGTGGGATACCGGCCTGAGTAAAAGCCTCATAAATTGAAAGCTCCGCAGTCATTACAGTGTTGTCCGTAGGAGTAAACACGGCGTCAACGCCGTCCGCAATAAGGGCCTTTGCGGCAAGCGCAATTTCATCAACCGTAGTGCCTGTACGCTCTATGTAAGCCACCCCGCGTTTGGAAAGGCTGTCTTTGACCTCTTTTATCGGTGTCGCGGACGAGTCCTGACCAATATCATAAAGAAGACCAATCTTATCTGCCTCAGGTTTAAGGGCAAAAATCAAATTAAGTATTGCATGGCTGTCAAGAAAATCCGAAGTCCCCGTAAGATTGCCGCCCGGGTTTTCAAGGGACTCCACCACACCGGCAGAAATCGGGTCTGAAACGGCCGAAAACACCACCGGTATACGGTTTTCTTCCGTGGCGGCCTGCATTGCCATAGCCACCGGGGTCGCAACCCCTATCATAAGGTCAACTTTATTCGATATGAAATTGGCAATTATCTGGTTCAGCACATTGGCATCGGCATTGCAGTTGTCATAGTACACCGTGAACTTAACACCCTGCTCCGCCTCTATCTCTGAAAGCCTTATCCTGATATTGTTCACAATCTGGTTCAGGGACGCATCGTCAACGAAATTGCAGATACCGACTTTGTAGGTCTTTTCCCCCTTCCGGCCAAGGCCTGAAACGTCCTCTTTTGAACCTCCGGCAAAAACTGCCGAAACCGCAAAGAGCAGAATAAGAATAAAATATACGGCTTTCCTCATTTAGTTATTCCTCCGAAGCATCCGAAGCACATGTGTTTCTATATAACAGAACACATTTCTTATTTCAGGATGTTACTGTAAACAGAAACACATGTCAACTCTTAGCTACCACGAAACTAAAATATATTTAAATTTTTTTACGAAATTTAGAAACCGCGATACCGGCGACAAGGATGCAGACAGAAAGCAGAGCCCCTAAAACCGCAAGAGCGAAATTGTAATGCGTTTCAGCATAAACGCCGCCGTCGCCGGGAGCTGACATGGGCACAGGGTCAAAGGCAATGCCGTTGTCAGCGCAAAGCTTTTTCACGTTAAGAAGATTCAGCACCGGGATTCCGCGAGCGGCGTATTCAAAGCAAAGCCCTCTTAATTCATTATCAGGAATGAAAGGCAAATCAAGCGCAAGACCTGACGGAATATTCAGACTGCCGGTAGAGACTCCGCTGTTTACAGATGCCCCTCCTATATTTACGAACATATCCGCATTGCCGTAAAGCTCAAGACGGATACGGATGTTTTGCGCAAGGTTGTCCGTATTGATGTAGACCGCACCGGTTTTTTCGGAAGTTTCAAGGCAGATTTCGTGCGAAAGAAGCGCCGTCCCCTCAAAGAACATTCCCTCAAGCACGCTTCCGCCGCGGTCATTGGCGCCCCCGCGCGAGATGCCGGTAAGCTCAAAATCCGCAAATCCGCCTTCGCGTAAAGCAAGAAGTATGTCAAAAATATTGAATTCAACGCGCGTTGCGCCGTGCATTGACGCTCCAAGACTTGCTATAACTTTGGCTTTAAGACCGTAATCAAAAGCAGCTATGACAGCGGCAATTGCAAGACCCGGAAAAGAACCGCTTGTTCCTATGGCAACGGTGTCTCCTTCCTTAAGTCCTGCCTGCTTGTAGTAACGCACCATTGCCGCGGCAAAATTGGGGTTAAAACTTGAACGCTTGGCTTCAACGGAGCCGGGAGTGCTTGTAAGCTCTGTAAATTCGGGGCCGAAAAGCAGCATGCCGTTAAGGTCATCAGGCTCCGCTTCAATACCCAGAGCAAGCATTTTTTCCTTAAGGTACAGCTCCGCGTCAGCCATTTTCTGCGCGGCTGAAAGCTGAAGGGAAGCATACTGTGTAGTCTCCGTACCTGCGCTTATCATAACGGCGGCGCAAAACGCCAGGGCCGTAACAAGGGCGGCGGCGACATAAATCGTATCTATGCCTTTACGGAAAAAATTTTTACGTACAAAACGCCTTTGCATACAGCTGTGCAGCTCCCTTCAAAATGAAATCAGAGGCGCCGTTTGCGCGACACCTCTGAAAAATCAAATGATTTGTTCGAAACAGAACATCTTAATAGATGGTTTCGTAAATCAGGCCTTCTGCGAACCTGACAAAGGCTTTGAATCCGCGCTCTGTCATGCCGGAGGTAAGGATATCAATTTCTCCGCCCTTCGGAGTCGTGAATGAAACGGCTCCCGGAAGAACTTTCATCAAAGCGGAAGCAATGAGGGGAACTTCATCTTTGCCCGCGACATCCAGATACCTGAAAACTATTGTATCATCGGTAAGGGTGAAGCAGAAGTCATAACCTACAAGGCTGTATCTCTCTTCTGCGGCTTTAATCTCCGCGGAGTCTGCGGCAAGCTGACCCTTCGCAGCCCTTGCCGCAAGATGGATAGCCGCCCTTCTGTAGGCATCCTGCGCAGATGAAGCCTCTACGCCCCTTGGAAACAGGACAGCGATCTCTTCGTTTGTTGTCAGGCTTTCATAGCCGCCGTTAATACCGTAAACATAAAGAATTTCATCTATCTGCTCATTCGCAAGACCAGCCTGCTCCATAAGAAAGGCTACAGGCTCCTGTACTTTTTCAAGCCTGTAAAGCAGGACATCGCAGGCGGCGGCAAGCGGCGCGGTAACAGCCGAATCAGCCTCACCCACTGCAGTAAAACCGCCTGCAAATGCAGCCTGACACGCTAAGACTACAAGCAGAATTGCAAATGCCGTTTTTAATTTTCCCATTTATGTCTCCTATTAAACGTCACTCTAAGACAGTATCCTTTACTGCGCGCCATGCGTCAGGCTCACGCGGGACTTTCATGTTTACGTTTCCAAGCGCGTACTTGGCCTCAAGCGAAGCGCTCAGATTCTGCCATGTCTGGAACCAGTTCGTTGCGGTGCTGTTCGCGTAGGAAGTAAGGAAATCAAGCGCAGCGTCCTTCTGTCCGAGCTCTATCATTGAAGCGGCAACTTCCTGAGCTGCCCTAGTCTGCTGGTAGACGGAAGCCATCTTCGCATCTCTGGCAGCCCTGACGTCTTCAATGGCAAGTTTGAAGTTTCTCTGAACCTGCATCTGGACAACTTCACTTAGCCACCACCCGGATTCAGGGTCATAGGTATCTCTCATACCGCGACCAAAGAAGGAAGGAAGAGACTTCTGCGAAGCAAATACGGGAGTAAGGTATGTGCTTATCGGTGCGCCCCAGCCGAAGTAAGCGAGACATCTTGCCTCTTCAGGCAGAGAAGCGTCAACAGCAGCAATCTGAATGTAGGTACAGCGGTAGCAGTTGATGGTTCTGAGCGTGTTGTTGGAATTAAGCGGGTTGCCGAAAGCACCGGCCTCTATTGTCCTGGTGACATCAATTTCCGTACCCTCGTAGTTGGAGGAACATATCCTGTAAATCTTATCAACCGTAACAGGCTCCGCGGGATAAACGAAAAGCGGCCAGTTAATATCGTGGTCGGGGTCAAGCCTGTTAATATTAAGATTCGGGTTCAGCTGAGTAAGGGCTGACCATTCTCTGTTAACAGAGTAGGCATCGCTTCTTGGGCAGAAAATCCTGCACGGAATGAAATCGCTCTTACCGTCCCAAAGCCCGTTGTCAACAGCGAATTCCTTTATGTTGGCCGAACAGAGATAGTTCTCCGGGTCGTTGAAATCAAAATGGTTGATTCTGGCTCTGTTGGCACATACAAAGACCGCGCCTTCGGGAACTCTTACCGCAACCCAAATCTTTCCGCCGTAGAACTCCATTGCCCAGGCTTCGTTTCCGTCACCGACGCAGACACATTCGCAGGAGTTGGTGCCGTACCAGCCGTACTCTTCAACAAGAGCGCCCATCTTCTCAACAGCCTCCCGGGCGGTTGAACAGGTTTCAAGGGCATAGTCCTGAAGCATGTAGCAGTCTACTATACCCTCATCTTTGGCAAAAGCATCGCTTAGTTTCTTGTCCTGCTCGGTTTCTGTCCAGTACCAGCATGTGGACTCGTTCATCGAAACACCCTTGTCGTTGATGAATGAATACATCCCGTGAAGATACTGATTGGTGGGCTTCTCATAATTAAGAGTACCAAGAACCATTCCGTTTAAACCGTAATCCCTGACTGCGGGAAACTTTGAATAGTCGGCTCCGGCACGGCCGTCAAGGACAAGGTCTCTTTCCCCCGCCTCAAAGGACGGGATTACCCAGACTCTCAGGTCATCACCTGTGGAGTCGCAGGTATGTGATGTAATTGTAATACCGTCAGCCGTTGCGCCTTTTGAAACCGCGAAGATGGTACATGCGGCTGCGCCCTGAAGGGCTATCAGCATTACAGCCAGTAAAACTGTAAAAAATTTCTTCATTTTCTAAAGACTCCCTTATTTGTACTGTCCCCATTCTGAAGCTCTGAGCTCCTTCCAGAAGTCAGTGTACTGAGCGGTTCTTGTGTTCATGTAAACTGCGCCGAGCATGTACTTTGTGATAAGCTCGCCTGTGAGTTCTTTCCATTCACCTGCCCACATCTTAGCCTGCGCGTTGGCAAATGTTGTAAGAAGCGCGACAGCTGCATCCTTCTGACCGTTCTTAATCATCTTTGCAGCCTGATTCTGTACGGCAAAAGTAGTATCGTACTGCGTGCTCATAAGAGCTGCTCTCTTTGTGTGGATGTCTTCTCTTGCCATCCTGTAGTTGATTCTTGCAAGCTGCTGTACAAGCAGAGTGTTCCACCAGCCGGACTCCGGGTCATACTCTGACCTGAGGCCCTTTGAGAACATTGGGTCAAGCTCTGTCATTGAACCGAACAGCGGTGTCAGGTAGTTGGTATCCGATGCGCCGTAGCCGAACCAAACCAGACATCTGGCCTCGGCCGGAAGCCATGACTTGACGTTCGCAATCTGAACATAGGTGCAGCGGTAGCTGTTGATTGCTCGCTGTGAGAAATCCTGTGCCGGGTTGAGCGCGTCGCCGAACTCTCCGCCCCAGATGGATTCGGAAATGTCATATTCCGTGCCCTGATAGTAGTCTCCACAGATTTCGTAGATGTCCTGGACGGATACCTTACTGGTCGGAACTACGAAACACGGCCAGTTGCGGTCGGGCTCCTTCTCTTCGGGGTCCAGCGTTGCGCCAAGCTCGGGATTGAGAAGAGACATAGCTCTCCACTCACGCCTTGTTGAATAGGGTCTATAACCGTACGGGGCAAATGTCCAGCAGGGGATGAATTCGTCCCAGTTTGTGCCGTCCCAGAGGTTGTTTTCTTTGACAAAGTCCTTAAGGGAAGGCGCGTAGAGATAGTTCTCCGGGTCATGGTCATTGAAGAAGTTGATTCTTGCTCTGTTGGCAGCTACGAAAACAGCGTTATCAGGAACTCTTGCCGCTACCCATACGTGCGCGCCGTAGCATTCCATTATCCAGGCCTCGTTTCCGTCACAGATGTTGATACACTCGGGTGAACCGTTCCAACCGTGCTCGTTGATTACAGAACCCATGAACTCAACTGCTTCGCGCGCCGTCGAACAGTTCTCAAGAGCCAAATCCTGGAGCATGTAGCAGTCAATTATGCCGTCATAATTCCTGTAGATTTCCCTGATTTTCTTTCCCTGCTCTATGTTTCCGTTGATGGCGCATGTGGACTCGCCCATGGCAAGGCCCTTGTCATTCATGAACGAATACATAGCATGTATGTAGCGGTTTGTGGCTTTCTCCGTTGTGTAGGTGTCAAGAGCCATTCCTCTTACGCCGTAATCCTTGACCTCTGGGAACTGCGAGAAGTCTGCACCCTCGCGTCCGTCAAGAACGATTTCCCTTTCGGTTCCTGCAGGCATGGACGGTATGAGCCAAAGCCTGAGGTCATCGCCTCTTGAATCGCAGGTGTGTGAAACCATGGTTGAGCCATCGGAGCTCGCAAGCTTTCCGACAGCAAAAATCGTGCATGCGAATACACTCTGAGCGCTGAGGCAGAGTATTATAAGCAATGCGACAAA
>JBQNAT010000002.1:0-154467 GCA_052170315.1 Sphaerochaeta sp.
ACTTCTTCACTCTCAGCTTCCCGCCGCCGAACAAGCCACAGCGGAAGCGCCCCCAAAACAGGGTAGTCCCTGCGGCAACATGAGAATATACCTGCCCGTTGTTGCCAATGTAATTCTCTATCCAGTCGGAGCTATCTGGCAGTGTCCCCTCAAAATACCCATAGTTGTTGTAATTTTCATTTGAGAGCTTACTTGCTGTTATTAAATCACCTATAAACCATGCCATACTATCACCCCGGATTCACAACGGCGCCGTAGACCTTGCAGCCGTTGTTCGCAGGACCATTGTCTTTATCAACATTCACGTTACCTTGCAAGTCCCCATGTACAGTGTTAATCCATCCATCATTGTAATGGCTATTCTCAGCTCCAATGGTCTTAGCTATAAAATTTCCAGTGTAGAATGGCAAAATCTGATTGACGGAAAGAGTCGAGGAAAAAGAGCCAGTACTCTGTGCCGGGTCTCCCTTTCCGATGCTGACACGCCCACCTTTCGCATATAGATTGTTAGCATATACATCATCATTGCAGCTATTATCCCCAAGTTGTCCGAATATCTTGTTGTAAGCTATGACAGTAAGGGCCGCAACATCCCTGGCGTTGACCTGCGTAACACGCCTTTCAGGTGAACCTATCATTACATCCTTTCCGAATTTCGGTATCATGTTCTGTATGTAAGCCCCGGCGATTCTGTATGTCTCAATCACGAGTGAGCATGACGATATTGTATATTTGTTTGAGGTCTTCAGCGATGCGCTGACATCCGAGTCTGTAGGTATCCATATCGTTGCCGTGTCATCGACAGGATAGTAGTCGTTGTCGGTCTTGAACGAGAAGCTCGCTATTCTCCCGCCATCTGATGCCCCGTTCGGGATGGCATATATTGAGAAGACCATAGGGTTGTACATTATCGTTATGCTATGGGTGCTGGTTGAGTACGTGGTTCCGTCAACCGTAATGGAGCCGCTCTTCGCATTGTAGACCTCTCCTGCAGGGCCGCCCCAAAATCTGTAAATCTCCTTGAAAGTCATGTTTATAGGAATCTTCTTTATGTTTATGAAACGTGTGCGGTAGGTTCCTCCAGGGATGTCAAGTTGTGCGTAGCTTGTATTGTTGACAAGAAATGATAACGACACATCTTTCGTTGACTCGCTTTCGGTGAATGTTTGGAATGCAAAGTTATCGACGTTGCCTTTCAGGGTTGAGTTTCCATCAACAGTTATATCTCGAAAGAATCCGTTTATGGCCTTTATTGTGTTGGCTATCACCTGATCCGATATGATCTGTGCAAACCAGCTGACAGTATTGGGATTGTTAAATGTCGAAAAGTCAACACCGGCTACCTTCATTGCAGTCAAGGCTCTGAGCAGCTTCTCCGGCTCATTCGTGCCCATCTGCGTCCAATTCGAACCGTTGAAGCGATAGGTGACACCCTTAGTATATCCGCTGCCTCCGTTCCAGACGAAATAGTCTCCATCCAATGCGCCACTATTGGAAGGAGCACTTGCAAGTGCTCCGAGAAACCGTCCGTATTCGGTGTCGTCCTTGCGCTTTATCGTTAATACAGCGCTATAGGTCTGTCCGTTGTATGAGCACGTATACTCGCATACATTGTCGTCAAGAGAAGCTATAGCCATATGAACATCAGCAGTATAGACATCAGCAGTACCCATTGAACCTATCCAGGTTACGGATGTGTTTATGTTGTTTATCTTGAGAGTCCCGTTTGTGCCGGGGAGATTCTGCCTCGTGATTGTCAGCTTTACAACGGGTGTTACACTGCCGGCAGCCCTTCTATCGGCACTCACCAAAATGGAGCTTGCAGACATGAGGATGCCTCTTGCAGGAGTTCCTGCCGGACCTTGAGACCCCGTTGGCCCTTGTGGTCCCTGTGGTCCTATGCTGCCCTTTGTCAAAGACCATGTGTAGACATCTGGATTTGTAGGTTGTGTTGATAATGTAGTTACGCATACACCGATGTGTGTTGCAGCATCAAAAGGTGTCTTATTGAAATTCGCGCCTGATGATGATGTACCATATGCGAAATAGGAGTATCTTGTAACACCGTCATCACCCTTGTCTCCTTTGGGACCGTCCTTGGCCATGATTGCAGGTTCACTCCACTCAGAAGGTTCTATGTCATCGGTCACTGTGCTTCGTGTCGCCGCTGTGGCGTGTATGACCCAAAGAGTCTCATCACCGGAAGGAACTGCCGACAACCACGGGAACACCCCGCTTATCGTATTGGTCTCAAAGTTGTAGGTGGCACTCTGGGATGGTTTCATCGGAGCTGATGAACTTCTCTGATACAGCATTACTGTCAGCATGGTGTAGCCGTCATCACCCTTGGCGCCTGGAATCAGCTTTGAGATTGTATGTTTGGAGGTTGTCCCATTAACTGTGACTATAATTTGTGAAGTGTCTCCGCCATCAAGGTTAGCATCCAGATCGTAGATCCAGTTATTGGTGTCAGCTTTTTCGCTTTCGTTGCCGACTTGGACTTCAACCTGCTCACGAGCCATTGATACTACGGTACCGTTGATGGTTAGAGTCGGCGTCAAGAGTCTGTTTTTGATGTTCACCGTTATTCTGACAGCCATTGCATCAATCGGGATGTGACTGGTATCACATTCAATAATGTCTCTCGAAAAGGCCACAGTGAAACTCGAATCTGGAACAGGCAGGGATTCTTTGGATTCTATGTAGGAAGCGGATAGGCTTACATTGCCACGGTCATAGGGTATTGCCCTGTATGTATAGCCACCGAAGGAGTCGAATTTGTCTGTTTTGGTTGTAATAAGTAACAGGGGGTTCGTCTCGTCAGTGCCTTGCAGGGTGATGACCATATTGATTGGGTAGCCGTTTGGGTAGTCCTCGGAAGTGTCAGCGTAGAAGTCATAGTACGTAGCCTGAGACTTCTTCCGATACATGAGTGCATCGGCGTATCGCTGGGCCATGGCAACGGAATAGATGTAGTCGCATTCCGTTTCTTCTTTGTTCCAGTTATCAGTTGGCCTAAAGGCAGATGAGTACTTGAACAGAAGTACGTCGGCGCATTGCCTGAGCCTAAATTTTCTTCTCAGTACTCCGTCGTTCATGACTCTGTATTTTACACCGGAGGCTGTTATTTTGAATGAATGGAGCATCGCACCATTTCCAACCATCCCAATTTCCCCGTACCAATCCCTTTTCCTGAAATTGAAATAGCGTTTCTCCTTTTCGTTGTCCTGTTTATTTCTATAGGAGAACGAACCCTCGGCATACATGTCAGAGGCTGGATAATAGACATCGTCGCTCCAAGCCCAGTCCTTGCCTTCAATGGTCATGTCCCCGGAATCATAGACGACAACTCCCTGTGCAAGGCGCGTGCTTGCCATGAGGATGGCGGGAATTGAGATTTCAATGAAAGATCTGCCTTCCTTGACGGCGTTGGATTCGATGTTCGGGATGTTGCAGGCCGTACCTGAAAGTTTTCCAAGGACGTCTATGATGTGAATATTCATTCTGTCGAAGTACATGGCAAGTCCAGCCTGTTCAAGCACATCCTTGAGGATGGACATAACCTTGTCCTCATAGGTGACCGAGAAGTACTGGACGATGGTTGTCTTGAGAAGGTCTGGGATGTCTCCGAAATGGAGGGAGAACCTACCTGACGGATCCAGGTAGCCAAGCAGAATATGGATTAGGCTCTTGGAGGGGTCTGACGTGTTGCAGACTGTGATTCCGTCGCTTGGGGCATAGTATAGGTCAAAGGTCTCATCTACGGAGAATGTTGCGTTTTTGAGGCTGTTGGAGTAGTCGCTAAAGGACATTTGTGCTTCGACATAGCTTTCGTTTATCCCATTTCTGCCTACACCTTTCTTGATTGTCTTGCTGAACGTAGGGTTGGAACCGCAGAAAACGAGGGCGTTGTTCTTGTAGACGATGATGTGTTCATATTGCTCAAGCACCTTGATTTGTGCCATGGATCCTGAGACTTTGGCTTTGAATGTGTTGGTCTTAGGAGTTGAGCCGTAGGTGAATCCTGTAGAGAGGGAAGGACTGCCTTCCTCTATGATTGATGAGAACTCCTGTCCATTCTCAAAGGAATAGTCATATCCGTTCGAATAGCTAAACACATTTGTGGGAGTAAATTCCATTGAGTTTGTCGCAAAACCGATTCTGATATTGTTCACCATTCTTCTATAACCCCTTCCGCTTGGGCTGTTTTTATACCGTTGTAGACGTATTCACTTATGGTTCGCTCATCGCCGAACACGTTCCCTGTGAACGAAATATTAATTGTTTGCAAAGATTGATTTCCAAGTTGGGAAGCAATAGCTCCTTGTTGTGCCCTACTCAGGATGAGCTCTCCTGCATTGGCGAAAATCATGTGCCTGTCGCCCGTGTAACCTCTTCCTCCAACGATTCCGCCATTTTCAAACTTTCCAGCGAAACCTCTTACCAAACCAGCTCCAGTAAAGGCAAGCGCTGATCCCATGGCTGACCGTGCCATCTGCGCAAAGTTCGGATATGTGCTTATTGCCATAGAAGCTAACTGATATCCTAGAGCCTCAAGTATGGAGGCAAGGGCTTCCAGACCAGCCCTTGCAAAAGATTTCCACCCTGCCTTGCCTTCAATCAAGTCTTCCCCCAAGGTCTCGAATGATGACAGCATTGTGGATATTCCTGCATTCATCATATCTGACCAGAACTGTCCTTTCTCGGTAAGAACCTCAACTCCGTCCTCTATGACTGTCATTCCCTCTGAAAAATCGAACAGTTTCCCTATGCCTGTGTCTGCTCCCATTGCCATTGCAGACCAGAATTTCTGCCACCCCGTAGGCTTTGGAGCCTCAACCCATTTTCCTGCATCATTGAGCGTCCATCCTTCTATCTTATTGATGCCACCTCCTCCAGTAGTTCTTCCCTTCTGAGTTGAAGTATCACCCTTTTTGTTAGATACGCCCGACAGGTAATCTTCGTCTGTCCTCCAGGAACCCGAATGAATCCAGTTAAACCATTTATCAAAGGCTGCATTCGCCTCCATGTAGTCGTTGATGAGCTTCATCGGATCTTCATCATAAAATCCTTCCGCAATGGCCTTTGCTATAGTCTCTCCGAAGTCTCTGTATTCCTCCTCCACCATGGTCATCATGGCATCTTCTGTGGCGCCGTCAATGAATCCCTGAAGGACGTTCTCTCCGATTCCCATGAAAACTTTGGAAGGTGAATGTATCCCGTAAAGTTCCTTGATGTCCTCTGGAAGTTGGCTGAATATCTCGAGGTAGTCTTCCATCTTCCAGTTTTCCTTGATTCCATCTATGAGTCCAGCTTCAATTGCGTACCCCAAGAGTTCTCCAAACTGCCCAAATGAAAGTTGTACCTTGCCTGTGGCTCTGGCTACCTGCTCCCTTACTGTCTTGTCAATGAGTTCTTCCATATCCACATCGATATTCAGAGCCTTAGACATCTCCTCTATCCTTCTGTTGTATTCCTTGTATGCTTCGTCTGCATCGACACCAAGTTCAGCCATAATTTTCATAATTTCATCTACTGTCTGAGTGCTGAGGTTCTTCAGAAATTCGTAATCCTGCATCAGAAATTCTCTGTCGATTATGTGTAGTGAATCCCCGCCAGTGAGGAAGTCCTGAATCTTGGCGAATGTTCTTGTCCAATCTCTGAGTGCACTCTTGATCTTGTTACCCTCAAGAAAATTGAGTGACACACCTATGGAGAATGCAAGAACGCCAAGTTCCGGATTGTTGGTGAAACCAACAGCAATCATAGCCGCAACAAGACCTGATGCCAGTTTTGAGACCAGATCTCCCCAGTCCCCTGATTTCATAGCTTCGTGGACTGTAAGCGCTATCGTAAGCCCCAGCAGGGTAAGAGATGTCCCAGAGACGCCTATTCCCTCAAACCCTCCAAGTATGCTCATCTTGAGGATCTCAAAAACGCCTTCTACAAGTTTTATTGCAAGCTTAATGGTAAGCACATCCTTTCCAACTCTGAACAATGCTCCAAAAAAGTCTCCACTGCTTATGTCATCGATTATCTGCTTCAGTTCATTGTCTACTACTCTTATTGAGATTCCGAACTTCAGGGAGAAATTCTCAAACTCTCTTTCAAGCCACGCTTTGAGAATTGAGCCTGCTGTGTAAATCTTCTGTACCGAATGAACGAATCCAGGGGCAATATCCTCAAGTTTCTGAGCGAGTTTCCCTGCCAGATTCATGAGGTCATCCAGAATCTTCTGGACTCCCGGAGACATGGTTATCTTTATCGCCATATTCTTCATGTCATTTTTGAACTTGTTCCATTTCTCAGCCCTTGTTTCCATCAGTTTTGAGTAGGCCTGTTCTACAAGGTCTGTCTCTCCTGCCATTTTGTCTAGGATGTCGTTGAACTGCTCCGTATCTGAAAGGAACAGGGCTGTGCGTCCTGCAAGCTCTGCTCCAAACAAATCAGAAAGAGAAACTCCAAGCTTGTCAGAATGGTCTGTAAGAGCCTTGAGGATGTCTGCTATTGTGTACCCGTCCTCCATGAGACCCTTGAGAGTTGTTGATGACCATCCCAGCTTCTTTGCCACTTTCGCAAGAGTCTTCGATGCCTGCGTTCCGTTTGATCCCAGCTCCGAGATGAACCTATTCAGGAATGTCGTGGCATTGGCCGCATTCATACCCTGCTTGGTCATGAGTGCTATTGATGCCGAGACCTGTTCGAACGTCACCCCGTATGCCGCAGCCGTAGGTGTGACATGGGCAAGCGAAGAACCTAATTCGTCAACCGTGACAATTCCAAGGTTCTGGGTCGCCATCATGAGGTTCTGCACCCTGTCGGTGTCTTTCTCTACGTCCATTCCGTAGGCATTGAGAACCTTCGCTGTTGCAGATACTGCCGTGTCCACATCGGTGAATCCAGCCTTCGCAAGCCTTGCGCTCCTTTCCAGGAACTCAAGGGATTCGCCCATATCTTCCGTGGCAGGGATTCCTGCAGACAATGCCGTGTAGAGGGACTCACCAAGTCTTGACGCATCCATGTTGGTCTCCGAGGAAATCTTTCTGATCCGCTCGTAGAGATTCCCCATGTCCACATCGATGTCACCGAAAAGCGTACTTGCCTTCTTGACTGACGATTCAAGCTCGTTGGTGGCCGTGATTGCCTTCTTCAACTCTGTGACAAAAAGAGCTCCGAGACCCAGTTTAACAACAAAAGATTTGAGACCCTGCAGGGAAGATTCTGAGTTATTAAGAGCCTTTCTTAGGTTGGTGTTGTCGCCATCAATCTGTATGTAAACCCGTCCGTCAGCGTTTGGCATTTGTAACCCCCCCCGTCAAATGCTTAGATTATTGAGTTGCTCTTGAAGTTCTGCCTTCTTCTGCTCAGGGCTTCTTGTGTCCTTGAGCTTCACGGCTTTCTTGGCCTCTTTTATTGCAGTCTTCCTTTCCAAAGAATCCTTACTGTTAATCCTCATCGACCTGATATGCCTCTTCACCATGAACGTGTTCCCTTCTGCAGGAAGGTTTGAGAAGAGCTCTAGGAACTCCCACCAGTGCAGGTTGCAGGTCTCGTCCAGTGAAAGATGATAGACCTGTCTGAAAGCGGCCATAATTGACCCGGAATCCTGTTTAAAATCAAAGTCTGGTAATTTGGATTCCTTGCCTGATGAATCGATTGACGCCCCGTTTTTGATGGCTGAAAGCTCGTTCCATGTCTTCACTTCCGGCGCACCCGATATGTATGTCATCATAGACTTGTCCAGCTCATATGCGTTCTCTACCTTGAAATCTTTTTTCACAACTTCATAGGGCTGCCCGAAGAACAGTTTCTTGGCTGTATATATGGCCTTCTCCAAGTCGTCACAATCCTCTTGTAGCTTCAGGTGTATGGCAATGGCCGTGGTTGCCCTTGTGTCTATTTTTTTGGCAATTCCGTTAATTACGATTGAGTCCGGAAGATGCTCGACCAAGAAGCAGTATCCGTTGCGCATCAGCGTTCCTCCTTGATTTCCTCGGCAATCTTCTTTTCCGTCTTCTCCATGTCTTCCCGAATCACATCGACCAATCTTATCAAAAGCGCCTCGTATGTTCTTATGTCTATGTAGTTGTCCCCGATTACAGAGTCCCATTCAGGGAAAATCTTCCCGAATTCCTCCGAGCAATGACCGCAAAGGTCTATGCCCTGATTCAGGTACTCCCTCAGATCCGCAATCTGAGCCTTCAGATTCTTCCCGTTAGTTGTCTTCGGCTTTTCCTTGAATTTCTCACCATTGGCCACGTAGTCCGAGATTGTATCCACAAGGGTCAGAATCGAAATCGTGACGTTCCTGTCTGATGCATCGAACCTCAGGTCAACATTTTTTCCGTTGATGGAAACCGGCAAGGTCTTCTCCTTTGTCGGGGTAAGGTTAAGTCTCTCCATTGAATATCCTCCCAAGATACCAATGGCAGGGGGGAACCCCTGCCGCATTTTTTATTGACCGTTCTCTCAGGATGTAGCCGAGAAGGTTGCATACTCCTCTTCACCCGATGTTGCCGGAGTGATGGTTGCGGTACCCTTGACAGGATCCCCGTTGACGTGGATTGTTCCGTCAATGGCAACATCCTGTCCGCCTTCAATTGAACCGTCATTGCCGACATCGACCATGACGTTATATTTTTTGGCAGGAAAGGTTGTCGTGCCCTCCCCTGTAGTCGGTTCGAAAAGGTTGACTATCAGCAGCTCTGTCTCGACGTCCGAACCTGTCATCTCCGAAAGCGTGAACAGGAAGTCGTTGACCTTGTTGTCAAGGACTCTGTCACCCGAATATGCAAACTGTTTCTGGAGTCCGTTCTTGCGGCTTGTACCAAACCTGTCATTGATGTAATGCTTGGTCGATATCTGTCCGTTGTTCGCAGGCGTGAAAGTTGTAATGCCTTCTCCGAGCCTGTAGAACTTGGGGGACTCAACATCCGCCCCAGTCTTGGTCTTTGTGACCTTCAAATAGACTCCAACCTTCTCGTTGGTAATTGTCTTGTTCTGTCCCAATTTATTGCTCCTTGTATCTCAGGGAAACGCTTATTCCGTATCTGCAGAACATGTTCCCTGTTTGACTTCTTATTGCAGGGGCTGTAGAAGATCCCTGCAACACTCTCCTAGACGACGGCTCCGACAGGATGGCATCTTTCATGCCTTCGAAAGCGAAGCAAAGGTCTGTAAGACCGTTTACGTAACCCTCTCGTTTTTCCATCGATCCTTGCACCAGAATGTCGAATTCGATTCTGCAAATCCGCTTCCCGTTGATGTATTCTTTCTCCGTGACCGGGGCACTTGTCTGGATAATCGCGCATGATTCTCCTTCAGAACCAACGAAGTCCAGAACAGGCGCAGGAAGGGAAAGCTCCGTGCATTTGGCATCAAGCCATTCACCTATCTCAAAAATCATCGGTGTATCATTAGCCATCAGATTTCTCCTTTAAGCGCCTTCTCAAAAGTGTCCTTGTAGTGCTTCATATGTTTCGCCTTGCTCACTTCGCCCCACTTGACGCACGCAAGAGGATGTGTGTCTATCGTGATGTTGCTCTCGTTATTGTAATACGCATATGCAGCATAAGACGTGTCATAGATAACCAAGCCGTCATCGAACCTGCTTGCCGTCTTGCTGCTTCTACTGGTATCACCCGACAGATACCTCACGTAGGGTTCCGTCAGCCTCTCGAACTCACTGGCTGTTGCTGCCAAGGCTCTTTTTCGACCTTTCAGAACCTTTCTATCTATACCTGCCCTGTCGAACTTAACATCACACGTCATGTCAACATCATTTCAAAATGATGGAACCTCCCCTTAAACGATTGCCTTGTGATTCTCTTAACCACAAACCTCTCAGATGGCGGCTCGGCAGCATCCGTCAGATTGCATAGAATGTCACCTACTTGGAGGCTGTTCCACTCTCCAGACACTGGAGTAATCGTGCTTTTCCCTGGATGAAAGAACAGCGTTGCCGTGCTTTCATTCACGGCTCCGTTTGCCTCTATCGACCATCCGTGGCTCGGCTGTGCAAGCTTGACACCTGAAACCCTTGCCCTTGCAAATCCTGAACGGATCAGCAAACCATCTCCGGATGGACGGAAAACAGAATACTCTTCGGAAAGCGTACTCAATAGCATGTCCTTATTTCCCTTATACTCCTGACGTATCCTGCGTTGGCAAGAATCGCCCAGGCAGTGGAGGAGATGTTAAGGCCGTTGAATCTCTTTCCTCCTTCCTCTGATTCGGACCGTACAAATGTCAGACTCTCGCTTTCTCCTCCTATCGAATAGGATCGCCCAGCAATCGCACCCGATACCCTCTGCCATTCAGCAAGTCCGCCCAAAATCTGGATGTACTCAATCTGATGAAGAACTGCGCGCTTGCAATCCTGGTCCATGTTTGAGAACTTGCATCTGCAGAGCGTTTCAAGAAGCTCTTGGGCACGCTCCGCTATGATACTGAATTCCTCAGGGGAAAGAGTCACATTGGTGAAACTCTGGTATTCCTGAAAAGTGACGATTGCCATGGGTCAGACTCCTTACCCGTTGGCCACAGTGTAGCTCTTCGATGCCACAACGGAGTTGTTCAATCCTGCCTTGGTTGCAATTGCCTTTATTGTCTTGGCTCCTGCTGTGGTGTCAGTGATTCCTCCTGTGTACTCAGTGTCTGAAGTTGTCGGGGTTGAACCATCTGTCGTATAGTAGATGCTTGCTCCGGCTGTGGCACAATCAATCTTGACTGTTACACTGGTGGTATTGTTGCCTGTGATTGTGATTACCGGCTCCTCGACTGCATTGAAGTCTGCAACAGCGTGGACATAGATTCCCTCTGCCAGGTCTGGTGTGCAGAAGGCATCATGGTACAGCCTGTATGCGAACTTGTATGCGTCCGCATCCTGGTTCTGAGACGAATCCCAGACTCTCAGGACAAGCCTCTTTGTGACAGCGAAGACGGCTGCGGAATCGAGAATCATGAAGTTAAGAGCCTTTCCTGCGTTGCTGAAGCCTCCGTTTGCGTTGACCTGGATGTGGCTGTAGAACCTCGACTGTGGAACCTCGATAATCTTCATGTCGTCATAGACTGTTATCTTTCTGCCTATGACCTGGTCCGTTGTGGCGTAGAACCTCTTGTCTCCTACCGTATCCTTCAGGAGCTCCAGCAGGGTTGCTGTCAAACAGAGATAGCGGTCATCCTTTGAGACCTCTCTGTCATTGAGGGAAGAAACTGCGGCTGAGATGGCGGACTTGAGAGCAGAGCCCGATGAAAGCGGGCCGAATGCTCTTGTGTTTCTGTCTGATCCTCTTGCCCACTTGGAGAATCTGAGGGCATCCACCTCAGGAACAACCTTGCGTCTGATGAACGGAGCCATCGTGTTGGCAACGAGCAGATCCATGGACTCGATGTTGTCTACAGCATCGATATTGAACTTCGAAGACCTGTCGAACATGAGCTTGAATGTCTCCCAGTTGAGCGAAAGAGAGTTCTCGCCATATCCTGTGGTCTTGCTGTAGTCCTTGAGACCCGTTCCGAAATCAATTCTTCCGACAGAGACCTCGTTTGCCCCTGCTCCTTCGATGTCCCTTACAAGCAATCCGCTCTCAAGAGGTGATGTGAGAGCTGCATACTTGTAAACCTGCGTAAGAATAGCAACATAGCGTTTTGCCAATTCTAAGTTATTTGGAAGCATTTATCTTTTACTCCTTATTTCGCTTCTGTCGGCAGACCGAACATTGCAAGGGTTGCCGCATCGAAGCCACCTTTCCCACCTGATCCTCCTGATGGCTGAGAACCTCCACCCAGATTGGGCTGGAACCCAGAACCCCCATTTCCACCCTTCGCATCTTTGTCATCTGCAAACATATATGGGTCGCTCTTCTTCAGGGCGTCCATCTGTTCCTTTAAACCAATAAGCTCGTCCTTGTCATTGAGCGAAATCTGGTCTTCATTCAGGAGGGCTCTGAGCGCCTTGATGTTCTTGACTCCGGCTTTCGACATTTCAGTCTCAATCGCATGGGTCTTCTTCATGTCAGCAGTAGCCTTCTTGAAGTTTTCATCCTGCTCCTTCAACTGCTTTTCAAGTTCTGCCGCCTTGGTTTTGTACGCCTCGGAAGCTTCCTTGTCCTTTGCGCTGTCCTCGATGAGCTTCTTCTGTGCGGCTGTGGTCTTCTTCTCGTTGTCAAGCTCAGCCACTTTCTCGTTGAACTTGGTTTTCGGGATGAATTCCTCTGCCAGAAGCTTGTTGTGCTCCTTCTCGAAATCATCGAATGACATGGCTGTATCAGCCCTGAACTTCTCGAACAGTTCCTTCAATCCTTTCATTTAATACCTCTGCGAATTTATATGCCGGACGCCCCGGCGGTGAGATAGCAAAGACAATGCCTTCTTTGCACAGGCAATTCCAGTCTATTGAGTCTCTTGTGCGTAAAAAAGAAACGTCTGTTTTGGAATACGTAGAAAACCTTAGATAACCTCTCTGAATCTCAGACGTGTTAAATGATGGCTGTCCAGAAAAGAGGCGTATTCGCTCGATTTTGAGCGTATGCGGTTTCTTATCACCTTGGCTTCTTTCAAGGCTTCCTGTGTGCCGTTTGCCTCAAGTGCGACAGACTCCCTTTTCATGTTTCTCAGTGTGCGCTCGTAATACCGCTGTCTCTGCTGGAGCTCATACTGTTTCTTGTTCTCTTCTGCCGATACCTTGGACTCGTCTTTTTGTGCTCCCTCGTAATATGGCCTGAATGAATGTCTGCAGTTGATCCCGCCAAGACCGTCAACTTGTCCATACCCTGTGGCTTCAGCAAGCGTCCTATACCCTTTCGTCTTCCCATGGAGAGAAAATACCTGCCCCTGCCATTTCTCGTGTTCCGGTCTGGCACCAAGATGCCATGATGTTTCCACCAAATCCCAGCCGAGCTCTCCACACCTCTCCTCCGTGAGAGCCATTCCGGCCTGGTTTATCGTTGTCACCAGATCCCTGCGTATCGATGCATCAAGGGAACATCTTGAAATCCGTCCGTTTGTACCCTTGTACTCAAGGATAATACCTGATCCACCAAGTTCTCTGCATGCGTCCCGCACTGCTTCCTCGATATTAGTAAGCCCAGATGCCGCCTTGATGTACGCCCTGTTGATTGCTATCTTGTATGCCTTTATGCTGGCCTGAAGTGCCTTTGTATTAGTAAGATTGAGACCTTTTCTGGCGTTTGCCGTGGTGACGCTGAGAATTCTCTTGAAACCTTCACTACTTGTGAAATCCGTGACACCAGCCCTTAGGGCTTTGAAAACCCTGTCATCTGCCAGACCTGAAGCACGAAGAGCCTTCTTGACGAGGCTCTCTACTTCTCTGACCGTTTTTCTGCTTTCCTTTGAGATTTCTATTGTAATCTCCTTGTTAAGCTTGCCTATTTCCCCGAGTTTAGCCGTTTTCCAGGCATCTATGCTTTTTATTTTCTGTCCCCGGGAAATCCTATACGCAATGCTCTTGATGCACGAGGTCTCTATCTCGGAATAGATTTCTGTGATTTCTTCTGCAACCTGTTCAATTTGCCTTGGCGTCAGCATCTTCCCCAAGCCACCTGAATACTTTCTTTACGCATTCATCGCACCTGTGACCACAATCCGACTTTGAGAATAAGGCGCAAAGGGAAATGAGCTTCAACGCCTTCTCTTTTCTGTCGAGTTTTGAAAGCTCTCTCTCGTTGGTCATTCATTTTCCTCGTCTTCTTTTCCCGATAGACCGAAAAAATCCGTCTCCACCGGAGTTTCTGCCTTAATCTGCTCAAGTTCCTTTTCCGCATCTTCTTCGCTCATATTTCTGAATTCCATGAGATACGATTTTTTGGAACGCAGTCCTATCTGAACCTCGTCTTTGGCGTTCTCCTTCTCACTTTCAGAATCAACGAGAATCGAGTCTCCGTATCCGACTGCAATATCCATGTCATCGTCGAAAGCTGGGCATCCGTAGGCTTTTTGCATTGTCCGCACACACTTGAAAATCTCCATGATTGCCGGGGTAAGTGTATTCTTCTGAAGATCCGTAAGAGTTCCGAATGTCTTCTGGTTCTTGGTGCGTATTTCAGTCGCCGTGACCGCACCTGTGTTTTCGTCAAAGATGTATGCACCGGGGTCAACATGGATGGCCATGCAGAAAAGGCTCAGGTGTGCCTTGATCATGGCAACATACTCTGCTTGTCTTATCTCAGGGCTGAATACGTCCATGAATTTGTTCGTGACCTTGCCCTCTGCTTGCATAACATGAAACATCTTCTTATCCCTTCCACTGAGCTTTGTTCTGAGACGTCCATCCTCATCTCTCTTCTGCTCCATCATATCGGCATCTACGAAAACTTTTCCCTCTGTAAAATCCCTTTCCCATCTCAAGGAGTTCCAGCACCTGTCTATCTCCTCAAGATGAGGAAGTCCATCTTTGAACAACGAAACACCTGTCTTGTTGTTGGGCGACTTATTGTTGGCAAACGGGGTCTTTGCATACACGAAAAGCGGGAAATCCTGGCCTATGTCAAGGAAAGCCTGAGTAGTTATGTCCTTCCATTCCTGAACATCCGTAATCTGAATTTCCTTTCCGATGTCGTTGGAGGACTCCGATTTGAAACACTTGACGCTTATTGTCTCTGCACCTCTGACACCATCTTCCTTGTACTCCCATTTGTGCAGCTCCAACTTAGTGTAATACTCGTTGAGATTGTTCTTCGACTTGACAATCTGATCTACGAAGATTCCAGACACACAACGCCTGCCGGCCCATTCGACAGGGATGAACCTGTCCGCAGTGTACCAAGAAAGGGAGACCCTCTTTAATCTTGCGTCATAGTATGGCCTTACAATAAAAGCTCCTCCGGCAAGACCGTACTCAGTCTGCTCTCTTATGGCTGATACAATCTCGTCGTTGACGAAGTTGTCGAAAAGTCTGTCATCGCCATTCTTGGTGAGGGTTATTGACAGCTCGCTCACAGCTTTCTGTGCAAGGTCGTTGCAGACGATAGAGGCCACCGAAAGAGTGTCAGAAACCTGTCCATCATTGTCCCCACACCACTTGGGGTTTCCCTGATATGTGTCCATCCATTCCTGAATAAGATCTCCCATATCTGAAGAGGCCGCAATCTTGACGTTGAAAGCATTCTCGATTTTGCCAGTGTCAATGAATCTACTCATAAACCATTCCCTTATGCGTCTGAATGGGTTCATAACCCCCAAGCTCCTTTACGTCCAATCTTATCGTAGCTTGTGAATACGACTCCATATAGCTTTGTTTTGGGTTTTACAATCGTGTTGCAGAAATACCTCATTTCGTCCATGTTGTGGTCAAACTGCTTTATCACAATATCCTCTCCTTTCTCTCTGCTCTTCTCTGTGTCCCAACTGTAGGAATAAAGCTCTTCTTTTGTGTTCTTGCAACAGTCGCAAATCTTCAACTTCTCCTGTCTGAACATCGTGTTCGTGAAGCTGATTCCGGGCACCACATCATTATCTGCATCCCTTACCTTGAGACGCTTATCCTTCTGGATCATCAACTTTAGACTTGCCGCCGATGGGTCAATTATTGTCTCCAATACCTCGTACCCTGCGCAGAAGTCCAGAAGATCCTGATAAATTTCCGGATCCGTCTTAGGCAACACCCCGTCAATTCCTCCGTAGTGGTAGTCTCGCAGCTTGTGCCATTCCTGAAGTTTGACATGCCATCCATAAAGCCCGAAGGCTGTCGGGTTTTCGATTCCGTAGTCAATGGAAACGTATATCTCAGCATAGTCTCTCTGGATCTCATTCTTTGATGGCGTGGGTATGAGCATCGTCTTCTCATCGAATGCCGAGAACACAAGACCGTCCGCAATGACCCAGAGGCCCAGGATGTATCTCTGATAGAAAACGCCCGTGTACTCCAGCTTCAGGTTCTCAATGAATTTCCTGTCAAGGAAAGTGTTATCCTCAAGAGTGAAGTTCCATACCTTACAGTCAAGCTCCTTCTCACGGTCAATATAGTCCTTCTTAAGCCAATGAGTCGGTGCGTCCGGGTTTGTAGTGGCGTACATGGATGCACCTGGCCTACTCAGACGGCTCAGGAGCATCTTGAAGAACGACTGGGGGAATAATGTAGCCTCATCGCAATAGGCTCCATCAAGGGTTATACCTCTTATCTTTTCTTCTGCTGATTCGTCTGTTGCCGATTCAAGAAAAATTGTGTGGTCGAAAAGCACTCCCTGCTTGCTGTTGGTACTGTACCAGAAGTTGTCCTCCCCAACAAGAGTCACCAGTGGAATGAGACAGTTTCTTTTCAAGGTGGTCAAGGTGCGGCCACAGAACATGAACGTCGAATCATTACTTGAATACCTTACCTTAAGGGCAAACTTCAACAGGCTCACGTAGGTTTTTCCTGACCTCACAGATCCTATGAGAAAGTTCAATCTCACGTCAGTGCAGAACAAGAAGCTCTGCTGCTTCGGAGAAAGCAACTCATCAAGGGACTTATTCTGCTGTATTGGATATATTGCTTTGTGTGCCACAATGGAAGCGGACGGGAGGATTTGCACCACCGACTCCCCGCAGGAATGTAGGTTGTTTTACTACTGTTACTACGTCCGCATGTCCTCCTATAATTTACTTTCTTTCCTTCTCTTCTTCAACCTCGTATTTTTGTGGTGCGACAAAAAAATTCCGCATAGCCTTGTCGAGGTCATCCAGAACGCCGTTCTTATTCTGGTAAACCGTAACCTTGTCCTTCCAGTTTTCAGGATCCCGGTTCTTGAGCCAGATAGCTATTGCCCCCACGTCTGGAGGGATGTGAGTAGTGACAGTTTTGACTTTTAGAGGCTTGGTGTTTCCGTTCTTATCGAGCTCAAGCAGCTTCTCAGAGGTTTCCTTGTCATAACCGACTGCACGCTCAAAGAGAGACTTCTCCACTTGGGCGTTTGCAACCTCTCTGCCTGTTTTAAGGGCTTCATTGAACGTTTTAGAGTCCTTCACCCACCTGTTGATTGTGCGCTTTGTGACACCGAAGGCGTTGGCAATTTCCTCTACAGTAGCACCCTTTATTGCCAGAGACCATGCCCACCTGTCATGAATCTCAGCTTGGTACTGCTTTTGTCTGGGCATCCATCCACTCCTGAAGAATCACCTCCAAGATCTTCCATTCATCCTTCTCACCTTTGAGGTCACCCCTTCCGATAACCATGGACTTGCATTTCTCTATAAGTTTTGCTGTCCCTTGTGTGCATTTATTGGTGCCAAAAAGGGTGTGAACAGGAATCATTTTCGTCTTGTCCTGTTTTGAATCTGCAGTCAGGAAGACAGGTCTGAATATCTCCGGATGACTTTCCACCAGTCTGAGCACGGAATGGAAGGCAACTGCAAGGTTCTTGATTCCAAAGACCGCTTGGGAAGTCTCCATCATATCCAGGTATCTTTCCCAATCCTGGCCGTAAACGGCCCACGTCTCATCCGCACCGAATGAACTCTTTGATTCCTCAAGAATCCTTTTCACCTGCTCAAGCGGTTTGGGAAAGAAACAGAGGCTCACAAACTTCACATCCAGATTCGGTTCATGAAAGCTCTCCTGGGAAATCTGATCCAACAGCTTCAGTGTTTTGTCATCCAGTCCCGAATACTTCTTGCTCTCCACGTCAAGACAATCGAAGAGCTCCTTCAGGATTGCGTAGTCATCCTGTCCCACAATGGCATTGTGACTCAACTGGATTGCTATTCTCTTCTGTTCCGAAAGGGAACCCTGTATCACCATGACGTCTATCTTCTCAAAGCCGGCTTCAATGGCAGCCATGACTCTGTGGTTTCCTGAGAGGACAGTAAGTCCCTTGTCCTTGTCCTGACAGCAGAGGGGAACCGATGTAAGACATCCGTCCTCCTTGATATTGCTCACAAGCCTCTGGAACTCCTCGTGCTTCATATACCTTGCGTTCCTCTCCAGGAGTCTCAGGCTTTTCGGGTCAACTTTCTCAAATCTTGTTTTCATCTTCTTTGCTCTCCTTGTTGTTCTTCTTCCACTCCTTCAGGGCCTGATCCAGTGTCCATTCTCCGAAACGTCCCCCATAGTTGAGGATGTACTCTCCATCCTTTCCTTTCTGGCTTGTGCAGAGCTTGAGTATTCCCCTGTATTTCATTGATGCAGGACGTCTGCTGAATGCCGTAGTGACGCTCGACACAATCCGTGTCCCGTACTTCATCTCGTAGAATTCCTGGGCTTCCTTGCTGATTGAGGCCATGACGATAAGCTTGCTGAGCCTTTTGTAGTCTGTTCCCGAAACAGGGAAGTCCGACATTCCGTAGAGATAGGGAGGCTCTATCCCTGCAATCGTGTATTCACCTCTACTGTGTGCGAATGCCCCTATCAGCTTTCCGTCCACTGTGACCGCAAAGCATGCCTCCGGGCTCGCAGGTGATATGTTCTTGTTGAGATATTGAGCCCTAAGACAGTTGAAACTGGCTCCGTCAATAGGGTGAATCTCCATCTTGTCTCCGATCTTCTCACCCCGCCTGAGCCTTATGATGTCAAGTCTCCTGATGTTCTGATTCGGGACCACAATTCTTGCCTTTTCGAAGTCCGAGGCATAGAGATAACATTGCAGGCCTCTGTTCGTTGTCTTGAATGTCCCGACAAGATGATTCTTCAGGTCTTCCCGGTAGTAGTGAGTTCCGAAAATCCAATGCTTTCTTCTGCTGAGCTTTCCCAGGAGCTCAAGCACCTGCTCGTCTCCAAACACCCTGTATTCTGGTGTCGGCCATTCGACAAGTCTGTTTATGAAGTCAAACATCCTCTCATACCCACCTTTCTTGAATGGGGGAAAGGTATATATCCCGACATCATCCGTATCTGGTATCTGTTCAAGGAAGCTGAAACAGTCCATGCATTCAAAGCCCGAAAGCCTGAATGTCATCTTTCCCAGTTTGTCAACCTGCTTGTCGATCATCGAATCCCATTGTGCCTTGACCTCTTCCAACTGCTCGTCATAATAGTCTCCCTGTCTGAACATGCAGCCGCCGTAATTAGACACAAGAAGGATGGTGGAAAGCTTCTCCTCGTCCGTTGAGAACCTTGATAACGCAAAGGCACACCGTTCAGGTATGCCTTTTCTCGGCTTGAATTCCGCAAGCCCTTTTCCGCTGAAATAGAATCCCAGTGCCGTCGAATAGACCGACACATCATTGCTCACCAAGTCCGTGAGCCCTGCATTGAACAGCGCACGTTCAATGGTGAAATTGCCGCAGCATAGATTGTAAAGCCTTTTTATGCCCCAGAATTTTACTGTCTCCTGGACAATCTTGACTGCATCAGGTGGTGTTGTTCCCTGAAACATCGTCTGAGCCTCCCTGCTCAGAACAATGTTGGCTGAAAAACCTCCTGCCTTGAAGAAACGTCTGTTTTGGCGGTAACCGTAGATACTTCAGAAAATACCTCTTTTCCGAGGAATCCGTTCATCCATTCAGAGAGCATTGTCCTGTGACACCATTCTCCCGGTTTCTTCAATGACTCGTAACAGAGAAGCACAAGAGGCTTGCCCTGGAACTTGGGAATAGCTGTCAGGTCATTCCAAATGTCTACAAACCCGATCCTGTCCAGCATCATCAGATACCTTCCCAGATATTCGTCTCTTGAGATGCCCTGTCTCAGGAGCTCGTAGGGAGGAGCAACCCTCTGATAGACCTTCCCTGTGTACCACTGCGGAACACCCCGGCTTATCGCAACCGGGGTGTAATCCCTGAGATTTCTCAGGTTTCCGAAATAGCTCGTATATATCTTCACGTTCTCCATTGGAGCCACCTCTCTTTGTGTGTTTCTTTGATGATTATAGTATATACCGATATCCCGATACTGTCAAGATAACTCCTTTCCACGGAACGATTTCCTATTCAAGCTGAGGCCTTTTCCCTGTAAGCCTTGTTGCTTGCGGCCATCCAGTTCCTGCAGAAGCCCTCAACCTCAGGAACGACCTGGTTTTTCGCACCATAGCATTGCCCGAGCGCGAGCGTCTTTTCTGTAATCTTGACCTCTGCACACACGAAGGATGTGAACGGAGCACTCTGTTTCCTTATGAAGCAAATCATTATCTTTCCGTTTGCCTGCCTCTCGTCGTAATCCATCCTTCCTACACAGATTCCCAGATCATGCCCTTCGTCTATCAGGTCGCTCTTGCATGTGGCAAGGCGCACCTCGTATTCTTCGTCCGAATAGGCCAGGAAGAAGAATCTGTCTGCCGTCTTCTTCATCTCCCGGCTTATTTTCTCGTACTTCTTCTTTTCCTGTTCTCTCTCATGACTTCTGTATTGCCTCGTATAGAGGTCGTGCATCTCCCCGAAGTTCTTGGGGAACAGAACCTTGGTGTCTCCGAGATTCAGCCTGAGATAGTCGCATGCCCTGATATAGTCGAAGTACACTCTTGTTCCGATGTGGTTGTCACTCAGCCATTCACAGAGCCTTTCCCTTGATGTGTGCTGCAGTATCTTCTGATAAAGCTCCTTGTCCTCGAAGGCAAGCTCCCTTCCGCACTGGATGCGGTAGGATAAGGATGTGGCATAATCCCTTGCACTTCCTTGAGGGTTCTTCTTGTATGCATTGTGTGCCGTCCTGAATGCCATCATCTGTAGCTCGCTGTGATGCCTCTCCACCCACCTGAAGAACAAAGGTTCCTGATCCAATTGCGTAAGGTTGGCATCCGTTATCCAGTCCATTCTCGGCACAAACCTCATGAGCATCTCTGCCGACCTCGGATGCTTTCTGTATAGCCTTATGTATCCCATCGGCTCCATGCTTCCGTTCTGATAGTGGGCATATCTTAAAGAGGAATCCAAAGCAGTGAGCTCTTCTTCTGTTGTCAACAGCTTCCTGTAGACCTTCTCTATGGGAAACGCCTTGTCAGCCTCTCCGAAGCACGGCTCATATTCATAGGTCTCATAGTAGTTGCGCTTCCAGTCCTTGCCGTCATATCCCCAGCTCTTGAATCCCGGATTGCCGTATCCCGGCCATTCCCAGAAGCAGTTTCTCAGGAGAACAGGACCTTTCTCCGGCACGACAAGAAGCCTCTGAACCCACAGGCCTTTCATCGTGTGCTTGATTCCGTATATGACCTCATAGAGCTTGCCGTTCCATTTCATTATCTCCGACACATAATGTTTGGAGGCTCCTGTATACGAAGCCTCCGCAATCTCTTTAACCCTGTCAGGAATGACCTGGACATCTCTGTTCATCTTCTCAAGGAAAGTCATATGTCCCTCCTCAGAAATCAAAGAGGGTCAACTGAACCTCTTGCTCTATGGTCTTCGGCTTCTTCTGTGGAAGCTGAACAGGAACCTGCTGCCTTGTGACTTCTGCTTTCGGCTCCTTTTTCTTCGGCTCGCAATTCAGGGAATCCTCAAGGATATAGTGGACAACCCACTCGAACACTTCTTCATCTGTGACGAATGCAAAACCATCCTTCTGCTGTTTCCTTGCTTCCTGCTTCACGTAGGCCAGCACCCCGTCAAGGGACTTTCCCTCTTTCTTCATGGCCTCCGCAAGGGCAGCGTCCTTTTCAGACCTCCCTCTCAGATACCCTGCGATGGCCTTTTTGTATGCCGTATCCATCTTGTTCTCGCTGATATCAACCATTGACCGCCTCCTTTGTCTGGCGCCTTACATGCACCGGAATGCCCTGATCCGTGTACAGGGCATATCCGTCTTCCATCCTGGCTCTGACTATCTCCACCGACCTTCCTACTGCTTTGGCTGCGCCTGATATAGACAGGAATGTGTAGCTCTGGTCAAAGCCCCTTCTTGTCAGAACAACACGCACTGGCTTTCCCATGTCCGGCTCCTCAGTGTGCGTTGTATTCGTCCCTGGGCTTTCCGTCCCACAGGTGTGCGTATGCGTAACTTGTGATTGCCACCCCGGTGTTCCTCGGGTCATTGTTTGCCGAATAATTGAACGGCTTCCTGTAAAGGACCTCTCCTGTGAACCTGTCCTCTCCCTCTGTTATGGGAGCAACCAGGCGTCCGTAGTACATCGGATAAGCCGTCTGTCCCGCCGTCTTCTTCTTCAGCTCCCTGAGCTTCACCATCGTCTTCGTGACACCTACGACCTCGTAGAAGTCGTAAATCTCTGCCTCGTATCCCCAGCATGAATTGAGGATGTTCCCGACTTTCAGTCCCATCAGTTCGTTGTTTTCAACCTTCTTTGCCATGACTCGCCTCCTTGCTTGCTTGTCAGGCGCCTCAGCGCCACTTGTTCTTCCTGTTCTTCTTGCCCTTGATCGCCCTGTAGGTCATCACCCCGCAGAACACCCCAAGACCAACCATCAAAACTTCCAAAACCATCACCAAATCCATCTCTTTCCTCCTTGGCTTTTATGTGTTATCATGGGTGACGGAGCCCGAAGGCTCCGGACCCACTACGGGTCGTCTTTTTTCTGAAAATGTCTTTTCAGCAGGTCGTAGGTTATGTTCGCCAGTAGCCCGCCAAGGAAACCGGCAACGAAATCTGCGACCATTTTTAATAGCTGCATTCCCATCTTCTCCTCCTCTTGTCTTCCACTATGTGGATTGGTTTTCTTATGCTTTAATTATATACCGAAAACTGTATAAAATCAAGAGGATTTCATCTTTAATTTCTTATATTACAATAATATATCTAAAAGGCTCTTCATAGAACATATACATGTGCAAGCAATCCTCACCCTATGGCCATACCGGCTTCCTATCCTCAAAGCCGTTTCTCAACTGTGATTTTGCCATCAGATTTAATCACCAGAGACACCCCCCCTTTTTCCGGCTTCGTGAATAATATCCACTAAATTTGCTGCACTCAAGGTGAAAAAGTTAAGATTATCTCCTGTAGTCTTATTGGCATATATTTCGAAATCAGCTCTTTTCTTCTCAATAGCAGCCAACATATGTTCCAAGAGCCCTTCTCTCCTCATAGGTTATAATCTCTTGGTCTCGCAGTGCCGTGAGGTATGACCTCGCCCTTAAAACCTCCACGTATACCTTGTCACTGTCCTTTGTCTTTTCTAGTTCCTTCTTCATCTCGTCAATCTTTTCGATTGTCCTGCTCGTCAATCTTGATTTCAGCACGTCAATCCTCCTTGAAACTTCTCAGCTTCCCCACAAGTGGTCTCTTTCATGAGTCCTTTTTCTCTTTTCGTCATCTTTTACCTCGCAAATTATTGTATTATCTATACTTAGATATTAAACGGTTATCGGTATAATGTACAGAGTTTTGTACCTTTTTTCTATATTTTTTTCATTGACTTCAAATACCGTTCTCCGTATAATCCTAAAAGGAGACAAAAAAGATGACTGAAGCACAGACCAGGGCACGTGACAAATGGGACAAGAACAACGTGAAGCTTGTCGGAATCAAATTCTATCCGTCGCATATGGAAGAATATGAGCACCTCAGGAAACAGCCATACCAGTCGGAATACGTCAGACGGCTTATCCGCGAGGACATGAAAAAAGGGCAGGGTTGAAATCCCGGCCCTTTATCTTTCTCAGAACCAAAGCATGTGGCAGCCTTCGGCTATGTTCTCATAGTTCTGGTGCAGAAGATCCAGCTCGTCAATCATTCCCTGAACCGAGAAATCAAAATTCCTCAAGATCCACTCCTTGTAATGGTCGCAAAAACTTCCTTCATTAGTTCTTACGTGGACACTCACCGGCTGCGCCATACCTATTGCATAAGCCAATTGTACCTGGCACCAGTCAAGGTCGAATTTCTCAAGAACCTTCCTTGCAACGAACCTTGCCATGTATGCAGCAGTCCTGTCCACCTTTGTCGGATCCTTTCCTGAGAAAGCTCCACCTCCAACAGGAATATATCCTCCATACTGGTCGCAAACTATCTTCCTTCCTGTCAATCCACAGTCTGCGGAAGGCCCTCCATGAGTCCAGCTTCCTGAAGGATTGAGCAAAACTCTTCTTGCATATATCCCCGTGGAATCCCAGATGTCCCTTAGGTATGACCTTACTTTCTCAAGCCCATACTTACTGTCATGACAGGCTGAAATCAAGACCGTGTCCACAGGTTTTTCCCATACATAACTGACACCCTTCGACTCAAGGTTGGTTGTAATCTGAACCTTCGAATCACCCTTCAGAATCCCTTCCGGAACCTTGTTCTCTATTGCCTTGATTAGGTCGTTTGCGAGACAGAATCCATAAGGTAGATTGTTCCCTCCTCTACAGGCAAACCCGAACATCATTCCCTGATCTCCAGCGCAAAGCATCTTCCTTGCCGTAACAGCCCTGTTAATTTCCTTGCTTTGCTCTGAAACTAGTTTAAGAACCGTTCCAACATTGTACCCAAGCTTTGCCGCAACCTTCCTGACGATACCCTCATAGTCGACATTTGCATTCGTATTAACCTCTCCTGCGATGATGACTGCATCGCCCTTCACCATGGTTTCTATTGCAACATGACTTCCCTCGTCCTGTCTCAGACACTCTGAAAGAATCGCATCCGAAATCTGATCCGCATACTTGTCTGGGTGCCATTTGGACACCTGTTCCGTGGAAAACAATCTTTCCATTAATAATCCTCCTGTCAAATCAAATGGCATAATCCGCATAGTACGTGCTCCCCGCAATCTCAAGGGTCGTGCCCTGCCTTATAGCCTTATAAATTCTCTCCTCTGAGATATTCAAATGATTCGCACATGCCTGCACGCTCCTGAAATCCCTCCGGCACTTGCTATTGAAAATGAATATGGGCCTGCTCTTGGCGCCCCTTTTGAACCTGACCCCCAGAACCTCAACCGAGTCAATGTTCTCCCCATGAACCATGCCCACTCTGAATTCCGCTTCCGGAAACACCTTAGAAGCCCGCAGGAGCGCACTTCTCGCAGAGAATATGTTCGTGTATATCTGCCATTCTTCTCTCCCGTGTGTGAGCGTGTAGCCCTCCTTTGGGTCGTATTTGCAGAGCCTCCGGCCAGTCGATAAATCCATCACAACATACTGGTCCTTCATCTGTTATCCTCTTCCATGTCGTAGAGCTCATCGAAAATAAACTGCACCTCTTTCTCGACCGCAACGCCGTTCACGATGGAAACATCCTTATATCCCCAGACTCCGGCCCCTTCCAAGAGACGGATTACCTGAGTGCTCTTGAGTTGATGACCCATTTCATTAAAATAGGAAACACACTCTTGGATGCTGTCGAATACAAGGTTCTTCCTTCCACCACCCTTGACGTTGTAGGCAACGATTCTTCTCTTATTGTGTAGAAAGCCTCGCTTCTTGCCCATTAATAAACTCTCCTGTCATCGTCAAGAAAATACGCCATCTCACCGCTTCCATTGATACGACTCATGATGTGGTCCCCAACCGTAGTAGCTATCTCGTCCTCGTCCATGTTGCTGACAATGACCGTCCGTTTTCCAAGAAGGTCTCTCTCAAGAATGAGACTCTCCAGGAAATCGTCCCACCTCTTCGGCACAAACTCGTCAAGGATTAGGACATCGTACTTCATGTACTCCTTGAAAAGACTGCTCGTTGTCTTCACTGCCTTCTTTCCATATGTGGATTTGACCAGCATCGAGAGCATGCTCAGGGTGGTGTAGTGGGCCGTTACCTTCAATCTGCACATGTCGTTGCAAATTCCTATGGCCATCCATGTTTTACCGGCTCCGATCCCTCCCATCAGAAGAAGGAACTTCTTTGCCGTGGGAACCCATCTCGATATCTTCTGCTTGGCAACCTTGTCATCCTCCGATATAACCTCCCATCCGTTGACGCTCAGGTTCTGCATCTGAGGGTCGACTCCTGAATGGTCAAGCATCTTCTGGACTTCCATCTTGTGGTTGTACATCTTCATCTCCCTGTCTGCCTGGACATTCCTGAAGCTCTCCTGGCATTGAGGGCAATGTGGCTCGTCACCTTCACAGAAAAGACATGTCACCTCTCCGTGTACATCACAGTAACACTGTTGCCTTAGACATTTCCTGTCTCTTATGAACGGAACGTATCTCTCTTCCGGCACTCCTAATCTTTCAAGCATCATGCCTCCTCAGGGAGTCCGGCAACTCCCTTCTCATGTTTTCCTCTCCGACTATGGGAACAAGACTGTCTTTCATGAAGACCTTTGCTCCATCCCTGTCCGCAATGCTGCATACCTGTTCTATCCATTCCCTTTCAGGGATGACCTTTCCTTTCCTTCTTCCTGTCTCGGCGCCTATGATTACCCATTCGAAATAACGGAAGTTGACCTTATCCGTGTCAAAAGGCCCCATGATGGGCTCGATGCTCAGGAATGTATGTAAGGAGTACCCTCCGATGAAAACAGGCTGTGCGTCGTTTACCGCTGTCGTACCGAACCAAAAATTCCTGTCTGAAGGAAGAATCGCTCCCTTCCTCACCAGTTCGCTGAATCTTTCCGGATTCTTCGTCAGGAACAGATAGTTATGCCTCTCCGTTCTCCTGCAGATTTCGAAAATCGTCTTGATCCATCCGTCGGGAACCCAGCTTCCGAACAGGTCAGCCATGCTGCACACGAATATGTTCTTCTGCTCCTTCCATTTTCCCGGAATACCGAGTCTGCTTGCCCAGAACATCGGTTCGAATCCATTGGGGTACATCTTCGTCCCATCGAATCTGTGGGCAATGCTTCTCGCATAGCAATACTCACATCCATGCTTGCACCCCGTGACAGGGTTCCATGTGCTGTCGCACCATTCAATCTTCGTCTTTTCCATCTTTTCCCTCTGCCATCCTCTTTATGTTCAGATAGAGAACAATGTCCTCATAGGCCACCGCCCCCCCCGGATCCTTTGGTAGCACCCTTATGATTTCGGCCAATTCCTTTTCACTCATCTCTTGCCCATTGAAAGGTTTTGCCGTGCACGTTGGCACGGCAGGTAACCAGTGTTTCAGTTAAAAAGCCCTCACGCCACAGACCGAGTAGCCGAGGTTCTTGCTGTAGCTGCAGCATGCCTGAAGGTTGGAATTCCAGAACCAGGCGATGGAACCCGAGGTCTCTGACGAAGACCACAGCCAAGTGATATCGAATGGGTCTACGAGCTGTGCCGGACCCTTGTTGGCCATGAAGAATTCTCTCAACTTCTCCATCTCCTCTCTTGAAGGAACAAACCAGTCATCACAGCCGCCGACCTTCAGTGCACGCATCTCTACGATGAAATCCCATATCGTGTCCTTGTCCTTTCCATAGACGATTCCGAAAGCTTCAATGGCCTTTTCTGTGTTCTCTGCTCCTGAACCGAACTTCTCCAGCGTTGCCAGACAGGTGTACCTGGCGTTGTATGGAATCCATCTTTTCCATGTACCCATTCTGCTGTTGAAAACCCAGAACTTAGGCCTGTTTCCTTCTTTCGTGACCCTGTAGGAATAGGGCATGTCACCGATACTTGGGTTTACCTTTCGTCCCCTGATATCGAAGAACTCCACCTCCTCTGTAGATTCGCTGTCTATTAAGAAAATCCTTCCTCCGACCTGTTTTCTCTCGCATGTGTTTTCCATCTCAATCCTCCCATAGTTTCGGATCGCCGCCCTTGCGCTTGCGGTCCCATTTACTGCTGTCATAAAGCTTCCTGTCAGAAACCTTCGTTCCGTTTCCCGAGTCCCGTTTCTCCCACGTCCTCACCGCAGCCTTCCAGTCCTTCATCGGCTGATTCCCGACTCTCCATCCCTTGGCTTCGTAGAAGTTCACGAACTGTTCTGCATCGACATCGTTTCCCCTGTCCCTGCAGTAGGCCCTTACTTCCTCTATCGTCGGCTTCTCGAATCTCTTTGCCGGCCTGGCCTCAACCTCCGTGACCTTCTTCTGTTCCTCTTCCTGTCCTTTCGAAGGCACGATTCCCAGAAGCGGGGTGCATGCAATCCTGTAGTAGTCCACGCCGTTCTTCCTGAGGACGTCCTTTCTGACAAGTCCTTTCTCTGTCAATATGTTCACTGCATTGATTACAGTCTGCTTCGTTGAGCCTATGGCATTCATGATGTATGTAAAGCTTCCCTCAAATCCGCTTTCACCATCCTGGGAAAACCCATATATGACTGCATACACGAGAAGCTCATTCCCTTTAAGGTTAAGTTCATTCCGCATGAAGGACTGAACCGTGAAATATGTTCCATCCTTCATGCCTCGCCCCTTTCCTCGCAAACTATCCTAACCGACATTCCTGGATATCTTGCCCACCTCTTGCTTACACATGCTACAACGATGCTTGCATCGTCCCTATAAATGATTCCATTGAGCGCATCCTGCACAAGCTTCAGGTAGTTATCACAATCCGGCCTGCTTGTAATCCCAAGGTTTCCATTTATGGCTTTCTCCCTGCGCTTGTTCGACCAGCTTTTTGGGGGAACCCTGTAGACCTGGAGATAGAGATCAAGGGCCCCCTCCATCATCGGGTGTCCTGCCATCTTTTCCCTCGCAATCTGTGCGATAATCTGTTTGGACTCTCTACTTTTTTGAGGATCAATCGCCCTTGGGTGGCCGTTGATTGTGGTAAACCTCGGCCTTCCCTGAGCCACTGGTTCTCCTCCGATAAGAATAGAAAACTCCATCAGAAATCCTCCTCTCCATCTTTGAAATCACTGAACCCGTCTCCGAAATTTTCTTCAGGTGCAGGAAGGCCCTTAAGCTCTTCAGGAGACTCAAGCTCAAACAGGTCGCTGTCCATTGCCTCGTACTGTTCTTCCCTTCCTATGTCTAGCTCTTTCTGGGCTCTGGCTCCATCAATGAATCTCGCTGCTGCATTAAGGACTTTGAATATTCTCTCCGAATCGCTCTCCGTCAGATATTTCGGAAACTTCTCGGGACTGTTCCTGCTGAAGAAATCAGGGTCTGCAGTATGTCTTAGCGTAGGACTCTCGACGTCCACAGAATCCCTTGTGTCCGGAATAAACCAAAAGCCCTGAATCTTGTACAGGTCTCCCGAATCCGATGCCTTGACCGACAGTCCGCATGTAGAGACTCTCTGTGCGGACAACTGCTCGTACCCTTCTGGATCCCTTATCTGCAAAGCACGCACCAACACTGGTGCGAGATTCCCTATGCCATCCTTCAGGTCTGTGTCTGGCTCTTCACTGGATATAATCTGCATGACATCGCCATTGTTCTTCTCGTACTTGATTTTGACTTTCTTCCCATCGTAGAAAACGCTCTGTATCAACATCAAAAATCCTCCAATTCTGGCTCTTCCCCAGCCGTGTTGTTCATTGAATATTCAGTGTCAAGAGCATCTTCGGAGTCTGCATGAGTACTGACATCAGGCTTGTGGCTTTCGGGGTTATCCTCGTACTTGAAATCTCCACCGGAAATCGAACCGTCAGGGAGAAGGTCGTAATTTCCTCCAGTAGACTGGTCTGCTCTGGTGGCAAGAACCATCTTTGTACTAAAAACCCCGAACTTGTTCAGAGTGTTCTTTAGCAAAGTCTTCTTGGCCATTGCGGGAAAATCCGTTTTCCACAATGAGTTCCACTTATTAAACGTTTTCGAGAACCTTTGGCCATGCTTGCTGATTTTGCTCACCGTCCAATACTCCGTATGATGGTATCCCTGGACTGTCTCTATGTAGCACGCATACCCGACAATCTTCTCTGTGTCCTCGATATCCCTATACCCTCCGACAACTGTTCTTATTTGCAGATCACCAGTGAGGATGTCCTGGGAGACAAGCTCGTCCTCGTATATTTCCGTCACATTGATGTTGGCATAATACCCTGACCGTATCGCTAATTGCATGAACCCCTTGGTCATGATTTGGAATTGAGGGACTGGAATAGGCTCCGTTATCACCTTACCGTCGTTGCCCTTCAAAACCATTCCGTACTCATCTTTCTTGGGTACGTTTGTTATGTATGGGATGATTGCCGCAAACCCCAGTGTCGGGGTGATATCAAGGTCAAGGCAGCACGCTATGACAGCGCATTTCATAACCTCAACCGCATTGCATTCTGCAAGTAGAGAGTTCTCCCCAACCACCTGAATCAAGGTACTCAGAAACCTGTTTGCCTTTCCCTCGTCATTGGAACAGAGACTTGCAATCCGCTTCACCCATGCATCGCTCTTCGCCAGCTCCTTAACCGTTGCCGACCTTGTACTACTCGATACCAATCCTGCCTTGTCAGCCATTCTTTACCTCCTTGGTCATCTCAAGACCGCCTATCTTTGCCATCCCAATGAGCCAAAGAATCGCAAACCTCGGACCCCTTACCTCAAAATGTCCTATGCATCTCTTCTTTGAAGCCTCGTCCGTGACAAAAGAAAGCGGAGTAGGATACACTCCTGTAGGAATGGTTTCCCATTTATTCGGATTAGGTTCTTGCTTGGGCTCATCATTAACAGCGCTCACCTGCTGAAAAGACTCATTATAGACAGGAACCTCTTCCGAGACTTTACCAATGATAAACTTCTGCTCCTCTGCCTCTTTCCTCGCATTCTCCTCTTCCCTTGCCCTTTTGACCGCCTCCATTTGCTCCTTGTCTTTCTGAAGCTTCAGGCCGAGCCTGAATGCTCTCTGGTAGTCTCCGAACTCTGCATAGTCTGAAAGCTGCTGATTTGAAAATTCACCTTGGAAAGAATCCAAAGCGAGCTTTATGTCATCTATGGCCTTCTTGATATCCTCACGTACCTGCTTCTCCGTGTAGGTCTTGTTGCCCCATTCCTTCTTCTGGATCCATCCGATACACCTTGTGGTGAAAGTAACAACGCTGTCGCTCTCTGCATCGACCATCTCCGCCATGATGTCCATGCATTTTGCCAGTTTCTCGTCCCTTTGCCTCGATTCGATTTCCTTGACCTGGACGTCAAGGGCGTCTTCCGCATCCTTCACTACCTGCAGGATTGAATCGAAGTCGGCCTTGGCTATCTTCACAGGCTCGTCATATTGGTCCTGTGCCGACTTGAACGCTGCCTTGGCCTGTTTCTCGAAAGCCCTAAGCTTGGCAAGCGTTTCCTTGATGTTCTTGAGATTGTCCTCTGTGACCACTATCTCGTGGTACTTGGCCATCTCCTCGGTCACGGCGTTCTTTAGTTCAAGAATGTTGGTCCTGACGCTTCCACTCGTGACATTCGTACTCAGTGCAAATTCCATCTTTTTCCTCCTTGGTCTTTGCTCAGAGGCTCAGAGTCACCTCCGGCCTTCTGTCTTCTTCTATGAGCCTGTGCATCTCCGTGGCGTTGGAGAGCACCCACTTCATTGATTCGCCGCATTCGTCTCTCTTGAGGTTTTGTTCGACCACAAGATTGATAAGCGGATTCCATGCAACCCTTGCAAAGCCGAAAAGGAAGACCTCGCCGGCTTCCTCTTTGGTTATGAGCTGATGCATTGTCTGTGCTATGTAGTGCTTGGGAAACTCGCTGTTGCTCCACATTTTGTAATCTGCAGCGTTCCTGATTGTCGTGGTCTTGATCTCCAGGATGGCCACAGCCCTCGTGTACTTGTTGTGGAGAACCCCGTCCAGTGTGCTTGCCATCCACGGATATTTGGGATTGACTTCAAGCCCGAACTGATTGTACTCAAGCTCCCAATCCGGATGTGTGAGCATGAAAAGCTGTCTCAGGATGTCTTCCGCATCCTTACCGAACTTAACGGCCTCGCTGTTTCCTATGCTCGGCCTGTCCTTCCTTCCGGTCTTTTCCTCCCAGACCGTCAGTTTTCCGTTCTTGTCAAACGGATTGATGCCGCAGTAGCTCCCGGCATCCGAGGCTGTGAGATACTTCCTGCGTTCCTCCAGCCACTCCTGTTCATTGTCGATTTTAATGAGCACCCTATACTCCTTGGTCTTCCAAAAGCCGTGAATCTCGGCTAAGATTTCCATAGCAGACGTCATGACTCGCAAATTCCATCCGTCTGCCTCCTTTGGCGTCCGCCTCATCAACGGGCGCCTTTTTTATTCCTGTTCGATTGCCGAGAGCCTCTTGTTCTCGTTGTACTGAAGGAAGGCCTTGTACCTTTCATCGACTGGTTTCTGCCTCCATGCGAGATATTCGTCCACATCCCATCTTCTGACTCCTGTCGGATACCCGGATTCGCCGAACCTCGGGAGAAGATAACGCTCTCTTTCGTTGAGGCTCGATTCCGAAATTCCCTCGATCCTTGCAATGTCCTTGACCTTTACAGTCCTTGGAGCTCCTATTCTTCCAAGGGCAAGCTCCACAAGAACCTTCAGATCGTTGAACTCCGCCTTCAGGTCCATGAAATCTTCGTAGTCAACCATCTTGGTCATCTGATTGCCTCCGACACCTCGATCTCCTTTGAGTAACATCCTTTGGAAACCTTGAGAATCTTTTCGGTAAAGTAGACAATCGCATCGTGATAGTAGGAAGGCTTGTCAACGCCAAGAATTTCCCTTGCATGACATATTGATTTCAGTTCTCCATCTGAAAAAGCTCGAGTCCTTAGCATCGTCTTATCTGTCTTAGCATTTGCTGTAATCATGGTTTAATTATTATATCAAATGCTAAGATTGTCAACAATATTTTTAAATTGTTTTTTAAAAATGCTAAAATCTGTTATTATTTTATTAAGAGGTAAAAAAATGGATGGAAAAGAATACTGGGAAAGAATAGACGGCAAACTAAAAGAAAAAGCGATTACTTTAACTGATTTGTGCGAAGCCACTGGATTAAATCGAGGAACACTGTATTCACAGCGAAATCGAAGAGCGATTCCTAAAACAAAGGAATATCAGATTATAGATGATTTCCTTGATTCATCTAACAAAACAATAGACAAGAGCGAAGAGATAATCGCAGTTGCTTTATACAAAGCCCTTAAAGCTGCAGCTCCCTCTGTGTTGCGTGGTCTCATTTCTGATTATCTTGAGAAAAAAGATATCTCGAATTTGAAGGAAGATATTACTGCTTGAATTAGACTCATCTAACAGCCGTCTAAATTTTAGACGCTCGTCTAATTGACAAAGACCTCGTCTAAATTTTTGACGCAGAAGGCGTCTAATTTTTAGACGGTAACCTTATAGATATATTTCAAGAATAATAAATAAAGAAAATGTAATTTATTAAAAATTACTAAAAGAAAGTCGGAGGTTTCCATGCAGCCATATAAAGCCTATGAAATGCTGTTTGAAGCATTAAACAACAAGGATTTTGGACTTGCCGATTTCATTCTTCATCAGGAACTTCCATTTATTCCGCAGCCCAGACAACGCAGAACTTATTCCAATCGCCGGAAGTTAAACCTTTTCATTAGGGATGGTTTCACAGACCGCTACATACTCACATGGTACACCATCACTTCAAAATCCTCCTTGAATACAAACAATATTAATAGTGAATATATTTCCTAATTAGGAATAATAAATGCCTTGGAGAAAAACCAAAAAAACTAAGCAGAACTTACTTGAAGGAGATAATATCTTGCCACATATCCAGTACAAAGACAACCGTGCACCTAACTGGCAGAACTGATCCAGCCCAAAAGAAAAGGCCATGTGGTAGGAAGAAAACCACATAGCCCAAGTGCTTATCCCTATGACCAAGGTTGATAACACTTGTAATATAACACCCTAGTCTTCATCCTGGAATCCCCTTAATTCAACATAGGCCAACCGTTGTTCTCAATGGCCTTCACCCTTCTCAGTGCGTCCAGAGGCTCAAGATGATTGTACTCCGGCCTGTCATGTGTATGGCCCATCAGGAGCAGCCTTGCCGTCTCCGGAAGCGTTCCGAGTTTCAGGGTGTTGAACGTATGCCTGAAACAATACTGGGTTCTTCCGTCAAGCGCCAAGTTCACCCTGTTCGCCGCAGCCTTCAGGTGTTTGTTGGCCAGCTCTGCATACACAAGTCCTTTGTTGTTGACCTCAAAAAGAAAGTCCCCACGAGTAGTCAGAATGAGCTGCTGAAGCAGTCTTGCTGTTTGCTCTTCCAGAAACCCCGCCTTGAACTTCTGACCTCTTCTCGTGGTCTTTATGCTGTGCTTTATCTGGTGAGTCACTCTGTCGACGCTGTCCGTGGTATATATTCCCCTAATCTCCGGATACCAGTTCACAACCTGTAGCCCTGCAATTTCTCCAGGTCTCCATCCCGTGTCCTTCATGATGCAGAAATACACAGCCCATTTGGGACTGTTGCCCCATACACTGAGCAGAGCATTGTCATCCTCCGGAAATAGGAGCTGGATCTCCTCTTTTGTGAACGCCTTCCTATGCGTGTACGTCGTGGCGATTCCCACTACATCCTTTGCCGGATTGCTTTTTATGTAGCCCTCTCTCACGGCCTCCTGGAGGACAATCCTGTAGCAAGCCAGGACTTTGTTCCTGCTGTCGTCAGAAAGTTGACGTCCCTTCTTCACGCTCTTAAGGTCAAGCACAAAGTCTTCAATCATAACATCCGTGAGAGCTGACAGAAAATATCCTCCGTGAGACTTGAGGATGTAGTTATCAAGCCGTGCCTGATGCCGCTCAAAAAAACCCTCATCATAGAAGTGATTCCTTCTCTCAAGTCTGTGCCTGTACCCGTGAGGATCCTCTTCCGTAAAGAACCCTTTTGCAAACTCGCTCAGGGTGGTCTCCTTCTTGATTGGGACAAGACCGTTGTTAACAAGAAAGCTCTCTGCAAAAAGAATAGCCTCCTCCTGAGTCTCCTTATAGGTTGGGTACCATTTTCCCGGGATATGATTGAACATGACTTCGTAATACTTGCGACCTTTCTGTTTTCTGAATCTGTATTTCTTCTTCATCGGCAACCTTGGTATGAAAAAGGATAAGACATTCCGTTTCCTGAAGTCAATCCATTTGTTACCGAAATGTTACCAAAAGTATGGCCTGAACTAGACCTTGTGCAAGTGTAAAAACAGCATTACCATGGTATATGGTCGCTTTTTGACCATCTACAGGACTATTCAAGTTCCTGGAGACGGCAACTGCAAGGCAGCCTTTTTGGCTGTCTTTTTTTTGTCTAAGGACATATTAATCCATTTTTTGAAGTATAATCACACAAAGGGAAAACATAAATGCAAAAACAGGAAATAAGACAGTCAATGCTTGAAGCGGCTATGAAAGCCGAAAAAACGGACACGGAATATGTAACGGAATGTGTAAGGGAACAGGTATGCGGCCTTGAGGAATATAAGGAAGCACAGATAGTCATAGGCTATGTGCCGCTTAAAAGCGAAGTGGACATAAGCGCGGTTATGGATAAAGCCGCGGAAGACGGGAAGATTATTGCATTCCCCGATGAAAAACCGGGTCTGCTGCGACTTGCCGATAAAAACTGGAGAAAGCATCTCATAAAACTTAAGAATAAAACATTTACAGTTGACTACAGCAACTCCGGCAGTATGGTATCCGATATGGTATTGAACATATCCGACACTAATTGTAATATTAGCAGGTATTCATTTACTAAAGGAATTATCCTGGTACCCGGACTTGCCTTCACAGAATTCGGAACCAGACTTGGAAGAGGTGCAGGATATTATGATCAACTTATTGATTTAATTGAGAAACAGAATTTTGCAGAGCTTGTTCCAATAGGCATCTGCAGAAAATCTCAGCTGGCGGGAGAACTTCCCCAGCAGCCACACGACAAAAAAGTCAGTATGGTTATCACTCTCTGAAAAATACCGAACCGCAGAACTCGGCCATTAAGGTATTTTAGTCATAAGGTATAATATGCGCAGGTTACTGGGATATGCCCGCAAGCAGTGGAAACTGTACCTTACATCAGCAGTGTTTCTGGTGATAGGAGTTTACCTTTCCGCTTTAGGGCCCAAGTATATAAAAAAAATAATTGACACATGCGTAGTCGGAGGAAAAGGGGAACTGTTTTTCTCAATTGCCCTCCCCCTGCTTGGAATCTATTTGTTCACGGGAATAGCAAAATACATTCAGGAATTCACCTCCGACTGCATAAGCTCAGCCATGCAGAGATGCATGCGGGAAGAGACTTTCCGCAGCATCCTTGGCGAAGACCAGTATTTCTTCAAGGACAACAACCCCGGCGAACTGATGAGCCGCACAAAGCAGGATATAGAAACCGTAGGCTTTACGACAGGTTTCATAATCATGTTTTTCATTGAAATCGTAATACACGTGATTTACATGACATACTGCCTGATAAAGATAAACCCGTACGGAGCAATACCGGCTCTGGTAATCATGCCCATAATCGCAGTGCTGGCCATACTCTCGGAACCCATGGGAGACAAACTTTCGGACATGCGCTCTGACGACATCGCGGACATGAACCAGAGTGCGACTGAAAGCCTCAGCGGCATAAGGACGGTAAAAGCTTTCGGACGTGAACGCGTAGAAGCCGCACGCTTTGACAAAAGTAACCGTTCTTTCTTCAGGCACTCGCTAAAGCTGGACTTTCTGTGGGCAAACTGGATAACTCCAATGGAAGCCCTGGCAAGAATAATGCTCTATCTCGCGATACTGCTTTCAGGCGTGCAAGTCATTAGAGGGAAAATGACACTGGGTGATTTGTCGGCAGTAACTTCCTATACAAGCGAGCTTTCCTGGCCAATGATGGAACTGGGCTGGCTTCTGACGGAATTCGCGGCGGCAAGGGCCTCGCTCAGAAAAATATCAAAGATACTCGACGCAAAACCCGTTATAAAAGGCGGGGAAAAGCACCTTGAAAACCCCAGCGGAGATCTTGAATTCAGCCACGTCTGCCTTGAAGCGGACGATGGCAAGAAAATCCTTGACGATGTCTCATTTCACCTTGAAAATGGAAAAACTTTGGGCATAATGGGCGCTACAGGCAGCGGGAAAAGCACGATAGCAAATCTCACGATGCGCTTCATAGACCCCACGTCCGGAAGCATAAAAACAGATGGAATAGACCTGAGAGAGCTTGATATGGCAAGTGCAAGAGCCAGCAAGGCCATAGTAACTCAGGAAGTGTTTCTGTTCTCGGATACGATAAACTCGAACCTTGACAAAGGAAATAAAGGCAAACTTTCAAAGGCAGTTTTGGAAAGCGCCGCAAAAGATGCGGCCGCCCATGATTTTATCTTAAAACTGGCTGAAGGTTACGATACGGTAATTGGAGAAAAAGGTGTTGGACTTTCAGGCGGACAGAAACAGAGAGTTTCCATTGCGAGAGCTTTTGCGTCAGGCCGCCCTCTTCTGATTTTTGACGATGCCACATCCGCTTTGGATATGGAAACGGAAAAACAGGTACAGAAGGCAATAAGGCACCACCACAACCTTACAATGATGATAATTGCGCACAGGATATCGGCCGTAAGGGATGCGGATGAAATAATAATCCTTGACCACGGCAAAATCATAGAGCGCGGAACCCACGAAAGCCTTATGGCGCTGAAGGGAAACTACTACAAAACCTATGTTACTCAATATCCTGATGAAAATAATGAAAAGGAGGCGAACTGATGGCTGTAAACACATATAAACAGGACGAAAGCGTCTCCAGCGTAAGCAATGTCAAGACCCTGTTGAGAACAATAAGCTATCTGAAAGACTACAAGGGAAAAACAGCCCTTGCAATCATAATGATACTGGCGCAGACGATAATAGTGTCAACGCTTCCCATATTCAGCGAACATGCCGTTGACGTGGACATAGCGAACGGAGACGTAAAAGGCCTGCTTATTACCATGGGCCTTGCATCCGCCCTTGCAATAAGCTGCTGGCTCCTTTCAATGGGCTTTAAGAAAATACTTGCAGGCGTAACCAACACCATTATCTATGATATAAGGAAAGACGCTTTCGACCACCTTCAGACACTGTCTCTCTACTATTTTGACTCCAGACCCACAGGAAAGATACTGAGCAGGCTCATAAACGATGTTTCATCACTGAAGGAAATGTTCATAAGGCTCATAACCACACTTATACCGAACCTTGCACTGATAATTGCGGTTATCATAATCATGCTTAATTCAAGCCCGGTATTAAGCCTTTCGGCATTCATTGTAGTCCCGCTTCTGGTGATAAGCATCTATTTCGTAACCATAAAAGGCTTCAAGAACTGGATGGACTTCAGACAGAAGAACTCAAACATGAACGCCTATACCCACGAATCCTATGCAGGCATTAAAGTCATACAGGCCTTTGACGCCGAAAAGGAAACAATTGCCGAAGGCGACAAGATAATAAAAGACGTTGAAAACGCATGGGTAAAAGCAGTAAGGAGAGCCGACCTGCTTAATATAGTTGTTAACTGGTCAATGGGAATAGGATATTTCATCCTATATCTGTTTGCCGTAAAATGGCTGAAACTGGGTCAATCATCAGTAGGCAGGCTCATAGCCTTTGCAACCTACATTGCGCTGTTCTGGCAGCCCATAAGGTCACTTGCCGCAGCATTTAACCAGTTCACCAACCAGGTCACAAGCGCGCAGAGAGTCTTTGAGCTGATAGACACACAGTCCATACTTCAGGAAATTCCGGATGCGAAAGAACTGAAGGTTGAAAACGGAAAGGTGGATTTTGAGCACATAAGCTTCGCCTACCCCAATGAGCCTGATGTTGAAATCATCCATGACATGAACCTGACGGTAAAACCGGGTGAAACGATAGCGCTTGTAGGACCCACAGGAGCCGGAAAGACAACCATCGTAAACCTTATCTCAAGATTCTATGACCCCGTTGAAGGCAAAGTTCTGATAGACGGGCAGGACATCTCGAAGGTTACGCTGTCATCACTGCGGTTAAACATCGGCGTTATGACGCAGGATTCGTTTCTGTTTTCAGGAACCATAAAGGAAAACCTTCTTTACGGCAAACCGGAAGCAACCCGGGAAGAAATGGAAGACGCCTGCCGCAAGCTGGGACTTGACGACCTGATAAACTCACAGCCGCAGGGCTATGACACAGTAATATCACAGGACTCGCTTTCGCAGGGCCAGAAACAGCTGATTGCCCTTGCAAGGACGCTGATAGCCAATCCGAAAATACTTCTTCTGGACGAGGCCACAAGCGCCATAGACACAAGGACTGAAGAGCTTGTACAGACAGGCATGGCAATACTGATGAAAGGCAGAACAAGCTTTGTAGTAGCCCACAGGCTTTCAACAATAGTCAAAGCCGACAGGATACTGGTAATCCAGAATAAAGGCATAGCAGAAGAAGGACACCACAAAGCGCTTCTTGCCAAAAACGGCATTTACGCAGACCTGTATAACTCACAGTTCGAAGAGCTGGACAAAGACTGAAACAAACCAACAAAAAAATTGGCCGGGGCAAAAAGCTCCGACCAAATGTTGTAAAAAAAACTACATGCTCAGGAATCAACCTGTAATCTTAACCGTAATCTTCTTAGGCTGTTCCACCGGAAGCTTAGGAAGCGTAACAGTTAAAATACCGTTCTTGAAAGCGGCCTCAATAGCCTCTTCATTGATACCCTCAGGAAGACTGAAAGATCTGTCGAACCTGGAATAAAGCCTCTCATGAACAACATACTTCTTCTCTTCTTTGTTATCCGTCTTTTCGGATTTTTCGGAAGAAATGTGAAGCACATGCTTTTCAACATTGATGTTCACATCATCGCTTTCATATCCGGGAAGCTCGGCCTCCACATAGAAAGCCTTTGAATCCTCGTAAACATTAACTGTAGGATATGTGCTGTTCCTGATTCCCCAGTTACCGAATACGTTGTCAAAGAAAGTATCAAAATCCGTGTCCGCATTTCTTGTAATTAAATAATTTCTCATAGTAAAACCTCCATTTTACTTATTTATAAATATAAATCTCAAATCGGCATCAAGCCGAAACCTTAACCTGAATCTGTCTTGGCTTCTCCACAGAAAGCTTAGGAAGCGTAACCGTCAGAAGCCCATTCCTGAAATCCGCCTCAACCGCTTCTTCATCAACACCTTCCGGGAGGGAGAACGAACTGTCAAAGTCCGAAACGAACCTCTCGCGGACAAGGTACTTGCGGTCATCCTTCGCCGCCTTCCCGGCTGCGGAAAGATGCAGGACATGATTATCAATATGAAGCTTTACATCCTTACTCTCATAACCCGGAAGAGCCGCTTCCAGATAGTAGGCCTTTCCGTCCTCAGAAACATTCACTGCCCGGTGTGTTCCGCATCCGAAATCCCAGCCATGGAACATGCCGTCAAAAAGCTCATTCAAATCATTATTTCTTGTCATCATATATGTCATCCTGGACCTCCAATCTTTATTTTGCGTTCTCATCAGCCTTTCGGTTGACACCTGCTATGTAGCAAAGACCGTGCCAACTTCTACATAATTTCTTTATATATAATTAATTATCCCTTAATCCGTTTCAGGTCGAGTCCCCTATCCTCTTTTTGAGAACGGAAAAAATCAGGCAAATCGGGACAAAATGAAACACAAGCGAAAAAAGAGGAAATAATAGTGTCAAATTGATACAGATGTGGCTTATTGACCCGAAAAAATGCCCAAAACAGTGTATTTTTCGTATTTTTCAAGTTAGTGTTGACACTTTGAACGAAATGCCTTACAGTAGTTGAGCATTCGACGCAGGGTGGAGCAGTTGGCAGCTCGCCAGGCTCATAACCTGGAGGCCGTAGGTCCGAGTCCTACCCCTGCTATAATAGTAGAGCTACCTTGATACAAAGGTATACAAGAAAAGAGGATTTTCTAATTCTTTAGATACAAAGAATTAACAGAAAGTCCTCTTTCTTTTTGTTCAGGAAAAAACACTGATTTGGGGCAGTAGTACCCTATCGGGTTCAGATTAGCGAAAACCACGCACAATGCCTCTCTTCAAATTCTGAGGGAGTATCCTCCAGATGGAAAAGGGCGAGATGATAGCCGGTCGTATCGTTGTAAATGTTCTGCAGAAAGACATTCCCTTCCATAGCACAGCCATTTTTCTTTGGAAAACGCCACGATTTCGACCTTCGGATTTGCTTCAGCTGTCGACACACATTCTTGTTATTCTCGCATACCTCTTTCAAACCACCATCAACAACGTCCCTGCTCCGATCAGTACACACCCGATTAAGGACTTTGGTGTGAACTTCTCATGCAGGAACACTAAAGCCAGTATCAGCGTAATAATCACACTGAGTTTATCAATAGGTACAACCTTCGACACTTCGCCCACCTGGAGTGCCTTGTAGTAGCAGAGCCAGGATGCACCGGTTGCCAATCCAGACAGAATCAGGAAGACCCAGCTTTTCTGGCTGATGGACTTGATGCCGCCCTGTGTGTTCGTCAGGAACACCATTCCCCAAGCCATGACCAGAACAACCACGGTACGGATGGCTGTCGCCAGATTGGAGTTTACTCCCTCTATCCCAATCTTCGCCAGAATAGATGTAAGTGCGGCAAAGACAGCAGAGCCTAATGCAAACCAAAACCACATAATATCATCCTCCGAAAACAAATCATGTCATGGCAATGGAGCCGTGGTTGTTTCCGCTTGATTCCGGAACCAAAAACTTCATTGCTACTTTCCTTCCTTTTATCGGATAAAATGCGTCGGCCGCCATTCCTCTTTTTCAGGAAGACCGAATTGCTCCTTGCCAAGTGCAATGCTCTTCATCAAAAACGTCATGTTCCTGGCCAGAGTGCGCATGGTCTGGAGACCTTCAAGATCCTGCTCCGCCTGTCCTTTTTCCCTTCCATGTACGCTGTTCCAGTACTGGCTGGAGGCTATGGGCATTCCGCAGATCGTGAAATACTTGTTCAGCTCGTCAAAAGTTGCCGAGCAGCCGCCGCGCCTCGCAACGGCAACGCTTGCTCCGACCTTCATGGTCTTGTCAAAATGCGTACTGTAAAACAGCCTGTCAAGGCAGGCGATCAGCGTGGCGTTAGCTGAGGCAAAGTAAACCGGCGTCGCAACAATCAGACCGTCAGCCGGCTCGAACTTCGGAGCGAGTTCGTTCACGATGTCGTTAAACACGCACTTTCCCTTTTCAAAGCAGCTACCGCAGGCTATGCAACCGCGGATATCCTTATTACCGATCTGAACAGTTTCTGTCTCCACGCCTTCCGCCTCAAATACCTTTACTATTTCATTCACAGCAATGGATGTGTTGCCGTTCACTCTAGGACTACCGTTAATGATCAATACTTTCATGTGTTTCCTCTATTAGCTTCATTTTCTGATGAAGCTATCATCTTCGGGGTTTTCTTCTGCACTCACGAACCTTTCCACAGTCATGTGCAAATCATACTTCTCCCTCAGTGCAGCAATGGTCTCCATCATCGGTGATGCGTGATGAACATCAATTGCGGCCTGATCTCTCCAACTGTCTATGAGCAGCACAGTTTCCGGGTTCTCCAGCGAAGCATAATACTCATACCGCAGATTACCCTCTTCCGCACGAATCTTATCTGCTGTCCCGGAGGACATCATTTCTTCAGCAAAGGCACAGGCTTTACCATCGGTGCCGGTGTAACGCAGATTAACTGTAATCGACATATCACTTATCCTCCCGTTTATCATAAGCCAGGCGAGCCTTCTGGATCCCGAGAGACAATATGAAGAGACCTCTCGGGATTTGCAAAAGCGTGAATTCGGTAGCATATTTAGGAAAAATCTAATACTGAGCATGCTGCCTTAGCACATGCAAGCGTAGGTCACTATAGAAAGAATAATCCACATTGAAACCGATGTCCACAAGGATACGAACACAGTCCATATGTTCGGCAGGAATGGAGACAAGAGAGACCTCACCCAATTCACACTTGTGTGAATTTCTTCTCTCATGTAACATTAATAACAGGGAGACATTGTAATGTTTTTACACATGAATAATAAAGAATCGAAGTCGCATCGAATTGGTGCACGAACTGTGAAGAGAATTGTTTTTTCATTATTTTTCGTTCTTTTGCTTTGTTCTGGCTGCAGGATGTACATGAACACACTTTCAGTTCCGACTGGACAAGTGATGAAAAGTCCCATTGGCATGCAGCAATCTGCGGACATGATGTAGTATCCGAAAAAGCTGAACACGTTTGGGATAAGGGTGAAGTTACAAAACCCCCAAAAGAGAATGAAGACGGAAGCTTGACTTATTCATGTTCAATATGCGGTGCTACTAAAACTGAAAATATTTCGACTTCCTATTACGAACAGTTTTTCGAAGTTGACAATGCTGGGTGTCTTCGTGTTATAGACCGTGATAGTTGTCCTTCTTCACTTGTCATCCCTGAATACGTTAAGAGAAGACGGGTAGAAACAATTGCCGGTGTTGCATTCTCAGGCTGGACCGATCTGAGAGAAATATCTTTCCTAGGGACAAAGAGCCAGTGGGAAAATGTATCGAAAGGTGTAAATTGGACCTCAGGAGTCAATACACAAGTAATCCATTGCTCTGATGGTGATGTTGATATATAGAAACATGAATCGTTTATTACTCAGAACATAGTCGGCTATTGTTTATATTGTTTCTTTTCCAAGGAACAAATCAATCGCATTAATATGGTGAACACCTTCCTGTTGATCCCTGAAACGGTCCAGGGAAATAATATATCTGGGATAGCCATCCCTTATTTGCCTGAACGGCCGGTATTCCCTTTCTTTGATTCTTTCCGTTACTTTACCATCCTCTCCTCTCATGGTATATGTCACTTGGATGTATGCATATCGTTGTTTTTTATCACGAACTATGAAATCACATTCAAGATTTCCTATTCTTCCTATGCTTACCTGATACTCATTGCTCAAAAGAAAGATATAAACAATATTTTCCAGCGAAGGACCGTAATTCAAACGATTATCAGTGTTCATTGCAAAATAAATTGACAAATCAGCAAGATAATATTTTTGTTCCCGTCTGATTGCTTTCTTGCTCTTCAGATCGAATCTGTTACATTCGTATATAATTTTGGCCTTTTTCAAATCTTCTATATATCCCCTAACAGTAGAAGCTTTTGTGCTAAAGCCCTCTGTTTTCAAATATTCCATAAGAGATTGAAGTGAAAACGGAGAAGAATAGTTATTCAGAATGAACGATTGCACACGTTCAAAAACAGCAACGTTGGAAATTTTTTTTCGTGTTTTGACATCCTTTTCAAAGATTTCACCTATAATACCTCTGGTATAGACTTGTCTTGCAGAAGAATCCCGAAATTCGAGAGTTTTAGGAAATCCTCCGTTTAGTAGAAACTCATTAAACTCTTCTTCCATGTCTGTGGAGATATCCAACTTGTGGTATTTCTTCATATCCAAATATTCTGCAAAATCCAAAGGAAAGGTCTCAAAATTCAGATATCTCCCTGTTAATTTTGTTGAAATCTCATCACTTAAAAGATAAGAATTGGATCCAGTAAGAAAAATTGAATATCCTTCTTCAGCATAAGCCTGGATAACATTTTCAAATCTGCTGACATTTTGAACCTCATCAATAAACAGATAATGGAATCCATCATCATTTATCATGGACTCTATTAGAGTTTCCAATTGTTCCGGAGTTTTTATTTTACCAAAGCCTCGTTTGTCAAGAGGGATATAGATTATTTGCTTTTCTGCTATGCCTTTTTCCAGCAGTTCATTTATTATACCCTTCAAAATAAAGGATTTTCCGCATCTTCTGATACCGGTAATAACCTTTATAACGTCCGAATTAAAAAAAGGTCGAATTTTCGATAAATACTTTTCACGTGGATATACATTCTTGAACATAACCTATTTCCTCATAGGAAAGTATAACGTAAAAGACCTGTTCCGGGTACTAAAATTTGAAAATTTAAATTTTTGAGCCTATTAATGGACGTTTTTCAAACTGAGTGGCAATACTATTCCATTACATCAATGGATCGTCCTGTACCTGAAAACCATCTGGAAGTTCTGCCATTTTTGCTGTAAAATCACCTTTGGTCATTGTTACCTTCCTTGTTTGTTGTAACCAAAGAACATTTTGAAAGCTTCAATGACTTTTTTCTATCCCTTCTGCTTTATTTTAAATTAAGAACTTTAATCTACACTATCAAAATTCTGCTATGCATTTGGATTTATTTACATAATTTCGAAACGTATAAGGCAAAAGTTAAACACATTTAACGTCAATACAAAATTTATTTTATAGTTATTTCTATTTATTGTTAATTATTATTGATAACAGTATTTCCAAAACTGAGTTTTAAAAGTATAATATTAAGCAAATAAAATGAATTATAAAATTTCTTCTTTTTTTATTGACCATGGATTTCGCCAAAAAGACATAGATAAGGCTCTAATTTATGAGGATATATGTCGGAAAAAGGAAACTACAAGAAAACGTCTTTACCTTGATTTAAAGATGCGTCCTAATAATATTTCATTTGCAGTTCAAGAACTTCTAGATTCAGATTTAATTATTGAAGATGATGCAATAAAGAATTTAAAACAAGGAAGACCTGAAATTGTCATTAAGCCTAATATTGATAAGCTCGTATCACTGGCGGTATGGGTTGAATCCAGTCAACTTTCAGTTGCTGTTATTGATATATATGGAAGAATAAGAAACAAAAATACTAGCAAAGTGCCACAAAACGTTAATAATGTGCAATTTTTAGATATTTTAATTAGCCAAATTGATGATTTACTTAACCAAATTAGTGGAAGACAAAAAATTCTTGGAATCGGTTTATCTCTTCCCGGAACAGTTTCATGCGTTGACTCGAAATGGATATTCAATTCAAGGTGGCCAAATGTAAAAAATTTTGAATGCTACAAACTCACAGAAAGATATCAGCTTCCAATAAGCATACATAGGATGTTGGAGGCAGAGTTAGAAGCTCTTATTGAAGAGAAAAAGGATTTGAAACAAAAGTCTGTATGCCTTGTTCACTGGGGTTATGGGATTGGGGCCGCATATAGCAATAACGGAAGTGTAATGAAATCCAATTTTGGTAGTACTTGTGAAATAGGACATTTAAAAACTAGACATCAAAATCAAAGAATATGTAAATGTAACGAAGTAGGTTGTTTAGAAACAGTTTCATCTGGTTGGAGCATTCTTCCGGAACTTGATAAACAATTTGGTATCTTCCCGGAAAAGGAAACTGAGTTAAGTGAAAAAATCAAAAAAATAAATCTCTCAGAAAATATTGAAATGAAATATGCAACAATAAATATTGCAGAAGCTGTAGATTCAATTTTTAGAATAACTTTTCCAGATGAAATTATCGCTTATGGCCCATTTTTTTCAAACGATTATGTAAAAAAACTATTTTTGGAACATGTTTATAAGTGCATTCCTTATTATGCAAGGGAACGTCTTAAAATAATAGTAATTGAAGAAGATTTAAGTAGGCTTGATCCAATAGGTTGTACAATTGATTTCTTTAATTCATGTATGAGGAAAATGCTTTTAGCAAATTAATGAAATGGAGTTAAAATGGAGAAAGACCAAATTTCAATCGGTTCTGCTCAATGTCTAATAGATATAAAACTTCCAGTAATCTTAAATGGACATATTAATAGAAATAAACCAGCTAATGGATTTATTGACCACCCCGAAATACATGCTATTTGTATTCATAATTTTGACAAACCAATTTTAATTATATCAATTGATCTTTTGGAAATTGATACATTAATCTGTTCAAAGATAAGGAAAACAATATCGGATAAATTAAAAATACCGGTTTCATGTATTATGATAGCATGCACTCATTCACATACTGTTCCCTCTGCCTTTCACCTTGGACTTGTTAATATAAACTACGAATTTGTAAACACACTTGAACAGCAACTTCTGGATATATCTCAGGAAGCTTTTAATGAGCATGTTTATTGTACAATGCAGATCAGTGCAGGACTTTGTGAAGGAATAGGAATAAACAGAAGAAAAATTGAAAATTCTCAAGTCGTAATGGCACCAAATCCAGAAGGCTCTAATGATTCTTATGTTAAAACTTTTTGGTTCTTGAACATTAAAAAAGAGCCTATTGCCTGTCTTGTTAATTTTAATATGCATCCAACTACACTTGATGTATCAATTTTAAAGGTTTCAGCGGACTACCCTCTATATATGAGAAAAGAAATAAATAACTATTATAAAAAATGTAATATTTTATTTCTTAATGGAGCATGCGGAGATATCAGACCGAATTTAATTCATGAAGATGGCGGTTTTCGGGGTGGTTTTGAAAAAGATTTAATTGAGATTGGGGGAAAACTTGGTAGAGCGGTTATTAATTCCCTTAGAAATTCTATAAAAGAAGATTTAATCTCAATTCAAACCAGAACAAAAAAAATAATGCTAAATTTAGATTATGAAGCGAAAGATAAAAAAACAACCAGAGTGATTAGATCAAATTCATCTGAAGGAAGACAAATAAACCAAGAACTTATGCATAAAGCATTTAGCATTTGGGATACATGGATTAAAGAGATGTATCCTAAAACGAAGCCATCCAAAATCCCTTTTGAAATTCAAACAATTTCCTTTTCAAAAAAAACCGCTTTAGTTGCTTTACCAGGGGAAATATTTATTGATTCAGGGCATAATATCACAAGAAAAAGCCCATTTTCTAACACGATCGTAGTTGGATATTCAAATGGTTCTGTTGGTTATATTCCTACATCTGAAGCAATAGAACAAGGGGGTTATGAAATCGATGATGCATATAAGTTATATTTTCTGCCTGCCCCATTTGTTAAAAATACTGCAGAGCAAATAGAAGAAAGCTCAGTAGATCTATTAAAGGAAATTTATTATTCTATTGAATAAACATAACAAGTATTACATGAAATATGTATTCAGGAGAATTTTTTTTTAATTTATTTACATTCCTTTAACCATTCTGAGATGCTTTATAAAGCAAACAATATGCTGCGATTATTACGAAAAAGAAATTATTTTAAGCATAAAATTGTCATAAATTCCTTGCAATTTCACAGTATTCTTCAATCATAGGCAACGAAATTTCTTTATGGATTTTTGCTGATACCTGAGCGGCCCAACCAATTTCGGCAATTATTCTTGATTTTCTAAAACTTAAAGATGACTCATGCTTAGTACGAACACTATTTAAAAAATGTTCAATTGCACACTGAATCTGATGATTCATAACATTTCCACTATCAGGTAGCAATATATCTTTCTTTATCTCCCCTATGAGTTTATTATCTGTACTGAAATCTTTTTTTAATGGATATACCCACTGTCCATTTGTTAACTGATCGCCCCAAATTCTAATTTTATTTTCATATTCAACTCGTGAATCAAAAATAAAACCACCCATTGATCCGGAAACATTATGATAAAGATCATATCCATTCTCCCTGTCAATATTCCCCAAGCATACTGCAGTTGAGCCATTTGCAAATCGAATCATAATATTCCAAACCGGGTCTGGTTCAAATCCACGTACCTTACTGTTGTATGAGGTTGCATACACTGAAATAGGTTTTGTTTGTATATTCATTATATTAACGATCATTGAAATTGCATGGTTAATTCCCATACCTAAGGCATCACCCATAAAAGCTTTACTTAGTTTCCAGTTCTTTCCGTCTGAAATATTAACTTCATGTCTATAATTTATCTGGAGTTGAGTAATTACACCAAACCCACCACCTTTAACAATATTCATTAGCGCCTGTTCCATCGGATTAAAGTAAAGTACATAATCGACCATTGTCATAAGGGTTGGATTTGCATTTGACAATTCAATTTCTTTCTCAAAATCAATAAAGGTTGTTGATGCTGGCTTCTCACAGAAAACATGAATTCCTCGTTCCATTGCCATAATAGCCTGCGGAGCATGATAAGAATTAGGGCTTACTATCCAAACAATATCAATTTTGTATTTGTTTAGTGCTCCTTCATAATTATCTGTTATTGGGATGTTTGACATTCCAAGTTCTGAAATTACCTTTTTAGCATGTGCTAAATTTTTTTCAATGACTACAACTATTTCAACATATTCAATTTGACTGAGAGTTTTAAGTTGAGTACTTCCCATCCAGCCTGTACCAATAAAACAAATATTAATTTTTTTCATTTTTTCTCCTATTTTATTCCTGTAAGAGCGACACCACCAATAAACTGTTTCCTAAACAAAAGAAATACAGTTACTATAGGAATCATACCTATAACTGCGCCAGCCATTTGCAATTGGTAATCCAAAGGATTCTGACTTGCAAAAATTTGAAGGCCAATTTCAAGTGTAAATTTTTTAGCAGAATCGGTTACAATTAATGGCCATATAAAAAATTTCCAACCAAAAAGGAACTGAAATACAGTCAAAGCGGAAATTGAAGATTTAATCATTGGTATAATTAGTTTTAATAATAAATACCATTCTCCAGATCCATCTATTCTTGCAGCATCCATATATTCATTTGGAATTGAAATAACATTTTGTTTTATAAAGAAAATACCAAATGATGTTATAAAAAGGGGGAGCATAATTCCTGTATATGTATTAATTAAACCAAGTTTTTGAGTCATTAGGTAGAAAGGAACCATATAAGTTTGGAATGGAATCATTGTCGTTGCCAGAACAATCAAAAACATAACATTTTTTCCTCTAAATTCAAACTTCCCCAAAATATAACCACCAATTACACTTGTAAATACGGAAATAAACGTAGATATTGTTACAATTATGATTGAATTAAATAAATATCTCATAAAATTAGAGTGCGATAAAAGAAGTAAAAAATTATTGAAAGTAGGAAAATGAGGATAAAGATGCGGAGGAATAAGTATAACTTCTTTTGCAGTCATCAATGAACAAGCGACCATCCAATATATTGGGAAAAACATTATAACTGCAATAATAAATAGAAAAAGGTATTTTAAAAAAGCTTTAGATCTTTTAATAAACTTATAATTAATCATTATTTTTCCCTTCTCTCAAAATAAAAAAGCTGAATTAAAGAAACTATTAAGATTATAATAAAAAGACAAACTGATTCAGCTGATGCATAACCCATTTTGAAAAATCTAAATGCATTTTGATATATTTCCATAACTAAAACTTTTACAGCATTTGCAGGTGCAGATTGAGTGCCAGATGTCATTACGTAAACCTGTGTAAATGTATTAAAAGCTTCAATTGTGTTCATTATAATTAAATAAAGCATAACTGGCATGAGCAGTGGCAAAGTAATTTTAGTAAATAGTGAGAATTTCCCAGCACCATCAACACGGGCTGCTTCATAATAATCTTTTGGTATTTCTCCAAGACCAACTGTAAATATAACCAGGTTATAACCTATTCTTTGCCATATTGTCATAATCATAATAGACATTAAAGAAAGCTTGTCATTAATTAGCCAAGCATGGGATTTAAGTCCCAAAGAATTTAATATTAAGTTTAAAATACCATTTGTAGGATCATAAATAAATTTCCAGGATAGAGCTGCGGGAACAATTGCAATGACATATGGAAGAAAGTAAATTGATTGAAAAAAACTTTTTCCAAAGAAATTTTGTTGAATAGTTACTGCAAGCAAAAGAGAAATTAAGACAGAAAAGAAAACTACAAAAAAAGCAAAAATAAGAGTATTTTTTAGAGCAAGAATAAAATTCTTATCATTCATGAGTTTATGATAATTTGAAAAACCTATAAACTGCTTTTTGGGATTAATTAAATCCCATTTAAAAAAACTCATTGTAAACGACAAGCTTATGGGGATAATTCTAAGAACTATATATAGTAATAGCAATAATCCAATCCAAGAATATGCAAATCTAATCTGATTTCTTTTTAACTGGTTCATTTTCTTCCTACATTTAAAAATCAAGGGACTGTCGCAAAATTGCGGCGGTCCCTTGAAATTACGATTTTTATCTAAAGGTTCCTTGGTGCATCAATTACATCACCAAATTTAACAATAGGTCCTTCACCTAAATTCCCATTCTCTTTAAGAATTTCATTTGTTTCTTTTGCTAATTCATTAAGAACAGACATCATTCCATCGCGATTATCCAGCAGCGAAGTATTCTTGAAGATATCTACAAGATGTTCAGCAAATTTTGTAATAATTTCATCACATTCTACTAACTTAGGATAAACCCAGAATTTATATCCTTCAGGGAATTCATATGCGGCTTTAAACTCAGGATATATTGCATATATATCAGAAAAATCAATATCGGTTCTGGGTGGTATCCATCCCCGCTCAACAAAAAACCTTTTTACATACTCTTCTTTCTGACAGAAAATAATAAAATCCCATGCTATATCTTTATTTTTACTTGACTGAGAAACAAAGTATGATTCGGTACTATATACAGTTCCTCTAAACTTATAACCAGGCATCGGTGCAGTAGCAAATTCAATCTCTGGAGCACGGGAATGAATATCAGTAATTGGGAAAAGCTCTCTATCGTACATTCCAGTAAGACCATTCACAAAAGCTTCTGTGTCATGTTTTGCTTCAAAACTATCAACTTTATATTTGTAAAGAGCATTAATGTAATATTCCAAAGTATCTACACCTGCTTCACTATTATAAGCAGCTTTCCATTTCCCATCAGCTGTTCTTCCAACAAATGACCCACCCGCTTGTACGAGTTTAATCATAAACTTTTCTCCAATACCAGAACCACCTCCAAAAATTCTTAAGCTCATTCCAGATCTTGTAATATTTCCATTTGAATCATACTGTGTCATAGCTTTTGCTATTTTCATTTGCTCTTCCCATGTAGTTGGAGTAACAGGATTGAGTCCAAGCTCCTTCATAAGGGATAAGTTTACATATTGAACTCTTGCAATTCCAATATGCGGAACACCGTATATTTTTTCTTCAGAATCCTCAGGTCCTTTAAACTTGTTAATAGATTTTACCAATTCATCAAAATTATTCTCAACGAAATCAACAACTGACGCAGGTGGAGTAGCTATATATCCCATTCCAATATATCGTGGGATAATATATTCAGATGTAATTAAAATATCTGGTCCACTTCCAGATGGAAGAGATACTGCCAATTTCTGTTCTAAATCTCTTACACTCATTGCTGTAATTTCAAGTTCAACATTTGGATTTGCAGCTTCAAAATCAGCCTTAATCTGTTTGAAAATATTCTCAAGCGAAGGCCAACCAAGCCAAAGCTTAATTGACTGTTTTTGAGCTGAACGTGTTTCTGATGTGCCATTTGCAAATACTACAGTTGCACTTAGTAACGCAATAACAAGAAAAACCAGTACTTTTTTAAAACACTTCATAGATTCGTTGCCTCCTTTCAATTTAATAACAACTAATGATAGAATATTATGCGCTATTTCATCTGTCAACTTTTTTATAAATAACTTTTTTGTTTATCAATTGATTATAATTGCTTAATTAAAAACAATTAGAAGAAATTTTATCCATATTGAAAAATAATAAAAATTGACAATTAGAATAATAATATTCTAAAATACTAACAAATGATGTTTTTTATGAGGACAATTAATGGAAACTTTTATGAAGGATTTTATGTCGATTTATGTTCTTGAGTCTAAGGAAACTATGGGATTATATGCAGCTTCCTGTATAAAAAACGATATTCTTTCTTTTCTCTTATATAAAGAAGAAATTAGTATTTTATTTGCAGCTGCACCATCTCAAGATGAGGTATTAAAATCATTATTGACTTACAGTGATATCCCATGGAACAAAATCAACGCATATCATATGGATGAATATGTAGGTATTTCGTCAAATGAGCCGCAATCATTTAGAAACTATTTAATTAGATCTATTTTCTCAAAACGCCCATTCAGATCTGTAAATCTTATTGATATTGATAAAAATGATATAAGAGAAGTCCAAAAGGATTATGAACGTAAGCTAAAAAGCAATGGAATTGATTTAGTTATTCTTGGAATTGGAGAAAGTGGGCACATAGCATTTAATGATCCACCAGATGCAAAATTCAATGATGAACAATGGGTAAGAAAGGTCATATTAAACAATACATCACGTATGCAACAAGTCCATGATGGCTGTTTTTCAAGAATTGAAGATGTTCCCAAAGAAGCACTTACAGTAACAATCCCTGCATTTATGTCTGCAAAATCACTTCATTGTGTGGTTCCAGGATTATCTAAAGCAGAGGCTGTTAAAAATACTGTAAATGGAGAAATTTCTCCCATGTGTCCGGCTTCAGTTTTACGATTACATCATAACTCACACCTTTACCTGGATAAAAAAAGTGCATCAAAGCTAACTATTTGAAGGATATTATTTATGGAATTCACAGGACTAAATATTTTAGATGGAAAAGTCTACTACATAAAAATAAATGAAAACAATATTATTGTTGACTATAAAAAAATTAAAGAAAAAAAATTTAAAGATTTTTTCTGCCCCGGAGGATTAATTGATACTCAAGTAAATGGTTATTTAGGAATAGATTATAGCAGTGAATATTTAACTCATGATAATGTAGAGAAAGTCTCTGGTGCACTTTTAAAAAACGGAACGTTTCAACACTTTCCGACTATTGTTACAAGACCACAGGAACTAATTTTAAAAAACATAAATACAATTGTTAATACAACCAAATATAGCAAGTTAGCACAAAAATCTATATCTGGTATACATATAGAAGGTCCTTTTATCTCGAAAGAAAATGGACCGAGAGGAGCGCATGAAGTAGCGTTTATTCGTGCTGCAAATCTTTATGAATTTGACGAATGGCAAAAAGCGGCTGATGGATTACTGAAAATAGTAACCATTGCTCCAGAAGTAAAAAATGCAATTCAATTCATTAAACATGCCGTAGCCAGTGGTGTAACATGTTCTATAGGACATACAGGAGCATCTAAAAAACAAATTGATGAGGCTGTTAATGCAGGGGCGAATGTTTCTACACATCTTGGAAATGGTATTTATAACTTATTAAATCGCTCTGATAATCAAATTTTGTCTCAGTTAGCAAACGATGTTTTAAATATTAGCCTAATTGTCGATGGTGCGCATCTAACACCTCAAGAAGTAAAAGTCTTTTCTAGATGTAAAAAACCAAACCAAATAATACTAATATCTGATCTTTCACCAATGGCAGGTCTTAAAGGAAAGAACCTAAAGTGGGGAAAAATTGATGTTGAAGTATCTGATGATGGAACAGTTCATATGTCAGGAACTCCTTATTTGGCAGGTGCAGGTTCAATGCTTCTATCAAATGTATTCAATTACGTTCGATTTACGAATGCGTCTCTTGCTGAATCTTTTGCAGCTGCAACTATAAATCCTGTTTCTGTTTATAAATTAGATTCGGAAAGGTCAAGTCTGAAAATAGGAGAAAAAGCAGAAATGATTCGATTTTCGATTGATGCAAATTCTAATATGGAAACTAATTACTTTATTTTTTAATAAAAGGAAGAATTGAAATGAAGTTAGCAATAAATGGCGGAAAAAAAGCGATAAACGTTGAAAATGATTATATGTTTCACTGGCCCATAGTTACACAAGAAGATATTGATGCTGTTGTTGCTGTCCTACGTGCAGGCACTATGAGCGGAACTATTATCACAAAAAAATTTGAGCAAGAATTTGCACAATGGATTGGAGCGGAGTATTCACTTGGGTTTAATAATGGGACTTCCAGCATTATGGCCGCAATGTGGGCATGCGGGGTTGGCGCTGGAGATGAAATCATTGCGCCCAGTATGACATATTGGGCTTCAGCTGCTCAGGCATTAAGCCTCGGAGCAACTGTTAATTTCTGCGATATTGACCCTTTTTCATTATGTATTAATCCCAATGATATTGAACACCGAATTGGCCCAAAAACTAAAGCAATTGTTGTAGTTCATTATGCTGGACATCCGGCAGATATGGATGCAATTTTAAAAATAGCACACAAATATAATATAAAAGTTATTGAAGATGTTTCTCATGCGCAAGGAGGTCTTTATAAAGGAAAACATTGTGGAACATTAGGTGATATTGGAGCAATGAGTCTTATGGCAGGTAAAAGCTTTGCAATTGGTGAAGCAGGCATTATTACCACAAATCAAAGAGAACTCTATGAGCGTTGTGTCTTATTTGGGCACTATGAAAGAACTGGCGTATCTTCAAATTTCAATGCCGTAGACAATCAACTTACAAACCCAAAACTACAGTTTTTCAAAGGTATACCTATAGGTGCAGTTAAAAATAGAATGAATCAAACTTGTTCTGCAATGGGTCGAGTTCAACTGAAATATTATGATAATAGAATTTCAGAAATACAAGATTCTATGAATTATTTTTGGAACCTTCTGAATGGGCTCCCAGGGCTTCATGCACACAGAGTCGATATTTCTGATGGTTCAACTATGGGGGGATGGTATTATCCTCAGGGATTATATTGTAGTAAAGAGCTTGGGGGAATTAGTTCTACAACTTTCGCGAAAGCCATAAATGCAGAAGGAATCAAAAGATGTTTCCCGGGAGGAAATAATCCGCTGCATACTCATAATTACTTCAACTACTCTGATTTATTTAATTTGGGAAAACCAACTGCAATTGCTTTTGGGCAGAGAGATGTTAGGCAGGGTATAGGAACTCTTCCAGTCTCGGAAAGTATAAAAGATATAACAGTAGCAGTGCCTTGGTTTAAACACTTTGAAAGTAATACCATACAAAATTATGCTAACGCTTTTAAAAAAGTTATTGAAAATGCGGAAGAGCTAGCGTAATCATCAGATATTTTTCCAGGCTGAACCCTCTCTTGCAAAACAATTTAACTAAATTATAGTGAAAAAAAACTTTACTAAATCAAATACACCTCCTGCCTCTCCCCTGATAATTGATTCCCTTCCCTCTTTGATATACCATATCGGTTATGAAGGTCGTAATTCTTGGCGCAGGCCGCAGGGGAATAAGGCTCGCTCGACATCTCGTCGAGGAGAATAAAGACGTCATTATAATTGACGAAGACGTTGAAGACGTGAACAACGCAATGTCCACGGTTGACTGCCTGGCAGTAGTTGGCAGCGGTACAAGCCTTGAAGACCTGAGTGATTTGGGCGTGTATGATGCTGATGCCTTCGTTGCCCTTACCGGAAGCGATGAGACGAATTTGGTCTCATGCGGTCTGGCGGCATCGGAATTCAAGGTTCCTCTCACCATAGCAGCCATAAGAAACCTTTCGTATACCGGTTATGATGGAATTGAAAACTCCTTCATGGGCATTTCCCACATAGTAAACCCGACTCAGGCTGCGGCTCAGTACATCTACCATAATGTGGCGCGCGGTATTTACAGCGATATAATATCCTTCGAAAACTCCGCCCTTGTACTTTACAATGTATATGTAGTTAACAATTCGCCTTATACAAATAAGAAAGTCAAGCAGCTCAGGATGGAACTTAATGCTAATTTTATAATAGCCGCACTTAACAGAAACGGAGAAGCTCTGGTTCCAAGCGGTGACACTATTGTCCGCACCGGCGATACACTCAGCCTTGTTGCGCATGAGGACAGTGTTGAAAGGATATTATCCTCCGTGGGTCGCAGAACCATGAAGGCCAAGCGCATTGCCATAGTCGGGGCCTCTCAGGTAACGGATTTTCTTCTAAGGGCAATTCCGCGGGACCAGCATGACGACATTGCCCTGATTGAAAAGAACAGGGACCTCTGCCATAAAATTGCCATGACGTATCCGGATGTTCTTGTACTTAATGCCGACATAACGAACGAATCCGTCTTCGGGGAAGAGAATCTGGGAAGTTATGACCTTATGCTGTGTCTTACGGACAATGACGAGCTGAACATTATCACGGCAAGTTACGCAAAGCATTTCGGTATCAAAAACAGCCTTGCGCTGGTAACCAGGAATCCGAACTACATACGTATGGCAAGCCACCTTGGCATTGACAATATCATCTCCACGCAGGACGTTACGGTGGATTCTCTAATGCGCTATCTGCATGGGAAAAACGTTGAAAGTATTCATTCGATGTTCGATGGGCAGATTGAAGCCTTCGAATTTACAATTACAAGTGATAATCCGACCATCGGAAAGGCTCTGAAAGATATTGACATGAGGGGTAAGGGTATCATTGCCGGGGTTACAAAGGCTGACGGTTCCACGGTAATTCCCGGAGGTCACTATGTAATAGAATACGGCGATTCGATTATAACTGTCATAGAAAGGAAGTCCGCGGATTTCATCCAGAAGCTTCTTCACGTGGGTTCAGCCCTGAACGGGGGCAATTGATTGCAGGCGTACCGGCGATGAATTTTAAGAAAAACATTAAACTTCTTGCAATAATCCAGATATTCCTTGCGATGCTGATGCTGGCTCCTTTCTTCGTGAGCCTTTACTACAGCGAGCCGAACGCCGCCCGCGCCTTCATAATAACTATTGGCGTAATGGTGGTCATCTCCGGAGGTACGCTTCTGGCGCTGCGAAATGTCGAAGTCAAAAACATAAACCAGCGTGACGGCTACTTTTTTGTGACTTTCACATGGGTTATCGCGGCAGCTTTCGGAGCAATCCCGCTGGTCATTTCAGGCGATTTTTCTTCGTACAGCACTGCTTTTTTTGAAATAATGAGCGGCTTCACCACAACCGGCGCAACGTCGCTTTCGGATATTGAAAGCTGTACCCGCGGAATTCTTTTCTGGCGCAGCATGAGCAACTGGCTTGGAGGCATGGGAATTGTTGTTCTTTTCGTTGCTCTTCTCCCCGCAATCGGCGTCCGCATGGGGGCCGGCACCTTCCATCTTATGGGGGCCGAGTCCGTAGGCCCTGTCAAGGGCAAACTGACACCCAAAACAAAAACCACTGCAATTGCCCTGTGGGCAGTATATGTAGGTTTTTCTGTGCTTGAAGCTGTAATGCTTAAAATCGGCGGTCTTGGCTACTATGATTCGGTTACAGTTACTTTCTCCACAATAGCGGCTGCGGGTTTCTGCGTTAAGGGAGCTTCCATAGGTGCTTTCAACAGCGCCTATGTGGATGCGGTTGTTACCCTTTTTATGCTTATTGCAGGTATTAACTTCTCTCTGTACTACAAAGCATTCACCGGAAGGCTTAATAATGTCTTTAAGGATTCCGAGTTCCGGTGGTTTCTTGGAATCTGGTTTATCTGCTCGCTGCTTGCGGCTATCCAGCTGACTGCCACGGGCACATACCAAAACATACTTACTTCATTCAGGTATGCCGCGTTCCACATTGCGTCCGTACTTACAACAACCGGTTTTGCAACTGCCAACTACCTTACATGGCCTTCATTTTCAATAATGCTGGTAGTGCTGATGATGTTCATAGGCGGAAGTGCCGGCTCTACCGGCGGCGGAATGAAAGTCACAAGAATAGTGACGCTTCTCAAGCTCGGCACCAACACTATAAAAAAGCGCATCCACCCTGCGGCTGTTTCAAAGATTCGTCTTGGCAATGATATAGTTCATGATGATACGATAACCTCAATTGCTGCATTCTGCGCAATTTATATTATAACATGGCTTATTGGTACCGTTGTTCTTTCGCTTACAGGTCTTGATATCGAAACCTGCATGGCCGCTTCCATCCTTAGCCTTGGCAATATAGGAATAGGTTTCGGAAAGGTGGGTCCTGCCGGAAACTTCTCCATTTTTCCCCAATGGGCCTTATGGGTCTGCTCGTTTGAAATGCTTATTGGCCGTCTTGAGCTTTTTACCGTATACGCTCTTTTCTCCAAATCATTCTGGAAAAAATAGCTTTCTATTCATAATTCAAGGATTCTATCGGGTCCAGTTTTGCGGCCTTCGCGGCAGGATACAGACCGAAGAATATACCTATGGCCATTGAGAACACTACGCTGAGAACACAGGCTTCAGCTGATACGGAAAAACCCCAGCCCGCAACGTTGGCTATGATTTTGCTTAGTCCTATGCCGGTGATTATACCAACAAAACCGCCGAATGAGGTAAGAACTATGGCTTCTGTCAGGAACTGCCCCTTAATTACTCCCGGTGAAGCGCCAAGAGCTTTCCGTATGCCTATTTCCCTGGTTCTTTCAGCTACGGATACAAGCATTATGTTCATTATGCCTATACCGCCTACAATCAGGGAAATTCCGCCTATGGCGGCAAGGAAAATGCTTAAGGTTCCTGTTACTTCGGACACCATGTCCGCAAGCATCGCAGAAGAAATAAGATTGTAATTGTCACTGCCTACAAGGTCATCAAGATAGGATGAAACAGCTGCGCTTACCGCTTTGGGGTCTGCCGCGGTATTGCCTGACGCGGTGTTTTTTCCGTCCGAAACTTTTATTACATACATTTCTACGCTTTCAACGTGGCGGAATCTCTGAGTGAAGGTATTGTATGGAATGTAAATGGAATTGTCAAAGCTTGTTCCAAGGGTTGCCTCTTTGCTTTCCATTACGCCCACTATCTGATAGCGTTTTCCGACATCTCTGTAAATCGTCACATACTCGCCCACCGCATTGCCGGCAGGGAACAGTTTTTCGGCAATTTTGCTGCCAAGAACAACGACCTGGCGTTTAAAAATATTGTCTTCAACACCGAACCAGTTACCGCTTGAAGTTTTATAATCCATAAGTGAGGAATAGTCTGACGGAACGCCCACAATAGCTGCTGTCTTGATTTCCTTGTTGTATCGGATTCTTGTGGAATCGGAATTTAAAGGCATGACAAAATCTATGCCGTCCACATTGTTTATCAACGTCTGACCAAAAAGCTCGTCAAAAGTATCTGAGGTTTTGGGGTTGGGAAAAGGGTTAAGATATAAAATGTCGTAACCGCTTGAAGTTATGCTGTTCGTAATACTGCCTTTGGCGCTGTTTCCAAGGTTGAGTATTGTTACAACTGAAGCAACGCCTATAATTATTCCCAAAAGCGAGAGAAAGGTTCTCATGCGTCCGCTTTTCATTGAGCTGAATGCAAGTTTCAGATTTTCGAAAAACATCTCATTCCTCCCTTTTTCCGTCTCTGATTCGTATCTGCTGAGGGCAGGCGTTTCCAATTTCATCATTGTGAGTTACAATCACTATGGTATTTCCTTCCTGATTAAGCTCATGAAAAAGCTCAATTATCTGCTCTCCGGTTTTGGTATCAAGCGCGCCGGTGGGCTCGTCCGCAAGTATGATGGAAGGCTGCGTCACCAATGCCCGGGCTATGGCAACGCGCTGCTTCTGGCCGCCTGAAAGCTCGCCCGGAAGATGTTTCATCCTGTCCGCAAGCCCTACTTTTTCCAAAGCATAAATAGCTCTTTCATGCCGTTCACGGTAACCTATGTTGCCTGAATACAGCATTGGCGTCATAACATTCTCCAACGCGTTGAGTTTTCCAAGAAGGTTAAACTGCTGAAATACAAACCCGATTTTTCTGTTCCGGATATATGAAAGCTCGGTTTCGTTCAGTCCGCTGGTATTTTCGCCGTCTATGAGGATTTGTCCGCTTGTAGGAGTGTCAAGGCATCCGATAAGGTTCATCAGCGTGGACTTTCCGCTGCCCGACGGCCCCATTATGGCAGTGAAATCCCCCTTGTGGATTCTTACTGAAATTCCGTCAAGGGCTTTTACAACTACATCTCCCACAATGAAATACCTGTGTATATCATGAAGGTATATTATGGGAATCCGTCCCGATTCTATTCTCTTTTCAACTTCAAGGCTGTCAATTTTTGACATCTCAGTAATCATCTCCGCCGGTCATTTCAGAAGAAAGCGATGTCCCAAAGCTCATGCTGAGCAGGTCTGTCTTCCTGCCGTAAACAAGAGTGTCTCCGTCCTTAAGGTCACCGCCGACTACCTGATAAAGATTTTCTCCCAGATAGCGAACCTGCACGATTAACGTTTCCATAGTTCCGTCATCATTCAGGCGCGTGACCGTGCTCTGCCCGTTTTTCGAAGAAACCGAGGCCTGAGGGATTATCAGCATCTTCTGTTCATTGGACACGGCAATGGTACCGCCGAAAGAAAAGCCCGGCTTAAGGGTTTCAGGTGGATTGTCTATTACAATTTCAACATCCATTACGCCCATCCCCTGATTTGTGTATCTTCCCACCATGGGAATATAGGAAATCCGGCCTTCAATGGTCTCACCGGGGCTTGAATCGCTTGTAATTGACACTTTTGCGCCGATTTTTACCATTTTTATGTCTATTTCGTCTATTTCAACTGTGGTTTTGAGTTTGCTGTTGTCAATTATTGTTATGGCGGTCGAGCCTGCGCTGTAGTAGTCGCCTTCTCTTATTGAAACCGATATAACCACGCCGTCAAAGTCTGCGTAGGCTTTTGTGTTGTCCAGTTTCTTCTCTGCGCTTTCCAGTCGCATTTCAAGAAGTTCAATGTCTCTGGCGGAGGTAGTTCCGTTCATTTTAGATATTTCAAGCTGTTTTTTTATGCTTGAGACCTCGTACTGCTGGTCAAGATCACTGACCATAGCAAGAAGCTGTCCCCTGGTGACGCGGTCACCCTCTTTTACGTAAACGCCGGTTATTGCGCCGGTTGTCCGTATCTGGACTTTCTGAGTATCGTAAGCTTCAACAAAACCTGAAACATCTATGGAGGTTCTGTAAACGCTTTCCCTGACGGTTGCGGTTTTCATGTTGTTTTGCTGTTCATTTTTCTGCTGTTCGGCTGTCCAGGGCAGTCGCTGATTCTGCATGTAGAATCTATAAAGATAGACTGCAAAAATGATTACAGCCAAGAAAAAGATGGTAAGCACTATTCTCTTCGTTCTTTTTTTTCTAAGCTTCTTTTTACGCTCGTTTATTACTCTGTTTTCACTATCCATAATATTTCCTTTGCCGAACTGTCTATAGCTGAACAGCGGCAATGTTGTTTTCAATTATCAGAGCCTGCAGAGCGTAGACTTTTCTCTGCATCTCATCTTTTTTAACGTTAAGCTCAGCATCTTCCAGCTCACGCTTTGTGACAAGACCCTGCCCATACATTTCTGTTGCCCGTTCCAGTATCAGCGTGTTGTAGTGTGAGCGAACCCGGAACTGTTCAAGATTTGTTCTGTAGTCCCGGATATCCGTTTCAAGCTCCTTTATATCGGATATGTAGGTTGAAAGCGCGTTATCATAATCTATCTGCGCAAGCAGAACATTATTTTTCAGGGTCTGAAGCGTCAGAGCATCAGTATTTGTATTCTGTCTGTTGGCCCAGTTACCGGTTACTGTTACAAACGGAGAGAACTCACCGCCCTGATACAAGGTTCCGGCAGATGCGTTAAGCGAATAGTTTTGCCCTTTCAGCGCCACAAAAACCGATGCATCTGCATTGAAGTTAAAATCCGAACCGTTTGTTAATGTTAACGGTGTTTTCGTGTTTGCCCCAATCTGAAACTCTTTCTTTGTTCCTTCAGCGGCTGACACTGCCTGATTTGCTATCTCAAGAGATATCTCAGCTATTTGAACACTTGAGTTTCCTTTGGGCTGTTCGGTTAATGTAAGCTTCGCTTCTCTGATTTCAGACACTTCTTCATAATCTATGCCGTAGTTTTCCCTGAAACTTTCCTTAAGCTTTGAAAGCTTACTCACCGCGGAGTCAAGGCTTACTTTTCCCGATTCAAGGTTCAGCCTGCTCTGAAGGTCATTCAGGCTGCCTTCTGTCAGTTCACCGGAAGCAAGGGCCGTGTTGTAGTCCAGAAGAAGGCGTTCATAGGAAAGCGATGCTTCATGGATTGAAAACGCACTCTGGATTATTGAGATAAGATTTTGAAGAACGCCATTTTTCATCTGTAAAATTCTTTTATTGTAATCCAAATCCTGCCGGATTACGCCAAGTTTCTCTGTAAGTGCTTTTCTGCTGTCTTTAAAGGAATCAAGGTTTATAATTTTTTTATAGCCGGCACTGGGTGTTACCGTTAATGAGGTATCCCCTGATTTAGAAATTCTTGTGGCGTTTGAAAGACCGAAGGTAACGCTTTCATCTTCTTTTTTCGATATTATAATCTCCGCAGACGGGCCCATTGAAAAAAATGACTTCCCCGGACTTTCTTTCTGAAATGAAACTTCACCGGAAGACACGGATACGGAAAGAGTATCTTTCTCATCCTTTGTTCTAAGTGACAGTTCATTGTTTTCTCTGTTAATTTCCAGCGTTTTCATGGCAACGCTGTTTTCCATGGCTTTTTGCACAAGAGCGTCAGCGCTTATCGCAAATACCGGCAAAGACAGGCAAACCATAAAAATGAGGATTAAGCATTTTTTACTGTTCATGTTAGTATATTACATTTTATGCCGTTTGAAGTTCAACAGGTTAATAAAAAACGGCCACCGGAAGGTGACCGTTTTGAAATCAAATCTAAAATCTGAACAATTAGAACTTAATTGTTGCGGAAGCTGTGACACTGCCCTTATTCTTGGCGATAAGGTTCGGATTATTGTAGACAAGAGCAAGCTTTGCGTTCTCAACAACCTTTTCCGATTCAACACCAACCTTAAGGGGAAGTTTAACCAGAGAATTAGCAAGAGCAAAGTCAACAAACATTGTATCAACCTGCACATATGCAGATGCGATACCTGCATCGCAAGATGCTTTTGCACCAACTGTAAGGTCTCTGCCCGGAAGCAGGGCATCTCTGAGTTCAACAGAACCTTCAACACCGACAGCAAGATTTTCCTGAACTTTGAAGGTGTACTCTGCTTTGAGCTTGGCATCAAGAAGAAGAGTATTTGCATATGTACCAGTATACGGGTCTTTACGATTTGGTTCATCTGCTGGTTTATAGTCAGCAAGAGCGCCGGGTCCCATATACGCATTCAATGTGAGGAAGTCATATTTTACGTTCAAAGCGGCATCAAAAATAACATTCTTGTTGTCATACTTCAAATCAGCCGCAACATCCGCGGAAAGCTTGTCAGCTTTGTATCCCGCCTTAGCGGACGCACCAAGATAGTTGGCTCTGGCGCTTTCGTTTGAATATACGCCGTACGCTCCGGCCTGTACGGTAACCGCATCTTCAGCAACCTTGAATTCCTTTGTCTCCACATGCGCAAATACAGTGTGCTTCTCAGGACCCCAGGAACCCTTTGCTCCCAAACCTACTGTGTAGCCATCATATGAAACCGTGAATCCCGGTACTACATCAGCTTTCACAGGACCATTAACAACATCAATTATTGGCAACCCCTTGGCTTTCTGATAGTGTTTTGCAAAGTCTGCTGCTGAACCGGCGTTGAGGATACCGAATGTGATATCGCCAACATGGATGTTAGCCTTTGTAATCTTAACTTCACCTGAGAATTCAGGAACTACATCATACTTACTGCCAGCCTTATTCTTTGACTCAAGTTCTACAGCTGCAGATGCTTCCGCCGCTACTTCAGCCCAGACGTCCGTCTCATGTGCATCTTTTCCTACGGTTGTTTTATCAAGCTCAAATGAGAACACATAAGTGCTCTTCAGATTATTCTTGAAACCCCATTCTTTTTTGTCAAGATCAACACCAAAGCTAATTCCTGCAGTACCGGAAAGCTTTCCAGCAAATGCGAAGCCAGCTACCAGCACCGTAATCAAAAGTACGATTATAACTTTTTTCATACTTCCTCCAATAATATCGGGGCTGGCCAAAGACCAGCTTTGTCCCTTTTTTCTCGTTATACGGAAGTCATTTTAACAATGACGCTCCCAACTGTCAAGAAAAACCAATTAAATCGGCAATAGTTACATGTTTTTTTTGGGTTTTTATACAATTCTTTGTTTTTTTACAAAACATAGACGGTTTCGGCGGAAAAAGTCGCTTCATTAAGGGCTTTTACATTGTATGAAGCGACATCCGCTGTTGCCTTAACGGATGTTTCCCTGTCTGAAATGCCTTTTCTTATAAAAGCGGAAGCCTCTGAAAACGGCATATAAACCCTTTCTATGTGTTTTCTCTCCATGGCTCTGTTGAACAGGTCGAACATAAGGCTGAAAAGCCCGATTCCGCGATACTTTTCTTCTATATAGTAGTATAGAACACAGCACTGTTCTTCTATTCTTTCATAAATCAAAGCTCCGCAGTCTTTGCCTTCCGCGCATATAACAAAGGCTTCCTTTTCTGTAAAAGAATTCAATATTTTCTTCAATACGCGATTATTTGCCGAACATTTATTGAGAAGTTTTTCACAATACGCGTCCAGATTATCAATATACTTTATTTCAAAATCGGAAAGAAGGTCACCCTCAATAAGGTCATCGCCTTCCTCAGAGTCTTCTGAAGAACTTCCGCAGTGTTTTCTGTACCATGACTTTATGAAAACCTTCATCTTCCTGTCTTTAAAATCATACCAGCGTTTAAGATTGTCGGGACATTCCGCAAGAATGTTTCTGAAGCGTCTGAAAATACCGGGGGCTTTGACGCCAAGCTCTTCCGAAAGCCGGCTTTTAAGCTTTGAATCGGAGCAGGCGTTTACAAACGATATCATCATCTGATAGCCGTCGGAACTTCCCCACGGTGGAAGTTCCAGCAAAAACTCCTTTGGAACTGAAAGCGCGTCTTCACCGCTTTTATGAATACTTCCGTCCCTGCGGTCAAGAAGATAAACATCTTCCTGATTTTCCATTCCCCACGCTATCCGGGAAAGAGTTTCGTCTGTAAAAACTGGAAGCCTGTATATGTTCATGGCAAGATTATAACATATCAGAATATGTCTCTGATATCCCAATTGGAAAAGCCCAGCTTCCGTAAAGCGGCCCGGAGCTCCGCTTCCGTCCGCGCTTTACCTTTTCTTAAAAGAGCCGTTTCAGCTTCCCTGACAATGGCGGAGGTGTATTCATCAGTATAGATTTCATCAACCGTTTTTTGGGAAACGGCGCGGTCAGCGCCTTTTGCGGCAAGGCGCTGAAGCACAAGCTTTTTTCCTTCCGCGTGACGCTTATTATTTGAGCGAACAAAGCTTCGTACATAGCGCTCTTCACTAAGGGAGCCGTCCGAAACAAGTTCTTCAATTACATCTTCTATCAAAGAGTCTTCATAGCCCTTTGCTTTGAGTTTCGCAATCAGCTCCCTTCGGTTATGTTCACGGATTCCAAGATAGACAAGAGCCTGATTTCTGCACTGCTGAAAAAAAGGAGAGCCGTCCTTTTTTTCGGACAGCTCTTTCCTGTAAAATTTCTCCATAATCTAAGTAAAAAATTATCTCTTGGAGAACTGGAACTTGCGTCTTGCGCCTCTCTGGCCGTACTTCTTTCTTTCGACCATTCTCGGGTCTCTTGTAAGGAAACCGCTGGCGTGAAGCGCAGGCTTGTTGGCGTCATTTTCGTCAACAAGGGCTCTTGCGATTCCGTGTCTGCATGCGCCTGCCTGACCGGAAGGACCGCCGCCTGCAACTGTGATAACAATATCATACTTGCCTTCGGAATCCGTTACCTGAAGAGGCTGTTTCACCTGGAACACGCAAAGAGGGTCACTGAAATATTCTTCAACATCTCTTCCGTTGACTGTAATCTTGCCGCTACCTTCACGAAGGTAAACGCGCGCAACCGCCGTTTTTCTGCGTCCGGTACCCTGACCGAGATTGATTTTGCTTTCTTCTGTCTTAGCCATATTCGTACCCCTTAGATTTCAACCTGGATTGGCTGCTGTGCCGCATGCGGATGCTTTGCGTCAGCATATACCTTCATGTTTGTGAAGAGCTTGCGTCCGAGCGCCCCGTGAGGAAGCATTCCCCTGACGGCATGCTCCATTGGGAATGTTGGCTTGCGGACAATCATCCTGGCATAATTCTCTTCCTTCATTCCGCCGGCATAACCGGAAACTTTGCGGTACATCTTGTCATTGGCCTTGTTGCCCGACATGGCGGCTTTGGCAGCGTTGATTATAATTACATAGTCGCCCATATCTTCGTTGGGAAGGTATTCGGGCTTATTTTTGCCTCTGAGAATATTGGCGGCTGCAACAGCGACGTGTCCGAGCTCTTTGCCCTCCGCGTCGATGAGATACCACTTCTTCTGAATCTCTTTCGGCTTTACAATAATAGTCTTCATAGTAAACACCTACAGTAAAATTGTATGTTCATGCACGTCACAGGCCGTCGGGATGAGCAGTCCATCCGGCATTGGACTCCGTTTCTTCTCTGCGTCTTTGCGGAACCCCGTGGGAAAGGGGTTTGAGTCCCTGAAGACAGCACGCCAGAAAACGGACGCACGAAGTTAATAATATATTCCGGAGGCTGACTTTGTCCAGTAGTCTTGCCCCTGTTTTGCTTTTTTATCAGCAAAGGCTGTATTCAAAGTTTTTTGAACGCAACCTTATCGCTTGCGAACGTTCCCGTGCGGCCGCTGTCGAACTTTACGTCAAGGACTTCCCTTCCCGCGAAATTTCTCTTGCCGGTAACCGTACCGTCTCCGTAAAAATCGCTTCTGATTCTGTCACCCGCTTCATACTTAACGGAGCCGGGCACGGGCGCCGCGGTTTCAGTTCCGGAAGTTCCTGAAAAAGCAGTCTTTTTTATCAGCATCGCCGATTTGGGCTTTGAATTTCCGTCATAATCGCTTTTAAAGAATCTTCCCGTATCAATATAACTTGAAGAGTACCCTCTGTTATCAAAGCGGAACAGGCTTTTGCCGCGGGAACTTTCCCTGCCGTCAATTTTTTCAATATGAGACGGGTCTATTTCCTTAAGGAACATGCTTGGGGTTTCATACTGTATGCTTCCCCAGCGAAGGCGCGATGAAGCGCAGAACATGTAAAGCTCGTTCTTCGCGCGGGTCATCGCGACATAGCAAATGCGGCGCTCCTCTTCAATGTCGTCGTCCTCTTTGTCATCCGGCCTGCCCGGGAAAATCTCGTTTTCCATGCCTACCATGAAGACTCTGTCAAATTCAAGGCCTTTTGTGTTGTGCATTGTGATAAGGGTGACGCCGTCTTCGCTTTTGCCCTCGTCCTCTCCAAGGGAAGAGGAATCCAGTGAAGCAAGCTCCAGAAAGCTGTTTATTCCTTCCTGCCCGTCCGAGAACATTTCCTGTGAAAGCATATTAACAAGCTGTTCGATGTTGTCAGTCCTTTTGTTTTCCTTAAGATGTTCCTCGCTGTCGCGTTTAATGTAATATTCAAGGATGCCGAACTCGACCAGAACCTCTTTAAGAAACTTACCGTTTTCAAGGGTGCCGAAAAGCCCTCTGCAATGATTATAGGCTTCAAGGAAGGAGCGTATTCCGGTTTGGGCGGGGCCTTTGACAAGGTTCAGCTCAAGCGCTTTGACGCAGGCAAGAATAACGTTGCCCCCTATGCTTTCGTCCTCATCCGCTACGGAAAGAAGTTTGCCTATGCTGACGTCCCCGACCTTGCGCGCGGGCTTGTTTATCATCCTCTGGAAGGCTACGCTGTCATGCGGGTTGGACATGAGGGATATCATTGCAATGCAGTCGCGGATTTCCTCCCTGTCATAGAACCTGAGCGAGCCCACAAGGTGATAGGGTATGTCGTTTATCATCAGGCGGTCTTCAAAATCCTTGGACTGAGAGTTTGTCCTGTACAGTATGGCGCTCTTTGAATAGGCATCCGGGTCCGAGGCTGCCGCGCGTTTCAGAATCTCGATTACCTGATGGGATTCGTCAAGGCCGCTGTTTACATAATACAGCTTAGGCAGGACTCCTCCGGTTTTGGCCGCCGAAAGGGTTTTCCGGGCACGTGTTCTGTTGACGCTGATAACATCGCGAGCCACGTTAAGTATGCTTTCCGAGCACCTGTAGTTCATGCCTAATACCACCTTCTGAGTATTGGGGAATGACTTGGGAAAATCCAGAATGTTCCTGACTTCGGCTCCTCTGAAACGGTAAATGCTCTGGTCGTCATCTCCTACCGCGCAGATGAAGGTGTCCGGGCCCGCTATCTGTTTAAGAAGCGTAAACTGAGCCTTGTTCGAGTCCTGATATTCGTCAACAAGAATCATTTTGAAGCGTCTGTGGACTTCTTCCTTCACATCGGGGTTCTTTTCAAGAAGCTCAATGGATTTGAGTATCATATCGGCAAAATCCACGTTGCCTGTACGGTACAGCATTTCGTTGTAGCGGTTGTAGTACCTGCAAAGCCTGTCATCCAGCATGTTGGGTTTTTCCATGCGGTCTTTGAGCAGGGAGATTTTTTTATAATATTCGGCGATTTCCTTTTTATTATCATCGGGACAGGCCTGACACAGAAGCTGAACGCTGTCATCGTCATCGTAAATCTTGAAATTTGCATCAAGACCTACCCTCCGGCCATATTTTCTTAGAAGCCATACGCCGAAGGAGTGAAATGTCCTTATCATGACGGAAGAACCTTCATCCCCTATCATGCTCACAACTCTTTCCTGCATTTCACGGCAGGCTTTGTTCGTAAAGGTGACGGCCAGTATCCTGTAAGGGTTTATGCCAAGTTTTTCCACCGCGTATGCTATTTTGGTTGTTATTACACGTGTCTTGCCGGAACCGGCTCCCGCAAAAACAAGGAGCGAGCCTTCATTTATCAGCACAGCCCGGCGCTGCTGTTCGTTCAGCTGTGAAAGAATGGCATCCATGCTCATATGCGCACCGCCTCAAGGTCAACGCCGTTGACTTTTGTTATTCCGCAGCGGTAAACGTTGCCGGGAATCATGCCGCGTCCCATTACAACCGTAAGACCGTCCACTTCCGGAGCCTGCGCCCAGAATCTTCCTATGGCAAGCTCTTCGCCTTCTATGAGTTCTTCTATCAGAACGTCATATTCTTTGCCCACAAACTCCTTAAGGCGTTCGGAGGATATCTTTTCCTGGAGTTTTTCAAGCTTTTTCTGCCGCTTCTTTGCGATTTTTGTCATCTGTTTACAGGCTTCTTCATCCGTAAGGTCATAGGCAAAAGTTTCTTCTTCCCTTGAGTAAAGGAAGGAGCCCAGCCAGTTGAACCTGTTGGTTTTTACAAAATCATAGACTGTGTCGAAATCACTGTCCTCTTCTCCGGGGAAACCCAGCATTATTGTAGTTCTGATAACGCATTCCGGAATGGTTTTCCGTATTGATGATACAAGCTCCGTGTAGGTTTTAATATCTCCGGCTCGCTTCATGGGGCGCAGAATGCGCTTACTTGCGTGCTGGAACGGGATATCAAAATAGGGCATGACTTTGGGATTTGCTTTCACAAAGTCCGCAAGTTCAGGCGGAAAGGCATCCGGGTGGATATAAAGCATGCGGATTCTGAAATCCCCTTCTATAGCTGCGAGGTCTGAAAGAAGTTCAATAAAATGGCTTTTTCCGTCAATGTCGCAGCCGTACGCGGCAAGGTCCTGAGCAATGAGATTTATTTCCCTTATCCCCTTTGCAACCAGCTCTTTAGCCTCTTTTAGTAAAGTCGCTTTCGGACGGGAACGCAGAGAACCTCTGATTATTGGTATGGCGCAGTAGCCGCAGCGATGATTGCAGCCTTCCGATATTTTAAGATAGGCGCTTCCGGGAAAGTTGAAAAAACGCTCCCGTTCGTATATCTCCGAATCAGGGTCGGGATATTCAGGCACAAGAAGTTCAGGGGCTTTGTCCCGCGTTTTCTTTTTATTTGATGTCAGGGTTGCCGTTACGGCTGATGTTGAGGCTGATGTCAGGGTTGCTGTTACGGCTGATGTCAAGGCTGATGTTGAGGCGTTAACGCAGGTCCGGCTTTTATGTCCTGCAAGGCCGGGCGTGCCGTCCGGACTGTTCGGATTGTCAGTGCCGGCAGGGCCGTTCGGATTGGCAGTGCCGGCAGGGCCGTTCACGTCACAGCGCGTCAGAGCGCTCGCGAAACCGTTAATAAGTGAAAGGTTCCTGTTTCCGAAAATTCCGTCTGCTTCATGAAGCTGTTCTTTAAGTTCTTTTCCGTAGCGCTGGGCCATACAGCCTGAAAGTATTATGCGTGCTTTCGGGTTGGCGTCCTTAAGCTCAAAAAAGGTATTAATAGACTCTTCCCTTGCGCTTTCGATAAAACCGCAGGTGTTGACTATAATTAAATCCGCATACGAAGCTTCTTCCGTAAGAATCCAGCCGTCATCCGAAAGGCTTTTTGCCATCACTTCCGCGTCTACCTGATTTTTGGCGCAGCCAAGATTTTCAATATATAAACGTCCGGGTTTCCCTGTTTTTTCCGCTTTGCTGTACATGACTTCTAGTGTCCGATTTCTAAAGGTCTCCGTCAAGACATCTTTCCGCGGTTTAAGGTTGCCGATTACCGATTTTGGGTTTACCATTCAGTAGGAATGAACAAAACGCTTTACCCTGCCTCAATATTGGGACAGGTCAAAATACCGGCTTCAAAGAGCCAGACTATTCATGCGCTTCTGATTGCGCTTTTTGCCAAAGGCGTAAGCAAAATTGGCAATCCTCTTATATGCTCGGACACTCAGGCCTGTATTGAATTCTGCGAAAAGCTGGGAGCAAAAATAACATTTTCCGACGGAAACACCGGGAATCTCCTGATTTTGGATTCTTCAGAGCTAACTTTGCGGGACGGCCTTGAAATTGACTGCAAAAACAGCGGAACCACGCTTTATTTCGCCACGGCTCTGAGCTGCACGCTTGGCATAACCATAAAATTCACAGGCGATGAGGCCCTTCAGAAGCGCCCTGCGCGGCCCTTGCTTTACAGCCTTCATGACCTTGGCGCGGATGTGGCTTGTAATGCGGAAAGCGCGCCTTACAGCGTTCGCGGCCCGCTTTTAGGCGGACATACCAGCATACGCTGCATGACAGGACAGTATCTTACAGCCCTGCTTCTTGCCGCCCCGCTGGCGAAAAAGGACATAACCATTGATGTTTATCTCCTTAAGGAAAAAACCGCCGTACGAATGACTGAGCTCTGGCTGGAGAAGCAGAACATACGCTATTTCCGTGATGACGATATGATACGCTATACCGTTTACGGCAATCAGAGCTATAAACCTTTTGAAACCGACATAAACGGCGACTTCTCCCTTGCCGCTTTCTTTTTCTGTGCGGCCGCGATAACGGCAAGCACGATAACGGTGACAGGTCTTGATGCCAGAAGCTCACAGCCTGACAGGGAAATACTCCCGATTTTACAGCGCATGGGATGCTCCGTTTCCTATGAGGAACACAGCGTTACTCTCACAGGCCCCACACGTCTTAAGGCAACCGATATTGACATGAGCGGTATTCCGGATTTGCTTCCGGCTCTTTCGGTCACCGCCTGTTTCGCTTCAGGTCCTGTTAAACTCTGCAATGTCGCGACAACCGTTGTAAAGGGTTCAAGGGAACGTACCGCAACTATTGCCAAAGACATAAACGCTCTTGGCGGACAGGCTCAGGTTCTTGAAGATTCCATAGTAATCTACCCCATAACAGCATTTGACGGAGTAGAAAACGTACACAGCTTCGGAGACCCCAGAGTTGTTATGGCAATGTCGCTTGCCTCTCTGAAATGCAAAAAAGGCCTTCTTATCGAAGATTGCGAATGTTTGGACGTGACCTTCCCCGATTTCTTTGATAAGTTTGGCAGTGTATCCATGTAATTCGGGGGAACATATGTTTACCATAATCCATACCGCGTCGGCGTCATGCAAAGAAGCCGCGCTGATGATTGCGAACTCTCTGGGAGACAGCAGAACGCTTGATTTTGAAAGTATTCTGAATAATCCGGGTCTTTTTGACAATTTTGAAAATCTTGGGTTTGTTTTTGAAAAAGAAGGCCGCGGCGTTCCCCGGCCGGTTATCTCTTTCATTTCGGAAATCCTTGGAGGCCTTGAGCTAAACGCGCTTAACAGGCTTGATTATCTTTTTTCCGTCTGCGTATGCGGCGGCGGCGCGGGCTATGCCCTTAAAATTGTTGAAAGACTTTGTAGACAGGCAGGCTGCGCGCCAAGCCTAAGCATGGCTTTGTCGGAAGCGGAAGTGAAAAATCCTTCCGCGATGACGGCACTGGCCTCAAAAATCAAAAACGGAGACATTGAGCTTGCAAAGGGCGCTTTCGGCACAGACCTTTACATGAGGCTGCACGGGATAAGGATAAAATGAAGAAAATAAAAGAGCCTGTCTACGTAAAAGAAGAAATGAGCAGACCGGTAAAATGGTTTTTCGGCCTGCCTCTTGTGTTTGTCATCTATCTGATGCTTTCGCTGATTATGCCCAATGCGGTTTCAGGCTACAGGGCATCTATTGCGCTAAACATCATAAGCTACATCATGCTTCTGCTTGTGTTCGCAATGGTGGTAACCCGTTTTCTGAAATTCCCATTCAGGAAACTTCTTAACGAAAATTCGGCTTTTTCCTTCAGAAACTTTTTTGCCGGTTTTGTCCCAATGTTCCTTCTGGGACTTGGAACAACCTTTCTCCGGATGGCTCTACAGCCCGAAAACTTCACCTTCTCTCTTTCTTCCGGCTGGGTTACGGATTTTGCCCTTTCACTGATTCTTGTTGTTCTGGCCGCCCTTATGGAAGAGCTATCCTGCCGCTCCTATGTGGGCTATTTTCTAAAAGACAATCTTGAAACCCGTACGCGGCATAAGATTCCTTACTGTCTTGCGTCCGCAGTTCTGTTCACCGTCCTTCATTTCAGCAATCCCGAAATCCGGGGCGCGCAGGCCTTCTACGCAATGGCCTTCTACTTTGTGATGGGCTTTGCCCTCATGGCTGTCACTTTCAGAACCCGCGGTATCGAGTCCGCATTAGGCATCCACATAGCGAATAATCTTGTCAGCGCATGGTTTTTTACCTATGAAAATGCCGCATTGACCACAAATGCCATATTCACTCAAAGCAACAACATAGGACCTTTAACGCTTATCCAGTCAGTTGTATGCCTGGTTCTGAGTACGCTTTTTGTGATAGCTGTCAGCGAATAAGGTTGCCGTCTTTATCGCGGAAGACACCCATTATTATCATGATAAGGTCAATTATGTACCATATGCCGAAACCGCCCGCGGTAAGTATCATTAATATGCCTGTGCCTATTTTCCCGTTATAGAACCTGTGCACACCTATGCTGCCAAGAAAAGCGCAGAGAAGAATGGAGATTATCCATCTTCTGTGAAGGTCAATAAAATCCGTAGAATTACCGTATGAAGAAGGCGCCATTACACGCACCCCGCAGACGGGGCAGATTTCAGCTTTGATATCAATAAGTTCACCGCAGTGAGCGCAGAATTTCTGATTGGGTCCTTTTTCCATGGAACGCCTCCTGACTCTTCAAATATATTACACAATACTCCAAAACGTCAATATTGGGTCTTTTTCAAAACAACTTTAGCCTCTATACTGAAGCCATGTCAATTTTAAAGAAACTGTTCGCGTCAAGAAAGCTTAAACGCGAGGCTAAGAAAGCCCTTAAGAAGACCGTCAAATCATCTGTGAAAAAGCATCCTTTTATATGGATTGCGGCGGCTTTAGTCATTCTTGTCATTGTTTTCCTGCTGACACCCCTGAAAAACCCTCTTGAAATAAGCCTTGTCTTTGACTCCGTATCCGAAGAGCTTGCCATCCCCGCGTACTCCAAAGACAATATTGTTGTTCAGCACACAGGCTATACCCTCTGCTATTCGGAAGAGCATGAACAGCCCTATTGGGTAGCCTATCTTCTTACAGCAGATGAGGTTTTCGCGGCAAACACCAAACGGAGCAACAATTTCAGGGAAGACCCTTCAATTCCTACCGGCAGCGCCACGCTTGAAGACTACAAAAGCTCAGGCTATGACCGCGGACATCTGTGCCCCGCGGCAGACCAGCTCTGGTCAGCCAGGGCAATGGAAGATTCATTTTTCCTTTCAAACATGAGTCCTCAGAAACACTCCTTCAACGCGGGTATCTGGCTTGACCTTGAATCTGCCGTAAGGACTTTTGCCGCCCAGAACCGTGAAATATGCGTTGTTACGGGGCCTGTTCTTACAGACGGTCCGTACAAGACCATTGGCCCAAACAAAGTCTCCGTCCCAAAATCCTTCTACAAGGTCATTCTTGACTACTACGGTCCCGAAAAAAAGGCCATAGGTTTCATTCTTGCGCAGGACGACAGGGGCCGGCTTAAGAATTTTGTCGTTTCCGTTGATGAGGTCGAATCCGTTACCGGTCTTGATTTCTTCCCCAGCCTCAGGGATGATGAAGAGGCCGCTTTAGAGAGTTCGTTCAACGACAATCTCTGGGACATAAGCGATTTCAGCAGAAATTCAACCGCGCGCCGTTACGGCTATGACCTGAGTTCCGCAGATTTTTCGGAAACAACATACACTCAGGCCCGGCCGGAAGGCCCATGGCAGACTGTCCGTTACTTCCTTTTCATTCATTGCGGCAAATACAAGCAGGCGGTAATTGATTTTGTAAAGGATATTGTCAAATAGTAAAATCGGAGCCGGTGTTCATGAAAGACAATTAGAGGTTTTCTACTTTTTTTCAATTTTTTTTGAAAAAAAGACGAAACTTTCGACTTTTTTAAAAAATTTTTAAGAAAAAAGACGAAATATTCGAATCCCGGTGATGAAACCCTAACTTTGATAAGGATTTATCAAAAAAGCGGTATACGGGAGTCGGACCCGCCTCACAAGCTTGGGAAGCTCGCGCACTACCGATGTGCTAATACCGCGATACAAAAGCGATTTTACTGTGTTTCAGTCTTCTTTTCAAGGCTTATGAGGCTCTGTTTAAAACTTCAGTTTTTTCAGTTCCTTTCTGAAAAACGTTATTGTCAAAGCAAGCGCAAAGACCTCGGCCACCATATATGAAAACCAAACGGCATCCAGCCCGAAAAGCTTTCCCAGTATCCACGCGGAAGGGACAAGGAAAACTATCTGCCTGACAATTGAGGTAATCATGCTGAAATAGCCGTCTCCCATAGCTTGGAAGAGGGCTCCAAGGATGATGGAAATCGCGGCAAACGGAAACGTGATTGCAGTACGCCGGAGCGCCACCTCGCCTATAGATTTAAGGGTGTCGGAAGCGTTGAACAGTCCCAAAAGAAAATCCGGGAAAAAAATGAAAACAACGGCGCCGATGGTCATGAAGGAAAAGGCAAATATAAGAGCAAGCTTCATTGCCCGCATCATTCTGGCGCGTTTTTTTGCTCCGTAGTTGAAGCCCAGTATAGGCATGAGTCCGCTGTTCATACCGAATACAGGCATAAAAACAAATGACTGAAGCTTGAAATATACTCCGAAAACCGTTGTGGCAAGCACATCATAAACTATCAGAATCCCGTTCATCATGCCGGTCATTACAGTTCCGATGCCCTGCATTATTATTGACGGCGCGCCGACTTCCATGATGGACTTTACAGAATCTCTGTAAAGACGCGGTTTCAGCATATTTATGTTCACATAACGGTTGCGGCTCAGGAATACAAGACCTACGGACATAGCGAAAATCTGGCCTGCAACTGTCGCGTATGCGGCGCCCCTGACGCCCATTGCAGGGAAACCAAGATAACCGAAAATCAAAATCGGGTCAAAAATAACATTGAAAATCGCGCCGCTTGCCTGAATAATCATTGGATGGAAAGTATCACCCGTAGCCTGCAGGGACTTTTCGCAGAATATATTGATAAAAGTACCAACGGAAATAACCATGCAGATTTTAATATAGGCAACCGACATATCAATGAGTTCAATGTCATCTGTGTAAAGACGTATGAACGGCTTTGAAAGCACAGCGCCGAACAGCATGAAAACAGCCATGAAGATAAGCACAATGGAATAGCCGCTTTCGGCAGCCTGCCGGGCTTCCGCTTCCTTCTTTTCGCCAAGTCTTCTTGAAATGACGGAACAAACGCCCACGCATGTTCCTATAGAGAACGCCATCATAAGATTTTGCAGGGGAAAAGCAAGAGATACCGCCGTAAGGGCTTTTTCGCTGTAAAGAGAAACAAAAATGCTGTCCACTATGTTATACATTGCCTGAATAAGCATTGAGAACATAGTAGGTATGCTCATAACCGCGAGGAGTTTGCCTACAGGCATAATGCCAAGCTTGTTCTCACCCGGGGTATTCTGCCAATTGTTATTTCCCGTATTTTTTATTTTTTCCATGTTTTAGGGAAATTCTTTCCAAATTGCCTGCAATTGTCAACTAAACATCGCGTTAAAGTTTGGCGTAGGTTTCCTTTATTTCGTTTTCTATAGAGGTTATCATTGCGCTTACAGCTTCTCTGTCCGCAGGAGACACGGGTTTTACAGGATTTCCTACGTGCAGGTAGCAGTCTCCGGTTTGGAAGAAACGGCGTCTTTCTTCAAACTGACCTCTTAATCCCTTCACGGTAATGGGCACTATTTCCGCCCCGCTTTCGGTTGCCATTCTGAACGAACCGTGCTTAAAGAATCCTATCTCACCGGTTTTGCTGCGCGTGCCTTCCGGGAAAATCACCATGGAATGACCCTTTCTGATGTTTTCAGTCGCCTTTTTTATTGAGGCCACACTGCGTCTCAGATTCTTCCTGTCAATAAAAACAGAATGCGTGGAGGCAATAATTGCGTTAATCAAAGGAACGTAGACAAGTTCCCTCTTTGTGACAAACCCCGCCTTTGCTCCAAGTTTCCCAAGCATGAGGATTATGTCCAGGATGCTGGTATGATTCGAAACAAAACAGAAACTTTCGCCGTTTTTAATACGCTTCCGAATGGAAGCAAGATTGCCTGAAACGTGGACTCTTGTGCCTGAAAGCCACAAGCCAATGTTGGAAATCAGGGCCGCGTGCCAGAAGATAAGGCTGTCCGCGACCTTTCCCAAACCTATAAGATGCAGGATATAACCGGGAATTATCGCAGTGAAAATTGCGATAAAAACCATAATTGCAATTATGAGCATTCCCCACAAAATATATACCATAGACAGGCCCGCCTTACTTCCGTTTTCCGAAGAGGCGTTTGAAAAAGCCTTCTTTCTTTGGAGTTTCGGCTTTTGCCGCCACGCCTGAACCGGACAATTCGTTTCGTCTGCTCTGAGTTTTCTTCTTTCCCGCCTTGTCCGAATTTTCGGACGCAGTGCCGGCAGCAGGCGCTGCTTTGGGCTCAAAGCCGTACTTCTTGCGGTAGTAGTCCATACGCTCTTTTTCGGTCATAGAGCCAAGGGTCTTGGTGTTGGTTCTGTCAGAAGAATACTTACCGCTTTTTGAGGAACGTTTTTCAGAGGAGCGCTTCTCAGAGGAGCGCTTCTCTCTTCCGTCTTTCGCTCCGGCCCCGGAACGGGTTCCTGAACCGCCGCGCTTTGCGGGTTTGTCCGAACGCGCAGGTCTTGAATGCCAGCGTTCGCCTATGGACTTATCCTCTATTTCAGGCAGATTGTCAGGCCAGATTACGGGGATTTTCATCTTGATGTACTTTTCAATGGCTTCAAGGCCGTATACAAATTCTTCGTCGGCAAGGGTTATCGCTTTTCCGCTTTTGCCGGCTCTGGCCGTTCTGCCTATTCTGTGCACATAGTTTTCATAGTCTTCAGGTATGTCATAGTTAACCACAAGGGGAAGGTCGTTTATCTGGAGTCCCCGGGCAGCAACATCTGTCGCGACAAGAAGGTTGGTCTTTCCTTCTTTGAGTTTGTCCAGAGCCTTCTGCCTCTGGTTCTGGGGAAGGTCTCCCGTGAGATAGTCGGAATTGTAGCCGTTGAGTCTAAGTCTGGAGCAAAGCTCCTCCGCCATGTAACGGCTGTTTGTAAAAATAAGGGCAAACTCGGGCTTTTCGGAAGCAAGTAGCTGCAGAAGCAGGCCGAACTTGTCGCTTTTGGCCACATGGTAAAGCTCCTGGGTTATGCTTTCTACGGTAATCCGGTCAGGTTCAAGGTCTATTTCAGCAGGTTCGTTCATAAACTCCCACGCAAGCTGACGCACTCTCATTTCAAGGGTGGCTGAAAAAAGAAGGGTCTGACGCTTTGACTTGTCGGGAAGGAAACGGAATATCTTTTTTATATCGGGATAGAAACCCATGTCAAAAAGCCTGTCGGCTTCATCAATGACAAAGGTATCTATACGGCCGGTGTCAAGTTCGCGGCGCTCCATGAATTCCAGAAGCCTGCCGGGTGTTCCCACATAGATGTCGCAGCCCATCTGTAGAAGCTTTCTCTGGTGTTCGTAACCTACGCCTCCGTAGAAAACGCCAATGTGAAAGCCTTCCACTTTTGAGCACAGAATCATGGCGTCATCCGATATCTGCTGCGCAAGCTCCCTTGTAGGCGCAATTATCAGACATGATGAGCTTTTGCCCTTTTCAAGGCTTCTGAGGTACTTTTCAAGAAAATTTATGACGTAGACAGCGGTCTTTCCGCTACCTGTCTTTGACTGCACCATGACATCGGAGCCGTCTATCGCAATGGGCAGGACTTTTTCCTGCACCGGCATGCATTTTTCAAAGTCGGCGGCCCTTGTGCCATCAAGGACCTGTTCATGCAAATTTAATTCACTAAATAACATTTCTTCTACCTGAATTAATTTTTTAAGCCGTCAGTCCGAACCGTACAACTTCAGAATCTCACGGGGTTTGGACCCGCGCGCCGGGCCTATGTACCCCGCGTCTTCCATCTGTTCAATCAGGTTCGCGGCTCTGTTGTAGCCGATTCCCAGACGTCTCTGCAGATAGGAAGCGGATGCTTCTCCTCTGTCAGATACTATCTTCCAGCCCTTGCTGAAAAGGTCTTCGGCGGCGCTGTTCTGGGCGCTCTCCGAATCCTCGGCGTTTTCATCTTCATCATCGTCTTCGAAGTAAGATTCGTCAATGTAGTCAGGCTCGCCCTGGGTTTTCGCGAAGCTCACGATGTCTTCGATTTCGGAGTCTATGTAGGCGCCCTGGATTCGTACCGGCTGCCTGGATTCGGGGCTGTTGTAAAGCATGTCTCCGCGTCCAAGAAGCTTTTCAGCTCCAGTCTGGTCTATGATGATGCGGCTGTTAATCGAGTTGGAAACTGCAAAGGCTATCTGTGTGGGGATGTTGCTCTTGATAACGCCCGTAATAACGTCGGTTGAAGGTCTCTGAGTTGCAAGCACAAGGTGGATGCCGCAAAAACGGGCTACCGCGGTTATCCTCTTTATGGAAGTTTCAAGTTCCTTTCCTACTGCCAGCATCAGGTCGGCAAACTCGTCTATTATGACAACTATGTACGGAAGTTTTACTCTGAGAAGCTTTTTTTCCCTGATTTTATCGTTGTACTCGTCTATCTTTTTTGCTCCTATGGCGGAGAACAGCGCCATTCTCCTTTCCATTTCCTCTACAACAAAGTTCATGACTTTCAGCGACTTCTTCGCGTCCGTGATAACGGGAGTGAGCAGATGAGGTATGCCGTTGTACAGGGAAAGCTCTACCATCTTCGGGTCAACAAGAATCATCCTCACATCCTTTGGCGTCTTGGTATAAAGTATTGAGCATATCAGCGAGTTTATGCAGACTGATTTTCCGGAACCTGTAGTACCCGCGACAAGAAGATGAGGAGTCTTTGTAAGGTCTATCACTATGGATTCTCCGGTGATGGTGTTTCCCAGAACCATCGGAATCTTGTAATAACGACCTCTGAGCGCGGGCATCATTACGTCAAAGCCTATGGTATCGCGCTTCTTGTTAGGCACTTCAACGCCTATGGCAGGCTTGCCCGGTATGGGCGCCAGTATCCTGACATCCTGAACCGAAAGGTCCATGGCTATGTTTTCCGAAAGGTTCAGAACGGTTGAAACCTTTATGCCTTTTGCGAGAGACAGCTCATAAAGCGTGAAGGTAGGACCGTGCTGAACTCCGATAAGGCTGGTTTCTATCCGGAACTGACGTAAAGTGTCAACGATTATCCGACCGTCAGGGTCGTTTTCAGGGTCTTCATAAATACGGGCGCTTACAGGGTAATGTTTAAGAAGGGCATCCGGCGGGAACTGGTAGTCGAACTTCTGCCTGTCTATCAGGTACGGATTTCCGCCTGCCGAGCTCTTAAGCCCCGCGATGCCTGAAATACAGTCCAAATCGGGAGCGTTGGCTTTCGCTTCGATTTCGGCCATGGCTTTTTCACTTATGCCGTCATCATCCGTTTCCTCCGATTCCGCCGCGGCAACCTCTTTGGTGGCTTCCCGCTGACGCAGCATTTCAGCCTTTGTTCTTGCAAGCTCCGCTTCCGCAAGCCTTGTGGCCTCTTCCGCTTCCCTGCGCTGGCGCTCAAGTTCCTTAAGTTCTTCAAGATGTTTTCTCTCAAGCTCCGCCTTGCGTCTTCTCATTGACAGAAGCTCATCGGCCTCGGCCTGTTCCGCCGCCCTTGCAAAGACGGAAGGCTCTGAGTTCACTGACGCGTCCTCATTCCGGGAGACTGACGTTTCGGGTTTAACACCGCGTGCCGGATTATCGCCCGCAGGCTGTACGGCATTGCGGCCGGGCATTTGGGAAACGGGAATCTGCTGTGAAACGGGGATGTCGTTTGAATGAACGAACACAGGGGCCATTGAGGAAACCGGCACGGGATTTTCGGGCATGACAACCTGAGTTCGGTTTTTTTCATTCGCGTTACTGGAAATGCCGTAATCAATGTCGGGTACGGATGCGCCGCAGGTTGGAAATATCTTTTCAGCCTGAGCGTCTTCATTCAGGCGTTTCATAAGGTTTCTTGGCTTGAACAGGTCCTGAAGACGCTTGCGGTTTTCTTCGGCCTCTTTGCGAACGCGCTCTTCTTCCTCCGCCATACGTTTCAGACGTTCTTCTTCCTCCCGACGGCGTATTTCAAGTTCGGCTTCGCGTCTTTCCTGAGCCTCTCTTCTTATACGCGATTCACGCTCCGACACGCCGTAGATGTCGCGATTAATTGAAGAAACGCTTGAGCTTATGTCATAGTTCGGAAAACTCTTGAATTCGGGAACCTCTACGGCAGTAAGGCTGGCAAGAGCGTTTCTGGATTTTACGGGGTCATAGTCGTACTTGATTTTTGTCGTTTTTTCCGCATCGGACGCTGTGGCGGGATTGCTGCCGGAATCTTTACCGTCAGTGCCGTTCGCGGCGTTCGCGTTTAACGCGGACCGGGTCTCCGCGTTTATCTGTTCATCGGAAATATGAAGGTTGAAAACGAGGGCTGTCGTGCCCTGCGATTCACTGTCCGTTCCCGAATTGCCGGAATTCAGGCTACTGTCTGAGCCGGTCAGCGGTCCAATGTCAGAACCGGCAGTAAATGACGGCAAAGATTTTTCCCCATCATCCTTTCCTTCTTTTTTGGCGGGTTTTTCCTTGTATCCCCTTTTGATTCTGTGTATAAGACCAAGGAAAAACAGAGAAACGGCAAGAGCGCCTCCGGCAATATACGGATAAGAATCCGGAAGTTTTGAAAGAATCTCAAAGACCGCGTCTTTACCCTGCGCCAGAGTTCCAAGCAGATAAAGGCTGAAGAAGGCTGTACAGCAAAAAACAAACGACAGAAGTCCCGAGCCTCTGAAAGCCAGAAACATATTCACTACGCAGAGCAGGGCCGCGGGAATAAGACCGTAAGGTCTCAGGGCGGAATCCGCAAATACGTTGACATAGGAATTGAAAAGGCCATGGAGGTAAAACAGCACCGCATAGAGCAGCGTTCCTTCTTCAAGCTTCAGATACGGAAACGCGCACACGGCAAGAACCGCAACAGCAATCACTGTTGTGAGAAGGGACATTATTATGTTGGGTCTGCGTGACCTCTTGAATTTCGACATATTAATATAATATCACTTCAGACGCAGAAAGTCATTACAGTTAAAAACGGCTAAAAACACTTGCCCGTTTCGCAAGGTGTTTTGCAATTCGTTTTAAGGAGCACCAGCATCCTGCGTTTTGCATCAAGATAAGGTACGTCATAATCAATGACATCATGCGTAAATGCTGTTCCCGTATAGCTTTCAATAACACTGACCTCTTCGGCTATATTCTCATTGGAGCTCTTGTATGCAAAAACCAGCCCGTTTGGCTTAAGAAGCCTATCAATATCACAAATAATGTCCTTAAATGGCCTAAATGCCCTGAAAGTTATAATATCAAAGCTGTTTTGTACCTCTGCCAAGTCCTGTTGAAGAATTTGTACATGTAAATTCAAATTCATTGCCGCCACTGTGTTTCTCAGAAAACCAGCCCTTCTGCCCATGCGCTCCACAAGAGAAAAAGACCAGCTGTCGAACAGGCTTGCCAGCACAAGCCCGGGCAAACCCGCCCCCGAGCCCAAATCCGCCACACTGATATTACCATCCGCGAAAGCGGGATCTGCCGCGCTTGCGGAAATACTTGAAGAATCACAGGACAATATACTTCCGTGGGGACTTGAAGAAATGTCACAGCCACATGAAAACGCGGCCTTTTTTATACATTCATTTACCTTTCCGGTAAAGACGGAAGCGGGAGCAAGGCAGTCCAGAATATGCCTGACAACAAGCTCCTCGCCCTGAGCGTTCACAAGACCGTATTGGGGATTGAACAGTGAAATTTCGTCATAGAGCCGCTGAAGTCTGCGCGAAAGAAGCGAAAGAACATCGGCCACCATTGTATCAGACGCCGTCACGTCAGGCGTCATATTGCCGGAAGCCATATCGGAAACAACAGTTTTAATTCCGTCTTCAAGAATTTTTACAAGCGCTTTTTCCATATCATCTCACTTTCTTAGGTACACCAGCAGAACCGTAATATCGCTTGTCCTTACCCCGCTTATCCTTGAAGCCTGCCCTACGGAGCCGGGTCTTACGGCCTTGAGCTTCTCTCTGGATTCCGAGCTTATGCCTTCTATTTTATCATAATCAAAATCTTCCGGTATACGTATGCCCTCAAGCTTCGTAAACCTGTCCACCTGACGGTCCTGGCGCTTTATATAGCCGTCGTACTTTACCTTAAGTTCAAGCTGAAGCCTTGTGCTTTTCGGAAAACCGTTAATTTCCGGAATTGAAAGCGAAAGTTCATCCATGGTAATTTCAGGATTCTTAAGAGCCTCAAGCGCGTTCTTTCCCTGAAAACCCCTGTGGCGTATCATATCCTGAAGGCTTTCCATACTCTCAAGTTTCTTTTTCAGCATACCAAGCCGTTCTTCGGTCGCAAGACCCGCGGCAAAACCCCTGTCCGTAAGACGCTCGTCCGCCGTATCGTGCCTGAGATTCAGGCGGTACTCGGCCCGGCTTGTGAACATCCTGTAGGGCTCTTTCGTGCCCATGGTAACCAAATCGTCAATGAGAACGCCTATGTAGGCTTCAGTGCGCTTAAGCACAAGCGGCATCTCCCCTTTCAGCTTCTGACAGGCATTAATCCCCGCGATAAGCCCCTGACAGGCCGCCTCTTCATAACCGCTGGTGCCGTTGGTCTGACCTGCCACAAAAAGATTCGAAAGGATTTTAGATTCCAGCGAAGGCTTAAGCTGTATCGGGTCAAGATAATCATACTCAACAGCATAAGCGGGCCTCATGATAACGGCATCCTCAAGACCCGCAACCGAACGGATGAAATCACGCTGAACATCCTCAGGCAGGGATGAAGACATACCGTTAAGATACATTTCCTGCGTCCCAAGCCCTTCAGGCTCAACGAATACCTGATGTCTGGCGCGCTCCGGGAACCTCATAACTTTATCCTCTATGGAAGGGCAGTACCGCGGCCCCTTTCCTACAATCTTACCGCCGTAAAGCGGAGACCTGTGAATATTGTCCCTTATTATTTTATGAGTGTTCCCGTTCGTGTATGTAATCCAGCACGGCGTCGCGGGGCGTTCCAGCTTCTCATGCATGAAACTGAACGGAACAACCTCTTCATCTCCGTCCTGACGCTCCATCTTTTCAAGGTGCAGGCTTGAAAGCGCCACTCTCGCAGGCGTTCCCGTCTTCAGCCTTCCGACCGAAAACCCCTTCTCTCTCAGAGCTTCCCCCAGGCCGAGTGCAGCCTCCTCTCCAAGTCGGCCGGCGCTGTGGTCATGTTCGCCTATAAATATTCTGCCGTTCATAAAAGTTCCAGTAGTAAGGACAACCGCCCCGGACGTAAAAACCGTTCCTCTCATAGTCTTCACTCCGCAGGCGCAACCGCCCCGGGTCAGGATGTCAACAACGGTATCCATGAAAAGCTCAAGATTACTCTGTTTCTCAAGAGTCTCCTTTGCAAGACGAGAATAGGAAAATTTATCCGCCTGCGCTCTTGGCGCCTGAACCGCAGGTCCTCTGCGCCTGTTGAGGATACGAAACTGTATCATTGTCGCATCTATAAGCATGCCCATTTCACCGCCAAGGGCATCTATCTCTCTGACCAGATTTCCCTTGGCAAGCCCACCTACTGCAGGATTACAGGACAAACGCCCTATCGTGTCCAAACTCTGGGTAACCAGCAGAGTCCTGAAACCAATACGCGCCGCGGCAAGGCAGGCCTCTATCCCCGCGTGCCCTCCGCCAATGACAATAACATCGTAATCCATAACGCAATGTTAACCGTCGCGGCTTTTTGAATCAACTCTTAAGCGTTGTTTTTCCTGCGCCGTTCGGTTCTGTTATCCGGGAAAACACTTCCGCCGTTTTCACTTTCCCACGCAGAAAGAGCTGAATATCTTATCCAGTATGTCGTCTGTTGTGACTTCTCCCGTAAGTTCGCCAAGGGCTTCCAGTGCCTCCCGGATATCCAGGGAAACAATATCCGGAGGAAGACCGTTTTCAACTGCAAGTTTCGCGGCGTTAAGAGCCTCAAGAGCGCGGGAGAGGTTTTCCCGCTGCCTGTCGTTTTCAATGACAAGGTCTCCGTCATTTGAAACCGGAACATCAGCTGTAAGCTTTTCCGTAATTTTTTCGCACAGGGTATCGAAACCGAAACCGGTGGCAACGGAAAGCCTGAGAAAATCAGGCAAGGCTGTGCTGTTTTCGTCCGCCAGGTCAATCTTGTTAAGAACAGGAATACAGCGCGGGTCACTGACGGTATCCTGCTCAATTTCAGAAACTTCGCTTGAATCGACAAGGTAGATTATCAAATCCGCACCGTCAACAAGGTTCTTAGAGCGGCGGATTCCCTCTTTTTCTATCTCGCTTTCGGAGCCGTTTCTGAAACCCGCGGTATCATATAGCCGGACAGGTATGCCGCCAATTACGCACGAAGCCTCTATAAAGTCACGCGTGGTTCCCTTCTGAGGACTTACAATGGAGCGCTCCTCTTTGAGAAAATAGTTGAAAAGAGAGCTTTTTCCGGCATTGGAAGGCCCCGCCAGAACAAGACGCGCGCCCTGGGAATAAAGGCGGCCGGCACGGTAAGATTCGCGTATCAGGGAAAGGGCTTTTATGGCGGCATCCAGCTTTTCCGAAGGAAAGCTAAGCTCTTCACCTATTTCGTCTTCTGAGTAGTCAAGCTGTACTTCAATAATACTCATAATTTCAACAATAATGGCCTTTATTTGGTTTATTCTCTTAAAAAGAGAACCATTAAGCCTGCTAAGAGCCATCATCTGTCCTGCCCGTCCCTGCGCGTTTATCAGCTCCTCAACGGCCTCGGCCTTTGTGAGGTCCATTTTTCCGTGCAGGAAGGCACGCAGGGTAAACTCGCCGGGGAGAGCCTGACGGAAGCCCAGAGCCGCCATGGTTTCAAGAACGGATTTTACCGTCTGAAGACCTCCGTGGCAGGAAATTTCAAAAGCCTCTTCGCCGGTGTAGCCATGGCCGTCACGGTAGACGGTAAGTACTATATCGTCAACGGGCCGGTTGTCCCCCGGGCTGAACAAACGGCAGTAATGAGCGGTGTTCGAAGGAAGTCCGTTTATGTCGGCTTTGCTTTTTATTGCCCCGGAAAGAGTCCTTATGCAGCCTTCGCCGCTTACCCGCACTACGGCAATGGCACTTTTGGCCCACGCAGTTGCCAGAGCAAAGATTGAGTCGTCTGTGTTATATGAATTTTTTCTGACCGCGCTTTCATTCATAGCAGAAATTATATATAAATCAGGCCTGATTGGCTACTTGCCGTTCTTTTCAAGCATCCGGCAAAAGGTTATCATAAAGTCCATGAACACAGACGCGGCGAAGTTAAGAAGCAGGCTTTATTCAAACATACGAAATTATTTTTCGGCAAAAGGATATCTGGAAGTGGAAACCCCTACCCTGTCGCCGGATTTGATACCGGAGGCAACCATAGACAACTTCGGCACTTCGTTTATCAACGAGTTTTCGGGCAGCCGCGATATGTACATGATACCTTCGCCGGAGATTTTCATGAAAAAACTCATTGCAGACGGTAGCGGCTCTCTGTTCCAAATATCAAAATGCTTCAGAAACTGCGAACAGCTGGGGCAAAACCACAATCCCGAATTCACAATGCTTGAGTACTATACCGTAGATTTTGACGATAAGGACTCTATTGAGCTTACTCGGGATTTTATCAGGGAAACGGCTGTTGAAGGCTGCCCTGAAAGCGTACTTGCGGATTTTCAGATTCTAAGCGTCCGCGATGCCGTAAAACTGTATGCCAAAATTGACCTTGAAGAGCTTCAGGACCCGAAGGCTCTACGCAGAGCTGCCGAAGGCCTTGGTCTTTCAATTCCCGGGCCGGAGCCGTGGGACGATACCTTCAACCGCGTTTTCATAAATTTCGTGGAAACATCAATCCCCAGAGACCGCCCTGTCTGCCTTGTGGACTATCCAAAACAGATAGAGTGCCTTGCTCAGGCCGAAGGTAACTACAGACACCGCTGGGAGCTTTACATTAACGGCATCGAAATTGCCAACTGCTACCTTGAGGAACGAAATTCCTGTATCGCGCGCGATTACTACAGGCGCGAATATCAGAAAATTATCTCTTCGCGAAGCTCTGGCGGAAAAACCATACCCGACATTGACCTGTCCTTCTGCGATGTCATTTCCGGGATTCCAAAGTGCTCGGGAGTCGCAATAGGGCTTGACCGCCTTCTCATGGTCGAGTCCGGCAAAACGGACATAAACGATGTGCTCCTGTTCCCGTTCAGCGCAATGCTCACTTGAACAATAGGTTTATAAAATGGTAAGATAGCACCCGCGATTTCAGATAATAATACTGTATATATCAAGAGGTGTTTCATTATGATTAAAGCTGGGCAGATAGATAAAGGTACAGCGCTGCTTATTAAAGGACAGCCGTTCATTTGTGTTGAACGCGAGTTCGTCAATCCGGGAAAAGGTTCCGCGTTCGTCAGGCTAAAACTCAAGAGCCCCACAACAGGACAGGTTCTTCAGGAAACCATCAAAAGCCAGGACAGCGTGGAAGACATTAACGTTGAAATGATGGACTTTCAGTACATGTACAACGACGGTGAGAATTTCCACATGATGAATGTTGATACATACGACCAGTTTGAAGTCCCAATGAGCAACTTTGAGGGCTACGAGGTTCTATTGAAGGACGGAGAGACCTACAGATGCACGGTTTACAACGATGAAATTCTTGACATACAGATTCCTTCAAAGGTTGTTTATCTTGTCGCTGAAGCGGAAGAGGCAATCAAGGGAGATACCGTTCAGGGTGCGACAAAGTTTGTCACCACGGAAACCGGACTCAGAGTCAGGGTTCCTATTTTCATCAAGCAGGGTGAAAAAATCCGCATAAACACAGAGACAAAGGAATATCTGGAAAGAGTCAACGACTGACTTTGGCTTTGATTTTAAACGGGGACTGTCGCTAACGCCGCAGTCCCTTTATTATTCTTTATTATTGAAGTATGCCTGTAACAAACCTTGAACAGCTTAAAGCATATTTGACTCTTACAGAGGAAGAACTTTCATGGAAAGAAACAGCCATGAGTGTTCCGCTGAAGATAACGGACTACTATCTGAGCCTCATAGACCCCAAGGACGCTAAAGACCCTCTCAGACGCCAGGTGGTTCCAACATGCAGGGAAAACCTTGTTGAGGTTTATGAATCAAACGACCCTCAGGAAGAAGTCTCGCACAGCCACGGCTCACGTCTGGTGCACAGGTACTCGAACAGGGTTGCTTTCCTTGCAACCGACATATGCCCGATGTATTGCAGACACTGTTTCAGAAGGCGCTTTACAGGAAACCTGCTTGGCCCCGCATCCGAAGAGGAAATACTTTTTGCCGCTTCATATCTTAAAGACAATCCTAAGATACGGGAAATGCTTCTTACGGGGGGCGACCCGTTAACGCTTTCGGATTCCCGGCTGGATTACATGATAACGGTTTTCAGAGAGGCAAGCCCGAAGCTGATAATAAGGATATGCACGCGGTATCCCGTCTCACAGCCGGAGCGTATTGACAGTTCTCTGATTCATATGTTTAAAAAACACAGCAGCGCGCCATTTTTCCTGATGACGCAGTTCAACCACCCAAGGGAGCTTACACCTCAAAGCATAAAAGCCGTTTCTCTTTTCATTGACGCCGGTATACCTGCCATGAACCAGAGCGTACTGCTTAAAGGAGTCAATGACGATGTGGCTACGCTTGAAGAGCTGTGCAACAGTCTCCTTTTTAACCGTATAAAGCCCTACTATCTTTTTCAGGGTGATATGGTAAGCGGAACAGCGGATTTCAGGGTTCCTTTAAAACAGGGACTTGAAATTGAAAAAGAACTCAGGCTAAGGCTTTCAGGTCTTGGAATGCCAAACTATGTTGCGGATCTTCCCATGGGCGGGGGCAAGATACCGCTTTGCGGAAGCTATATTGAGAAGGCTCCGGACAAAGAAAAAGGGTTATGGACTTTCAGAACCCCTGAAGGTGAGATTCGCATAATCGCAGACCCGGCTGAAATCAGTTGCTAAGCTTATCCAATACTTCGTTAATCTCGGACTCTCTTGTCTGGGTTCTTATCAAATCATATTCTTCCTTTGGCATAAGGTTCGATTCTGACGCTTCCAGCTCTTTTTCAACGGGGGTATCGGCTATGGGAGTCTGCGCCGCCGCGGACTCTTCAGTTTTAAGTTCTGCCGTCACAAGGGCAACAAGCCGGTCTTTATATTTTTCGTAAAGAAGCTGCGCAAGTTCATCCTGATATTTAAGAAGCTCCGTAACGGAAGCTTCAACTATCCGAGGAACATAAGTTCCGATATTCGCCTCAAGTTCGGCAGTGACCTTTTCAACTATCTCGGGAACAGCCTTTTCAAGTTCCGCCGAAACATCCGCGTTTACTTCTATTGAGCCTACCGCTTCGTTCACGGATGACTTAACCATAGCCGCTATATCCGCATCATATTTCGCGACAGCATTTTCAATTGCCTTCGCCGTATTCGCGTCCGCAATAGAAACCGCTTCTTTTACAGTGGCTGCGTTTTTCTCCGTGACCATCGCGTCAATTTCGGAAAGGAGCGCTTTCTTTTCGGCCGCGGCATCTGCAGCAGCCTTTTCCGAGGTTGGGACTGTCACCGCATTATCAAGTTCTCCGAAAAGAGCCTCATACGCGAAAGTGTCAGGCTTTGTCACGAAAATGACAGCGCCGCAGTAGAGAACAAGAATTATAAGAACTGTCAGTAAAATAAGTTTAGTTTTCTTCATGGTAAAACCCCTAAGTTGCGAATGCCCGTTTAATATACCAAGTTTATCACAGATATTGAATACTTGTCGATTGAGTTTGTCCAAATTAGGCTCGTTATTCGTCACAACGTAAAGAGGAAGGCCGTAATCCACATCGCGAAAGTCAACATCAGCCTGTGCGGCCTCACGCTTTTTAAACGCCTCTTCCGTTATTCCGTCGCGCTTTTTTGCCCTTTCAAGACGTATTTCATATGAAGCGTCCACATAAATAACACAGGAACAGATATCCAGAAAACCCGAACGGTACATCAGAGCTCCGTTGAGAACCAGATTTTTTTCAGTGTTTTCAGCCTTTTCCTTCCATTCAAGGACTTTGGACTTCAGCCATGGGTAGAGTATGCTTTCAAGTTCCACACGTTTATCGGGATTGCTGAATACAATTTTCCCCAGGGCGGCTCTTGAAATGACTCTCTTCCCGCTAATATTCTCCGTTATTTCAGAGCCGAAGGCCTTAACAACGGCATCATAGTTCAAGTCCAGACCGTCATGGCACATCCTGTCGGTATCCCAGACCGTAAGGCCGTTTTTTTCAAGTATGCCGCCAACAAGGTTTTTACCGCTGCAGCTTTTACCGACAAGAGCTATTATCATCAGTGCATTTCTCCCCAGCTTTTTCCGGTCTCTATGCCTACCTTAAGGGGCACGCTTAGCCTATAGGCATTCTCCATACAGGTTCTGACCAGATTTTTCATCTGCTCAATTTCATTTTCGGGCACTTCAATTATCAATTCATCATGCACCTGAAGGAGTATTTTTGATTTGAGAGCCGTTTTGCTCATTTCACGGTCAAGGCTTATCATGGCTTTTTTCATTATTTCAGCGGCGGTTCCCTGAATGACAGTATTCACTGCCGCCCTTTCGGCCGCGGCAAGCTCAGCCTTATTGGAGCTTTTCATTTCAGGAATGTACCTTATATGCCCCATTGCGGTTTTAACAAAGCCGTCTTCCTTAGCCTGTTTTTTCACACTCTCCACGAAAGAGCGTACTCCGCTGTACTGCTGAAAGTAGGTATCTATGAACTTCTGAGCTTCCCTGCGACCTATTTTAAGGTCATTTGAAAGCCTGAAAGCGGACATGCCGTACATGATTCCGAAATTGATGGTTTTAGCGACGCGTCTCTGCTCCGGCGTCACCATTTCGGGAAATTCGTTGAAAATCAGGGCCGCGGTTGATTTATGGACATCATCTCCGTGAAGGAAAGCGTTTTTCAGATTACTGTCTCCCGATACGTGGGAAAGGACTACAAGCTCTATCTGGGAGTAATCCGCGGACAACAGCACACAGCCTTCTTTAGGGACAAAGGCATCGCGAATTCTTCTGCCCTCATCAGTCCTTATGGGAATATTCTGAAGATTGGGGTTCTTGCTGGAAAGCCTTCCGGTTGCCGTACCCGTCTGCAGGAAGGAAGTGTGTACTCTTCCGGTTTTCGGATTGATAAGTTCCGGCAGAGCGTTCACATATGTGCTTAACAGTTTGCTGATGGTTCTGTAGCGCAGAAGCATTGCGGGGACAGGGTCTTCGGTATTGTACGCGAGGTCTTCAAGAACATTGGAATCCGTTGAGAAACCGGATTTTGTCTTTTTCCCGGTAGGAAGGTTTCTGTCAACAAAAAGGACTTCCTGAAGCTGTTTCGGAGAGTTCAGGTTGAATTCCTTCCCGCACAGGGTGTAAATATCCTGCTGTATGGAAAAAACTTCATTTTCAAGGTCTTTTCCGAAAAGTACAAGCCTGGAAGAATCAAGAATTATGCCCTGATACTCCATTTTCGCCAGAACGGCGGTAAGCGGCATCTCTATTTCATGAAAGACATCAAGCAGTCCTTTTTGCTCAAGGGCCTTCTCCAGCGATGGAAATTCACGGAAGCTTTGTACGCAGCTTTCTTTTTCAAATTTCGTAAGAGCCGTGTTAAGAAGCCATCTTGCCAGAACGGTATCTCCGTACAGGTTCATTTTATCAATATCAAGGCGCATTAAAACCTTGGCCGCGGTTTTAAGATTCTGCCCTATCAGACGAAACCGTCCTATGTTTTCGCGCAGCACCGCAAGTATATCCTTGGTTGGGATTACTTTGTAACAACGCGTTCCGTCCCCCGTCAAAGAGAAAGAAAGGACTTCCGCCCTCATGTCGTCTTCCTCCGAAAGCTCCGCGGCAAGGGCAACGTTCTGACCGTCCTTAAATACCGCGAAAACTTTTTCAAGCTCTGCGGAGCCTATTGTTTTCTCTTCCGTTTCAGATAAGACTACATCGCCGCCTTCCGGTTCAAGGGAAAAATCGGACGCGGGCACAAGACGTTCGGCCACCTTCGCAAGATGCTCGGAACCCATCTGCCTGAAAAGCCTTGCTCCTGCTTTCCAGTCTATGGCAAGCGCGGAGAAATCCTCAAAGTTTGTTTTCACTCCGTCCAGTACATCGTCTTTAAGAAGCACAAGGTCATGGGTAAGCTTTATATGGTCTCTGGCAGCTTCAAGCTTCGCGGCTGTGCCTTTGGGAAACGAGTTTATGTTTTTATAGACTTCTTCAAGACTTTGATACTCTGAAAGGAGCTTAACAGCCCCTTTTTCTCCTATACCATCAATTCCGGGGACATTATCCGATGCGTCTCCAAGGATTGTAAGATAGTCCACCATCTGTTCCGGTTTTACACCGAAGATTTCCTCTACTTCGGATTTTCCGCAGAGGCGATATTCTTTTTCTCCTTTTCTGGGAGGCCTTAAAGCAAGAACATCGTCCTTAACAAGCTGAAGCAGGTCCTTGTCTCCCGTAACCATAACGGTTTCTATGCCCTGAGCGGAAGCCTTTTTTGAAATGGCGGCGATAAGGTCATCGGCCTCCATGCCGGGGCATTCAAGATGGGGAATGCGCATTTCATCCAGAAAAGAATCTATGATGGGAACCTGGGCGTGAAGGTCTTCGGGCGTTTTGTCGCGGTTGGCCTTGTACTGCCCGTACATTTCGTGGCGGAAGGTTTTTCCGCGTGAGTCCATGGCCACGGCAAGGTAGTCCGGTTCGTACTGTCTGATAAGGCTCATGACCGTATTGAAGAACCCGAAGACCGCGGAGATGTTGCGGCCTTCCCTGTCCTTAAGCGGGTTTGTCATGAAAGCGAAATAGGAACGGTATATCTGACCGTATCCGTCAACTATGAATATTTTTCTCTTTTTTTCCGGCATTAATGCCATTATAACGCAAAAGGCCTGTTAATGCATCTTTATCGGCTTATTTATCGCGGCTTACGACGTCCCCTATTTTGTCAATAACGCCTTCCACGACCTTTTCCGCGGCCTGAGGGACTTTTTCCGTTATTGTATCCTTCGCGCTGTCAATGCCGCTTTCTATGCTTTGGACAAGCTTTTTAGGCTCTTTAAGGCTGACACCGAAGAATTTGTTCGATACGTCAGGGAAAAATATGAAAATAATAAAAAAACTGATAATGGCTATCAGTATGGCCCATAAAAATCCGGTGAACCTGTGAAATATTTTTGCCATGACTTTCCTCTTTTTCTCCGCTCCGGGAATCCGGATTATAATCAATAAACGCCGCACGGAAACCGCACGGCGTTCTGTTTGCGGGATTTGCAGTCCCGGCTGACTGAAAACGTCAGATAAGGTCAATTCCTACAGTAATCCCCAGAAGAGCGTTTGACCAGTGGTCGCTGATTTTTGTATACAGACCTGACCAGTCGCCGTTTTTAATGGATGTTGAAGTAGGTAAAGTTGCGTAAGCGCCGATTGTCAGGTTTCCAAGCAGGAAATCAAGACCTACGTTGATGTCAAAATACGCATCCTTGAAACCGTCCACTTTGCTTACACCGTTTACGCCGTAGGTAAGGATATCCTTGTCTATATTATAATTATATCTGTATCCCAGACCTGCTTTGAGTCTTGCGATAATTATATCAACCGCGAGATTGGCTGAAACCATTCCGTAAACGGATTTGGTTTCCGGAACATATATCGCTCTGGTATCAATTGCGACAAAAGCCATTTTCAGCTCCGCGTCCGCGCCGAATGTAAGATTTTCAAATTTGAAATCCGCAAGCTTGCCATCCTGAATGTCCTTGATGGTATACGTTGTGGATGCCGTAGCTCCGATTGTCAAGTCAACAAGACCTCTGCCCGCAAAAAGACAAGCCGGAACAATAAGCGCAATAAGCGCAATAATAATTACTCTCTTCATTTTCCTCTCCAGTTTGACTCGTTCGTCAATAAGCCAAACAATTTCATGTAAACATAGTTACATTTTATTTCCTTTTTTTCAAATTATTTTTAAAAAATCCGAAATCAGTCCAGCGACTCCTCAAGTTCATCCTGCCATATCCTTACGGCAGCATCGCTTGGCATCCTCCAGTCTCCCCTTGGGGACAGGGCTATGGAGCCAATCTTTGGCCCGTCGGGAAGGCATGAACGCTTGAACTGCTGTGAGAAAAATCTCTTATAGAACGTCCTCAGGCACTTGAGTATCATGCCTTCATCATATTCTCCTTCAAAGGCATAGCACGCAAGGCGGTAAACCTTTGACGGTGAGCTGCCCCATCTGAGAACATGGTAGATGAAAAAGTCATGAAGCTCGTACGGACCAATGATATCTTCCGTTTTGTGGCTGCCGGGAAGAAGTTCGGGGCTTATAGGCTCTTCAACTACGGCGCGCAGTATTTCCGCAAGCTCCCAGTTGTCGCTGAACTTCGCGCAGTAGCTTACAAGCTGTTTTACAAGTGTCTTGGGAACCGATGAGTTTATCCCGTACATGGACATGTGGTCTCCGTTGTAGGTCGCCCAGCCAAGAGCAAGTTCGGACAAATCCCCGGTTCCTATTACAATGCCGCCTTCCATGTTGGCAATGTCCATGAGAACCTGAGTCCTCTCTCTGGCCTGCGCGTTTTCAAAGGCGGTGTCATGTTTTTCCATATCCTGTCCTATGTCTTCAAAATGTCCTGTAACCGCTTTTGCAATGTTTACGACCCTAAGCGTACATCCAAGCCGGTTTGCCATTTCCACGGCGTTATTCTTTGTCCTTTCCGTGGTGCCGAAGCACGGCATGGTGACGCAGATTATACCCTTGCGGTCAAACCCCATCATATCAAAGGTACGCACGGCAACCATAAGAGCCAGTGTGGAATCAAGCCCGCCCGAAAGCCCTATGACGGCTTTCCTGCAGTTAATGTGACGCAGCCTCTGCTTCAGCCCCAGACACTGCAACATGAGGATTTCTTCAGAGCGCATGTCTCTTGTAGAACCTTCAGCGGGTACAAACGGCATCTTTTCAATCTCTCTTGTAAGAGTGGTGTCGCCAAGCTCAATGTCAAAGTCTATGTATCTGTACTCCTTGTCATTGGTGGTGACAAAAGTATTGCGAACCCTTCTTTCATGTTCAAGGTGCTCAAGGTCTATTTCCGTGATAAGAAGCTCATCCGAATGAAGCTTTGTGCTGGCAAGTGTAATTCCGTTTTCGCTTATCTGATTGTTTCCGGTAAAAACAAGGTCGGTTGTGCTTTCGCCTTCTCCCGCGTCGGCATAGACATAGGCGCAGATGAGCCTTGCGCTTTGGCCTTCTATGAGGTTGTAGCGGTAGGCGGCCTTGCCTGCGAACTCGTCGCTGGCGCTTACGTTGGCAATAACGGTGGCACCGTTCGTCGCGTGATTCACGCTTGGAGGATTCGGAACCCAAAGGTCCTCGCAGACTTCACAGGCAAGACGGAAATACGGTAGCTGGTTGCAGGTAAAAATAAGCTTACGCCCCATGATAACCTGCTGGTCTCCGAAATCCACAAGCTCCTCGTTTGGCAGAGCGGGGGTAAACCAGCGCTCTTCATAGAATTCAAGATAGTTGGGAATGTTTATTTTCGGGACTATTCCCAGAATGCGCCCGGCAGACGCGACTATGGCGCAGTTGTGAAGTTTACCCCGCAGTTCTATGGGTGAACCGAATACTGTGACCATGTTTCTTGGCACCTTTGAAGCAACGCGCAGGGCATTTTCCATTGCGCTTTCAAGCAGAGTCTGCTGGAAAAACAAATCCTGGCATGTGTAACCCGTTATGCAAAGCTCGGGCAGGACAAGAAGGTGAACGCCCTCTTCATGGGCTTTTCTTACCAGCGCAAGTATTTTATCAGCGTTGTACCTGCAGTCCGCTACACGCACAGATGGCGTTGCGGTAGCTGTCTTTATGAATCCATGTCTCATATGCGTCTCCGAAAAGGGTCTGCATGTAGCAGACCCTTTAAGTATATTTCAGTTTTCCGTGCCTGGCTATTATAAAGTTCGTTACCTCAGTTCCGAAACTTTGATTCCCTTCTTTTCAAGGGCCGTTACAAGAGCCTGCCCGATTTTGTCGGGCGTCATGGCAATTTCAGCTCCCGCTTCTCTGAGCGCGGTTATTTTTCCCGAAGCCGTACCATGCTCCCCTGAAATAATAGCGCCGGCATGTCCCATACGTTTTCCGGGAGGCGCGCTCTGACCTCCAATGAAGGCGGCTACAGGCTTTGTCATTGTTTTTATGTAAGACGCGGCCTCTTCTTCTCCGCTTCCCCCGATTTCCCCGTTCATAACAACGGCGCACGTTTCAGAATCCGCTTCAAAAGCCATCAGACAGTCAAGAAAGCCTGTTCCCCTTATCGGGTCCCCACCTATTCCCACAACTGTGGACTGGCCTATGCCCCTGTCCGAAAGCTGCTTTACAGCCTCGTAGGTAAGCGTTCCGGACCTGGAGATAACGCCAACATGTCCCGGTATGTGAATGTAGCCCGGCATTATCCCTATCTTGCACTGACCGGGAGTTATTATGCCCGGACAGTTGGGACCGATGAGCCTGCTTTTCGAGCCCGCAAGATAGCGTTTCACCCTTGCCATGTCCAAAACTGGAATTCCTTCAGTAATGCAGACAATAAGCTCAATCCCTGAATCAATGGCTTCAAGTATGGAATCCGCCGCGAATTTCGGCGGTACATATATCACAGAAGCATTCGCTCCCGTTTCCCTTGCAGCCCTGCTTACGGTATTGAAAACAGGGACTCCCAGAATGCTCTGCCCCGCTTTCCCGGGGGTCACTCCGCCTACGATTGAGGTTCCGTACTCAAGCATCTTTTCGGTATGAAAAGCGCCTTGCTTTCCGGTTATTCCCTGAACTATCACACGTGTTTTTTTATCCGCGAAAATGCTCATTTCAGGTCTCCTTTCGCGGCTTTTATGGCCTTAACCGCTCCGTCCGCCATATCTTTTGCCGATGTAATGGAAAGACCGGACTCTTTTATTATCTTCTGCCCAAGCTCTACGTTTGTGCCTTCAAGCCTTACTACAACAGGTACTTTGACGTTCATTTCCCTTGCGGCCTGCACAAGCCCGTTGGCAATGATATCGCACTTCATTATTCCTCCGAAGATGTTCACAAAGATTGCTCTCACGTTCCCGTCCGAAAGAAGAATCTCAAAAGCGGATTTTACCTTTTCCGTTGTGGCGCTGCCTCCGACGTCAAGGAAGTTTGCGGGTCTTCCGCCGAAGTTCCCGATTATATCCATTGTTGCCATCGCAAGGCCTGCTCCGTTTACAAGACAGCCAATATCACCGTCAAGAGAGACATAGCTCAAATCAGAAAGGGAGGCAAGATATTCCCTGCGGTCTTCCTCTTCCGTATCGCGCAGAGCTGCAATATCCGGGTGTCTGAAAAGCGCGTTGTCGTCAAAGTTCACCTTGGCGTCAAGGCAGAGAAGTTTTCCTTCAGAGGTTTCCACAAGAGGATTTATCTCCACAAGGGAACAGTCCTTTTCCATGTAAAGCCTTGCCATTGCGTCAAGTATGTTCGCAAGCTGTTTTCCAAGCCCGGCGTCAAGTCCCAGGACTTCCGCGACCTGAAGGCTTTCATAGCCCTTTAAGCCCTCTGTAACGGATACCGGTATCTGCGCAATGCTTTCGGGACGGGTTTTCGCGGTTTCCTCTATCTCCGTTCCTCCGTCCGCTGAAACGACAATAACAAGGTTGGCCTCTTCGCTGTTTACGGTGATGCTCAGATAGAATTCCCGCTTTACCTCAACCGCTTCCGTTACAAGAAGCTTTCTTACAATCTTCCCGGATGCTCCGGTCTGACGGGTAACAAGCCTCATGCCAAGCATTTTTTCCGCTATGTCTTTTGCTTCTTCCGCGCTTTCGGCAAAGCGGACACCGCCGGCCTTACCTCTGCCGCCGCTGTGGATTTGCGCTTTTACAACGCACCGGCCGAAGCTTTTCGCGGCTTCAAAGGCTTCTTCCGCGCTGAAGACGGGAATCCCATTTGGAACCGGAGCTCCGTAAAGGGCAAGAAGTTCCTTTGCCTGATACTCGTGTATCTTCATTTTTTATTCTCCCTGAGCCATGCGGCAGCCAAAGCTTTTCCTTCCGCAAGAGCCTTCATGTTAAGTTCTTCCGTTCCCTTGGGAACGTGCATAAGAACGGCTTTTTCCATCAAAGGCCATTTCGCTATTTCCAGCAGCCCGTTGATGCAGGCCACGGCCACGATGTTGGCTGTCTGAAGGCGTCCGAGCTTCTCTTTCGCGGTTTCCAGTATCGGAAGCTGCACAATATGCTTTGAAGGTATTTTCTCAGGCACCATAAGCGTGGAATCCGCCAATACCATGCAGTTTTCATCCGTATCCGGCGCGTACAGGTCAAAAGATTTCTGGGTCAGCGCCAGCAGGAACGTAGGATTCATTACCTTTGTAAAACCTATGGGTTCTTCCGAAATAATGGTCTCGGCCTTGCAGGAGCCGCCTCTTGCCTCAGGTCCGTAGGCCTGACTCTGGGCTGTATATTTCCCTGAAAGGACAGCGGCCTCAGCCAAAATGACCGTAGCAAGGATAACCCCCTGCCCGCCGCTTCCCGCAAGCCTGTATTCCTGTCTATTCATTTGCTTCCTTCTCCTCATAAAGCCTCTTTATCAGCTCTTCATACGCGAAAGTAAATTCCTTGTACTGCGTCTGGTGAAGGACGCCAAGCACAAGCTTGCCCTTCAGCTCTTCCGGCTGCATGTTTGCGGCTTTTTCCGCCGGAATCATGTTGTCTCTCTGCCATTTGAGCATGGCCACGGCATCACCGCTTTTGTTCTTCCTTCCGTAGTAGGTGGGGCAGACGCTGGCAACGTCTATGAGGGAGAACCCGGTATGGCGTATGCCTTCCTGTATGATGTTTATCGTCTGCTGCACGTGGAAAGCACTACCTCTGGCCGAAAATGACGCGCCGGCTCCGTAGGCTAGGCCGGCAATGTCAAACGGACGGTCAAGGTTGCCGTAAGGCGCGGTAGTTCCGAAAGCCCCCTTAGGAGTTGTGGGAGAATACTGGCCGCCCGTCATACCGTAGATGTTGTTGTTCATAACCACAACGGTTATGCCTATGTTCCTTCTTGCGGCATGAATAAGGTGGTTTCCTCCTATGGCGGAAATATCGCCGTCTCCGGCTATTACAATTACTTCAAGAGCCGGGTTTGCTATCTTTATGCCGGTTGCGAAGGCTATTGCCCTGCCGTGGGTTGTGTGGATTGTGTTGAAATCAAGGTATCCCGCGGCTCTTGAGGAACAGCCTATTCCCGAAACAATTATGGTGTTGTTTCTGCTAAGTCCCAGATTTTCTATTGCCTGTGCCACGTCGCGCATTATTATCCCGTTGCCGCAGCCCGCGCACCATATGTGCGGAAGATGCTCCGGCCTCATATACTTATAGACAAGATTGGACATTGTCTTGGTCTTGGGTTTCACATCGCCTGTATTGACCATTTCAGGCCTCCTCTATTTTGTCAAGAATCTCTTGCGGAGTTATGACGCCTCCGTTCCACTTGCCCACAAAGCCTATTTTGCAGTTGTTTTTCACAACGCGCTCCACTTCAAGAACCAGCTGTCCGTAGTTATGCTCGGCAACAACTATCTTCTTAAGCTTCTTTGAGGCCTCAAGCAGTTCCTTTTCCGGGAACGGCCATACTGTTCTGGGACGGAAGATACCGACCTTAAGCCCCTTTGCCCTTGCGGTTTCCATTGCGGTCTTTGCGGCCCTTGCCGTACCGCCGTAACAGAAAACGGCAATTTCGGCATCTTCAAGGTTTTCGATGACAATGTCCTTTATGAAATCATAGTTGTCGGAAATTTTGCGCATAAGACGGCTCATCATTTTCTCGGCCTCTTCCCTTGAATTGGTCGGAAAACCGGACTCGTCATGAATAAGACCCGTTATGTTGTAACGCTGCCCCATGCCGAACGGAGCCATTTCGGGTACAAGCTGCCCCTTCTTCATATGGTACGGAAGACGCTTCGCATCCGGATACTTTACGGTAGGTCTGTCTATGACAACGATGTCCTCTTTCTTGGGAAGCTCCACACCTTCCCTAAGATGCCCTACTATTTCGTCCATCATAAACAGAACCGGAGTTCTGAATTTTTCCGAAAGGTTGTAGGCCCTTATTGTAAGGTCATAGGTTTCCTTTACAGACGACGGGCTTATGGCAATTACCGGATGGTCTCCGTGAGTTCCCCAGCGCGCCATCATCATATCGCCCTGCGACGGAGAAGTGGGCATACCTGTAGACGGACCCATTCTCTGGACGTCAACAACCACAAGAGGGATTTCCGCCAGCACGGCATAGCCAAGATTTTCCTGCTTAAGCGAAAAGCCCGGACCGCTTGTGGCCGTCATTGCCTTGACGCCTGCAACGGAGCCTCCGATTGCGCAGGCTATGGAAGCTATTTCATCCTCCATCTGTACGAACTTTCCCCCCTCCTGGGGGAGCCTTACGGAAGCAAGTTCCGCTATTTCCGTGGAAGGAGTTATGGGATAACCGGCGTAAAGCCTCATTCCTGCGGCCAATGCCCCTTCCACACAGGCTTCGTTGCCCTGCATCAGTACGACATCACCCATTGGTGCTTTGCCTCCTCGTTATCTCTTTCTTCTATGTAAATAGCGTAATCCGGACACCTGAGCTCGCACATCCCGCAGAGAATGCAGTCGGTGCCTTCTTTTCTCCGGCTCTTTTCTCCGAAAATCTCCAGCGCTCCCTTGGGACAGAAAGCTGCGCATATGCCGCAACCCTTGCACCACTGGGAGTTAAAAACAAGACGCTTTGCAGTTTCCATAAAAAAACTCCTTTTGCCTTCCATATGTTTTTCAAGGCAGTCCGGCAGTAAGCCCAAATGCCTTCTAATAAGGAAGCTATCACTGTGCATGTACAATTTCAAACACTTTATTTCAGATACTCGGCACAAGGAAAATATTGTAATTTCCTTACATACTTACTTCCTGTGTGCTATACTGTGTCCATGAACTTTCAGAATCTTGAATATTTCCTTACTACAGCTAAGGAAGGCAACATAACTAAGGCTGCCGAACAGCTTCACATCTCGCAGCAGGCGCTGAGCAATCAGATAGCGCGCCTTGAACAGGAACTGGGCTGCCGTCTTTTTGAAAGAACCAGAAACTTTGAACTTACCTATGCGGGTCAGCAGTTCAAGGCGTCCGCGGAGAAGATACTGGACATACAAAGGCAGACGGCAACCCAGCTGGAAGACATAAGCAACAGCAGGAGAGGAGAGCTGCGCATAGGGATAAGCCACACAAGAGGTCAGACCATACTGCCTCTGATACTGCCTAAATTCAGCAGGCTATACCCTGAAGTGGAGCTTCACGTGAATGAAGGAAGTTCAAGAGTCCTTGAAGAGCACCTTGAAAAAGGACGAATAGATGTTCTCATAGGCTTCGCGCCTTTCATGATAGACTGCGCGGAATATACAAAGCTGATGACTGAACACCTTTTCATGATTATTCCCAGGAGTCTTCTTGCAGAGCATTTCGGAAAAGACGCAAACAATATACTGGAAAAATATGTAAAGACTTCGGACATAACCCTGTTCAAAGACCTGCCCTTTGTTCTTCTAAGGGTCGGGGACAGGATAAGAACCATTGTTGACAGGGAATTTTTCAGAAACAAACTTACACCCAAAATCAAGCTTGAAACCCAGAATATCCAGACTGCCTACGCGCTGGCGGTTGAAGGCATGGGTATCACGGTCTGTCCTCAGCTTTATCTGGAAAGCCCCTTTGTCATTTCGGGAAACAGGGAATCAGAAAGCCGGGCAAAGGTTGAGATATGCGATTTTTCAAGCCCCAAAATGGATGACAGCATTGCCATCGCCTACAACAGGGAGCGTTATCTAAGCAGGTTTGCTTCAGATTTCATAGACATGACAGTGCAAGAGTTCAGCGTGTCCCCGGGAGTGCCGGGAAGCATGTAGATAAATGAAAGTCAAGTGAGCCGACCTTACCCGAAACAGGAATACCCGCGCGCCACTACTACAAGAACGCCTTTTCCGTTATACTCCGTACATGCCTCAAAACAGGAAATTGTCAAAATCAGTAGTATTCACAGCCCTTTTCGCAGCTCTTACGGCCGCGTGCGCCTTTGTTTCCATCCCTGTGCCGGGAACCCCCATACCCATAGTACTTCAGAACATGATGGTGGTTCTGAGCAGTCTGCTTCTTGGTCCCGCGCTTGGAACGGCATCCACCCTTGTATTCATAATCGCAGGAGTGCTGGGGCTTCCGGTTTTCTCCGGAGGCACAGGCGGAATTGCTAAAATCATGGGCCCCACAGGCGGTTTCATAATAGGCTATGCCTTCTCGTCCCTTACTGCAGGCCTTATCGCGGGCAGACCGCGAATCGGTGAAGGCAGGCAAATTGTAAGAACCGTCATTGCAACGCTGTGCGGTTTTATAATCATGTACATACCCGGCGTTCTTCATTTCATGCGCAGCCTTGATAAAACATTTGTCCAAACCATGGCGCTCTGCGTAACACCCTACATCCCGGGAGACATTATCAAAGCGGTTATCTGCATACTCCTGAGCGTTCCCCTCAGACGCGTAGCGGCAATGTTCATTTTTCAGAACAGCGACAATGAGGGCGGCGGTTCAGGGAAAAAACCTTCAAAGGAAGGGAGTTCTGAGAAATGATTACCGCAAAGGGCATCTTCAAAAGCTTCAGACAGCCTGACGGCAGCGTAAAAACCGCTCTTGAAGACATAAACCTGAAAATAGAAGACGGACAGCTTGCCGTCCTTGCGGGAGAAAACGGCTCCGGCAAGAGCCTTCTTATGAAGATTCTTTCCGGCCTTGAACAGCCCACGCACGGGGAAGTTGAGGCCTCGGACTCCATAGGCCTTGTTTTTCAGGATGCGGACGCGCAGATACTTGCAGATACTCCGCTTGAAGATATCCTGTTCGGACTTAGAAACAACAGGGATATCAGTAAAAAACAGGCAATGGAAAAGGCTTTGTCCGCCCTTAAAAAAGTCGGTATCGGCGATAAAAAGGACAGCCCTTCCCACATGCTTTCCGGCGGTGAAAAACGACGCCTTGCCATAGCGTCCGTACTGGCCCTTGGCAGAAAAACCGTAATTTTTGACGAGCCTTACAGCAATCTGGACTACCCCGGGGTAAAATCGGTAAACGCAATAATAAAAGAGCTTAAGGCCGGCGGTCTTACAGTTTTGCTTCTTACTCACGAGCTTGAAAAGTGCCTGGCGCTTGCGGACCGCTTTCTTGTCCTGCACAGAGGGAAACTTGTCTTCGACGGCTCACCCTCGGAAGCCCTGAAGCTTGACCTTGAAAGCTGGGGCATACGAAACCCGTCCGCGGACGGCAAAACGGAAAACCTTGTCTGGAGCTAGGATGGACGCTCTTTTTTCTTACGGCAAGTCATATTCGCTCATACATAAAATACCCGCGTGGATAAAACTTCTAATACTGCTTACGGTGCCTGTTTCCGTCTATGTCAGTCCAATATGGGTATGTGCAGTCCTGATGGGAGTATTCGCGTTGATTGTCCCTTTCGCGGGCATGAGCTTTTCAATGTTTCTGAGGGATATTAAGCCTGTTCTTTTCTATGCCATGATACTGCTTGCGGCGGATATCCTTTCTTTCCTGCTTTTCAGTTCGGAAAATTTGATAACGCGTACAAGCGTCTTCATGCTTTTAAGGCTTGCCTGCGCCATGGAAGCCACATCCGTTTTCTTCAGGACAACAAGCGTTTTTGAAATCGGCGAAACGCTGAGAAATATAGAGCATGCAGTCAGTTTCGGTCACACCAACTACGGTTTTTCCAATGTTTTCACGCTTTTTCTGAGCTTCCTGCCGCAGATATTTTTCACATGGGCGGAAATAAACGCAGCCTACAGGGCAAGAGGCGGGAAAAACGGGTTTTCAAAACCTCTCAGGCTACTGCCAATCCTGATTACACTTAGTATTAAGAAGGCAAACACTACCTATCTGGCTTTACTCAACAGAAGCTGATATGGTATTTTTCATAGCGGAACCTAACAGATGAAACAAATCAAACGTCATAACGCCTTCCAGATATTCCTTAAAACACTCAGTGCTGACGACAACGCCGAGGTACAGGCCTTTCTTAAAAACTATGCCGAGCACATGGATATGTCACGCCCTGAGGAAAGGCTGATAACGGAAGACGCGAAAAACGCCCTTATGTATCTGACAGAAGAAAAAGGCATGGACCTTTCCGCGGCGTTAAAGAGGCTTTCAAGCGAAAACCTTGGAGGCTTTTACGCACATGAAGCTCTTGCCTGGTATTCTCTGGACGATGCCGCGAAGATATATCCCCTTTCAATGAAGTTCGGACGCATGCCTATTTTCAGGCTTAGCTGCTATCTTCAGGAAGATGTTGTTCCCGAGATACTTCAGCTTGCCCTTGATTTTACGATAAAACGCTTTCCAAGCTTTGCCACAATAGTCCGCAAAGGCATATTCTGGCATTATCTGGACTCAATCAAGCGCCGCTTCCCCATAGCGAAGGATTTGGGCATACCGTGCCAGCCGCTCAGGATAACATCCATAGGAGTACAGTCCTTCAAGGTACTCTACTATAAAAACAGAATAAGCGCGGAGTTCTTCCATGTACTGACGGACGGGAGCGGAGGCATGGTGTTCCTTAAAACACTCACAGCCGAATATCTGCGTCTGCTGGGAGCCCCAAAGGTCACAGGTTCAGGCGTGCGCGACATAAACACACCGCCGAATTATACCGAGCTTTCAAATGACTTTGAGCGATTTTGCCCCAAAACGAAAAAAAGCGGAGGCTTTTCGGGCCCCGCGGCGCTTCAGATGGGAGGCAAAATCTCACGGCACTCCCCTTGCAAGGTTGTCCATATGATTTACAAAACCCAAAACCTTCTGGACCTTGCTCACAAAACAGGAGTTTCACTGACAGCCCTTATGCTTGCCATGATGTTCCTTTCGCAAAAAAGCGCGACCGAACTTGACAATCGCCTTATACAGATGCAGGTTCCGGTTGACATGAGAAAGTTCTTCAAAGACTCGGATACGGTAAGAAACTTTGCGATGTACTGCAGTGTGGATATCGCCCCTTCAAAGGTAAATAATCTGGAAAGCCTTGCTCATGAGATTTCAAGACAGATTTCCGAAAAAGGAACTTTTGAGGAGATGTCGGTAATGATGGCTACAGCCAGGAAGCTTGTAAAATCCCTGCGCTTTGTGCCTCTTGCTCTCAAGTCGCCCGTCGCGAAAATAATATACGGCTTTTTAGGTGACAGCCGCTTTTCCAACACGCTGTCCAACATAGGCGTTGTGGATATGCCCGAAGCACTGAAGCCATACATCAAAGGCTTTGACTTTGTACTGGGCACATGCGTTGTAAGCAGGGCGTCCTGCGCTATGTGCTCTTTCGGAGGCAATACCGTCCTTTCAATATCAAAGAACACAAAAGACCCGTCTTTTGAGGAACGTCTTCATATCCTGTCGGAAGAGCTGGGACTTTCTCATACGATTTCGGAGACAATGCTTCATGACTGATGAAATTAAAATCGAATATCCTCAGACTAAAAGAGGAAGCCTCTTAATATACGAACTCAGGAAGGGCCTGAGATATCTTATGATAATGGCTCTTATCACCTGCCCTTTTGTCAACTATCTTACCGGCGGGCCGCTTTGGAGCGTTCTGGTAATCTGGGGAATAATTTTTTTCTGGAGAATGTTCCTTTCTCCGGATATCATTGAATTCTCTTCAATAGGAACAGTTTTCCAAATCAGCTACTTTACAATGGTTGGGCTTACGCTGATAAACGTGCTTTTCTCTTTCAGCTGGCTGGGCTTTGTCCTTCCTGTTGTGGGCTTCGGGACCTTGATTATTTCAGTGATACTTTTTGCAAGTAATCTTGACATGAACAGGAACAACATAATGCCGCTTATCTGGGAAACTCTTCTTGCCCTCATTGCCTTTTTCATTGTCCGGGGCGTTACGGATACTCTTAACTGGCCTATGATAGTAATGGGCAGCACAGCATCGCTCATGACGGTTTTCGGGCTTATTGCCTTTCACAGAAATATCTGGCACGAGCTAAAAAAACGTTTTCATATGAATTAAGGGGTACTTATGGATGAGATAAAGGTCATATGCTGCGATATTGACGGAACACTTGTACGTGACGACAAAAGCCTGAGCGAAGAAAACAAAAAGTGGATATATAAAGCTGTAAAGGAAAAAGGTATACATTTCACTCTTGTTTCAGGCCGCATGGCAAACGGGGTAAGGCCTTTTTACGATGAAATAGGGATAAACGGTCCCGTGTCCTGCTACAACGGCGGCACGCTGGTGGATGAAGAAGGCAACATAGTTGAAGACCTCAGAATGCCTCACGATTTGGCGCTTAGCCTTGTCAGAGTCGGCCACAAAGTACAAATCGGAATGATTCTGTTTGACGGTATGACCTGGTTTTTAGAAGAAAAAGACGACTATATCTACCCGTGGAAGACAAAAATCTATCAGAGCGACAGCGGTATAGGCCCGTTTGAGGAGCTTTTAAAGACCTTTGACACAAACAAGGTAATTTACATGTCTCCGTCAGCTGAAAAACTTGAAGAAGCCAAAGCGGAAGTTCTCAGAACTGTTGACCGGTCGCGGATAACAATGTACAGAAGCGGAAATTTTCTGGAAGTCATGCCAAGCGGCTATGACAAGGGCAGCGCGATAGATGCCCTGTCCGATTATTACAAGGTTCCCGCGTCACAGATAATGGCCTTGGGGGATGACTACAACGACATCCCCATGCTGAAAAAGGCGGGCTGGTCCGTTGCCATGGGAAACGCGGTTCCCGAAGCCAAGGCTGCGGCAAAATATATTACGGACACGAACAACAACGACGGCGTTGCAAAGGCAATACGCCGTTATATTTTCAATTCCTGAAGCTGTGAACGGGAGCCGGTATTCTTCCGCCGCGCTCAATGAAAGCCTCGCATGAGTAACTGTTTACTTTCATTATCGGGCCTGTTCCCAGAAGGCCTCCGAACTCGGCAGATTCACCGACGTCCTTGCCCTCTACCGGTATAATCCTCACGGCGGTTGTTTTCCGGTTTATCATGCCAATGGCCATCTCGTCCGCAATGATGCCTGAAATCGTGGAAGCGGTGGTCTTCCCGGGAACGGCTATCATGTCAAGCCCAACGGAGCACACGCAGGTCATAGCCTCCAATTTTTCAAGAGTAAGGCAGCCGCACCGCGCCGAGCTTATCATGCCGTGGTCCTCCGACACCGGGATGAATGAGCCTGAAAGCCCTCCCACATAGCTTGATGCCATTATTCCACCCTTTTTCACCGCGTCATTAAGCAGCGCAAGCGCCGCGGTAGTGCCGGGCGCTCCGACTTTTTCCAGCCCCATGCCTTCAAGTATTTCGGCAATGGAATCGCCCACTGCCGGAGTAGGAGCAAGAGACAAATCAACAATCCCGTACGGGATACCCAGCCGGCGTGAAGCTTCCTGAGCCACAAGCTGTCCAAGGCGAGTAACCTTGAAGGCCGTCTTTTTTATCGTGTCGCAGAGTTCCCCGAAAGGTCTGCCCCTGACGCTCTGTATTGCGTGGTTTATTACGCCGGGTCCTGAAACGCCCACGTTAATTACATTGTCCGTTTCAGTTACGCCATGGAAGGCGCCGGCCATGAAGGGGTTATCGTCGGGCGCGTTGCACAGAACAACCAGCTTTGCGCAGCCTATGCCGTCGCGAGATGCCGTTTTTTTTGCCGTTTCCTTGATTATATGGCCCATAAGCCTGACGGCGTCCATGTTTATGCCGGTTTTTGTAGCTCCAAGATTAACCGAAGCGCACACGCTTTCCGTTTCTGAAAGCACTTCCGGTATGGCCTTTATCAGAAGCTCTTCGGAACGCGTCATTCCCTTTGCGGGAAGGGCCGAGAAGCCTCCGAGGAAGTTCACCCCGACCTTGTGTGCCGCATCATCCAGTGTCTTCCCTATTTTCACGTAATCTTCAGGGCTTTTACAGGCCGAGGCTCCTATCAGGGCAATGGGAGTTACGGAGATTCTTTTGTTTACAATAGGGATTGCGTATTCGCGTTCTATCTCACGCGCTGTCTTAACAAGTTTTTCGGCAGTGGAGGTTACGCGTCTGTAGATGTTGGCGCAAAGCGTATCCACATTGTCGCTTACGCAGTCCAGAAGAGAGATTCCAAGAGTCACCGTCCTTACGTCCAGCTTCTCTTTTTCTATCATGTTGTTGGTTTCAATGACTTCGTTTATGTTTATCATATTCTTTGCATGCTCTTGAAAATGTCTTCTCTCTGGAGCTTTATCAGCACCCCGATTTTCCTGCCAAGCTCTTCAAGCTCCTGAGAAAGTGTCAGAAATTCCTTTGAAGCCTCCGAGGCATCAACTATCATCATCATGTTGAAGTAGCCGCCCACGATGGACTGCGATATATCCTCTATGTTCACGTTGCTTTCATAAAGGTAGGCTGTGACCCTTGCAATGATTCCAACCTGGTCCCTGCCCACTACAGTGATAATTGACTTGCTTTTTTCCATAACAGACACCTCGTTTTGAACGATTTTACAGACACTTTCAAACAAAAGCAATACAGGCTCGGCCGGCTTGAAAGAACAGCTACGTTTCGTGTAAACTTTTCCGCATGACTCTGCTTTCACAGTACAGGGGTCTTAGAAAGGATATTTACGTCCTGTTTTTCGGCAGGATGGTAACAAGCCTTGGCTCAATGGTCTGGCCTCTTTTAACATTGGTACTCAGCAGAAAACTTGGCATGAAAGCCACGCAGATAGCGCTTTTCACAACAGCGTCGGGCTTAGTATACCTGCCGTCGGCAGCCATTGGCGGAAAGCTTGCGGACCGATTCAGCAAGAAAAATGTCATAGTTTACTGCGACATAATTTCAATAGCTTTTTACGTTGTCTGCTCTTTTATACCGCTTTCAATTTATTCAATCATAATGCTTACATTTGCCGGAGCGTTCCAGCAGCTTGAGTACCCGGCATACAATGCCCTGATAGCCGATTTAACCCTTTCAAAGGACAGAGAAAGAGCCTATTCCCTTGCTTATCTTGGAATGAACATGGGTCTTGTTGCGGCTCCCACCATTGCGGGATTTCTTTTTGAAAACTACGTATGGCTGACTTTCCTTACAAGCGGAATATCCATAGGGCTTTCCACAATAATGATTTTTTTCCTTGTAAAGGACACCTCTCCTGTCGAGGAAACGGATGAAGCAGGCGTTTATCAGAAAAGCCAGGAAGATGTCGGTTTATGGAAAATTCTTAGAAAAAACAAGCTCATACTTCTGTATGTGGCCATCATGATGTTCTATCGGAGCGTATACAACCAGTACAGCTTCCTGCTTCCCATGGATATGGGAAACCTTCACGGGGAAAAGGGAGCAACCATTTACGGGAGCGTTTTAAGCCTTAACAGCATAGTTGTAGTTCTTTTCACACCCATGCTGACAAAGGTTTTCGCGAAAGTCCCGTCAACAAAGAAGGCTCTTACAGGACATATTCTCCTGTTTGCGGGCTATTTTACCTTCCTTTTTTTCAGGGGCATAATTGCAGCCTACTACGCGGCGGTCTTTCTGTTTACTCTTGGTGAGATAATGTCAACCCTTGTTGAAGGTCCGTACATAACCCAGAGGATACCCATAAGCCACAGGGGGCGCGTCAACGGTTTTATGACAATAGCGAAGGGCGTCATGTTCGCGGTCCTGGAACTTTCCGCAGGCAGCCTCTATGACAGAAAAAGCCCTGTAGCGGCATGGACACTGGTGCTTACAGTCCTGGCGTTTTCCCTTGCGCTGTGCGTTATTCTTGTAATTATGGATAAGCGTTGCTATCCCGCTCTTTACGGCAGGAAAGAACCGTCAGACCTCTCCCAATGAAAAATCCCCTACAACCTTCATGACCTCCCCGTCCTGAACTATTTCAAGCTCGTGCCCGGGAATAAAGGTTTTCAGGTTCCGGCTTATGTAGGAAAAAGCCTCGGCCCGTATCTTTACCATGTCGTAGGGAGACACCTTTTCAAGGGTTCTGATGTCTACGTTTACAACATAGCCTCTTCCGTATTTGGAGCCGTACCCGAGGGTAAAGGCAAGCGAGGTTGAGAAAAGTCCGTCAAAGCTGGGATTGGAGCCCTTTCCTCTTTTCATCCTGTTGGGATGTATTTTGTAATGACTTCCGTAAAGGTCTTCAAGATGATTGTCAAGACTCTGGCAGAGAAGAGACATTTTCTCTTCAAGAGCCTCCTGCTTAGGATGCATTGTTTCTAAACTCCATGTTCGCTATAAGTTGTTTTGTAAAATTTTCAATAGTTTGTCCATGTTTCAGGACATTGTTTTTCGCTTCCGTTTTTATGCGCTGAAGAATCGCGGGGTTAACTTCATCCATTTTAACATGTATGGAAAGGGCGTCGTCAAAACGGACATAGTCAGCATCGGGAATGTTTTCCATGACAAAGTCGGCAGTCCTCTTCTGGGCTGTGGAATACAGAGGCGATACCTGTTCTGCCCAGTTCATAAGACCCCTGGTTTCATCCTTTGTCATTGTGTGGTATGTTCCTCCGGTACTTATTGAAAGTATATGGAACTTTGAGCACCGGGGGAAAAGGCGTTTTGCTTCAAAATAGGCATAGATTGCCGGATTGTTTGCCGCCACGCCTCCGTCTACAAGAAGCTTTCCTTCATATTCGCAGGGTGAGAAATAGGTGGGCGCCGCGCTTGTGGACCTTGCGGCAACCCATACGGGATAAGAACTTTCATCTGCGTAGCTTCTTATCATCTGAGGCTGACCGGCTGTGAGGTCGTATGACATTATCAGCGTCGGAACCTTCGCGTTTTGCATTGTTTCCGCTCCGAACCAGCGCTGCGCCAGGTTCTGTAGGCTTCCGGAGTTGTACTTGTTGGAAACAATCTGCCTGAAAGTATAAAACGAGATTGCCTGGAAGATTTCGCTTCCCATGGTCATGTAGTTTTCAAGCAGGGCGGCAAGGTCTATCTGGTCCGAACCGCCGTGTTCCTGATGAGGCAGGCTGGACGAACAGCTTAGGGCAAGGGAAATAAGGCCTCCGGTGGAAGTCCCTGCTATAAGGTCAAAGTATTTCGCGATATCCTGCTCCCCTCCGTTTTCGCGAAGGCTCTTTTCAAGCACCTGAAGAAAAACAACGGGAATTATGCCTCTCATTCCGCCGCCGTCTATGCACAGAATATAGCGTTCTTCCGGACGGGGCGAAGGAAGTTCCGCTGTTTTTCTTTTGAAAAGATTCCTGAAAAATTCAGATATGCTCATGACTTCAAAAATGCTATATTTGTTTTCGATGGTCAAGAGGATTAAACCATTTGGAGGAAGACATGTCTGTAGATTACGGCTGCTGCGAACTGTGCCCGAACCTGTGCGGGATAAACAGGCTTAAGGGTGAAACGGGCCGCTGCGGGCAGACTTCTGAAATAAGGATTGCCTGGTCAGGTCTTCACAGGGGAGAAGAACCTCCCGTTACAGGCAAAAACGGCTCAGGGATGATTTTTTTCTGCGGCTGCCCTCTGCACTGCAGATACTGTCAGAACTACCAGATAAGCCGGAACGGCTGGGACGGGGTTGCTCTTTCAGAGGAAGAGCTCGCAAGGCTTATGCTGGAACTTCAGGCATTCGGCGCCGCGTCCATAAACCTTGTAACGGGAACGCACTACATACCTTCTCTTGTTACAGCCATTGAAAACGCAAAAAAACAGGGACTGACACTTCCGGTTGTCTGGAATTCCTCCGGCTACGAGAGCGTGCGGGCTTTGAGGCTGATAGACCCTCTTATTGATTTGTATCTTATTGATGTAAAAACTCTTGACCCCCGCGTAGCTTCACGCTTCTGCGGCCTTGAAAGCTATGCTTCTGTAATAGGTCCCGTTATGAGTTTTCTCAAACGCCGGCACAGGGAAACAAATCTTGAGGATTCCCTTAAGGGTGTTCTTGTGCGTCATCTGGTGTTTCCGGGCTGTCTTGACGCCACAAGGGACTTTCTTCTCTGGTACGCGGACAATCTTAAAGGCTACTCGCTTCTTTCGCTCATGGTTCAGTTCGTGCCGCCGGAAGAAAACCCGGGATTCGGGAGCCTTAGCGGCGAAGAGTATAATGAACTTCTTGACCTTGTGGATTCGCTTGGCATAGACGGCTTTGTGCAGGAGCAGGATGAAAATGAGATACTGTGGATACCCGATTTCAAAAAGGACAACCCTTTCCCTGAAAGCTTTGCAGACCCTCTGCCCCGCTTCCTTGAACTAAAGAGAAAGAGCTCCGATTGCTGAGCCTATTGCAGGGCTGTTTTCTATCCGGGTAAGAACCGCGCGCCGGCCCTTTTCGGAAAGGAAGGCTTCAAGGTATTCCGTTGTATAACTTTTCAAAAATGCCGTTTTGTGGAAGGTTGTGCCGTCAGCGTTAATCAGAACGGGATGGTCTTCATCCTTACCGAAGTCCGTAATCAGAACCGCCGCGGCAAGGTTCACGGCCGTAAGCTTGGCGGCTCTTGCGATGAAGGCCCCAAGTATTTCAAAAAGCGTATCTCTGTCCTCTTCATCAGATGAGCATTTTGAAAGACCGCATTCGCCGTCACACAGGAATTCGTTGAGCTCTATGGTGGTAATACCGTCCAGCTTTTTGAAAGCTTTGATGAAAACCGGGCTGAAAAGCTTTTCCTTAACCGCCTGCTCAATTACACGGAAAGCAAGGGGGCCAAGATAGGCTCCGCTTATCATTTTTTCAAAGTTGTACTGTTCCGGCGCTATTGTGCTGTCCAGAAAAGCGCGGTCTATGTCTCCAAGGCATAACTTGAGGTTTCCCGATTCCACATTGATTATCTGATAGCCTTCTCTGGGGATTTCAGGCTCCAGTTTTGTAATATTCCGCGTTTTTTCTATGTAGGCTGTGTTGGTTCCTGTTCCAAGTATAAAGCCTACGCAGCCGTCGAATTTTCCGGAAACGTTTATTGCCAGGGCGGCCAGAAGCGTTGTCACGGTATCGTTGAGTATTATTATTTTCTTTTTTGAAACATCGTGGCCGCGGCGTCCAAGCTCTGCAAGAAGCTCTTTGCCAAGGCTTTTTCCTTTTACTTCTGGGGCCTTTATCTCCTTGCTGAACACCTGCGCTATCCCGTCGTGGCTAGGAAGTATTTTCGCGGCGTAGGAGAAGCAGAAGCCTATTCGGTCGCTTTTGTCTATCAGGCGTTCCACTTCGTCGGCAAAGGCGCTGAAAAACTCCGCGGAACTGAATTCTCTGTCTATGCCCGGCATGCGAGCCTTTCTGAAATCACTTATCACGGGTTCCATTGAAGGGCTGAACGTAACCATGCAGGTTCTGAGGTTAGTACCGCCCGCATCTATTACTATGACCTTTTCACCGGCCTTAGGCCTTGCGTCCGGGGAGCAGAAGCTGGGTATCATTGCGAGGGAACCGCTTTTTCCCGCAAGACCCGCCTTCATTTCGCTGATGAAATATGAACAAAGCTCATCCATACTCAGATTTTCGGCGTTAAGACTGTGCCTGTTTAGAAAAGCGAGGACTCTGTCCTTCATAATCCCTCCCCGCGCGTGTTCAGAATCTGAACTCGCCGCCTCTGTAACCGTAGCCGTTTATTTTATAGATGTCGACCGACTTTATGACAATACCGCCGTCAGAGTCAACAGACATGTCGAACTCTCCGGAAACCGAAAGCGGACGGTCAAGTTCTGTTCCGTATACTCGCATCTCAAGCTTGAAGTAAATACTTTGCCCAGTGTCTTCCCTTGATGACCAGATGTTTATGACATCGTCCAGAAAAACGCCTTCCGGAAAGCTGAAGGATATGTTGCCCGAAAGCAGGTAACCGCCGGGGGTATAACCACGAGCCGCCATGACAACGTAGACTGAAGTGACCAGCGGGTCTCCCGCGGCGCTGTTGAGAAGCGAAAGAAGCGAAGAAAAGAAACCCCCTGAAGAATCGGGCGGAGCAAGGGCTTTCACATATTCGAACGGGTCCGCAAGGAAATAGGAAATACGAATGGGAAGATTTGTCTGCGGATTGATGGAAACGTTGCTGCACGGCAGATTTATGTTCGAAGGTGTGCAGGAAGTGACCAGAGAAGCCGAAATACAGTCCATTATGACCGTAATCGCAACGCCCACCTCATCGTTGGAAGGCGGGGTTTCCGGATTCTCCGCATAGAGACAGAAGTTCAAGAGCAACAGTGATACCAACCCAACTATTGTTATTCGCCGTATCATGTGTCATTCAAATATAAGTCCGCATCGGCTTTGTTTTCAAGCTTTTTTATGATAAATTTAAAATATGAGGAGTAATGAGACTTTCTTCTGGTACGATCTTGAGACGTTTGGGCTTAATCCTTTCTATGACAGGATAGCTCAGTTCGCCGGACGCAGAACCGACGCGAAGTTCAACCCCGTCGGAGAACCCGTCATACTTTACTGCAGGCTTTCCGCGGACTATATCCCGGACCCCGCGGCCTGCATGGTAACGGGAATAACGCCGCAGGAGGTAAAGGCAAAGGGCATACCGGAAAGCGAGTTCATAGAGAAAATCAACGAACTTTTCAGTGTTCCGGGCACCTGCGTCTGCGGTTTCAATTCACTGAAATTCGACGATGAGTTCATCAGAAACGCCCTTTACAGAAATTTCATAGACCCATATCAGAGGGAATGGAAAAACGGCAATTCGCGCTGGGATATTATAGACCTGGTGAGAGCCTGCCACGATTTCAGACCTGAAGGCATAGTCTGGCCCGAGCACGGTCCCCGGGGAATTCCCGTTTTCAAACTCACAGAGCTTACAGGCGCAAACAAAATAGAGCAGATAGGCGCGCATGACGCCATGGTGGACGTTGATGCCACAATTGCCGTAGCACGTCTGATAAAACAGGTTCAGCCGCGGCTTATGAGCCATTATCTCAAACTGAGGAGCAAAACTGAGGTAAAAAATTATCTGAACCCTCAGGACATTCCAAAGCCTGTTCTCTACACCTGCGCGAACTTCACAAGCCCAAAGGGCTGCACTTCAATGATAGTTCCCATAACGCCGCATGTTAAAAACGAAAACTCCATAATCTGCTTTGACCTTTCAAAGGACCCCAATGAGCTTTTCAACGCGAAAGCGGAAGACGTTTTCACAGTTCCCGGCGTAATCAGGGTGGCTATGAACAGAGTTCCGTTCCTCGCGGGGCTTAATACGCTTAATGCGAAGGACTATGAACGCCTTGGAATAGACTACGAGCTGTACATGAGACGCTATGAGGAAATCACGTTCCGCCGTACCGAGCTTATTTTAAAGATACGCGCCAATGACGGGGACGAGTTCAACAACCCGGATGATCCGGATTTCCAGATTTACACAAAGTTTTTCAGCGACCATGACAAAAGACTGTTCTCAGTCATAAGAAAAACCCCGCCGGAGAACAGGCTTGCGCTCAAGCCGGATTTTGAAGACCCGCGCTGTCCGCAGATGCTGTGGCGCCATGTCTGCAGAAGCTATCCCGAGGTTCTGGACGCGAAAGAAATGGAAAAGTGGAAGTCTTTTTCTTCAACGCGCCTTCTCTGCCCGCCCGGAGAGCCTATAAACGACATAAACTTCGTATCCAGAAAAATAGAGGACCATCTTGCCGACAACTCACTTGAACCAAGGCAGAAGCAGACGCTTATCAAGCTTAAAGAATATATGGCCGCTCTGAAACGCTTTGTGGGCCTTCAGTAATTTACACTGTTGCGATTATGTTTCAGCGTCGTTTATGTCCGTGCAAAATTCAGGCAATCCGGCGTTAAAACGTTGCGCGGCAGGTCTGAAACAGGGTTTTTAAAGATTTCTGTTGCATTTGCGACGACCTTAAATACACTTAAATATACAATATTTTCAATTGTCCTTTTGCCTCTTCTTATGCTACCATATCTAGTAGAAAAAGACGGTTTTGTGTGGGTTTGACACTACCGAAACCACAAAGGAGTTTAGAAATGAAAAAAGCATTGCTCATAGCAATTTTCGCAGTGCTCGCAATTGGCATGGTATTTGCGGGCGGTTCTTCCGAAAACGCTTCCGCAAAGAACAACATCAGGGTAGCTCTTATCGTTTCATCTACGATAGATGACAAGGGCTGGTGCCAGTCCATGCATGACGGAATCAACGAAGCCATCGCCGAACTCCCTAAGGGGACGATAGCCGAATACAAGGCAGTTGAAAACATACAGCCGTCCGACGCGAAGTCCGCAATCGCAACCTATGTTAACCTTGGCTACAACATCATCATTCTCCACGGCTCACAGTACCGCTCCGTTGTAGAGGAAGTTGCTCCTGACCATCCGGAAGTGATGTTCGCCTTCGGCACAACTACAGACGTCATTGCGGATAACGTGTTCAGCTACATGCCGCAGTCGGAAGAAACCGGTTATCTTTCGGGAATCGTTGCTGGACTTACAACAAAAGCCAACAAGGTCGGCCTTGTAGGACCGGTTGACGGCGGAGATTCCGCGCGCTACAACAGAGGCTTCGTACTTGGCGTACAGGCGGTCAATCCCGCCGCGAAGCTTACGATAACCCATATCGGGAACTTCAACGACACAGTCAAGTCGGGCGAGTTCGCGCAGGCTCTGATAGAGGCCGGCAACGATGTCCTTACAGGTTCATCACAGCAGGCTCTGGGCGCTCTCAGAACAGTTGCGGAGCATCCGAACGAGGACATCTGGTGGGTTGGTCAGGATATTGCGCAGATTGGTCTTGATGAAGGCTACAAGTGCATAGCCGCTTCTTCCTACAACTACAAGGCTGTACTTATAGGTCTGGTAGATAATTTCCAGAAAGGCGTCATGGGAGGAGCTGTCATACCCATGAACTTCAACAACGGCGGTTTTGTATGGGCATGGAACGAAAAGTGCGCCGACAAGATTACCGACACAATCAGAACAAAGGTCGAAGAAAAGATAGCCGATTTCAAGGCAACCGCGAATCTTCTTGCGAACTGGAAGGACGTAGACTACTCAAAGCTTTAATCTGATAAATTTCAGCAGTACATTATGCCGGTCAGGTAAGGCCGGCATAATTATATTTTAAATAAACGGAAACCAATGGCTAAATTTGACAGGATAACGGAATTACGTGTTGAACACATAACGAAACGTTTCCCCGGAGTACTCGCAAGCGATGATATCACTTTGAAAGTCGGGGAACATCAGATTCTCGCCCTTGTGGGAGAAAACGGCGCCGGAAAGACTACCCTGATGAACATAATAATGGGTCTGTACCAGCCTGACGAGGGCAGTATTTTCATCAACGGCGAGGAAATGTACTTCAGGACTCCGAATGACGCTTTCGATGCGGGAATAGGAATGGTTCATCAGCAGTACATGCTGGTGCCCAACATGACAGTACTTGAAAACATAGCGCTGGGAATGAAGAACTGCTGGAAAGGCATACGCGTGGACCTTCAGATGGTGCGCGACAGGGTTAACGAGATTTCAAGGAAATACAGTCTTGCCGTGGACCCCGATGCCTTCATATGGCAGCTTGCCGTAGGCGAACAGCAGCGCGTTGAACTGGTCAAGACCCTTTGCCTTGGCGCGAAATTCCTGATTCTTGACGAACCCACAAGCGCGCTCACGCCGCAGGAAACGGATGAACTGATAGCCCTTCTCAGAAAAATGAGCAAAGAGCTTTCCATTATATTCATCAGCCACAAGCTTAACGAGGTCAAAGCCCTATCCAATAAGGTAAATATCCTAAGGCACGGTAAAATAGTATTTGAAGGAAGTACGGCTGACTACACGCCAAAACAGATAGCAGCCCTGATGACAGGCCATGAAGTAGAAATAAACGCGAATACCGAAGCCCCGTCAGAAGGCGAATGCGCCCTTCGGATTAAAGACCTCCGCGTAAGAAGCGACAGAGGTTTCTATGCGCTGGACAACTTCAACCTTGAAATAAAATCCGGCGAGATTGTGGGCCTTGCAGGCGTTTCCGGAAACGGACAGAGAGAACTTGCAGAGGTAATCAACGGCATAAGACAGTGCGAAAGCGGTACTGTAGAGTTCCTTGGAAAACAGATACAGAACCTTACTCCGGGGCAGATAATAAAAACCGGAATGGGCTATATTCCGGAAGAAAGGAATACGGAAGGCATTGTCCCTTCCATGTCAATCAAGGAAAACATAATCCTTAAAGACAGCGAAACGGGTCGCTTCTCAAAGCATCACATCCTTAACAACAGGGAAATTGACAAACAGTCGGACAAGGCAAGGGAAGAATTCGATATACGCTGTCCGGGAATCAACACCGCCGCGGGCTCGCTTTCCGGAGGCAACATCCAGAAGGTAATCCTGGCAAGGGAAATTTCACGCGGCCCCAGGTTTCTTGTATGCGTCTACCCTATCCGCGGTCTTGACATGGGAGCGGCCGAGTTCATACACAAGGAACTGCTGAAACTAAGGAAAAAGGGAGTCGGAATACTTCTCATAAGCGAGGAGCTTGAAGAAATCCTTAACCTTAGCGACAGGATAGCCGTTATCTTCAAGGGCCGGAATCAAAAGGTTCTTACCCGGGATGAAGCTACAACAGAGCGCCTTGGAATTCTAATGGCAGGAGTGAAGGAAGATGAATAACTACAAACTCTGGTATAAAACGGCTGTAATTTTCATAGCTGTCCTTGCGGCGCTCCTTGTTGGCGCACTGATAATCCTTGCCGTAGGCGGAGACGTTTTCAACACCTATTGGATAATAATCTCCATGCCGTTCAAGAGCTTCAGGTCGTTCGGGGAAGTAATAATAAGGATGACCCCCCTTCTTATAATAGCCCTTGGAATTGCGGTAAGCTCAAGAAGCGGAATAATAAACATAGGAGCGGAAGGCCAGATGTACATGGGTATAATCGCGGCAACAGCAATTGCGACCAACTGCGCATCGCTTCCCAAAGTGATTCTGGTGCCGTTATGTATAATCGCGGCAACGGTTGTAGGAGGTTTGTACGGTTTCATCCCCGGCTTTTTAAAGGCAAAGCTTGAAGTCAGCGAGCTTCTTTCAACCGTAATGCTCAACTACGTGGCAACACAGTTCTTCGAGTTCTGCATAAGAGTTCCCCTTCTTGACCCCAACGAAAAGTCGGGAACGCCAATGAGTGAAAGAGTGGCCCAAAGCGCAACCTTATCCAAGCTTTTTAAGGGTTCATCCATACATGAAGGCGTTTTTATTGCGATAATTCTTGTTGTAATCATCTACATACTTCTTTTCAAAACCACATGGGGCTACAAGATGAGAGCCGCAGGCGCATCGGAGCGCGCGGCAAGATACGGCGGAATAAACGTTTCCAAGTACCTGATTATTTCAATGGTCATTTCCGGAGCTTGTGCAGGCATGGCCGGAGCCGTGGAGCTTATGGGAGTCCAGTTAAGAGCCGTAAGCGGAATGACGGGAGGCTACGGCTTCTCAGGCGTTGTAGTATCCCTTTTCGGAGGCCTGCACCCGCTGTGGATAGTTCCGGCGTCCTTCTTCTTCGGAATACTTTTGTACAGCCAGGTTAACCTGCAGATTCTGACAAGCGTACCGCCGAACCTTGTAAAAGCCCTTCAGGGACTTATTATTCTAATAATTGTTGCGGTGCAGATGGTAATTGCCAACCCGTATTCAATGGAGCGCTTCAGAAAACGCTTCTTCGTCAAAAAGGAAAAGGAGGCTTAACATGGATTTCATAGTAAATACGCTGACACTTACTGTACGTTTTGCAGTTACTCTGATGATTGCCTCCATGGGCGAGATGTTCAACCAGAAAGCAGGTATATTCAATCTGGGCTGTGAAGGCATAATGAGCGTAGGAGCCTTTCTGGGTATGCTTATCCCGTTTTCTATGGTGGGAGCCGGAGCCGCGCCGGGATATGTTAATATACTGGGTCTTGTGGTAGCCACCATGGCAGGAGGCATTCTGGGACTTCTGTTCGGTCTGATTGTCATAACCTTCAGAGCCCCTCAGGGTATAGCGGGAATTGGAATGCAGATGTTCGGAGTTGGCCTTGCGGGCACGTTCTTCAGATCCTTCATAGGCGGAACCCAGTCCATAACAGGCATAAACGCGGTTGAAATTCCTCTACTTTCAAAGATACCTATTCTGGGTAAGATTCTTTTCACTCACAACCCTCTGGTTTACTTCGCGTACCTGATGATACCCGTTGCATGGTATGTTATCTTCAAAACACCCTGGGGACTTAAGGTCAGAGCCGTAGGCACACATCCAAGAGCCGCGGACTCGCTTGGAATAAACGTAAACAGAATCCGTTATCAGAGCCTGCTGTTGGGCGGAGCCATGGCCGGCTTTGCGGGCGCTTTCCTTACCCTGTGCCAGGCCAAGATGTTCAATGCCGATATCATCAACGGCAGAGGTTTCATTGCGGTAGCTCTTGTGTACTTCGGAAAGTGGCATCCGATAAGGATATTCATGGGCGCCATGCTCTTCACCTTCGCGCAGACACTCCAGACTCAGATACAGATATTCGTTCCTCAGTTCCAGTACTACGAATTTTTGACAATGCTTCCCTACCTGCTTGTCATAGTGGTGCTTGCGTTCAACCGCAAGTCCAATAAGCTTGGCCCGGCGGCGCTTGGCAAAGCTTTCAACAGGGAGATGCGTGTATGACAGTTTCCTTTACGGTTAACGGCAAAGCCGTATCCCTGGACAAGGACAAAAAACTCCTCAGATTTCTCAGAGACGACCTGAAACTGACTTCCGCGAAGGATGGCTGTTCCGAAGGCGCCTGCGGAACCTGTACGGTCCTTGTTAACGGGAAAACCGTAAGAGCCTGCTCCGTGCTGACTTCGGAAGTCGCGGGGGCGGACATAGTTACAGTCGAAGGGCTGTCGGAAAATGAAAAACAGGTATTTACCTATGCTTTCGGGGAAGAGGGAGCCGTCCAGTGCGGCTTCTGCATCCCCGGCATGATAATATGCGCGAAGGGTCTTATAGACAAAAATCCGGACCCGTCGGAATTTGAAATCCGGCACGCCATCAGGAACAACATCTGCCGCTGCACGGGCTATGCCAAAATTGTAAAAGCCATCACGCTTGCAGCAAAAATATTCCGTGAGCAGAATCAGAACGGTTCGCAGAAGCGGGATTTCAAGGATGACCGCAGCTGGAAAATAGGAAAGCGCGTACCCCGTGTGGACGTGAAGGACAAAGTCACGGGAAATGCTGTCTACCCGGACGACATCTACATGGACGGAATGTTGTTTGTTGTGGCGGTCAGAAGCAAATACCCCCGCGCGCGCGTTCTTGGCATTGAAAAAAACATGGCCCTTGATGTACCCGGGGTTGTCGGAATCTTCACCGCGGAGGATATCCCCGGCAGCGTGAAAGTAGGACACATCAAGCGCGACTGGGACGCTCTAATCCCCGTGGGTCAAATCACAAGGTATCTGGGCGATGCCATATGCCTTATCGCGGCGGAGAGTTTTGACGCCGCAAAAAAGGCGAAAAGCCTTGTAAAAGTTTCTTATGAGGAGCTTCCCTGCATAACCTCGCCCTATGAGGCAATGAAGCCTGACGCGCCTAAAATTCATGCAGACGGGAACATTCTGGGCCACATACATGTAGACAGGGGAAATGCCGAAGAGGCTATTAAAAACTCAAAACACGTGCTCACGGAAAAATTTTCCACACCGTGGACAGAACACGCCTTCCTTGAACCGGAATGCGCGGTTTCAGTTCCTCTTGAAAACGGCGGAGTAAAAATCTATTCAACCGATCAGGGCGTTTACGACACAAGAAGGGAAACGGCTCCAATGCTTGGACTTCCGGAGGAAAAAGTCCTTGTGGAAAACTGCTACGTAGGAGGCGCTTTTGGAGGCAAAGAGGATGTTTCAGTCCAGCACTTGAGCGCTCTTGCCGCCATTTTGACAAAGCGACCCTGCAAGATGAAGCTAACAAGAGAAGAAAGCCTGATTGTACATCCCAAACGCCACCCCATGTATATGGAGTTCTCGCTTGGCTGTGACGAAAACGGTATTATTCAGGGTCTTAAGGCAAGCATAATCTCTGACACGGGAGCCTATGCTTCACTTGGAATCCCCGTGCTTCAAAGAGCCTGCACTCATGCATCCGGTCCATATAACTACCAGAACTTTAAAATTGACGGCTATGCTTACTACACCAACAATCCGCCTGCCGGAGCTTTCAGGGGCTTCGGCGTAACGCAGAGCTGCTTCGCCATAGAAACCATTCTGAACCACATGGCGGACGAAGTGGGAATTTCCCACTGGGAGATACGTTTCAGAAATGCCATAAGACCCGGTCAGAGCCTTCCCAACGGACAGATAGTGGACGAATCCACAGGCCTTGCGGAAACGCTTATGGCGGTAAAGGATGAATTTTATTCTCATCCCCATGCCGGCATTGCCTGCGCAATGAAAAACGCGGGAGTTGGCGTAGGTCTTCCGGACTACGGCAGAGTACGCCTTGAAGTCAAAGACGGCAAAGTCATAATCCACTGCGGAGGCTCATGCCTTGGACAGGGTATGTGCACCGTTATGAAACAGATTGTCTGTGATGTCACGGGTCTTGAAAGAGACAAGGTTGTTGAAGAAAAAGCCAATTCCTTCAATGCTCCGGACAGCGGAACCTCTTCCGGCTCAAGGCATACCACGGTCTCCGGCGAGGCCGCAAGAAGAGCTGCCGTCATGCTTAAGGAAGCCCTTGAGAAGGACAGTCTTGAAAACCTTGAAGGTCAGGACTTCTATGCCGAGTATCTTGCCGAAACGGATGAAATGGGCACTGATTTACCCCACCCCAAGAGCCATGTCGCCTACGGCTACGCCACGCAGATGTGTATCCTTGAGGAAAGAACGGACAAAATACTGAAGATTGTCGCAGCGCACGATGTGGGCGTTGCCATAAACCCTACCAACGTGGAAGGACAGATAGAAGGCGGAGTTGTAATGGGCATGGGTTATGCTCTTAAAGAGCAGTACCTTGTGAGCAACTGCATACCTCTTACAAAATACGCTTCGCTTAAACTTTTCAGAGCTGATGAAGTTCCTAAAATCGAGCCTATTATAGTTGAGAAAAAAGGCCTTAACATCGCTAGCGGAGCCATTGGCCTTGGAGAAATAGTCTGCATCCCAACAGCCCCCGCAATCGCGGACGCATACTACAGATTCGACGGCATGAAGAGAAATTCTCTTCCAATCCAGCGAACCCCGTATGAAGACCCTTCAGACCCCAAGAACTGGCGCGGAGGAAGAACTCTTGTCGTCAATAACAAAGCCAGGTGCATAGGCTGTCTTGAATGTGTTCACGCGTGCGCACAGCAGTATTTCGGAGTACGAAAGGCATCTCTCGCCTTCCTGAGGATAGACGAACGCACGGGCATAGGAAACAAAAGCGATATTGCCGGAAGGATAAACCGCCCGGTGGTTTGCATTCAGTGCGGAAAATGTGCTAAAGTCTGCCCTATCGGAGCAATAAGACAGAACCAGTTCGGAGCCTATGTTGTTGACCTCAGAATGTGCACAAACTGCGGCAAGTGCCGTGACGTATGCCCGTTCAGCGTCATAATAGAATCCCCCAAACATGTGTCCATGAAATGTCTGGCCTGCGGGAAATGCGTAAAAGCCTGCCCTATGGGAGTTTTGAGCATCAAAACACCTGAAGCCCAGAAGCCGCGCGCCATAAACTTCCCATCCGTGAAAGGACTGTCAGAAACTCCGACGAAGGAAAACTGATGATAGAAAAGCTTGATGCTTTCAAAACACAGCTCAATGAGCTTGACTCAAAACTTTCGGAGCCGAAGGCAACTTCTGACCTGGGGACTTATAAGGCTCTCATGCTTGAACGTAGCCACATTGCGCCCATAGTCCGGGAGCTGGAAAACCTTAAAGCCCTTACTGAAAACCTGGCGGATAACGAAGTTCTTGCTCATGAAAGCGATGAAGAGCTTGCGGCAATGGCGAAGGAAGAGATAACCGTACTTAAAGAGCAGATAGAAGAAAGCGAAAAACGCTGCAAAATGCTGCTTATACCGCCGGATCCGCTTGAAGGAAAGAACATAATTATGGAGATACGCGCCGGTACGGGCGGTGAGGAAGCCGCGCTTTTCGTATCTGACCTTTACAGGATGTACTCCTACTTCGCCGAAACCATGAGATGGAAAATTGATGTGATAAACTCAAATGAAACCGAACTTGGAGGCTACAAGGAGCTTATCCTTTCCATAAGCGGAAAAGACGTCTACGGAAGTTTAAGGTGGGAAAGCGGCGTGCACAGGGTTCAGAGGATACCTGAAACGGAAAGCGGAGGAAGAATTCACACCTCCGCCGTTACGGTAGCCGTTCTGCCTGAGGCTGAAGAAACGGAAGTTGAAATCCGGCAGGAAGACCTTCGCATAGATGTAATGCGCGCCGGAGGGCCGGGCGGACAGTGCGTCAACACAACAGAAAGCGCCGTAAGAATAACCCATATTCCTTCAGGCCTTGTTGTAATATGCCAGAACCAGAAAAGCCAGCTGCAGAACCGTCTTGAAGCCATGAGGGTACTGCGTTCAAGACTTTATGATATTGAAGCGGGAAGGAAAGCCAGAGAAAGAGCCGAAGAACGCAGAAGTCAGGTTGGAAGCGGTGACAGAAGCGAAAGAATACGAACCTACAACTTCCCGCAGAACCGTCTGACAGACCATAGGATTAACCTGACCCTGTACAAACTTGACCTGATAATGGAAGGACAGCTGCAGGATGTTATTGAAGCCCTGAAGGTCTCGGCAGGAGAACAGGCGCTGAAGGAAGCCACGTGAACCTTAAACAGACCTGCAGACTTTTCGCAAAAGCCCTTTCAGATTCAAGCGCCTCCCCTTTTGCCGACGCAAGAGTAATTTTAAGTAGCGTTATGGGCATAAAGGAAACTCAGTTTATTTCGGAGTTTGAAAAAGAGGTTCCCCCGGATAAGGAAATTATTATAAAAGAAGCTCTGCAAAGGCGTCTTAACGGAGAACCCGTTGCCTATATAACCGGAGAACGGGGTTTTTATCAGTACGTTTTCAAAGTCACAAAAGATGTCCTTATACCGCGCCCTGACACGGAAACACTTGTAGAAAGCGCAGTAGAGGACATTAAGGTTGCTTTTAAAGATAAGACGGAAATAAATATACTGGACCTCTGCTGCGGGTCGGGCTGCATTGGAATATCAGCGGCAAAAGCTCTGGTGAAAAACTTCAAACGGATTAGCCTTACCCTTTCCGATATCTCAGACGGCGCGCTTGAAGTTTGCAGAGAAAACATAAAAAGCCTGATAACGGAAAGCAATATAAAGGCGGAGATTGTTAAAAGCAGTCTTTTTGACAGTCTTGCGGGCCGGAGTTTTGATGCGATTCTATCAAATCCGCCCTACATAAAAACATCGGTAATAGAAACTCTTGAAACGCAGGTGCAGTTTGAACCGCACATTGCGCTGGACGGGGGAAAAGACGGCCTTGACTTCATAAGAGCCATAGCCCGTCAGGCGAAAAATCGCCTTGCGCCGAAAGGTCTTCTTCAGATGGAAATAGGCTATGACCAGGGTCCTGCCGCAGCAAAAATACTGAAAGAAGAAAACTTTTCCGATGTAAGCGTGCTGAAGGATCTTGGACAGCGCGAGCGGGTTGTAAAAGGCAGGAATTAGTACTAATGTATCTGCAGGCCGCTGCGCGTTATGGGGTGTGCGTAAATGAATGAAGAGTTGGTGACAAGCTTTCTGAACAAAATAAAAAAAAATTACCACGGTGAGGATTTTGAAAAGATAAGCAAGGCCGCCGTATACGCGAACAATATGCATCAGGACCAGAAGCGCAAAAGCGGAGAACCGTACATAATCCATCCGCTTGCAGTTGCGGAAACACTGGCCATGAGGATGCACATGGACTGCGATACCGTGTGCGCGGGCCTTCTTCATGACGTTATAGAGGACACAGGCGCTACAGCCGAGGAAGTGGAAACCCTGTTCGGGAAAAATGTCTGCGAACTGGTTCAGGGCGTTACAAAAATAGCCGCAATCAAAAGTCTTTCCAGAAGTGTTGCTGAAGCCGAAACCATAAGAAAAATGTTCATCGCAATGAGCAGGAACATGCCTGTGATAATCATAAAACTGTCAGATAAGCTTCACAATATGAGAACTCTGCAGTACATGGACCAGGAAAGGGCCAGGGAAATTGCAAGTTCCTGCCTTGATATCTACGCTCCGCTTGCGGACCGTCTTGGTATTTCATGGATGAAAGCGGAACTTGAAGACCTGAGTCTTAAGACACTTAAACCCGACACCTTCAGTTACATTCAGGACTATCTGCAGTCAAAACGCGGAGAATATACCAAGTATCTTGAAACCGTAAAACGGAAAATCGCCAACGCCTGCATAGACAACGGGATTAAGAACATAAAAATAACCTCAAGGGAAAAGCACATCTATTCCATCTACATGAAGATGAAAAAAAGGCGCAAGGAGCTTGATGAAATCTTCGATATCCTTGGAGTCAGAGTCATATGCAACTCGGTTACGGAGTGCTACACCCTTGTAGGCATTATTCATCAGCTATGGCCTCCGATGGAAGGACGTTTCAAAGACTATATTGCCATGCCCAAGGCCAACAACTACCAAAGCCTTCACACGACAATAATGGGAATGAACGGAGTTATCCTTGAAGTCCAGATACGAACCTATGAAATGGACAAAATCGCCGAATACGGCGTTGCGTCACACTGGGTCTACAAGGCGGAAAGCGGCTCAAGCGCGTCAAGCCAGAGCTGGGTCAACATGGACAGCCAGCAGCTTTCAAGAATAGCTACCAAACTGAAAAGCTGGAATACGGAGATAGAGCAGAGCGAATCCTTCATGGATGAAATAAAAGGTGAACTGCTTAAAGACACAATCTATGTATTTACTCCAAAAGGAAAGGCGGTTGAACTGCCGATAGGGTCAACAGCTTTGGACTTTGCCTACAGTATCCATACGGAAATAGGCAACCATACCGTAAGTGCAAAGGCCAACGGAAACATAATACCGCTGGGACAGCCTCTTCAAAACACTCAGGTAATAGAAATTGTCACTCAGAAGAATGCCCACCCGCGTGTAACATGGCTGAAATATGCCCATACTACAAGCGCAAGAAGAAAAATACGTTCATGGCTGAACAAGTATGACGAGAACCTTCTGATAGATAAAAATATCATTGCCAGGAAAAAGGAAATAGAAGCTGCTATAGCCCAAGAAGAGGAAGAAAATCAGAATATTCAACCAAAACAGCTTCCGCAGGATATTCCTTCCGGCGATATTGTAAGACAGTTCAAGGGCCAGACTACAAACACCGTCACTGTGGGCAAGCACAGGAATATGATGATTCACATCGCGCAGTGCTGCAATCCCGCCCCCGGAGACAGAATAGTGGGTTATGTTTCAAGAGGCAGAGGCATAATTGTCCATAAAGTGGACTGCCCCAATCTTGCGCATATGAACGAGATAGACCAGAGAAAGATAGAAGTTGAATGGGAGACTACAGAGTCAATAACACGCAAGTTCGTTGTTACAAGCAAGAGAACCCAGGATTTGTTCAGCGAAATAGAAGCGGCAATCAGGAACCAGCACGGACACCTTGTTTCAGGAAGTCTGATAGATGATGAGATGGGAAATCTTGTAGGTACTTTCAGCATGGAATGCGATGATGAAGACGCCTACAAAAAGATAATAAAATCCATAAGGAACGTGCCGAACGTGATAAAAATCTCGCCGGCTCCTATGAGCTGAGAAAGGAGAAATCATGCCTAAAGCAGTTGTCGCCAATGACCACGGAGCCGTTGAGCTTACGGCAAAACTTGTCAATTTCCTTAAAAGCAAAGGCTATGAGGTAAATTACCTTGGCACTGAGGGAAACAGCAGTGTGGATTATCCCGATATGGCAAAACTTGCCTGCGAAGAGTTTAACCGCGGCGGCTATGATTTCGGAATCCTTTGCTGCGGTACGGGAATAGGAATTTCAATATCGGCCAATAAAATACATGGAATCCGTTGCGCCCTTCCCCAGAACAGCTATGCCGCAAGAATGGCAAAAGAGCACAACGATGCAAATTTCATAGCCTTCGGAGGCAGGATAGACTACCCTGAGAATGTTTTGGACATCCTTAACGCCTATATTACCGCAAAGACATCCGCGGAAGACAGACACGCAAGACGCAGAGCCAAACTGGCGGCCCTTGAAAACTGAAGATTTTCGGGCGTCAGAACTCCGTAAAAGCGTACGGCATCAGTGTGCCGAAATTATAGTGTCTCAAAACCCCGTTCTTTGAGGAGACAAGATAAACCTGGCTGTCCGGCGGCATAAACTGCGCAAGAAACTGCCTGCATATGGCGCAGGGAGGCGCAGGGTCTTCTGCCTTTGAGGCAATTGCGATAAGTCTGAAACGGCTTGCCCCTTCTGAAGCTATAGAAGCCATCGCAGCCCCGCGCTCCGCGCATATGGTTCCGCCAAGTGACGCGTTTTCAACATTGCAGCCGCGGTATATGTTTCCTTTATCCGTAAGTATTGCCGCGCCCACATGAAACTTTGAAAACGGCGCGTAGGCATTTTTCATAGCCTCTTTTGCGACCCCAAGAAGCTTGCCAATGACAGTCCTTTCGCAGAAGTCACGTTTCACGCTGTCCGCAGCCATGCTGAAGGACTTTACGTCATTAAATGACGGAAAGCCTTCAAAATCGGAAAGAACCGCGTCACAGCCGCTGTATATCTGTTCTTCCTCATTTCCGCCAATACCGAAAGAAAACATCTGAGCCTCTCTCGCGGCTCTGTGGCCGGATTCTGAAGAAGTGAACAGCACGCACTCTTCGGCAGAAAGCCCCAGTTTGTAGGAGGCAAGACGGCAAAGTTCGCTTTTTCGTTCAAGGGCGTTATCATTTACGCAGGCGTCATAGCCGCGGCCCTGCCCGTCCTTTGAAATTACAGCAATACGTACACCGCTTCTTCGGGCCTTATCCGCAAAGTCATCATCAAAGGCCTGTGAATCGAAAACAATTCCCCTTATCATAAGGTGTCCACCGAATCGCAGTCATGCTGCTTTATAAATCTGCCTTCACCCGGTTTTCCGAAATAGCTGCCGTTGTCCATCAGAATTTCACCCCTGCGGATTGTAGTAAGAACGCGTCCGTGGACTTCAAAGCCCCTGTAAGGGGTGTAGCCAGATGCCGAATGAATTTTTTCATCGGAAAGAGTCCATCTCTGAGACGGGTCAAAGATAATAATATCCGCATCGGTTCCGACTTCAAGGGAGCCTTTTTCAGGATAAATGCCGAAAAGCTTCGCGGGGTTGGTGCTTATAAGCTTTACTACATCATTCATTGTCATCGAAGGACTGTTGTCCTTAAATGTGTTAAGAAGAACCAGAAGCTCTTCCGTTCCCGGTATGCCGGGATAGATAGTACGGCAGTCGCTGCTGGCAAGCTTCTGAGCCCTTGTAAAGGCACAGTGGTCGGTAGCAAGCACCTGGAATTCACCGTTCAGAATCCCCTGCTGCAGAGCCTTGTTGTCAGACTTGTCCCTGAGAGGAGGTGTCATTACGTAAAGCGGGGCATCAGGACCTTCAAGACGACTTCTGTCAAGGAAAAGATAGTGCGGCGTTGTTTCCGCGTAAACAGTAAGACCTTTTCTGCGAAGCTCCCTGATAGCGTTCAGGCCGCGCTCCGAAGAACAGTGGACAACATACAAAGGACAGTCCGCTTCAAGAGCAATGGAGCCGAAAACCTCTATGGCCTTGCCCTCTGCCTCAGCAGGACGCAGTTTTGCGTGGGAAGCCGGGGAGAAATCTCCCTTCCAGTTGGCGGAAAGCTCTTCAATCATAGGATTGAACTCGCAGTGGGCGGTTACCATCATGCCCACCCTCTTCGCGTTCTTAAACAAATCCAGAAGGTCATCCCTGTTTTCGATAAGATAGCCCGTGTTCCTGTAAGTTGTGAATATCTTCAGAGTTTTTACACCCTGTTTTTTAAGCTCTTCAAGCTGTTTGCCAATGGTACTGTTGTAGCCGTGGCCGTAAACACCCTGATGCAGGGTATAGTCAATTGCCATGCCGTCTTTCATTTCATTCTGTCTGTAAGCAAGACTCTGAAGAAGATCCTGTCCCTTAAGGTGGTCGGCAAAATCAACTACCGTTGTAACGCCGCCGAATGCCGCAAGTCTTGAACCTTCGGGAAAACCGTCGCAGGTGACAGTCCCTCTGCTTACAAGATGATAATGAGTGTGGGCATCTATAACTCCGGGCATTACCGTCATGCCCTGAGCATTGATGATTTGAACATCACTCAGAGCCGAATCGTCAATTGAAGGCTCCACTTTGGCAATAATACCGTCTTTTATGAGGATATCACCCTTTTTTGAAGACCTGTCATCAGTCAAAAGACCGTTCTTAATCAAAATACTTTTCATATGTCCTCCGGTTACAAAATATTATGTAGATTCAGTGGAAGAACCTTCCCCGCAGAAGTTATCTTCCAGAAAGTCAAGGTCAAGTTCAGGATAAAGAACAAACCTTGAAAGAAGGGAAAGCACTCTGTTTTTTGCCTGCTCAGAGGCTTTCTTATCCGTAATGAAGCGGCTTTTGCTCGGCGTTCCCGCCTTTTCTCCGTCCTTCATAACGCCTGCCCGTGTATTCTTAAGAACAAGGGCGATAATCGAAGCTATCTCCCTCATCTCTTCCGTGCCCATGCCAAGAGTTGTCACAGCCGGCGTACCGATTCTGAGACCACTTGTGTACCATGGCCCATTTTTGTCAAAAGGCAGAGCATTTCTATTTAAAGATATCCCGCAGGCAATCAAAGCGCTTTCCGCCTGACGTCCGTTAAGGTCAAAGCCCGTTACATCCAAAAGCATAAGATGGTTGTCCGTACCGCCGGTATGGACAGGAACTCCTTCTTCCTCAAGAGCCGTTGCAAGCGCCTGCGCATTTTCCACAATGCGCTTTGCGTAATCACGGAAAGACGGTTGTGAAGCCTCTGACAAAGCTATTGCCTTTGCAGCCATAACGTGAGGAAGCGGTCCGCCCATTACAAGAGGACAGCCCTGGTCCACGGAATCCGCGAAACGCTGCTTGCACAGTATAAGACCGCCGCGCGGACCTCTTAGAGTCTTGTGAGTGGTTGTTGTAACCACATCCGCCCATTTAACAGGGTCGTAATCACCTTCAAAGACTTTTCCCGCGACAAGTCCCGCAAAGTGCGCCATATCAGCCATCAGGACAGCGCCGCATTTGTCCGCAATTTCTTTCATCCTGCGGAAATTAATTTTTCTCGGGTAAGCGCTGAACCCTGCAAGCAGGATAAGAGGCTTTATTTCCATAGCCTGACGCTCTATTTCATCATAGTCCAGAAGGCCCGTTTCCCTGCTGACCGAATATGAATAGGCATCAAACATCTGCGCGGAAACATTAAGTCTGTAGCCGTGGGTAAGATGGCCCCCGCTGTAATAATCAAGACCCAGAAGCCTCTGGTTACCCGTTTTGCGCCTTATGGTATTCCACTGCTCCCTTGTCAGAGCCGAAGGATTCTTAATTCCCATTTCTTCAAGCGCCGGTATTTGGACAACAGTATTTATTATTGCCCAGTATGCGCACAGGTTCGCATCCGCTCCGCTGTGAGGCTGAACATAGGCATGCTCCGCCCCGAAGACGCCGCAGGCAGTTTCGCAGGCGTAGTCTTCTATGGCGTCTACATTGTCGCAGCCCGAGTAATAGCGGTGATAGGCATAGCCTTCAGCGTATTTGTCCGTAAGGAGATTCCCCATGGCCAGATGGCAGGCCGGGCTACTGTAATTTTCGCTTGCAATAAGCTTAAGGCGGCTTCGCTGGCTTTTAAGCTCCTTTACAACCCTTGAAGCCACAAGCGGGCTGACCTTTGAAACGGCCTGAAGCGATGACACATAAGACATCATTGCTTCGTTAAGGCTGTCCCTGTGGGTGCTGATATATTTTTCGAGTACCGACGAGCTGTCCATTTTTCCTCTCCGCGTTCACTGAAAAGAAAAAGCCGCAAAACGGCTTTTTCACTTGTACAAAACTCCGGACTTATCTGTCCTTGTCTTTCTTGCGGGAGATTACCTCCGGCGCAATGTAAGCCGGCTGCTGAGCGGCCTTGTCTTTTGCGTTCTTTTCCGACTTTCTGCCTTTGCTTTCTTTCTTTATATCGCCGCCACGTGCCATAATAATGCCTCCATATTTAATCAGATATATTTCCAAATCAAATAATACTACTATGGAGCGTATCTCGTCAAACGTATATTTAAAAAGCGCCTTTCAGCGTGATTCAGGCTCCGGATATTGACAACTGAAAACAATTTGAGTTAACGTAACATTGCTCACGCACCAGAGTTTTTTTGGAGGAATGATGGCAAAAGAAGAAGCTATTGAAGTCGAGGGTCTGGTAAAGGAAGCCCTGCCCAATGTGATGTTCCGCGTTGAACTGAAAAACAAGCATATAATACTTGCTCACATGTCAGGCAGAATGCGCCAAAACCATATCAAAATCGTCCCGGGTGATACCGTGAAGATTGAGATGTCCCCGTATGACCTCACAAAGGGCCGCATCATCTACCGCGAAAAATAATTCAGGTGCAAATCTTCTTAATCTCTATGCCTCTCACTATCAGGAACTTCCTAAGGTCCTGCAGTTCATACAATCTTCCGTTGCAGGCTTTTACAAACACCTTTCCGCAGTTTATGGCATCGTCCAGCGCATTGTGGGCATTGTAGTCAAGGCCGAACTTGTCGCTAAGTGATGTAAGCGCATGACTTCCGAGGTCAGGCCAAATCTTTTTTGAAATTTGAAGAGAATCAAGATACATGATGTCGGGAATTTGAATCAGGAAATGCCTTAGAAGGCCGGTCAGAACTCCCATGTCAAAACGCGCGTTGTGGGCCACAAGAAAATCATCGCCTATAAAGTATTCAATTTCGGGCCAGATATAGGCAAAATCGGGAGCGTCCGCCACATCACGCGGGCGGATTCCGTGAATCCGGATATTGCGTGAAAAAAAACAGTCATAACCACGTGAAGGTTTTATCAGCGAGTAGAATTTGTCTATAACGCGGCCTTCTTCGTCAAACTTGGCCAGTCCCACCGAACAGGCGCTCTGCGGCATATGGTTGGCGGTTTCGAAATCTATAGCGGTAAATGTCATGTAAAATCCGCATCAGCCGACGCGATTTCTCCTTCAAGATACAGCAGCGTATAGACCGCGGCAGCCAAATCCGTTTTTGCCTTAAGTATCTCTATTTCACAGTTGTTGCGTTCCAGCCGACCCTTCAGGTAGTCTGACTCGGAGCCGTAGCCCGTGTCAAGAAGACTTTTGTCCACCCTGCTTTGGGCGTCCAGCTGCAGTGAAAGCGCCTGCTGATAGGATATGCCGGCAAGCGCCACACTGAGGTCAGTCAGGTTCCGGCTTACGGCGGAACGCACCTGAAGCTTTGCGCTTTCGATGTCTATGTTTGCTTCCGATACCGAGCTTTCCGCCCTTTTTACGTCTCTTGAAGCCTTACCGCCGTCAAAAACGGTGGTTTTAAGGGCTATGGAAAGCGTGGCGTTCCAATCATCCTTGCCGTACCAGTCCGTTTCCATCAATGGCAGGCGGCTTCCGCTGTAGTCCGCATTCACCACAAACGCGAAATCGGGTTTCCAGTTCACCGACGCGGCTGCTATATCCTTCGCAAGGACAGCTATATCCGCAAGCACGGAAAGAAGTTTAAAGGTTGTCCTGCTGTCCGAAAGGGCGTTCGCAAGAATAGTATCGCTGTCAGAGGAACTGAGCTTTGAAACAAGAGAGCCGAAGGCCTCTTCATTAAATTCCAAATCGGAAGCTTCAAAATCCCTTTGTCCGGTAATGTTCCCGATTTCAGTAAGCATGATTGTTATTTGCTGTTCTGTCCGCGCTTTTGCCACATCCAGCTGCCGTGCCTGAACCCTTACCGAAAGAGCTTCCGTTTCAAGCATCATGCCGTTTTCAAGCGCCTTTTCAGCAAGCTCAACAAGACGTTGCGCAATTTCCTGCTGGGACGAAAGGATTCTGTCTATTTCAAGAAGATAGTGAAGCGCGGCAATGCGGGTATAAAGCTCGATTCCCGCCTTGTCTATTGAATCCTCAAGCTGTAATAACCGCACATCATAGACCTGCTGACGAAGCTTTACCGCGTTTGATATCTTGCCCCATGTAAATATGGGCTGAGTCACGGAAAGTGAGAACTTATAATAGGAGCTTTCCTGCCCTTTATATAACCGGATGTAGTCGTTTTTAACTCCGTAAAGCGTCGTATCTATGTAGTCACCTATATTTATACTTATCGGCTTCATAGGATTCGCAATATAGCTACCCGTCACTGTCAGGTCTATTGTCGGACTTCGGCCTGCCTTTGCGTCTTTTACATCCAGAAGCGCCCGGCTTACCTCTTTGCCGGCTTTTTTTACATTCGGGTTGTTTTCAAGCATAGAGCTGTAAAGCTCGTCCGCTGTAATAGAGAATACAAAAAGGGGAATGCAAAAGAGGAAAATAAAAACTGTAAGCAAAAACGCTGCGGCTTTTTTCATTTTCAAACCTTAAATCGCGCTTGGGACAACATGTCCAAGGTCACTTCCCGTCATTCCTGCGGAATAGGTAAACTCATAGGCTTTCCGGGTTGTGTCAGGCATCTGGAACACCACTCTGAATTTCACGGAAAGATTCTTGCCTGTAAAGGCGTTCCAATCAGTGATATTGGGATATTCATCCTCATTGACAACTATGGAGTGGTTGTCGGAAGAACCTACATTGGAAAAAAGTCCGTGCGTATGGAAAATATTGTTACCTGAGGCGGTTTGTCTGGAATAAGTTTTGTTGTTCATATCCGCTTCACCCATTATATGCCAGACAGAATCCGTATCCTGATACTCCAGCCATACGGGAAGATTGTCATCAGCATTGGTTGAAGCAATGCCAATTGTAACATCGTCCGTCAAATCCAGATTTCCGCTGAATGAGGGTACTGTGAATTCATAATTTTTCATATAAAGCTTAACGCTCAGAGTGCCTTCAGCTATTTCCTTTTTCGTATAAGATTCTATAGCTTTTCCGTCCTTATCCGTCATCTTCCATTTCGTACCGGGATTTGTAAGAATAAAGTTTATATCGGGAGCGGTACCCTTGCGAAAAGAAACTTCCACGCCGCCCTGCCCCGTTATTGTTACGGTATCCGAGCTTTCGTTTACCGAAAGTTTATACTCAAGCGTGCAGGCTTCCGTCATTGCACGGCCGGTAGAAACATTGTAGACGGTCACCGTGATTGTTGTGTAATCCTTGCCCGGCTGTATTTCCTTATAGATATTGTTCGAATTGGTGCTGTCGCTTATGACAGTCGCGTCTGCGGATTCGGGGATATAGTCCTTGTGATAGAAAATAAGGTAAAATTTGTTAACGTCAGCAGTCTTTCCGAACTTGGAAGATTTAGTCTCCCAAACAACTTTATTTACTGTAAATTCGCCGTTTACATTAGTACTTGTGGTGGCAACATAGCCGGAACCGCCGCTTGGCCTTGTTATGATTCCCGCCTTAAAAGCTTCAAGGTCCGAATCTCTCAAATCCTTGTTCGTATAGACGAAAACATTTACATTTTCCACTGCCGCAGTCCCTGTGCCGCTTGGAGTAACTATTTTTCCGCTTATGCCGGCCTGAAAAACAACGGAACAGCTGCTTAATATAACAGCTGTAACGACCGCAAGCAAAAAGACCATATACCTGCCTGAAAATCTTTTATCCATTTATCTCTCCATTTTTCTCTTAAGCATTTTCTTTTCGCCTATGTAGTAAATAACAGGCACTATGAACAGGGTTATCATTGTAGAGGTAATAAGACCTCCGGCTATAGACTGTCCAACGGAAGCGTAAAGCTCCGAGCCCTCGCCCAGTGAGAGGGCCATGGGAATTACTCCCACAACGGTGGTTATTGTCGTTATCAGAATAGGTCGCAGACGGGAAGCCCCTCCTTTTACAATACTCAGCGCAAGAAGCCTTTCTTCCGTCTCAATATCCAGAAGCTTTCCCCTGCCGCTTTCCTGCGTGAAGCCCGTACCCGGCTTATCTACAAGCTCTTCGTCAACGCCAAGTATGATAGAGGCTCGCTTTCTGTCTCTTAACTGGTTTATGTAATCAACAAGTATGATGGCGTTGTTAACAACCGTCCCGGAAAGAGCGACAAGCGCCATTACGCTCATAAGCGTTATGGAGGAATCGAATGTAAGAAGGCTTACAATGACACCGATAAAGCAGAACGGTACGCTTATCATAATTATCAAGGGCTGCCAGAAACGCTCGAACTGAATAACCATGACGGAATAGAGAAGGAAAATCGCGATAACGACAGCGACAATGACCTTGCCGAGGCTGTCCGTGATAAGGCCGATTATTCCGCCTGATTTTGTACTTATGCCGTCTGTAAGAGGTTCATCTCTGAGGAAGGCGTTTATCCTTGAAGTGATGCCCGACGCGTCTTCGCTTACAAGCGTTGCCCCGACAGTTATTGAAAGAGACCTGTCAGTGTGGTTTATTCTGGAAACGGTCTTCTCAATTTCCATATCGCCAAGCTCTTCCAGCGTGACCGTGCTGCCTGCAAGTGTCATAACGGGAATGCGCCCAAGGCTTGATACATCTATGAAACCGTCTGCAATATCGCTTGAAAGATGTATGCTGTTTCTGTCTTTGTCTATGGTAACGCTTCCCGTATCCACCCCGTTGAAAAGTATGGCGGATATCATGCCGCTTTCATAGCTTGTAATCCCAAGCGAATTAAGCTTATCCTGATTCATCTTAATGGACAGAAGCAGTTCGTCAAAGTTTGTGGATATGCTTGTGGAAGTAACGTCCCTGTCAGAGGCAAGGAAGGCTCTGAGCTTTTCTCCTTCCTTATACAGGTCATAAATATCCGTACCTACAAGAGTAAGGCGGTAACCGCCTCCGCCCGAAATGTAGGAAACAAGTTTATCAAAACCTCCGTTTGTAGATGAAACTTTACAGTCGGGAATCCTTGAAGAAAGCTCGAACTGCGCTTCATTTACCAGAGTGTGGACATTGCGCCTGTCACCGTTTTTAAGCTTAATGTACAGATAGGCCCGATTCGGAGTTGAGGCAAGAGTGCCTCCCATGTTGCCGCTTATTCCCACAAAAACCGCAAGACCGTCTATTTCGGGCTGAAGCTCCCTAAGGATACCTGAAGCCTCAAGAGCCTTTTCCCTTGACATATCAAGGTTATAGCCGTGAGGAAATTCCAGATTAACATAGTACTCGCCTGTATCTACGGCAGGTATGAAACTGTAGCCAAGATTTAACACAAGAGCCAGTGACAGGGCAAGAAGAACAACGGGAACGAATATTACGAATTTCCTGTTTATCAGGCTCCATTTCAAAGCGGCTCTGTAACAGGCTTCCAGTTTGTCAATCAGCCTTATAAACCATGTCTTTTTAGGAGGCTTTTGCCTTTCCGACATAAGAACCCCGGCAAGGAAAGGAACCACTACTATAGCCACGGCAAGGGAAGCGAAAATGCACAGTACAAGGACAAGAGCAAAACCGTTGAGAATCATACCAACAATGCCTCCAAGGAAGATTATCGGTATGAAAACAACTATGGTAGTCATTGAAGAGGCCACTATTGAATTTCCAACCTCATCAGCTCCCATAAGTATGGCATCCTCCGGAGAATATTCATTTCTGCCCTGATAGCGAGATATCTGCTCAAGCATGACAATGGAAGCGTCAACTACCATACCAAGCGCAACTACAAAGCTTGAAGTAGTGATGAGGTTTATGGTCTGTCCCGTTATCTTCATGGCAATGAAGGTAAACAGGAAGGAAAGCGGTATGGAAGCACCGATTACCAGCGTTGCCTTAGGGCTGTTAAGGAACAGGAATATTACAATTATGGCAATGACAACACCAAGGATACCGGAGTTAAGAACGTTGAAAAGCGAGTTTTTTATACTTTTGGAGTCATCCGAGAATATCCTGTACGAAAGCGCTCCGTCCGTTTCCGACGATATGCCGTCAAGAACTTTCATTATTTCGCTGTTTATCTTTACGGTATTGCCGGAAGAACGCTTTGTGACGGAAACCATTATAAGGTCGCTACCCTCCGAAATAACGTATGTAGAGGCATCCGGATAGGTATAGCTCACATCCGCGATATCCCGTAAATAGACCATTACATTATCGGAACCCATACCGACCGGCAGGGACGCCACTTCCTCAAGAGAGCTGACAGTCCCGTCATATTTAACGTTTATGGTGTGGCTCTGATAGTCCGCAAGCCCCAGAGGAACGGTGAAGTTTGCATATTTCAGAATCTGATAAACCTGAAGAATGCCAATTCCCCTGGCGGCAACGTCATCCATTCTCAGTTTTACGCTTATCCGCGGATTCGCATCCCCGTAAAGTTCTACGTTGGCAACCCCGTCTATCCTAGTAAGCCGAGGCTTCAAGGTATCGTTTACATACTTTGTAATCCTTGCGGTATCGGTTCCGCCTACCACCGCAAACTGAATGACGGGAAGCATTGTCGCGCCGCCCACAAGAGCATAGGGCTTTTCCGCGTCATCAGGAAGCTGAGGTTCAAGCTGCTGCAACCTGAAACGAAGCTCCGTAAGCTGCTCGTAAACGTCAACGCCGTCCTGATAGTTTACGGTTATCCAGCTGAGAGAGTTTGCGCTTTGGCTGGACATGCTTTTAAAGTTGGGCAACGTAACAAGGGCATCTTCAAGGATATCGGTTATGTCATTTTCAACGTCTTCCGCCGAGGCTCCGGGATAGATTGTAATTATCTCAACTTCGGGAAGAGATATGTCGTTTATGAATTCCATGCTAAGCCCCGTAAGGCAATAGACGCCGAAGGCAATCAGCGCAATGAGTATGATTGCGATAACCGCGGGGTGCTTTACGGCATAGTGGGAAATTTTCATATTACGTTTACCCTTTGTCCGTCAAGAACCGTACCCTGTCCGTCAACGATAAAGAGTGTATCCGCCCATTTTTCATCTATCGCGAAGCATTGGTTGTCAGCGGCAATAACGTCGGGAACCACATATACGGCAGTCCCCGTTTCGGGATTGTAGTAATAGGCAGAGCCGTCCGTGTTCCGTGTCTTCTGCTCAAGAACCAGAGCGTTTTCATATGTGTTGTAAACAAGCTTTATCTTTACATACATACCCGGCCTGAATTTGGAGCTGCCGCTTCCAAGCGTCAGCGTAAGGGCAAAGGTCTTCGATTCCGCTGAAATATAGGGAGCAACGGTTTCAACAGAGGCGTGCGTTTCTGCTCCGTTTCTTGAAATAATAGCCTGAATTTTATTTTTATTCTCATTTATTAAATCAAAGTACTTCTCCGGAACCTTTAAATTAATCTGCAAATTATTCAGGTCCGCAATTACATACAGCGGACCGGAAGAGCTTGCAATAGAGCCTTCGGCGCTGTTTGCCGCAAGGATTGTACCGGAAACGGGAGCGGTTACCGTCGCATAGCCAAGCTGCATTTTTGCAAGGTCATACTGAGCTTTGTGAGCATCCGTCTGAGCCTTTGCCTCATCATAGTTCTGTTTTGTCGCGGCGCCGACTTCATAAAGATTCGATACCCGTGTAAACGTGGCATCGGAGGCCAGATAAACGGCCTGCGCCTGCTTAAGCTGAAGCTCGTAAGGTTCGCTGTCTATCTGCGCTATCACCTCGCCTTCATTGACATAGTCGCCCGCCTTTGCATAGTAGCCGGTCAATGTGCCCTGAACGAACGGGACAACCGGTATCATAGCCTGCGCTTCTATGTAGCCCGAAAGCGTCAGGCTTTCCTCTATATCCGCTCTGTACGGCTTCATAACGCGTACGGCGGACACAGGTTTTTCGTACACTTCCTCAGGCCTGTTTATAACGAATTTCCACAGCATGAAACATGCTGCGGCAAACACAGTCAGAGTAACTGCCCATCTTATGATTGTACTGCCTTTCCCCGCCATTTCCGCTCCCGTTTTCCTCTTCGGATACTTCCCCAATGCCAATAGGACGACAGCCTTCGAAACGGTAATGGAGAAAGCATATTAAATTCCTATTTTAATATACTCAGAGAAAGCCCGAAATTCAACACATTGTCGAAAATCTTATCTTGAGGAAAGAAAGTGCATTACAGCTTCAAGGACGGAACCGGAAAGAGACCTTGCCTTATCCGAGCAGGTCATGTATTCGGCTTTTTCACCTCTTGGGTCTATATCCGCTATCTTGAAATGCTCATGGACGTAAAGCCCGTCATGCAAAAGACCGCGTATCATACCGTCAATCTTGGCATAAACCTCGGCTTCCTCTACATGGGCAATCACATCTCCCCGCTTCACAACATCGCCTATCTTTTTGCAGGCTGTAAAAACACCGGCGCAGGGTGAATGGATTACACGTTCAGAGGTAAAACCATCGATATTACCGGGAATACCGGTGTTAGGCTCCGCACTTCCGCTGTAAATAAGCCTTCCCAGCTTGTGCCCTCTTGTTGTTTCTATGACACAGTCAACATCCTCTCCAGCAGTAAAACCGGGCCCCAGGGCAACCGTAAACGGAGCCATGGAACGGCTTGTACCCAGGTTTTTCTTGGCAATTATGGCATCTACCACCACAGTTGGTCTGTAACGCCTGATGGTTTCACCTTCCGGATCTATAACAATAGGCACAATGCCTTCTTCTATCGCATCTGTCACACCATCTATTGATGTAAGCTTTCCGGTAACGCCTTCAACGGTACAGGATTCTGTAAACATTGCCTCCGCGAAGGAAACGGTACGTCTTATTACAGTGGGTTTTCTTATATCAAGGGCAGCGACTTTAAAGCCAGCCTTGAAGAGACGTATTATAACTGCTGTAGCAAGGTCGCCCGCTCCTCTTACAACAATCAGGTTGTCAAAAAGCTTATTGTATTTTTTCATATATTACTCCCGTTTTTTCGGCTGCGGCGAAAACACTTACATCTTCCGGATAATCAAGATTCCTTAGAATGGAAAGTTCAGAAAAGTCTTCCGCCCCGTTAAAAACTATGGCTCTAGCTCCTGCGGAGCTTCCTTTCAGCAGCCCCTGCTCAGTGTTTATGTACCTGTTAAGATAGCTGCGGTCTAATACAGCGCCCATATTCTCACCGAATACAACATCGCAGGCTTTTTTGCCAATGCCCCAAAGACCCGCCACGGCTATTGTAAAGGTATTGAATAAGGGAATCTGAGGGTCTCTTTGCGTATGAAGCTTGAAAGGAAGCTGCCTTGAGCCGTCCGCTTCACAGATAACGGCATCATAGTGTTTTTTAAGTATCTCCAATTTGGAAACTTGCGGGCTGTGCCACTTGTTCGTTTCACTGTTTTCCATGGCATAAAAAACCGCGCACGGCTCTGACGGAACAAAGTCCAGTACTTTATCATCCTTAAAAATAAGGTCAGCTCCATAGTCATGAAGATACGGTGACATGAGCTTTGTGGTTGTGGTAATAAGCACTTTTTTCCCCTGATTTTTAAGAAAGGAAGCCAGATTTACCATCAGAGTGGTCTTTCCTCCGCCTCCGGTAACGGAGACAAAAGCCCCGTTGAATGTACCTTGCATTATAATAAGGGAACTAAGCGCTTCATACAGATTTTCGCATCTGTCCATATCACAAGTTTTGGGCAAAAAACGCTATTGTTAAACCGTCAGATAAAATAAACATCACGCTCACCCTTCTTTATCACCCGGCCTATGATTTTGCAGTAAGACATATCCATTTCCCGAACAAAGGCTTCCGCATCCGGGACAGGCATGAAAAGGAGAAGCCCCCCTGAAGTTTGCGGGTCATAGGCAATGTCCACAATCTCCTGCGGAACTGCTTTGGAAAAACGTACCTTGTCAAAAAGATAGTCTTCATTTGTGTAACGTCCCTCAGGGATAAAACCGAACCTCGCAAGCTCGGAGGCCCCTTCAATAACCGGGATATCACAGCTTTCAAATTCAATTGAAACGCCGGATGCAGCGGCGCATTCCTGCGAGTGCCCCGCAAGCGAGAAACCTGTAACATCTGTAGCGGCATGAACGGTATACTTTCTGGCCGTATCGCGCGCTTTTTTATTCAGCCTTGTCATGGAATCTATTGCCGCTTCCACGCTTTTCTTTGAAGCTTCCTCACCCTTGGCCGCAGTATTAACTATTCCCACGCCCAAAGCTTTGGTAAGTACAACCGCATCTCCGATACTAGCGCCCTTATTGCTCCAGACATCTGATTTTTTCATGTATCCTGTAACACACAGGCCATACTTCGGTGTCGGATCCGCAATTGTGTGACCTCCGGCAATAACGGCTCCGGCTTCGGATACTTTGGAAATTCCGCCTCGCAGTATCTTATCCATTACATCAAGTTCAAGACAGGAGGGAAAGCACAGGAGATTCATCGCAACGGCAGGCTCGCCGCCCATTGCATAGACATCCGAAAGAGCATTGGCCGCGGCCACCTGTCCGAAAATGAAGGGGTCATCCACCATTGGCGGAAAAAAATCCACAGTCTGGACAGATACGATATCATCCGTGACACTGTAGACAAGAGCATCATCGGCACTCTCAAAGCCTTCCAGAAGCCTGTCGTTTTTCATAAGCGGAAGATTGTCTATGACGCGGTGCAGCTTCTCCGGCGGCAGCTTCGCGGCGCAGCCTGAAGTTTTCACCATACTTGTAAGCTTAACGTCACTTTTCAACGATTGTGATATATTTTCCATTTTTTTCCTTATAGACCGCTTCAAGGTTCTCGTTGTAGTATTCATCTTTGTACGGTCCTTCAAAAACGGCGCATGTTCCGCACGACGAAGACAAAGAGCGCGGAACCGGACGTAAAACGCATCCGGCTCCCACTGTCTTTTTGAAAAGCATTGCACCGTAGTGGTTTGCAAAGGTTGCAACCATCATTTTGTGCCGCTTATCCTCCACTCTCCATTGGCTTCCGTATAGGTAACGCTGTACTTCATTGCCTTGAGATAACGCATGACGTTCTCAAGCGGCGCTCTTTGATCCACCAGTACGTCTATGCTTTTGGGATTGCCGTCAACGGCTCTTTTTGTTTTTATAACGGGTTCGGGACAGCTTAGTCCTCTGCAGTCAATTTCCATATCAGCTCTCCTTCTTTTTTGCGAAAGTCTTTACACACGCGATGCAGACAAGAATAATCAGGCAGGCAATAACGGCCGCTTTGCCGTTTGTACTCAGGCCGCCAACCTTATAGACACCATCGACCACGCTGTCTCCGGAACCGGCAAGACCGAAATTGTGGGCAAAAGCCGCACCGGTAAGAAGACCAAGAACCGTTACCGCACTGTCGCTGTTGCCTTCGCCGGCAAGGATGAGCTGTCTGAGAGGACAGCCGCCAAGCATAACGGAACCAAGACCGCAGACAACCATTCCAAGGAAGTTCCAAATATGGGCGCTGTGAGCAACCGGCTGGTTTTTGAAACCGAGATTGAAGTTTCCGGTTACAAGATTCATGACAAGAGCAGCGACAAAAAGGGCAATGAAACCTGTAATGAGGGTTCCGTCCTTAAGGAGATACATATCTCTGAAACCGCCCGCCATGCACATTCTTGTCCTCTGGGCAAGAATACCTACCGCAAGACCCGCCGCGAGAGAAACCAGCATGGGAGCATGCATTGAACCCGGCCCCTTTGCGGAAAACGCAAACAGTGCGGGAATAAACGCAACAAGAGCCAACAGCACCACGTTTACAGCAGGAAGCGCGGCGCCTTCAAGTGAAGACTGCTTCTGCGTTTTTCCAAGGGAGAAGCCCTTTGCAAGGAAGAATGAGCCAACTCCTATACCTGAAGCAAAACCAAGTAGTCCTATAAGAGCGTTAAGATCTCCTGCGGAAAGTCTGAGAATAAGGCGGAACGGACAGCCCAAAAATGCAAGGGCGCCTATCATAACCATAGCTCCGATTATAAATCTAAGAACAGGCGATGAACCGCCTCTGGCTCTGAATTCCCGGGTTGCCAGACTGATAATGAACGACCCCAGAATAAGGCCAATTATCTCCGGCCTGATGTATTGCACCGGCGCCGCGGTATGGAGCTTAACCCCTCCAGCGATATCGCGGATAAAACATGCGAGACAGAAACCCATATTCTTCGGGTTTCCCAACAGTACAAGAAGAACGGCAATAACGCCTATCAGAAGCCCCGCAACGGCAAGGTTCCTCTTTTCTTTTGTAATAATCATAAAAGCCTCCAGCGAAAGTGATTCTATCATCTTGTCTTTGAAAATACAATGATTTTTATGCTATACTGCTTTCATGGTAAACAGGCGCGCACAGAAAAGGATTTATTTGGACAACGCGGCGACAAGCTTTCCAAAAGCACCGGGCTTGGGAAAAGCAACCTCAGATTTTCTTGAAAGGGCCTGCATGAACCTTAACAGGACAAACGGAAAAAACGGGTTCGGCCTTTTTGAAAAAGTTTATGACCTGAGACGCGGCATAGCGAAGCTGTACGGTCTGTCCACACCTGAAAGCGTCTGCTTCACCGGAGGTCTTACCGAATCCTTAAACCTTCTCATAAAGGGGCTGTTCTCAGAAACTTCATGCGGGAATTTCAAATCGGCGGATTGCCCGGCCTGCCATGTTATAGTTTCCTCATGCGAGCACAACAGCGTGATGCGCCCTCTTGTGCAGGAAGGGATAGCTTTTTCAAGAATACCTTCTGACAGGGAAGGCTACATAAAGACTGATGAAATTGAAAAACTTATCCGTCCAAATACAAAAGCCATGATAATCTGCGCGGCCGGAAATGTTACGGGAGCCGTACAGGATATAAATACAATTGCCCGGATTGCCTATAAAAATAAAATAAATCTGTTCATAGACAGCGCGCAGGCTACACCTTTCATAAAACTGGACATGAAAGCAGACCACATCGCAGGTATAGCCTTTACCGCACACAAAGGCCTTTTGGGGCCCGAAGGCATAGGCGGCATAGCGCTTAGAAAGGACATAGCGCAGAGCATTCCGCCGCTTATCAGCGGAGGGACGGGCTCGCAGAGTGACAGTGAAAACATCCCGACAACCCTGCCTGACAGGCTTGAAGCGGGAACACAGAACCTTCCGGGACTTATAGGGTTTTATCATAGCCTTGCATATATAGAAGAAAACCTGAATGCTCTGCGTGAAACCGAAATGAAAATGACGCAAAGACTTGGGAAAGGAATTGAAAGCATAAACGGACTGCACCTTGTAGGGGCACCGCTTGACAAACCAAGAACATCGGTTATTTCCGTAGTCTCCGATAAACTGGATATATCGGAAATCTCCGCTCTTCTGAGTGAACGCTATAACATAGAAACAAGGGTTGGAATGCATTGCTCGCCGTCAAGCCATAAAAGTATCGGAACTTTTCCCAACGGCACATTAAGATTCTCGCCCGGGCCGTTCACCACCGAAAAAGAAATAGACATAACAATAGAAGCGCTTAAAGAAATAATGGGAGATAAAAAATGAACAGTTACTACACAAAATTCTACAATGCGCTGCTTGAAGGCAATCTTCAGCGCAGAACTGACTTTAAAACGGGAAACGAAGCAGTTTACAGAAACGGAGAGCTGATTTGCAGCGACTTTGGCAAGGCCGTAGAAAACCCCGACCTTATAGAAGACATACAGGTAGAACCTCATCTGGTGCTTTTCGGCTGCGGCCACGTAGGAAAGGCCCTTTACGACATCGCGGTACTTCAGGATATGAAAGTCACGGTCCTGGACTGCCGCGCCGAACTTCTTACGGAAGAAGCCTTCCCCAAAGCCACGCGTATCTGCGGCAGCTACGAAGAACTTCTGAGCCGTGAATACGACGACTTTCTCTCTCCCTACTACTGCATTTTCACCCATGGCCACATTCATGACGAAGTCTGCCTGAAATATGCCCTGCGCCACCGCCATACCTATGTAGGTATGATAGGCTCTAAAGCAAAAGTTGCTCACTGCCTGGAATCTGTACGCAGCGACGGCATTACGGACAGCATGCTGGAAAAACTTCACTCCCCAATAGGTCTTTCAATCAACGCAGTCACACCGCAGGAAATCGCTGTATCCATCATGGCCCAGATAATCTCCGTTTTCCGCGCAAACAAAAAAATCATCACGGCCGATGCCTCTGTGCTTGGCATTGCCAGAGAAAAAACCGGCATAATGGCAAGAATAGTTGAAAAATCAGGCTCCGCGCCAAGAGCAGTAGGCTCAATGCTTTTCATAACGGAAGATAAAGCCTACGGAACCATCGGAGGCGGAGCAATTGAGGAACATGCCATCAATAAAGCACGTGAAATGCTGAAAACAGGCGAAAGTTCCCTTCTTGAGCGCCATTCTCTCACTGAAAATGAACCCCTTGGGATGACCTGCGGAGGCAACAACTCCGTACTTTACAAACTGGTAAAACAGGGATAATCAAGCAGCAGTATCATTTCTTCTTATCAAGACCAAGATTGAATCTGATTGTAAGGGAATCAACAGGCTTGTCTCCAAGCTGTTTTCCGAACTCCTGCCAACCGTATGAAGCATCAATCTGAATACCGGGAAGCCACATGCCGCAGCCAAGCGCCATATATCCGCGGTTAACGCCTGCGCGAACTGTAAGAATATCAAAAAGCCCCAACTCTATGCCGGCATTAAGATGAAGAAGTAAATCACTCGGTTTGAAGCTATCGCTTCCAATTTTCTTAACAAGATCTGACATATCAATAAAATCAGCGGTAATAACGGGCTTCAGAACCGCGATATCGGGAGTGAAAGCAAAGCCGAAGTTGAGCGTCCACGGAGTCTCTACGGTGAAAGCGACGGAATCATTTGTAACATGTCCGACAGGTTTTTTACCAACAGCGCCTTCACTAACAGTATCCGCAAAATCGCCCACACTAGTATAGCTCTTCATTTTGTAGGTACCGTTCAGGTTATTCGCCGTCAGGCTTATGTTAATCATGTCATTAAGGAAGCCTACCGTAACACCTGCATCAACGGGGAACGCATAACCGCTCATTACAGGAGACTTCCAAAGCAGAGCTTCTGAATCATCCTTAAGCACAAGAGCTTCGTTTGCGCCCAGCTCCTTGAAGTAAACTTTGTAAACCGCGTGAGCCGATACACCGATTGAAACACTGATGATATCCGTATCAACAGGCTTGAAACCAAAGGCGACTGTTTGCGCCGTATTAATTTCAGGTATAAGCTTCTGACTGACAAAACTTGAACCCGAATTAAGACCATGAACCTTAATCTGTACGTTTCCGCCAATACCGAAGAACCCCATCTTAACGGCAAGACCCGCATCAATATCCATGACATCGTTATAGCCCTTACCAAGGTTTTCCAGAATCTTCATTAAAAGCTTATCATTTTCTTCCTTTGTCGAAGTTCCCTTGAACTGTTTTTCAAGAATATCCATTGCCTCAGAATCCGTTACCAGTTTCTTTACGTTATAAAGAGTAACTGAAAAGTTTGGAATGGAAAGTCCGAAGCCGTCATTGCCAAGAACCGCCGGGTTGGAAAAGAAGCTGTCCATTCTTGACATATATGCAAGACCGCTCTGCCCCATGGCATTGTATCTTGGCATTGTAGGATGGAAGGCGAAGTTTATAGAATCATACTTTGCAATAGGCTCATCAGCCGCAAAGACTGCCGAGCACGTCATAACGACAATAAAAAGCGCTACTATTATTTTTTTCATTTACGGTCTCCTATTTACTTATTAAATTAAATATTGCTGAAAGAGTTTGACATTGCCCGCAGCAGATATGAGGCAAAATCGGCTTTGGTATCTCTTGGAAGGGAAATCTATAAAATTTCAAGAATCTCACTGTAGCCAAGACCTCCAAGAACATCTATTCCGGCAACCGCAGATGTTATTTTCAGCGTAGTGACGGCACCAAGAACATTGTCAAGTACTACAAGTCCCTCAGCTGTAGGATTACCTTTATCATCTAAAAGAGTATCCTTTTTTTCAAATGCTTCCTTTACTGACCTGGCCACCTGATTTATCGCAACAACCGTTGCAAGTTCTGCTTTGGTAGGATTATCTGAAATCCCGTTTGAAACAGCGTTTATAGAGTCTTCGACAGTTTTCAACAAGGCTTTCTGCTTATCGGTCAAATTTGTCGTGGGTATACTTTTAATCATCTGGAGCGGGCTGTCAGCAGATTTTGTAAGAGCATCTTGCATCGCGGTCTTAACATCTGAACCTTTATCTTCATTAACGGGCTTTTTAAGTTCTTCTTTAAGAGCTTCCTTCTGCTGTTCGGATTCGTTTATCTCAACAATTGAATTAATTATTTCCTCCGCATTGTCAAGCTTTATTGTAAACGGGTGTTCAGGGTCACTATTTGGTACAACCGCATTGTCAATACTCCGGGAAGCATTATTTACCTTTGTCAAATCAGGCTTGATACCGTAGACGTTGTTCCCCATGCTACCCATAAGGGTACCAAGCTTGGAATATAAATCCTGTGAACATGCCGTAATTGAAAGCAGCATGGCAATCAGGAGAATACAGATAAGAACCTTTTTCATAGTCCCCTCCTTAAATCATAGTTAACTCTTCTTTTTCATCGCAGCTACCGGTATGTAATAACGCATAACAGAAACGACTTAACTAATTATAAAACAACATCAGTAAAAAAGGTAACAAAAAAACCTTAGCTTAAAAAACCGTTCCAAAGTTCCTAGGCTGAAATTATAGAAAATGGACATAATCAATACAAAATATCTGTAACTTGAATCCATTCGTATTGGCAATCTTCATTCGGTAACAACATTACAAAGAGAAAATACACAGGTTGCGGTTAAAACTGTTCAGAGTGTTGCTTCAGATATCAAAGTCTTCTTAAAAGCCAAACCAAGAATAAAGGCAATAATCGGCGATAATGTGTATAGCGCAAACAAGCCGCGGTAGCCCATCATGTCTATTACAAAACCTCCGGCAAGAACTCCGAACATTTCAGGAAGGTTCGTAGCAATAGCCCAATAGAAACTTGTTGCCAGAGAATAATGCTCATACTTAACATCCTGAGCAATAAATTTGGCAACTCCTATATGCAGTGCTCCAAAGGTGAGAGAGTGCAGGAGCTGGCCGAAAGTAAAAGCTGCAACATTCGGAAATAGCCAGTAAATCATAAGCCTCACGGCAAGACCCACACATGAAAGCATAATTAACGTGTACGGTTTTACCTTGCCTTTCTGAAGAAGATTGCCGCCTATTGCAATCATCACTACCTCCGACAAGGCTCCGAGCGCAACAAAAATCGTAAAATATCCGCCAAGATGTAGCTCTTCAGTCATGTAGGAAGAAAGAAGTTTCTCGATAACGGACTCGCCAATGCGGGAAATACCAACCACAAGCATGAAAAGGTAAAACTTCCTGTCGAACCACTTAAAGGAGAAAAACTGTTTTCGTTCCCGCAACTCTTCATTTGCAGGCCGTGGCTCACGCGGAGCAAAAGCCGTTACAATGATGAACATGCTGTAAATAGCCACAAGACAGTATAGAATTGAAGGATTGCTTTTCTCATCAAGTATATCGTTTAGCGCAAAAAAAACAAGGCATGCTATATAGCCTACGGTTCCTATAGCTCTTACTTTTCCATATTTCGCAGAATTGCCGCCAAACATTCTGGTCTGATAGCCGTCTACCATGGGATTCAGTGACCAAAGAGCACCTGAAGCTAAAAAAAACGCGACAGCCGTCAAAACCAGTGAACCGGACAGGGCAGAAGGGATGAACATTATCATACTCATAAAAGCAAAGAGCATCGCAAGCAGCTTGGTTCTTCGTGTTTTATCCGCAATCATACATGCCAGTACGGGTATTATGACGGACGCTATCTGCCCTATTGCAACGATGACTCCAACAAGAGAATTTGAGTAGCCTTTATTTCTAAATATTATCTGAGTATAAGGCGCAGCAATCGCAGTAATAGACTGCATAAAAAAATTAAGGAGCAGGAATCGGAGCATGAATGCATTATTACGTTTTTAATGTCATTAAACAAGAAGACGCCGCAGTTTCCTGCGGCGTTTTTCAAAGCGATTTTAACAATTAATATATCAGCGAATCGCAAGTTCTGTCTGAAGATCGAAAAACTTCGCTTTGTTCATGTTAGGAGCAAGAGAAACCTTCTCTCCAACCTTTATAATAACGGTAGGATCTATCTTTCCGGTTACCTGATTCTTCGCAGTTGAAACAAATACATGTGTTTCGGAGCCAAGAGGTTCAACAACAGACACTGTTCCGTCAATTGTCTCGCCGTCAGTTGACGCCGGTCTGTATGTCACGTCTTCAGGACGGATACCGAAAGTTACCTGCTTGCCAACGTATGATTTAAGAAGCTTTGACTGCTCAGGTGTTACCTTAAGGCGGAAATCACCCTCATGTACGTATACATCACCGCCTTCAGCCATTACATCACAAATCATGAAGTTCATGGGCGGCGATCCGATGAAGCCCGCGACAAACTTGTTGTCGGGATTGTTGTACAGCTCAAGCGGTCCGCCAATCTGCTGGATAACACCAAGCTTCATGACAACAATCTTGTCTGCCATTGTAAGGGCTTCGACCTGGTCATGTGTTACGTAGATCATGGTTGCCTGAAGTCTGTGATGAAGACCGGAAATCTCGGCTCTCATCTGGACTCTGAGCTTTGCGTCAAGGTTTGAAAGAGGTTCGTCAAAAAGGAAAACTTTAGGCTTTCTTACGATTGCCCTTCCTACAGCTACACGCTGTCTCTGTCCGCCGGAAAGAGCCTTTGGCTTTCTTTCAAGCAGTTCCTCAATGTCAAGAATCTTTGCCGCTTCGCGAACACGGGCATCAATCTCTTCCTTGGGGAATTTGCGGATCTTAAGTCCGAATGCCATGTTGTCATAGACGGTCATGTGCGGGTACAGAGCATAGTTCTGGAATACCATGGCTATGTCTCTGTCTTTCGGTGGAACGTCATTGACAAGTTTTCCATCGATGTAAAGTTCTCCGCTGGAGATGTCCTCCAGTCCGGCGACCATGCGAAGTGTGGTTGACTTGCCGCATCCTGAAGGACCAACAAGAACAACAAATTCTCTGTCATGAATGTCTATATTGACATCATTAACAGCTTTTACACCACCTTCATAGACCTTGCAGATGTTTTTCAATAATACTTCCGCCATTTAAACCTCCGAGGTTTTATCTTATTCCCAATCAGGATACAACGATAAATGCAATTATGTCAAAACAAAAGGTATGAAATGTGAACCCGGGCAAGCAGTAGAATGCATTGACACCAAAAAAAAGCGTCCCAAGCGGTTTCATCGCAGCCCACACCTCACTTGCGCAAAGTGATGTCAACTTCTGCCTTATTCCAGAGAACCCGTTTGACCTCTATGGTGAAAAGGGTCTTCTTCCCCTTCTCAAGAAGAGGATCCTTGACCGTGGACATGCAGTCATCCTTGTCGCAGAAGGTGCAGGACAGGATATCCTTCCAGACTCAGGTGAGCGCGATGCCTCTGGGAACAAGAAGTACTCAGACATTGGGGTATTCCTCAAGGACGAGATCTCGAAGTATTTCAGGAAGGAGGGCATTGAGGCCAATATCAAGTACATAGACCCTTCCTACATAATCAGAAGCGCACCGGCAGACTCCTATGATTCGATCTACTGCGCACGTCTGGGAGCCAATGCGGTGCATGCTGCAATGGCGGGGAAGACCGCTGTTCTCACCAGCATGATGAACGACAGGTTCATCAACCTTCCAATCAAGCTGGCGGTCTCATCAAGAAGCCGTGTCAGAACGGAAAGCTCTCTATGGCGTGATGTTCTGGAGAACACCCGACAGCCTGACTCAATGAAGAATTGATTACCGGGTAATCTACAATATCAAGTGGATTGCAAGTCTTGTTCTGAGAATGGTTAGAAACTTGGTTTTAAGGAAAAAAGACGTAAGATGTATCGTTTAAGAAAAAAGCAAAGAAAATACAATCAATTCCATGAACCTGTTACAAAAAGGAATTTATTCCTCAATCCCCAACACTTTCATTTCTTCTACTATGCTTATTCCTGAACTGCAACCTATTCTTGTTGCTCCGGTCTCAATCAATTGTCTTGCATCACTCCAAGTTCTTACACCACCAGCTGCTTTGATCTGGACATCGGAACTGATATAGCTTTTCATGAGGGCAACGTGGTGCACAGTAGCACCCGAAGTTCCAAAACCTGTACTGGTTTTAACAAAATCGGGCTTAATATGACTTGCAATAATTGAAAGCTCAATCACCTCTTCGTCTGTTAAATAGCATGTCTCGAGAATGACCTTTATACACATGCCGGTACTTCTAGCAACATTAACCATGGCATTCATTTCTTCTGTAATATAAGCCCAGTTATGTTCCTTGGCTTTACCAATATTGAGGACATAATCAATTTCCTGGGCACCATCTTCATGGGCATTTCTGGCTTCCTGAACCTTTGATAGAATAGTCATTTGACCCAACGGAAAACTTATGGCAGCTCCTGTAAGTACTCCAGAGCCTTCAAGCTGTCTGCGACAGAATGAAACCGGATATGAATTTACCGCCACAGATTTGAAACCATAATCAATCGCCTCCCTGCATAACTTCAGTAATTCATTCTCTGTTGCAAATGCTTTTAGATACGAATGATCAACCATTCCTGCAAAATTTTTAATGGTTATACTCATATTCAGCAAATCCTTGTATTAGCTATCTCATATCCGAACTTAGATGCATGGTTATAATCTTCAATAATGGCTACAACACAATCCTTGACCAGACTCCTTGGATTTTTTGCTAGTCTACCATCACGAACCTTAAAATATTGATATGGCATGAACTGATGCAACATTCCAATAGGAATATCAACTATGTCCATATTCTCAAAAAGCTTCTCTATAGCTGATACAAGCTCAGGTTGCGTCAAATAATATCTGCAACGATCAGAATAGGAAAACATCCTCTTAACTCTTAACTCATCACCTGTACCGTGGTAATGGTTAATCCAGTTTCCAGGATTCTTTAGCATATTTTTTTCGAGAGTTTCAATGACATTTGCTCGTTTTTTCTCCGGGACAAGAATTTTCTCCATATAACTGAGTGCGAATAGACCTTCCCTAAGGCCAAAAGTCAAAGCCGGACCAACCTTGAGTATGGCAATTCCATCTTCAGCCATCTCTTTAAGAGCCCTTGCACTCTGATAATCAGTACTATGCCCTTCAAGGACTATACCCTTGCGAGTTCTGGCAAATGATGTCAGGGCTTTAGCTTTCTCACGATTATAAATGAAAGCATTATCGTCACAGAATTCAACACCTGGCTGAACAACAACTCCAATTATGTTCTCAAAAGCATCCTTTATACCCAATTTACTAAATGCTTTCTCATAAGCCTTAAGAGTTCTATCCAAATCCTGTGGTTTTGTAACGCAAATGCTGTCATCGGACTCCTGAGCTCCACCTGGAATTGGAACTTCACTTCCAATAACGTAAGCAGGTTTTATCTCTGACGGATTCTTTGTAAGCAACTTCTTATATGCATCTTCACATGCCTTATAAAGAATCGCTCCTCTTCTTGCTATGGTGGAATTTTTCAAGACCTTATCTGTCGGATCATCCGCAACTCTCATGCTGGTATCAAGATGGATTTTCTTGAATCCTGCAAGAACAAACTGAGAGACAAGTTCGACAGAATTTAACATTGCCTCTTTTTCAGGAAGTTTCTGCCATGTAAGAGGTCCAAGATGATCTCCACCAAGGATTATCCTCTCCCTCGGAAACCCAACATCAGCCGCAATACTCCAGACGAAATCCCTAAAATCTGAGGGTTTCATTCCTGTATAACCACCAAACTGGTTAACTTGGTTTGCAGTCGCTTCCAAGAGAATTGGACTGTCAAATCGTTTGCCCTGTTCCAATATCGCCTCTATAACAAGCTTATTAGCCGTGCAGTATGAGGGAATTGCACTGAGTACTCCATGCTTCTGGTTATCGATTATTGTTCTGATATAGTCCTTCATCTTATCCTCCTAGTAATTAAATCCCCATAATGAGGATGTTAGATTTATAATCGATGGAACT
>JBQNAT010000003.1:0-143842 GCA_052170315.1 Sphaerochaeta sp.
TGTTTGACTGTTTGACAAATTTGTCGGACTGTCGAACTGTCAGACTGTCAAACCTGTGCCCCGCCAAACTGAAAAGTAGGGTTAATTTATTTATATATAATAAGTTATGTATGTCGAACTGTCAGACTGTCACACAGTCGCACTGTTAAACCGGTCCACTGTCAAACTGTCAGACTGTTTCAACAATAGAAATTGCGGGAAGTTCAGTCTGCTTTCCTGAGTTTTATCCAAACGGGAAGATGGTCCGAAACGCCGGTAAGCAGGCTGCGGTTCCATGCGTTGGGTTTTTCGTCAGCAGTTTTCAGTATGCCCTTGAAAATCACACCGCAGCCGCAGTACTCCCAGCCGAAGCTGTCCTGTCCTGAGGCTGAAATAAGAATATTGTCATAGCTTTTCCAGCTTCCGTTGTAAAAATAGGAACCTCCGGGAAAAAACTCTTTTCCGGTCTCAAGCCAAAAGCAGTGCCAGAAACCTCGTTGGAATGAATCTGAAACCTTCAGCGGACTGTCCGAAGCCTTAGACCTTCCCATTATTCCGTCATCCCAGCATTCCTCATTCATATCGCCGCAGATTAAAACAAGACAGCCCGGAAATTCGCTTTCAAGGGAACGCGCAATCCTTACAGCAACTTCGGCAGCTTTGCGCCGGGCTCCGGAGGTTTCGCTCACACCTCCGACGTTAGACTTAAGATGAACGGCAAGAACAAAAATTTTGCAGCAGGAAGTATCAAAGCAAACTTCAAGCACAGGCCTGAGATTGTCTCCAACCTCATGAACATGAGCGGCAGCAATAGGAATTGAACTTATAACCGCAGTGCGGATTGCCCCGCCCTCAGTTCCCGCGCAGACATACCAATGAAGGCCCAAATTCGCAATATGCTTTGAATTTATCAAGTCTTCTACTACTTTTGGATTCTCAATTTCATTTAAGATAATAATCCTTTCCCCTGCTTCAGGCAGGTATCCAAGCACTCGTCTGGCATTTGAGAGCCTTTTTTTATAAGCATCATCAGTCCAACCTTCGGAAGGCTTATACTCATCATATTCGGTTCCGTCCAAAACTGTATCAAAAAGATTCTGTACATTCCAGGACGCAACACAAATTGAAGAACTTTCTTTTTTACCCCGGTTCTCAACAGAAGCAATAGCATCGCAGGACGAAAGAAGAAACAAAGAAAGCGCAAATAAAAATAAAAGTCTGATTTTTCCCATATAGGCATGTTCCGGAAAAGTGCGGTTTCCGTTTAAATTTTAGATTAAATTTTAGAAACCCAAGCAACTTACAAATCGGCAGGCTCGTTTATTTTAGGTTTAAATCAAAAACTCACATAGCGCTTCTGTCTTTTACTATCCTGCTGATAAGACCATAAGTCTTAGCTTCATCAGCAGAAAGCCAGTGGTCTCTGTCAGTATCTACGGCAACCTTTTCAAAAGGGACTCCGGTGGCTTCAGAGATTACGCGGTTGAGCTTCTCCTTCATTTTTTCAAGCTGCATGGCGTGTATCTCAATGTCGGTAGCGTTACCATTCATCTCGCTCAGAGGCTGATGAATAAGATATGAAGAATTAGGAAGCCCAAGCCTGCGCTCGGCAGGGACAGCCAGAAGAATAAGGGCGGCTGCGCTGGCAACAAGACCCATGCCTATCATGTAAACGGGACATGAAACAAATCTTGCCATGTCATAGATTGCGAAACCCGCATCAGCATCTCCGCCGGGAGAATTGATAAAAACCCGGACAGGGTCGGAATTTTCAGCTTCAAGGATAAGAAGCTCCTTTATAAATTTATCGGCAGAATCCTTATTTATCTCACCGGACAGAAGAAGAGACCTTGTTTTAAGGAATCTGTCATACTGCCCCGCGGTATTAGCTTCGTTAGCATTTTTTGCGTCTTTTTCTTCCAGTGTCATAAAGCCTCCGTGACTTAACATAAAAATAACAGCAATCCGACTTAATTACAACCAATTACAACCTTGGAAGCACAGCCCAAAATATATATAATTTAGCCATGAAATGCGCATCAGTAGCCATAATAGGCAGACCGTCATCAGGTAAATCAACCCTGCTCAACACCATATGCGAGTCAAAGGTGTCCATAACCTCGCCCACTCCACATACCACCAGAAACGCAATCAGAGGAATATATACGGATTCACGCGGGCAACTTATTTTCACGGATACCCCGGGCTATCACCTGTCAGAGAAGAAATTCAACAAAAAAATGCAGGAAATTGCAGTGGCCTCTCTGGAAGAAACGGATGCCGTGCTTTACATGCTTGATGCAACAAGGAAACCGGGCGAAGAAGAAGATTCAATAACCTACATGCTAAGCGGCCTGTCAGTTCCCGTCATCTGCTGCGTAAACAAGCAGGACATACTTTCAGATGCGCAGGTACGGGAAACAAAAGAATATCTGAAACGCACCATGCCGGGACGGACTATTCTTGTTGCGTCCGCAAAGGAAGATGAAGGCGTTGACGAAATTCTTATAGAGCTTTTCAAGCATGCCCCGGAAGGCGAACTTCTCTATGACGAAAACACATGGACAGACCAGAATCTCGAATTCCGCATTTCCGAAATCATAAGAGAAAAGGCAATGAACTCGGTCACCACGGAAATCCCCTACGCCATCATGGTTGAAGTCTCCGACCTTGAATACAACGAAGAAGAAAACAAAGTCTGGATACGTGCCTTTATTACCGTTGAAAGGGAAAGCCAGAAAGGTATAATGGTCGGAAAAGGCGGAGAAAACATAAAAAAGATACGTGTAGCAGCATTTAAGGATATCAAAAAGATATTCCCCTCTTCAAAGCTGGAAATAGATATCAGAGTCAGAGTAAACGGAAAATGGAAATCAAACGATATGATTCTGACAAAGGTCTTCGCAGATACAAACAACTGAAAAGCTCAGTACCTTGAAAGAATCTCCAGAACCCTTTCCCTTCCAAGAGTATTTATGAAACCCGCAAGCTTAGGTCCCTTATCTTTGCCGATAAGAGCCATATAGGTAGCGGTAAAGAGAACGGCATTATCAAGTCCGGCCTCAGATGCCGCATCATAGACAGACTGAGAAAGTACGCTTTCATCCGCTCCGTCCCAAGCTTTCACCTTCGCACAAAGTGAACGAACAGCCTTAAGGCCGTCCTCTGAAAGTTCGGCTTTTTCGGTATCCGCTGTCGCTACTGAGAATCTGAAATCTTCAGGAGAGAATGTGGTTATCCATGTCCATGCACATCTGCACCTTGTCCTGAGCCTTTCAATCTGGCTTTCGTCAACATCAGGAAGAGAGGCAATAACATTGTCTATATCGCCGCTGTTTATCTGAAGCAGGTTGCAAAGATGTCTGAATGGTATCTGATAACCCGGAGTTTCGGGAACCTTGCCTACCTGGGAAAGCTCATATACACGTCTTTCCATTGCAAGCTTTTTCTCGTTGCACGGAAGAAGGCCGAAATATCTTCTTTCACAGTTGTCATAATCCTCATAAAGCTTGAGAACATCCAAATCAAATGAGATTGCGAACTCGGTATTAGGACGAGTGGAAGCGAACATGAACCTTGTCAGCTCCGGAGTGTAGACCTCAAGGACATCGCCAAGTGAGACGACCTCTCCGCTTGAAGAGGAAATCTTGCCGCCGCGACCCTTGATGGAAAGGAAATCGTACTGGAACGAAACAGGCGCGCTGCCACCGAAAAGCCGGACAATCTGCCTGGAGGTATCGAAGCTTCCGCCCCTGGAATGGTGGTCCTTGCCGGCCGGTTCAAAGTCAACATCCTCGTATACCCATCTCATTGGCCAGTCCACTCTCCAGTGCAGCTTCGCATAGGGGGTGGTCCTCAGGTCGATGGTTTCTTCACGGTTCAAATCATTGTCGCGGTAAGTTATGCCGTATTCGCCGTCCCAGGAAAGAATGGTGGTGTTGTCCTTGTCTGTAAAGGAACTGAAAACAGCGATAGGCCACCAGGAGTCGTCAAGAGGCTCTGCTCTGTACTGATTCAGAATCTCTATTATCTGAGCCTTACATTCAAGGGCCTTTTTCATCTGCTCTGCGTACATACTGCTTCTGTATCTCTGAGCCTGATAGAGATACTCTGGATAGACGCCAACAAGAGGAAGCTTTTCTTCAACGTCAAGCTCGTTGCCCCTTGCGTAGTTATCCGCCCTGCCTGTTGTATCAGGAACAAGCGTGATGGGCTTTCTGAGATAGGTCTGAAGAAGCTCCGGCTCAGGCATATTCCTGGGGACCTTTCTGAAAACGTCATAGTTGTCCCACGAGTATATGAAGCGAACCTTCCGTCCCTTCTGTCTGAGGGCTTTTACAACAAGGTCAACGGAGATGATTTCCCTGAAGTTGCCTATATGGACAGTGCCGGAAGGTGTAATGCCGGAGGCACAGGTGTAATGGTCTTTCCAACCCTTCTCTCTGATGATTTTGTCAGCGTATATATCCGCCCAATGTACTGAATTCTGCTGTTCCATAACGGACATTATATAGAAATACTGAACCTAGCACAATTGCACGGACTTTATCAGAAATCAAGGAAGAAGGTAGCTCCGGTTATGAACCTTTCGCCCGGATTTCTCAGGTTGTCACCGTTAATCAGGTACGCAAGCTGGAAACCAAGGTCTATGAAATCGAAAAAGCACATTTCAAGCTGGAAACCTGTGGAGCACAGAACCTGTTCAAGTCCAAGAAGCTTTGCCATATCGGATGCGGACTTTTTAGTATTGAAGTAATTTCCTGCATGATAACCCACATCAAAGAAAAGGTTAAGACGCGGGAAAATTCCGTCAAGCAGGAACTCCGGTCCGGCCAAACGGATATCCAGATTGTTAACAACAGTGAAATTTGTATTGTAACTGTTGGTATTGAAACCACGTACCTTTCTTCCCAGAGAAACCGGCATTGAAGCATAGACAGGCACTCTTGAGCCGTCTGTCCAGTTTACATTTAAACGGTCTATAAGAACTACGGAGAAAATATTAAGACCTTTTTTGTTGGGAACCTCAAGCAGCGTTGTCCCCGCGACCCCGTTTATCGTGGCGCTGTAGTAAGAAGCATGACCGTTATTCAGGAAGCCCGGGGCAAATTGCAGCTTAAGCTCCGCCGTTGCGCCTTCATTGGAAACCATTTTATCATCCATGTAATTGAGCTTCACGCCCATGTAGAAATTAGTCATAAATGCCGTATAGTCGTCGGCAAGATCCGGATATATTGTATTGCCGTTAAGCGTTGCTCCGAACCAGGAGTTAAGGTCGGGTATTGCCGTAGCGCCCTTATTGCGGGAAGCATCAGCATAACCGCGCATTCTATCCCTTCCAAGAACCATGGAATCGACGCCTTTTTCATATCTTCCTTCATAGCCGATGTAGGCCGTGAAAAGGTCTTTATCCTGTACCCAGGAGTCTCCGAAGCCCTGAAGGAATTTAAGATTCCATCTGACCTGGATATCGTCATAAATTCCCTGATTGAAAATAAGAGGTTCGCCTGTCAGAGGATTCTGAAACAGAACTCTTTGAGTATAACCGCCGCCTATGGTTGCCTGAAGCTGTGTAAGGTTGCCTTCCATCAGATTCAGACCGTCATAACCTACTCCAACAGACGTAAGTGTAGGCAGAAAGCCCGCCAGGATTTCAACGTGCTGGTCAAGCTCCGTAAACAAAAACTTAAAATCTCCTGCAAATACGCAGGAAAGCGCAATGACAAACACAAGAACAACAGTCAGAACTTTTTTCATCTCAATATACCTTCCGAAAAACGCGGTCAGACTCTGATACCGCTGGTTTTATCTATCCGGTTCAGTATACAGGAAAAAGGTCTAATCTTCATAGTATTTTAATTAAAGCATGCAATTGCAACTTTTTTTGCGGCAGGGTTGAAATTCAGATACAAAAATGATAATTTAAGACGCTGCCGAAAAAACAGCAGCGGGCCTGTAGCTCAGCGGTTAGAGCAGAGGACTCATAATCCTTTGGTCGAGAGTTCAAACCTCTCTGGGCCCATCCTTGCAGTCAGGTTTTGATACAATTCAAAGCTTGGCTGTTTTTCTTTATATTACAATAAATTAACTTTTGATTACCTGCCGTATTCGAACCTTTCGGGGAGCCGTCTTTTGACTGTTTTTCCTATTTTTCTGATGTTTTATATATCATCCAAACCCCAATTTATACACCCCCTGTCTTTTCAATCGTTGCGAGTACAAGGCATTTCGTTGCGAGTGTATAACAAGAAAGCATTTACTATGTGTGAAAAAACAGTGCTCCCTTACACTATTGATTTATAAATTCTTACAAAATATAGAAATATAGAACTATTCAAGAGTGCATTGATTGCACCCTTGAAATCCGAAATCCCTCTTATCTTGATGATATAACCGGTCGAACCGATACTCTATTGTTACAACTGTGCTTTCTATGTGACCCATGCTCTGAAAACTAGCCGTTTCTTGCCGGCAAACTTACGTCCGTCATGCAATAGAGGCTGTCTCCAACCCGTTTTATACATTTTTAACGTGACAATCTATGTTACAGCTAACTATCTTCAGATCCAACCATTTTTTGTCTTGACAACTCTACTGTATTAGCTGGATATGATTTTACAAAAAATGCTGGAAGAGAGTGTATACCATATTTTTATTGTTCATTACCTACTCATTATGATTTCATTGAACAGGAGATTACTTTTTATGATGTCACTCAAGGTATATATAACAATTGGTGGGATAGAATAAAAGAAGACGATATAAAGACAGAGAAACACATAGCAAATACATGTTTCATTACATGCTATTATGAAGGATTTGGAGATGTTCGTCTTATATTAGATGCTTGGAATAACTTAATACAAGTTGCAGATTTCTTTGCCAATAATAGTTTGGATTGCAGTTACTAAAAAGAAAACAGTTTTTGTAATAGCTTTGTTTCTTCATGCCTTAGTTAATGCAATAGACAAAATTTCAATTAACTCAAGAAGATGTGTTGAAATGCAAAAAGTGAAGATAGAAAAGAATACCGTTCAGGAAACATTGCTTGTGCCACTATATGGCAGAAAAATGTGTTCTGAAAAATTTCCTGAGTTTTATACAGATATTTTCGCAAAGAATCTATGTGATGGGTTGGATTATGATTTTTCGGAATTGGAGAGAAGAAGCAATTCGTTTTTATATGAATTCGGCTCGCTTGAAGCAGCAATGCGTCAGTTGGATATCATGTGGGAAATCAAAGAGTATCTAAAGACGTATCCCGAAGCAACTGTCGTGAATCTCGGCTGCGGCTTGGACGAAACAGGAAAAGCCTGTGATAATGCAAGTTGTAAGATAGTCAATGTGGATTTCCCTGATGTCATAGGGGTTCGTAATCAGCTTATTTCAAATCATGAAAGAGAAAGGAATGTTGCCTGTGATTTAAAAGACTATTCATGGATGAACGAAGTAGACGGTTCAAGCGGAGTTATTTTCTTTGCGGCAGGGGTATTTCATTATTTCAAGAAGAATGAAGTGAAGGATTTGGTTTTGGAGCTTTCTAAAAGATATGCAGGAGGCTGTTTGATTTTTGATAGTGTAGGCAAGCTCGGTTTAAAGCTGATGATGTCAAAGACACTAAAGAATATGGGTATCAGTGATGTAGAAGGATTATTCTATGCAAATAACCCGATACAAGACCTTAACTGGTCGGATAAAACAAGAATCACCTCAAAAGGCTATATGCTAGGCTACTATGATATGAAAAGCCCTAATATCCGCTTCTCCCATCGCTTACTTGCAAGGATAGGTGACAATATGATGAAGATGGCTATAAATAAAATTGAGTTTGTCTAACTCAAACAACTAAACATAAGCTATATCTAAAGCCACATTGAAAACCATTTGCGGATAATTTCTTCTCTTCCAGCCTCCGTCGCAAACTCTTTTTTCATACGGAAACTCCATATTTCAACAACCTTTTCCACTTCCTCTGCCGGTGCGCATAGAACAGCTTTGCCCAGAGGCAGACGAAAACCGTTTTCCATCCGGCATCGATTTCCACCTCATCCGTGTACTGCGTATGATTTCTGTCGATGGGTTTCAAGTTGATCCGATGGTTCCATACCGGCACATGGGGATTGCCCTCATTGGAATAGACCGTAAGCGTCTCGTGGTCAAAGGTCATGATCCGTATGGTATGGATCCCAAAGGGAAGAAACCCGAACAGGCGGAATCGGAACCGGAATGTCTCTCCGCAGCTCCATATCAGATCATCCCTGCCGTCCGCAGGCTCAAAGGCTGCAAAAGGGCGCGGCGACATATTGCAGGGAGGAGAGGCTTTGCAGATTCTCCCATATTGCTTCGGAACCGGCCGAAAATACAGAGCATTTAACAATCACCTTGCTCATACACTGTCCTTATCTGATTTTATGAATTCCACACGGATCCCGCTTCCCTCTGCAAGCTCCAGCCGCTTATCGTCGCACAGCTCCCGGATCACCGCAAAGCGGGAGGGGTCGGTGCCGTAGACCACCTTGCCGACCTCCAGGATTCCGTTCGGATGGACAAAATTCACAGGCTTCGGATCAACGGAAAAATAGGTCATCAGGAACGGGATATCCAGTGCCTCCGGAAAAGCAAGGCGGAAGCGCAGATCTCTGCCGTGGGTGTCTGCCCGGCGGCGGCTTGGCACCTTGCAGCTTTTAATTCCGTGCCTTTGTAGAATGGCGATTTCACTGTTCAGCTTGGTCTCATAGTTCTCAAGGGCAAGCTCGCAATACCCCGGGGCGCAGTCGTCAAGGCGCTGCAATCTGTCAATGACCACGCCTTTCCCAAAGAAGCGCATGGCGGCCTTTGCTGCGCCGGGCATCCGCGTTCCGTCCAAAAGCTCGATATAGGGACCGTTTGAGAAGTAAATCAAGGCGTTGATGGGATTTTTCTTTCTCCCGTATTCAACGGCGAAGCCCTTTTCTCTGTATTCCTGCACAGCCTTGTCAAGTTGCTCCACTTTCAAAATAATGTGACTTAATTTCATAGATAATTCCTTTTTAAAGATCTAAAATGTAAGAATGCTAAAATGCCGGATCAAAAGCGAAAGCCCTGTCTGTACAAACGCATAAAGAGGCACAATAAGGAACGGCCAGAAAAACAGATGCTCCGGCAGAGCGAATTTTCGCATCCAATTTCTTGTTTCATAATCAGGGTGATCTTCTGTCCCCGGAAGCATAACGCGAGTTTTCTGCTTTGAGAACAGCACTCCGTCAAGAAAGATCAGGTCACCGAAGTTCACGATCATCCAGTTGATGTAGCCGGACAGGAACAGCATCCAAAAACGGCTTGTCCCCGCATAAACGGCGCTGACCGCCCCGTAGAGCAACAGCGGAAAAAGAAGAAGACACGTAATATTTGCATTTGCTTTCTTTTCTTCTTTTGTTGCAGAAATCGGAGATGCCTGTTGAATGGTCTTCGGGTAGCTGCTGAAGAAGTATCTTGGGTTAATCAAAAGAAACACGGCGGCCAGTCCATTGAAATAGGCCGCCATCATAATCCCGTCCAAAATCGTTCTTACTATATCCATGGAAACCTCGTTTCTCCTTAATCTTCAACATGAACATCGGTATCGCTGCTTTATTTTCCGACTGCAATAAGCCGGCAGATTGCAAGCGGGATATACCATACGGCGACAAAAAGCTCCCACAGCAGAACAACAAAACCGATCGTCCCCGCCTGCAATGAAATTGACGGCAATGATCCCTACGGAAAAGGTCAGGCTGCTTCCAGAGGGGATGAGCCACAGGAACATCCGCCGGATGCCGAACGGAATCCCGCGGAAAAGTCCCACAAGAAAAACAGTTGACTTCTCCGTCCTTGACAAAAAGAAGTTTGCCCAAGCAAACAGAAGCGGGGCGATCACAACCGTTAAAACAGTGTTTTTGAAGAAGTCTTTCAAAATCTGTCCGCGTGTCATAGGGCTTCGCTCCTTATTCTTTGCTTTGTGTCTGCTCCTCCTGAATATTGTCCGTTTCATGTTCTCAGTTAGTCATAGCTTACCACAGACCCTTGATTTATTCCACCGCAAGTAGCACTTTCCCTTTCATTTGTCAAAGGGGGGATATGATGTTTTTCACAAAACATTGAGAGAGCCGTGTTCTTTTATAATGAAAACCGTAAAGAGAAAGATAGGCTTACAGAAAGTTCAGGTACGGGCATTTCGGCAGTAATTTTATTTTTCTGCCGAAATGTCGAAAGCTGATATTAACACTGTCATCTGTAGATGTATCGGGCAGCCGAAGCTGCCCTACTTCTTAGAGCTCCGGCGCGGATTCCCTTGGTCTCTGCTCTCTGGAACCCGTCTTATAGAACTCAACCATACCCTTCAGTTCTCTGTTTGGCACAACCTTTCTCTCGTTCTCCCAGACGTTCTTGCCATTCCTGCTTGATGTTCCGCTTCTGCATGAAGCGGGAGAAAGCATTGGATTTGCCTGCCCCGCCCGCTGTCTGCGATTGCAGATTTCCGATAAACTGCTTCACGACGGGGCTTTTATTTTTACTGCGGAAGCCGGGATACATTATTTAAAGAGTTATGCAACAAAAATCACGCTGCACGCAGTTTGCAGTTATTATTTCAACTAAGCGCATAAGACCTTTCTTCGCATAAACAAGCAGCGACCCATCGACTTCTCTCAGCAATGAGCCGCCCATGAAAAACATCGAAGAACCGGGCTTCAAGATATCGGACAATCAAACATACTCAAAATCATCAGTTCCCTTAAGCCAGCTGCCGCGACCAAAATGGAAAATGGCGGCAAGTACAGCAACTACAAGGTATCCGAGCGCAAACGGCGAGAAGGGATAGAAGCCCAGCTGTGCGCTATGGATGAATCCAAAGCAGGAAAGAAGGTATCCCGCAACCGCCACCACGGCAACCTTGAGCATCTTTCTGTCAATTATAAATGTCACAATCGTACCCAGAAGAATGCCTATTATTATCGCCCCGGCCTTGGTTCCCGGAACACCATTCCACATAACGCCCGCATCAATCAATGACCGAGTGACTTCCGAGGAATACTCCGCCAATCCCGACACTTGAATCTCTGTCCACAGATCAGCAAGGCTCGCCGCACCCGTAACCTGAGTATACAGATAGTCCGCAATAGGAGGAATCATCGCAACAACAACCGCCGCATAGTGTTTCCTATCATTGTCTTTGAAGGCCTGAGCCACCATGACAACAGCGCACCAGAGGAAAGTGACAGCACAGATGGATGCGGGAACAACGCTGTTAAGGAATGTGAACAAACCGAAAAACCCGGCCAATCCAAGAACAAGCCCGGACACTACGGAATAGCCGATGCCTGCCTGAGACTTTTTCAGCCCCGCATGGCCAAGCCATACAGTGTTGGGCACAACTCCGCCGAACAGAGCCGAAATCATTGTGCAGATACCATCGGCGAACTGCGCCTCACGGACGTTATAGTTGTCTCCAGCGGCATTAGCCGCCTCCACATTGTCCATTGTCTCAATGAAATTATAAATCTCAACAGGAATTATTATTGTAAGATAGGGAGCCACAATCGCGAAACCGTTTATCATGTACTGAATGCTCATCACAGGATTCGGAAAATAGAAACCCACCCCGCTAAAATCAGGCCTTGTCCTGCCAAGGCAGAGCGCATAGACAATACCTCCGACAATCGCCACAACCAACGGCGGAATCTTCTTGGGGAAGAGATACCCTCCGAAAAGCCCGATTAACGCTACAAACAGAACGGGAAGCCCCACCAGCGGATCTCCGAAAATATCGAACACTCCCTGTGTCGCCATCCAGATGAAGCCTATGCCGGCCACAGTTCCCAGAAGCGCCGCCCTTGGAAGCCGGGCCTTCATCCAAGGCCCTATGATGCCACCGCAGAACTCAACGAATCCGCCGATGAAACATGCAGCCACCGCCGCAGACCAGGCAAGCATTGGGTCTCCAAGCGCATAGTGAAGCGGCATGATTACGCCATACAGAATGACGAACATCGCCGGAGTTGAGACGCCCGAAGGAAGCGCCGTAACATCCGCCCTTCCTTCTTTCTTTGACAGCTTGTATCCCATATAGGCATAATACAGGCCGCCGGCCAGAAGACCTATGGACATGCCGGGAATCACATATCCGAATACCACCTTGTCCGGCCATCCCAGAACCCCTGAAAGCGTCGCTATCACTATCAAATAATTGACAATATTATTTGTAATCATGTAGCTAAGCCCTCCGATGTCTCCTTTGTTGAACCAGGGAACCAATGTCTTTTTTTCTTCTTTCATCTTGAAATCTCCTTTTATAAACTCCTTTTATAAACTCGCCTCTATGGGAATGAAATTGAATGCCGTCACATCAAACAAGCCCATATCGGTTAATTTAATCTCGGGAATGACGGCCAATGACATGAAACAAAGCGTCATCACAGGCTCGACTGAAGAACTGATTCCAAGCTCCTCATGAGCCTTCCTATGAAGCCCCGCCAGCTTTTCGCTCACCCATTCACCGCTTTGATCGCTCATAAGACCGGCAATAGGCATCGGCATGGAATCCACAACCCTCCCATGCTTCGCCAAGACAATGCCGCCCTCCTGTGCCGCCAGAGCTTTCACCGCAAACTCCATCTCTTCGTCACTTGTGCCGACAACAATGATGTTGTGGGAATCATGGGCGATGGAAAGGGCAACAGCTCCGTCCTTCATTCCATAGCCTTTCAGGAATCCGCAAGCCACATTGCCTGTTCCATGATGCCTTTCGACAACAGCGATTTTCACAACATCCACTTCAGGATTAAAGACAAACTCACCATCGGAATCCAGAGCAATTTTTTGAACAACCTTCTGAGTGACAACGCTGCCTGGAAGTATTCCAATCGCATTGACAACATTTGTCTTTAGCCTCATCTTGAGCTTCTCCTTTGAGAATCCTTCAATATGAACACTGCCGCGAACAGAAGCGATATCACAGACCTTGATTTCCGGCAGATATCTGCCATCCTCAGCGCAAAGCTCTCCCGCAATCCAGACCTTCCTTACATTGAATGATTTCAGATCATCAAGCAATACTACGTCAGCCCGTCTGCCCGGAGCGATAGCGCCCCTGTCTCTCAGACCAAAACACTCACTGGCATTCAACGTTGCCATTCTGATTGCCTCTATGGGAGCGATTCCTCCACTTACGCAGATTCTCAAATGGTTATCCAGATGACCTTCATCAAGTATTGTCTTAGGTTGCCTGTCATCAGAACACAACACACATCTTCTGCTGTTCTCAGGCGTCACCCCTTCAAGCAGGATTGGCAATTCGTGGCAAGCAGATCCGTGTCTTAGCAGAACATACATGCCACGCTTTATCCTTTCATTCATCTCTTCCACGGAAGAACATTCATGATCCCCCAGTATGCCGGCTGCTGCATACGCATTCAACGCTTTCCCTGATACGCCGGGGGCATGTCCATCAATCAGCTTGCCGCTCCTGTGCGCAAGAAGCAGCTTATCCAGGACATCTTCTCTTCCAGCTATGACCCCGGGGAAGTCCATGAACTCTCCCATTCCGAATACGCTGTCCTTTCGGATAGGCTCCTGCATCTCCTTTGCGCCAAGCCTTGCGCCGGAATGTTCGAACGAGGTGGCGGGGACACAGGATGGAAGCATGTACTTTATATCAAGCCTAGTACCTTTAGCCGCTTCAATCATGTAATCCAAGCCATTAATCCCACATACGTTGACTATCTCATGCGGGTCGGCGATGATTGTCGTTCCCCCATGCGGAACCAGCAGTCTTCCTATCTCCTCCGGACGGACATAAGAGGATTCGATATGGATATGACTGTCAATGAACCCAGGAGCCGCATAGCAGCCCCTGGCATCCACAACAACAATGCCATCGTACACCCCTACTCCGGCAATCCTGTCATCGGCAATCGCTATGTCACCCGGCACAACCCTGCCAGCAAAAACATCCACTATCTTGCAGTTCTTGATAACGATATCGGCCTTGATTCTCCCGGCAGCCACATCAATCAGCTTCTTAAGCTTGCTTTTTTCCATAATTCTTTGCATAATCAGTTCCCCGAATCCGAACCGGCCGTTCAATCAGCGATGCCGAGAACAGGATTGTATATGCATAGTTCCGGATAATACGTAGGACCTGCATCTGTTATTGCATAATCAGGAATCGCCGTGATAGGAAGGAAGAACATATACATCATGGGATCAGGCAGGTCGGAGCCCAGCGCCCTTGCCGCCCGGTCAATCCTCCTCTCACGCTCAGCGACCTCTTCCGGTTCAAGATCCGTCACTATCCCGCCAACCGGGAGCGGTAGAAATTCCATAATCCTGCCATCTGCAACGACAACCTGCCCGCCGCCTTGTTCAATCAGATAATTAGCTGCAACGGACATATCGCTTGCGCTCACGCCCATGACGACAAGATTGTTGTCATCCGGAGCGGCTGAGGAAGCCATAGCCCCCTTGCGCAGTTTCCATCCGGAGCAGAAGGCAAGAGCTTTGTTGCCGTTCACCCCAAAACGTTCAAGCACCGAAACCATGGCGACATCATTTTCAATGTCGGGCTGCACTATCCCTTCTTTAACAGAAAGGACAACATCGCGTCTCTTTCTCACAAACGGCCCTTTGATTTCCATTGAAAGAACATTAACCTTGCCGTCCTTCACCAAATCTGTCCTGAATTCAAAATCCTCTTTGGTCGTAAGTTTACAATTAAGCCGGCCTTTGAGAACAGGGCTTCTTTCCGGAGCTTTGAGTTCATAAATCAGCCTCGAGCCTTTGGCAACCATCCTTCCGTTTGTCATAACCTCTTCAACCTCAAATCCCTTCAAGGATTTCACGAAAAGGATATCCGCAATCTTACCGGGGGTGATTGAACCCACAAGATGATCAAGTCTGTACGCTTCGGCGCTGTTTATAGTGGCCATCTGAATTGCAGTGACAGGATCTACCCCAGCTTCCATGGCAAGCCTTACAAGGTTGTCCATATGCCCATTGTTCAGTATATCAGTGGATGTCACATCATCCGTGCAGAAGCTTACCCTCCTTGCGAACGCCGGGTTGACCTCTGTGACCGCCCTGATGTTCTCTTTGAGAAAATGCGTCACACATGATTCGCGGATAAGCACGAACATTCCCTTTCGGAGCTTCTCAACAATCTCCTCATGGTCATAGCTTTCATGGTCAAGGCGCACCCCGGAGCATATGTAGCCATTCAGCTCCTTGCCTCTGAGCATCGGAGCGCATCCGAAAACAGACAAGCGGTTGTTGAACGCCTCAGCCATCGCCCCAAGCGTATCCTCGTCTTCCTCTCTGACGCACTCGGAGACTGTTTCCCATACACCATTGCACTCCGGCCATTTCTGAACCATCTCATGGGTTTTCTTGGTGAAATTATATGATACGGTCGATTTGGGAATTGTATAAGGAGTCTTGTAAGGCGCACCCCAGAAAACTTTGAGCGGACTGGCTTGAATCTCTTGGAAAACCTCTTTCAGGCCTTCAAGCCCAGATACGGAGATGTATTCGTCAAGACCGGAAATCATGCTGGTTGTTCCATGCGGAACAACTGCTTTTGCATAGCTTGTTATGCTCAACTTGCTGCATTCGCTATGAATATGGCCATCAATCATCCCAGGCACAAGATATCCGCCCTCGGCATCGATGACTTCGGTATCAGGGCCTATATAGTCATCCACCGCACCGACTGCAGATATCATGTCCTTATAAACAGCTATATCGGCAGGATAAATCTCTCCCGTAATAACATTAACAAGCTTTCCGCCCTTAATGACTTTAGTCGCAGGCAAAACTCCTCGACCAGCTCTGATTCTTTCTTTAAGTCGTTCAATCGTCATTCGCATATGAATCTCCTTCCCAACCACAGAAGAGGCCTGAACCAAAAAAAATACACCTGACAGTCGGGGCTCAGGCTTCCCGTCCTGCGGTGTATTTGTCGAATTTTTACTCCCAATGGTTGTAAACTAAAAATGTACAATTCAATGATAGCATGAATATGCAATTTGTCAATTTATTTTTATGTCATGTGGCAATAGGTATTCATAGATACCTCTACGGAATAATCGTTTTTCTGTATCAAAACCTGCTCGCAAACACAAATATTCATTTCCTTTACTGAAAATAAGTTAGTAGCCTTATTATGGCTTTCTCCAATGAGACTGCGTACAGAATTGTACACAAAACTTTCCACAACTTCGTTCGAATGGTTCCTGTAATGACCGGGAGAAAGCAGTGAAAGAAGGCCTTTTCACCGGAATTACACAAACTTCTTCTAAAAACAGCCCAGACAAATCTGAATATGTTTTTCACGCTTGATGGAATAAGTCCGACAAAAAACGTCTTAGATTAGCAACTGTTTTCTAAGTTCGGCTAATTTTAATGCCGTCTCCTCGAAAGGGTGATTATTTACACTTGCCACAAGTTCTTTTGCTCCCGGTGGAATATTTGAGGCACCAATATGGGCACCAATGACCATACAGGCCATGGCAGCAACTGTATCTGTGTCCCCGCCCATGTTTGCAGCAAGATAGGCCGCCTTCATTATTTCGCCGCCACTTCTATATGCAATTGAAAGAGCGGTAGGACAGGCCTCCCGCATTGGTAGCGAGCTTCCGTTTTCTTCATACTGAGCCTTCATAAAGAGTGAATCATCATTCAGAGAGTCACTTCTTTCAAAGCTCTTTTTAATCCTCAACGGAAGGTCTGTGTCAGTTTTTTCATAGCCATACTCAGAGCCCTTCTCAGCAGCAGGAAGAACAACAGAAAGCATATTCCTTATATTCTTTCCCTCTATGCCATGAGAAACAGCGACCGCGATTGCAGAAGCTCCAGCTATAGCGACAGAGGTATTATGGGTAGCCATGCAGACATCAACTGCCCTCCTGGCTATCTGAGAGGAATCCGAAGAATTAAAAAGGACTCCAATTGGAGCGACCCTTGTCCCTGCTCCGTTTGTCACTCCGTTTTTCCCGGAAACCCCTACATCAAGGCCTTTGTGAATTGCCTCAAAAGCCTTTCTGGTTGACGGTCCAACTATGGTTTTGCTTTTTGGATTTTCCAGAGACCACCTTTCAATTGCGTTCACAACATCAAGCGGCTTTATGCTTCCCTTTGTCCTGATAAGCTCCGAGGCGCAGATAAAGGCAACGATAGTATCGTCAGTTGTCTCCCCTGCCCTGAAGCCTCCGCTTATCTCATTTGAGACAGGACCGGGAATGAAATCTGTAATTGTACCGAGCTCCTTCTTTATTCTGTCCGGCTCCCACATTTCAGCAGGCATTGCAAAGGAGTCTCCGATTGCACAGCCATAGAGCATTCCAAGTATTCTGTCGTATGTTTCGTCCATTAAATCCGGCCCACCTTAAACTTGTATCTAAGAAAAAAACATCCTGTAAGAAGAAGCGCGAAGAGAATCATTACAAAGTAGTCCTTCTTCTCCGCATGACTATCTATCATATCTGTCCAGGCCTTGTTGGCTCCGTAGCCTCTGTTTGTCATGGAAATAGAAAGACTGTCCGCCATTAGAATAGAATTTGTTACAAGAGGAACCATGATAGGAACGTATGCAATAAGCTGTTTAATTCCGCCCTTGTCAGAAATACCGGCACCTCTGGCCTTCTGAGCCTGGAAGATCATGTCCTTCTTTTTAAGCAGAGTCGGAACAAAGCTTATTGCTGTAGCAACAACAATTGAAAACTCATAAGGAGCATGACATCTGCTCAGAAATGAGAGAATGTCATCAATAGGAGTTGTAACAGTAAAAGTAACAGTTGCCAGAATCATTGTGAAAATTCTTAGCATGAAGGTCAGACCCTGATAAAGTCCTCCAACTGTAGCATCCCATTTCCAGAAGTGAAACAGGACTCTGAAGGACTCCGGGTTTACCCATCTGCCTGTCTGTCTTGTAAAAATACTAAACAGAACAATAAGAACAAACAGAAGCTTCATTCCTCCAAGAGTCTGGAACATTGACTTAAGGTTAATTCCTGCAGGCAGGATAACTATTAAAAGGAATGCGAGCAGACAAAGGTTTGCAAGCGGATGTGAGAACAGGAAGACCGCAATAATAACACAAAGAAAGACAAAAAGTTTTGTAACTACATTCAATCTGTGCAGATATGAATCATTCATTTTTCTGCCTCCAATGCAGAGATAACAGAATCTGCAACTTCATCTGAGTTTAAGGCCATATTTTCAAGTCCAAGCTTTTCAGAAAGCTCGGCAATCTGAGGCCTTGAAACAAAGGCGCTCTCAAGTACCGCCTTCTGCTTAAAGACTTCTCTAACGCCGCCCTGAGCAACAATCTTTCCGTAACACATAACAACAGCTCTGTTTGCATGGGTTGCGACAACGTCCATATCATGTGTAATCATTATGATTGTTGTCCCGTTTTCATGAAGCTGGTCAATGAGCTTCATCATGTTCTGAATTCCATCCCAGTCCTGACCGGTGGTTGGCTCATCAACAACAAGAATTTTTGGTTTCAGGACAAGAATTGACGCAACGGCAATCCTCTGTCTCTCGCCCTTTCCAAGAGAGAATGGATGCTCATTCAGGACCTTTTCAAGATCGAGCATCTTCGCGACCTCGTGAATTCTCTCAGAAATTTCTTTTTCGTCAAGCTTAAGATTTTTAAGACCATACTCCATTTCCTTATAGACAGAGGTGGAGAAAATCTGATTGTCAGGGTTCTGGAAGACATAACCAATGCTTTCTGCAAGAGAGTACGGCTCTTCATTCTTTGTGTCCTTACCACATACAATGATGTTTCCCTCTGATGGCTTGAACAAACTGTTAAAGTGTTTAGCAAGGGTGGTCTTTCCAGCTCCATTTTGACCAATCAATGCCAGATAGTCGCCTTCATAGACATCAAGGTCAACGCCTCGAATTGCTTCCTTGCTCTTATCATATTTATAGTGAAGATTTCTGACTTCAATGAGCTTCTTTGCCTCAGTTCTCTTTTCTCCCTTTGGCTCAAAGACAAGCTTCTTTCCGTCAAGAAGCTTAATGATAAGCTTGTATGCATCATTTACAGTCAGAGGAATTTCTTCTTTTTTGATATATCCCTTCCTGTAAAGCTTCCAGCCAATCTTACTTACCGGAAGCGGTTTAATTCCATATTTATCTACAAGCTCCAGTTCTCTGAAGAACATCTCAGGGTTTCCCTGCCATACTACGCGAGCATCGCTAAGAACTACAACTTCATCCGCTTTTTCGCTTATTTCCTGACTTGAGTGCTCAACGGCAAGAACAGTCTTGTGCTGCTCCTTCTGAAGGGAAACCATTGTTGAATAAATTTCCTCTCTGCCAATCGGGTCAAGCTCTGATGTTGGCTCGTCAAGAATAATAATTGATGGATTCATTGCAAGAATACCTGCGATAGCAAGTCTCTGTTTTTCTCCGCCTGAGAGCTGACTTGTCTGTCTCTTTTCATAACCGTCAAGTCTGACTTTTGAAAGTGCAACCTTAGTTCTTTCTAAGATTTCCTTTCTTGGAATCAGATAGTTCCTTGGTCCGAATGCAGTATCTTCTTCTACTGTCCGGCCGAATATCTGAGTCTCAGGGTCCTGAAGGACAAGACCGATTTCTTTAGCCATTGTCTGAACCCTGTATAGTGATGTGTCTTTAGAGTCGGCAATAACCGTTCCTTTTACTTTTCCTTCTACAAGCTGAGGAATAATTCCATTTGGAAGCATGGCGAGTGTTGTCTTCCCGGCACCTGTTCTTCCCATAATAACAGTAAACTTACTTTCTTCCACTGTTAGATTAATGTTCTGCAGCACCTCTGTTTCACTTCCCTTGTAGGTGAAGCTTACATCCTGCATCTCTATTGCTTTGTTGGCCATTTTCGCCCCTAAAAAAAGCGGAGGGGTTTCCTCCGCCCAATATCCGCAATCTTAATTATCTGTTAATAAGCTTTGTGTTGCGAAGCGCATAGAATGCGATAACTGCAATAATACCGTTAACAAGTGATGCTACGAACAATGATGGTGTTGCCCCCGTGTAAAGTCCCCATCCTCCGAGTGGAAGCAGCCAGAAGCCAAGAGCAAAACTGTTGAGAAGAACACCAGCAACGACAGCTGCTACTGGACCAATCTTTCCAAGTTTTGTAGCCAGAAAACGTACAACGACAGCTACTACTGCCATTGAAACTGCAATAGCAAGGTGTAGTGGAACTGTTAACGGAAAACCTGCAACTGCTGCTGAAAGGATATGTCCTACAGCAATAACAATAGCACCTTCCGGATATCCAAATGCGAGTGCACAGAAATATCCCGGGAATGAGTCAAGACCAATTGAACCTAGTGGACTTGGAATCTTAATAACAGCGCCAACTGCGCTAAGTGCGATAAAGATAGCGAGGATGGCAATTCTTCTGGCTGACCAACTATTCTTCTTAAGGTCACCTTCTGTCTTCTTTACTTCTTCTGACATGATTTTTTCTCTCCTTTCTTTACGGACAACTCCGCATTTATTAATTTTTTAGCAAGCCGAATTTCCTACTTTTTCAGTTTACCTTTTTAACCATTTCCATTGTTGGAGCACTTCTTGCTCCAAGACCCTGACATGTGATTGCAGAACATGCAGTTGCAATTTTCATTGATTCTTCAAGACTCATGCCATTCAGCAGATATGTATAAAGCATTGCGCCCATAAATGAGTCTCCGGCACCGGTGGTGTCCACTGCCTTTACCATCTTTGCCGGCTGAACATACTTTTTGTCATTTTCATCAAATGCAACGGCGCCGTCCTTTCCAAGGGTAACAAGCAGTGTTCCCTTGAAGTACCGCCTTACATACTTGAGACATTCATCAAGGTTTTCTGTTCCGCAAATCTGGTACAGTCCGGCTCTGCATGGAGCGAACAGCTCTACATACTTAAGGCTCTCAAGTACGGCTTCCTTACCGACACCAAAGCCAATCATTGTGTTCAAATCTACCTGCATGTTAAAACCAGTCTTAAGTCCTGCTTCCTTTGCACTCTTCAAGCCCTGATAAGCCGCACCGTAAGGGAGCAGATCCGTGTAGTAGACCTTTGCCTGTCTGATATATTCCTTATCAACATCCTTTGCATCGTATGCAAGGAATGCATTGCCCATATTAAGAAGAATGAACTTCTTTCCTTCTTCATCTACAACAATGTCAGTGTGAAGGGAAATCCCGTTTTCTTTTCTGAGGATTCTTGAAGTGTCAATACCCTCATCCTTCAGGCTCCTGATAATATCGTCGCCAATACTATCCTTTCCAATAAGAGCCAAAAAACCGCAATCCGCTCCAAGCCTTGCAGCCTGAACCATTACGTTTGTTCCGCTTCCGCCCGGAAGGTAGGTATTATTTGTAACTACTGCAAATCCGTCTTCTCCCGGAAGTGTATTTACGTTCATAATCACATCCATTGCATATGTTGAAACACTTACTATTTCCATAACAAACTCCTATTGTCTTTTTCTTAATGTAATTATGTGCTTGTAGCGGTCGCCTCTGATAAGAATGCGGCTCCATTCAATCACTCCACCTTCTTTGTTGTATGCTTTTCTTTCTATGCTTAAAAGCGGGTCATTTCTGTGTATCCCAAGTATTTCTGCCTGCTTTGAAGAAGCAGCAACTGCGCTCATCGAGTCTTCTGTAGTGACAATCTGAACATTGCATTTGTTCTCTATTACGCTGTACAGGGATAAAAATGAATTAAAGATAGAAATATCATTTCCAGGCACTATTGAAAGCGGAATGTAAGAAAGGTTTGTTGTGATTGGCTCTCCGTCCGCTGTCCTGACGCGGTAGATTTCTACGTACTCTTCCCACGGAGAAATCTCCAGCATAGATGTGACATTGTTATCACCGCGTCCAAGCTTAACGCTAATCTCCTTAACTCCAGGCTCAATACCCTGCTTCTTCATAAGCTCTGTGAAGCTCATCAGCTCAGAACCCTTAGAATTAAGCTTTGAAGGAGCAACCTTTGTTCCAACGCCTCTGATGATTGTCAGATATCCTTCGTTTACCAGCTCATTTACCGCTTTTCTGATAGTGATTCGGCTTACGTGATAGTAGGCCTGCAGCTCTCCCTCGCATGGAATGAACTGGCCGGAAGTATATGTTCCGTTCTTTATTTTCTCTTCAATGTCTCTTTTGATCTTTGAATAAAGCGGATCCATTCCCTCTCCTTGAAATGACCTTATGACATCATAATGTCTCTACTGGAATCATACACCACCATAGAGAGAATGCAACAAAAAAATAACAGAGTAATTACCCCAAGAGCAACAGCTTTCCGAGCATAGGTGTTCCTGCAGGGCAGGAAAATCATATACCGGACACAATATCCAAAGTTCGGACAATCAATTTTCATCTAAAACAGAAACATCAATATCGAAAAGCTGAGCCAGGGCACGGAAAGTGTCCTGCCCTCGTAGCAAGTATCAACAAGGAAGCCCGGTTCATTGTTGTATTCTTTAAGACCACGGTAGTAATAATTTTTTTCCGTTCTTCAATAATGAAAGGTACCAGATTGTTTTTTAGGCACTCCTTAAATGCAATAAGCTTTTCGATACTACCGTTCCTATCCCGAAAAGGATGGATTCGTTCAAACCTGTAATGAAAGTCGATTATGATTTGAAGTTCGTGGTAGAGATCACCCGAAATTTTATGTTCCTTTTCCTCTCTCAGTATTTGGAGGATAGGATTGGCTGATGTGACGCGGCACAAATCATCTTTGCTGCATGAAAAATAACTACAAAGTTTTGACATTACTCTGTCCGCAAGTTTTTCTCCTTTTGAGATTTTAGCAAGGATGCGTGAAGAAATTTTAAGCACAGAGGTTAAATCTGATTTTTTTAAATTTCTTTCTTTTAGTCTTTTGTTTAGACCACCATAGTTATATATGGGAATGTCTCATAAATCTTTATTTAATATATATTAAAATAGAACAAAGTAAAGATTTTTATTATTTAAGCAGAATTTGTTTTTTGTAAAGACGGGGGCTGTCAAAATATCTATAAGCATCTTCCGCGGACAACGGCGCGGGATGTAAGCCGAAAAGCATAGCGGGAAAAACCGCTTCTGGAAATCACGGCGGCAGAAAGCTCACCGTTTGGGATATGCCGGATAAGTTTCAGCTGTGCCCCAACTTCCTCATTTCCCTTTTCAGGTGATATATTTAAACAATCGGAGGTTTGTAATGGATGTGATTATAGATGAAGTTTTTACAAAGAGCGTATTGACAAAATCTAATCTTCCCATTGGCGACTACTCGGTTAATCCCTATGTGGGATGCACCCACAGTTGCAAGTACTGTTATGCAAACTTCATGAAGCGCTTTACAAATCATCCTGAACCCTGGGGAGACTTTCTTGATATAAAATACTGGCCGGATATAAAGAACCCTGAAAAATACAGAGGGAAAGCACTTTTTTTCGGTTCGGTTACAGACCCCTATCTTCCGGAAGAAGAAACATTCAGAAGAACACGTTCTTTACTGGAGCAGCTTCATGGCAGCGGAATAAAGCTGAGCATTCAGACCAAATCAGACATGGTTCTAAGGGATTTGGATATTATAAAAACCTTTCAGGATGCACGTGTAGGCTTCAGCATAAACACTCTTGATGAAGACTTTAAGAACGATATGGATAAAGCTGTAAGCATAGAGCGCAGACTGTCTGCAATGAAGATTCTGCATGACAGCGGAATCCGAACAACATGCTTCATCTCCCCCATTTTCCCCGGCATAACGGATGTTATTTCCATAATTGAAAGAGTCAAAAATCAGTGCAATCTGGTATGGCTTGAAAACCTTAACCTCAGAGGCAGCTACAAACCCGTAATAATGAACTATATTAGAGAAAAACATCCCGATTTGCTTTCTCTTTATGATGAAATATATCAGCAGTGCATGCGCTGGTACTGGGAAGATATGGATAATAAGGTACGTGAATACACAAAAGCGAACGGCCTTGAATATGTGCGAAACGATGACAGCATGAAAAAGCCTTTTGAAGCTCCGCCCGTGGTTGTGAATTTCTTCTATCATGAGGAAATAAAAAAATCTTCTACAAAAGGTAGAAAATAACCTCATGCTCACTTAAGCAAAAATTTAGTATTTTGAATAGCTCAAATAACCATCCGTGTTCTAAAAACAACCGTCCATATCAAATTGTATGGATTTGTCTGTTTACCTAAGTTAGGATTCAGGTATCAGGGAGGCAGGACGCGTGCAGATAGATGTTAAGATAGACAGCAGTGTTTCAGAAACTAAAGTTATCATAATTGCAGGAAAAATGGATGCAGAAATTGATGCCCTGCTCAAGATGCTTTCCTGCGAACAGCCTAAGATGATTGCAGGCTTCAGAAATGATGAAATGCAGATTCTGGAACAGGAGACAATTTCAAAGATTTATGCCTGCGACGGCAAGGTTTTTGCAAAAACGCAGAACTGTGAATTCTTGTTGAAAATGAGGCTGTATGAGATTGAAGAAAGGCTTGATAAAAGTTGTTTTGTCAGAATCTCCAATTCAGAAATCATAAATCTGAAAAAGGTAAAATCCTTTGATCTGAGCATGTCGGGAACTATTTACGTAGTCATGCAGGACAGAACGGTTGCCTTTGTTTCACGGCGTTACGTACAGAAAATCAAGAAAACTTTAGGACTTTAATAAGGAGTTACAAATGAAGAAGAAAATCGTACTAAGGGCATTAATCGGAATACCTTTTGGCATTGCTATCGGATATATGATAACAATCATAGTTTCAGCGATTGCAGGAGACGGTTTTTACCATGCCGCGATGCCTGAGCTGACATCGTCCACGGGAAGCCAGTTCGGTGCGGTTCTTGTACAGACACTTGTCTATTGCCTGTTCGGAATTGTGTTTGCAGGGTCATCCGTCATATGGGAAATTGAAAACTGGAGTATTCTTAAGCAGACAATAATCCACATGGTAATTGTTTCAGTTGTCTTTTTCCCTCTTTCATGGCTAATGAAATGGATACCTGAAAATTCAGTAGGAATTGCCCTTTATATCTTTATTTTCCTGCTGGTTTATATTGCAATCTGGTTTTCATCATGGCTAAGTATTCGTCACAGCCTGAAAAATATAAACAGGAATCTTAAAAAGTAATAAAAGAAGCTGCCCCGAACAGGCAGCTTCTTAAATTTTTAAGTATAAATTTGAAGGGCATTTGCAAGAAGTTCCCTGCAGCCGGAAAGCTCTGAAATTGTATCGGGTCTTTTTGCCTCAAAGGAAACAGGGCCTGAATAGCCAAGTTTCTTCAGAAGTGAAAGACCTTCTGAAATATAGCAGCTGAAAGAACCGGATGGAAGAGTCCTGTCAGACTCGGCCACATGGACATGACGGATCAGGTCAAAATTCCGTGCAAGACTTTTAATGTCCTCTCCGTTGCACATCATGTGGAAAAGATCTGCAAGAAGAAAAATGCGGTCATTCCCGTCAGATCGTGCCTTGCGTGTAGCCTGGGCCCCTTCGTCAAGGATATTGATGTAATCGGCCTCGCCCTTACGGATGGGTTCTATAAGAACATCAATGTCATATTTTTCACAGTAAAGCTGTAAAATTCCAAGACATGTCTGAAAATAGGCATCCGCTGTTTCTTTACTCAGATCCCCGCGCCTTCGTGCGGCAGAGCTTCCGAAAATAAGTTTTTTCATTCCAAGGAATGACGTTCTTTCAAAGGCATGGTCCAGATATTTACGTGTTTTGGATTCGTCATACAGTGGACCTACCACAGGGACACTTCCTGGAAAGAGATTGCATCCGCAGTCACAGTCTCGCGGTTGCAATTGAGTATGCGCTCAGCGAAAAAAGCTTATCAGAAAGATGATTCAATGATTACAGGCAAGATGCCAGATATGGCCTATCTGTCGTTTTCAGCCAGCCATCTGGCTATATCATGGATTATGAGCCCTTCTTTGTCGTAGACCTCATGTCCGGTTCTTGCGATGAGTATTTTTGGATACGAATCCCTGATACTTCGCAAGGGAGACAGCTCTCGCTCCAATGCCTCAGGATTTGAGATGTTGTCTGAAACCTGGATGTACAGTTTTTCATTTTGTTTCTTGACTACAAAGTCGATTTCTTTTTCGTAGAGCTTTCCGACATATATCTCATAACCACGCCTGATCAGTTCCATTGCAACAATGTTCTCATATAACTTCCCATAATCCATGTTGATTGTTCCGAGACGTGAATAGCGGAAAGACTGATCTACAAGGTAATACTTGTCTGCCGTCTCCAGGTACTTCTTGCCTCTGATGTCGTAGCGTTTTACGTCATAGAACAGGAACGCGTCTCCAAGATACCTGATATAGTTGCCTATTGTAACATGATTCGTATCATTTTTCTCTGCTTTCAGCTTATTTGTGATATTATTTACAGATGTAAGTTCGCTCATGTTGCCCATCAGGTAGTCAGTAAGATTGCTCAGCAGCGGAAGATTCGTCAGCCTGTAGCGCTGTACGATATCTCTGGTCAATATGGTGTTGAACACAGAGTTTATATAGCTTGCTTTATCCCCCGGCGTGCCATATTCATAAGAACCGGAGATTCCTCCTTCCGTGGAGTATCTTTCAAACAGTCTGTTGATATCTTTTTCCTCATCATGATAAGCGCAGAACTCCTTGAAGCTGAAAGGAAGTACATGAATCTCAATCTGCCTTCCGGTGAAATAAGTGGCAAGGTCCGAACTGAGCATGAAGGCGTTGGAACCTGTCAGATAGATGTCATATTTTTTCTCCGCATAGATCCAGTTGATTGCTTCCTCAAATCGCTTGCAAAGCTGTACTTCGTCAATTAACAGGTAGTTGGCTTTATTTTCCCTATATGATTTTTCGACTTTTTCGTACAGGGAATCCTTGTCACGAAGACTTTCATTCTCATGCAGAAGCAAATCCAGATAGATGATGTTGGAATCGGGTTCCTCTTTTTTGAGCAATTCAATGAAGGCCTTCATCAATTCCGATTTTCCCGATCTTCTGACACCCGTGATGACTTTTATGTCGCGGGTCCCTTTCAGCCGTCTCATCCTTTCCAGATATTCAGTTCTTTCGATGGTCTTCATTTTTTGTTCCAGTTTCAAAACTTCAAGAAAAATACGTTTTTGAAACCACATGCAATATAGAACATTTACTTTCGAAAGTCAAATATTATTGAAGTTTTGAAACCGATGTGAAGGTCAAATGGGACGATTTAAAGAGTATCACACCTTTGAATAGATATGAATCCTCTTCACATCTTTTGAACGCCAATATCGTCTACTGCCTGTTCCCTTTTTCTGCAGAAGGCGTTCAGCCAAAGCTCGCTTTCATGTTCCGGCCGTCCGTCACGTGTTGTCATGCATTTAACCAGCTCAAGCTCCGGAATTCCCGAAAGCAGAACTTTCAGGCGCTCTTCGTTTATGTCTGTAAAATAGCGCCCGTCCCTGACGCCGGAGAAATCTCCGTATTTAAAGGACATATAAAAAATGCCATTATTCCTAAGCATCTTTGCATATTTTCTGACTGTATGCGGAAGCTTGGACATTTCTACATGAAGAAGCGACGCGCAAGCCCATATCCCGTCAAAAACGATGTTGGTCTCATATTTCTCAAAGGTTGCCCTTATTATTTCACAGCCAAGGAGCTTTGAAGCGACACCGCACATCTCATTTGAACCGTCAATTGAAAAAACCCTGAAGCCGGCTTCTCTGAAATACAGAGAATCCCTGCCCGTACCGCAGCCAAGATCAAGAACCTTACCTCCTTTAGGTATAAGTTCCATGAATGCATTCTGAAGGACTGACATGTCTACGCCTATGGTATTTTCAGAAAAAAGACCGGCGTTGTTTCTGTAGTAGTCAAGCGTCATATCAGTATTGGCTTTGTTTTTGGGATTGTCATAAATTGAACAGCATACAGCTTCATCTTTGAAAAAACCGACGCGCCTTACGGCAGATTCTCCCGCAGCCCCGGTTATGGCAGGACCTATGGCAAATTTCCTGGCAAAAAGCGTGGAAGGTATCTCCAGTTTTTCAAGGCGCGAAAAGGCTTCCCTTGTTTTTAACTCATCTTCCGCAAAAACCAGGGTCGAATGGAAAATGAAAATTCTGTCGAACTCCTGAAGCCGGATATCAAAGCGTTTTTGAAGCAGAGAGCAAAGCTCTTCATGCAGACCTCTGAGATCTGGGGATTCCTTCATTCGTATCCAGATTATGTTTCCGCTCTTCTCAAGGCCCTCTACCTGAATTGCAAAGGAAGGCAGAGAGGAGAGATACGCAAACATGAAATCCTCGACCTCATCCCTGAGTTCATCGGGGATGGGAAATGAAATGCGCAGGGAGATGTGAAACGGAAGAGAAAGAACCGGGTTTTTCATGCCAAGTTCCTGAGTGATGCGGTTGACCTTTTCCCGCAGCCCGGAAAGCTGGTCCTCTATATCAATGGCACTCCAAATGTACATAGCTCCTCCGCCGTTTACTTAATGTATATTTATTTTAATAGGTATGGAAGAAAAAGCAAGGCTGAAGGAGTATTCTAAACGCTGTTAAATTTGTAGATTATCCGGTAGATTATCCGTTAGAATATAGCACTGAGGAGCTTACATGATCAAAGCTGTTATTTTGTTTGCAATCGGCCTTGTCCTTCTGATTAAAGGCGGAGACTGGTTCGTTGACGGAGCTGTAGGGATTGCCCACCGCTATCATATTCCCGAGATTCTTATAGGCGCTACGGTGGTTTCCATAGGGACAACAATTCCCGAGGTCATGGTCTCCTCTATTGCGGCGGCAGTGGGCCAGAGTCAGACTGCATACGGCAACGCAATAGGCTCGGTCATCTGCAATACGGCCCTCATTTCCGCCATAACAATTTCCGCGAAAGCGTCGGCGGAGGTTGATACAAAGTCCTTCAGAATACCGGTGCTTTTCTTCTTCCTTACTACATTAATTTATGCTGTGGTGGCATATACTAACGGTTTTTTCTCGCGTCTTATCGGAATTGTCCTTCTTGCTATTTTCATCATTTACATGTTCATAACCGTAAAGCGGGCTTTCAGCGGAAAGCTTGTTCTTGATGAGGGCGCGAAAGAAGAAGAGAAATCCATTGAAGAAAAAGAAGCCTCATCCCCCTTGTGGAAGGACATTGTTTTCCTTATACTTGGAGCCGCGACAATAGCGATAGGGGCCAACCTTCTTGTAGATAACGGCAAGATAATTGCAGCCGGGCTTGGTGTTCCTGAATCTGTAATTGCTCTTACCTTCATAGCCCTTGGCACGTCTCTTCCCGAGCTTGTTACTGCCATCACTTCTCTTGCGAAGGGGCACTCTTCTCTTTCAATGGGAAATATTGTTGGCGCGAACCTGTTCAATCTTGTTCTTGTAAGCGGACTGGCAATTACTATTAAGCCTTTCAGCATACCCGCGGACAAACTTATAGGCGGCATAAATGCCTCTCTGGCAGTTGATATTCCGGTTATGTTCTTTGTTATGGCTTTCATGACCATACCGGCTCTTATTTCGGGTAAACTCAGGCGCTATCAGGGAATAATTCTTCTTCTGATATATTGCGCCTATGTTATTTTTCAGTTTTTTATCTGATGAATAAAAGAAAATCAGAAACTGTAAATTTATGCAGTTTCTATTTAAACCTATATGGGTCCACCTGAAAATATATTCATTTATTTTGCTGAATTTCCTTTATTTATGAATTTTTATTCTTGACATCCTCCTTTTAAAAGCATATTTTATGCATACAGTCGCCAATAAGCGATTCGGAGGAACTATGGACAAGCTTTCAATTAACGGCAAGTATCACGGAAAAAACTTCCTGAAGCTTCTGGATTTCACGCCTGAGGATATCCGATACTTACTTGACCTGTCCGTGAAACTAAAGGCCGAAAAAAAATCGGGTACGCCCCACCGCATTCACGAAGGCAAAAATATCGCTCTGCTTTTCGAGAAAACAAGTACCCGTACTAGATGCGCCTTCGAAGTGGCGGCCTCTGACCTTGGTATGAGCACGGTCTATCTTGACCCCGCAGGCTCGCAGCTGGGAAAGAAGGAAAGCATAGAAGACACGGCAAAAGTGCTTGGAAGGATGTTTGACGGCATAGAGTACAGAGGCTTCGGACAGAACAGGGTCGAGGCTCTTGCGAAATACGCGGGAGTTCCTGTCTGGAACGGTCTCACAAACGAATTCCACCCCACCCAGATTCTTGCAGACCTTATGACCATTCAGGAAAATTTCGGAACCCTTAAGGGAAAGAAACTGGTTTTCATGGGAGACGCGAGATTCAACATGGGGAACTCTTTGATGGTCGGATGCGCAAAAATGGGTATGAAATTTGTAGCTTGTGCCCCGAATAAGTACTTTCCTTCACCGGAACTTACAGCAGAGTGCGAAAAAATCGCAAAAGAGACGGGAGCGTCTATAGAATTCATAACAGAGCCGATTGAAGCCACAAAAAATGCGGATGTAATTTATACGGATGTTTGGGTATCAATGGGAGAGCCGGATGAGGTTTGGAGCGAAAGAATTCACGACCTTCTGCCCTACAGAGTTACATCGACCCTTATGAAAAATGCCGGGCCGCAGTGCATCTTCATGCATTGTCTTCCATCCTTCCACGACCTGAACACAAAAACAGGAGCGGATGTATATGAAAAATTCGGCCTGGACTGCATGGAAGTCACGGATGAGGTTTTCGGATGTGATAAATCCGTTGTCTTTGATGAAGCGGAAAACCGTATGCACACAATAAAGGCTGTAATGGCAGCGACCCTTTAGGTCTTGCGTACAGTCCGTTTACTCGTTGTTTTAACTTTTGATTTTAATTTAAATAGGAGAAATATCATGTCAGCAAAGTATTCAAATATCAAAAAAGTCGTTTTAGCCTATTCCGGCGGTCTTGATACGTCAATCATCATTCCGTGGCTTAAAGAGAACTACAACAATCCCGAAATCATTGCTGTAGCGGGAAACGTGGGTCAGGCAGATGAACTTGAAGGCCTTGAGGCAAAAGCTCTGAAAACCGGCGCTTCAAAGCTGATTGTCGCAGACCTTACAGATGAAATGGTAGACAGCATTATCATTCCGGCTCTGAAAATGGATGCGAAGTATGAAACATACCTTCTTGGAACGGCCTTTGCCCGCCCTGTCATCGGTAAAAAGCTTGCGGAAATCGCGTTGGCTGAAGGCGCTGACGCGATAGCCCACGGCTGTACCGGAAAGGGCAACGACCAGGTGCGTTTTGAGCTTGCAATAAAGAGGTTCGCCCCGGGCATGAAGATAATTGCCCCGTGGAGGGAATGGTCACTGAAGTCAAGGGAAGAGGAAATCGACTACGCGGAAGCTCACAATGTGCCGCTTAAGATTTCAAGAACTACAAACTACTCCAAGGATAAGAACCTCTGGCATCTGAGCCATGAAGGCCTTGACCTTGAAGATCCGTCAAACGAGCCCGACTATGACAAGCAGGGTTTCCTTGAGATGGGCGTTTCTCCGGTAAAGGCACCGGACAAGCCCGCTTATGTAACCATCAGCTTTGAAGCCGGAGCCCCGGTTGCAGTAGACGGAGAAAAAATGAAGGCTTCTAGGATAATCGAAAAGCTTAACAAGCTTGGCGGAGAAAACGGCATAGGCATCATTGATATTGTTGAAAACAGGCTTACGGGCATGAAGGACAGGGGCGTATATGAAACTCCCGGCGGAACCATCCTGTACAAGGCTCACGAGCAGCTTGAGATGATAACTGTAGATAAGGATACCCTGCACGAAAAGCAGAAGCTTGCCGTAGATTACGCGGACCTTCTATACAACGGAAAGTGGTACTCCCCTCTTCAGGAAGCCCTTACAGCCTTTGCCAACGAGGCAAACAAATATGTAACAGGCGATGTAAAACTCAAGCTCTACAAGGGCAACATCATACCTGCCGGAATGACTTCTCCGTACACGCTCTATTCGGAAAATCTTGTTACCTTCGGTGAAAGCGACTACGACCAGAAACAGTCAGAAGGTTTCATAAACCTCTGGGGTCTTCCAACAACCATGCAGGCCCTCAGGGAACAGAGAAAGCTTTGAAAGGAGACAGGCATGGCTAAAATGTGGGAAGGAAGAACGGCAGGCAGGGTTGATTCCCTTGCGGACAGCTTCAACTCCTCTATTGCGTTTGACCGCAGGCTTTACAGGCAGGACATCACAGGGAGCATTGCACACACAGCCATGCTTGCAAAACAGAAAATAATAACCAGTGAAGAAGGAAATGCAATAATTTCTGCACTTAAGCAGATTTTACAGGACATTGAAGACGGAAAGCTTAAAATTGATTTTGAAGCTGAAGATATTCACATGTTCATAGAGAGCGTGCTGACTTCGCGCATAGGTGACACAGGCAAAAAGCTCCATACCGCAAGAAGCAGGAATGACCAGGTTGCCCTTGATTTAAGGCTGTATCTGAGAGACTTTTCGGATGAACTTACAGAGCTTCTAAAAGCCCTGATTAAAGAACTGACTGAAAAAGCCGGGGCAAACAAACAGGTCATAATGCCGGGCTACACCCATCTTCAGCATGCTCAGCCGGTGCTGTTTTCACACTACATACTGGCATATGCCATGATGTTTGTCCGTGATATACAACGCATATCAGACTGCAGAAAACGCCTTAACGTAAGCCCCATAGGAAGCTGCGCCCTTGCGGGCACAACCTACGATACGGACAGGGTTTTCGAAGCCGGTATGCTTGGCTTTGACGATATCTGCATGAACAGCCTTGACGGTGTTTCAGACAGAGATTTCTGCGTGGATATCCTAAGCGCTCTTTCAATCATCATGGTTCATCTCAGCCGCCTTTCGGAAGAACTCATCCTATGGTCCAGCAGCGAATTCAGCTTTGTGGAAATGAGCGACAGCTTCTCCACAGGCTCTTCAATCATGCCGCAGAAAAAAAATCCCGACATGGCCGAGCTTTGCAGAGGTAAATCCGGAAGAGTCTTCGGAAGCCTGATGAGCATTCTTACAACTCTTAAAGGTCTGCCTCTTGCCTATAACAAGGATATGCAGGAAGACAAGGAAGGGCTTTTTGATGCCTGTGACACAGTAACATTATGTCTGAAAGTCTTCACCCCTATGATTGGTTCCATGAATATAAATCGGAAAGCCATGGCTTCGGCGGCGCGGAAAGGCTTTATGAACGCAACGGACCTTGCGGACTATCTTGTGCTGAAAGGACTTCCTTTCAGAGACGCCTACCGAATCTCGGGTTCGGTTGTTTCATTCTGTCTGGAAAACGGGCATATCCTTGAAGACCTTCCCCTTGAAGACTACAAAAAGTTCAGTCCTCTTATCGGAGAAGACGTCTATCAGGCGGTAGACCTTGAAAACTGCGTCAGCCGGCGTATTTCTGAAGGCGGAACATCCGTTAAATCTGTGGATAAACAGCTTGCCTTCCTTGAGTCTTTTTTAAAGATTTGACACAGCGGGTGCGGAATGAAAAAAATTTTTATTGACGGGAGCGCGGGAACTACAGGTCTGAGGATACAGAGCCGTCTTGAACAGCGCAAAGACATAAAGCTTCTCAGCCTTCCAGAAAAACTCAGAAAAGACAGCACGGCAAGGGCGGATATGCTCAACAGCGCGGACATTGTTTTTCTTTGTCTTCCGGATGATGCCTCAAAAGAAGCCGTTTCAATGATAAAATCCCCCGATATCTGCATAATAGACACCTCAACGGCTCACAGGACAGCCCCCGGATGGACCTACGGCTTTCCCGAAACAGGCGGAAGAAAAAGCCTGATAGCCGCTTCAAAGCGTATAGCCAATCCGGGCTGTCATGCCAGCGGGTTCATTTCCCTTATCGCCCCTCTTGTGGAAAAAGGTCTGATAAAAACCGATGCGAAGCTTTCCTGTTTTTCGTTTACCGGCTATTCGGGGGGCGGCAAAAAAATGATAGCGCAGTATGAAGATACTCGGAAAAGCGCTCTTTTTGAAGCCCCAAGGCTGTACGGCCTGACGCAGACACACAAACACCTTCCAGAAATGACAGCCGTATGCGGACTTGAAAACGCACCGGTTTTCTGTCCCGTGGTAGCCCCCTGCTATTCAGGCATGCAGGTCATTATTCCCCTTTTCAGGGACGAGCTCGGCTGCACGGTTCATGACATAAAGGATGTTTATAAAAACTGCTACAAAGGCCCTGTAGTGAAGTTCGAAGAAGCTCAGGACGAAGACGGTTTTCTTTCAGCAGGTCTTTTTGCGGGGCGTGACGATATGGCAATAAGCGTATACGGAAACGAAGACAGGATAATCCTTGTTTCGTCTTTCGATAATCTTGGAAAGGGCGCGTCGGGAGCGGCCATCCAGAATATGAATCTGATACTTGGGCTTGAAGAAACTGCGGGTCTTAACATAGGAGGTATAATATGACAAAAGTAAACGGCGGAGTGTGCGCGGCAAAAGGCTTTAAGGCCGGCGGAATCCACTGCGGTATCAGAAAGTCCAGAACCAAAAGGGACCTGTCCCTTATTTACTCCGAGGTTCCGGCGTCATGCGCGGCTGTCTACACTACAAATCTTGTAAAAGGAGCGCCGCTGGATGTAACAAAAGCCCATATTTCAAACGGCATTGCGCAGGCTGTTATCTGCAACAGCGGCAACGCGAACACCTGCAATTCAAACGGTATTGAAATAGCCGAAGAAATGTGCGCGATTCTGGGAAAGGAACTGATGCTCCCCGCGGAAGATATAGTAGTCGCGTCAACCGGAGTTATAGGGCAGAAGCTTGACATTACTCCCATTAAAAACGGTATTCCACGGCTTGTAAGCGAACTTTCAGAAAACGGAAACGGCAATGCGGCGGAAGGCATAATGACAACCGATACCGTTAAAAAGGAAGTTGCCGTAAGCTTTGAAGCAGGCGGAAAAAAATGCACCATAGGCGGGATGGCAAAAGGAAGCGGTATGATACACCCCAACATGGCTACCATGCTTGTTTTCATAACCACAGACGCAGCAGTTTCACCTGCCATGCTTAAAAAGGCCCTGTCTTCGGATATCAGAGATACGTTCAACATGGTCAGCATTGACGGAGACACTTCCACAAACGATATGGTTGTTGTCCTGGCCAACGGCATGGCAAATAATAGTCCGATAACAGAGGAAGGTGATGATTTTTCAGCATTTATGACAGCATTGAACACCGTTACAGTAAGTCTTTGCAGGCTTATCGCAGGAGACGGGGAAGGAGCCACCAAGCTTCTGGAATGTTCAGTGACAGGCGCTGCCGATAAGAAAACGGCAAAAACCGTTGCGAAGAGCGTCATATGCTCAAACCTCACAAAGGCCGCGATGTTCGGCGCGGATGCCAACTGGGGACGTATACTCTGCGCCATAGGCTACAGCGGAGCGAATGTGGACGTGCGTAAAATAGACGTTGCATTTAAGAGCGAAAAAGGAACGGTAGAGGTCTGCAAAAACGGCGCAGGAATTCTATTCTCCGAAGAAACGGCAAAGGAGATACTGCTTGAAAAGGAAATTGACATACTTGTGAATCTGAACAGCGGCAACGAAGAGGCCAAAGCCTGGGGTTGCGACCTGACCTATGACTATGTGAAGATAAACGGAGATTACAGGACGTAAGGGGAACGGCTATGCAGAAACTTTTTTCAAACGCAGAACGGGCCGAGGTTCTTACTCAGGCCCTTCCCTACATCAAAAGATACACGGGAAAGACCGTTGTAGTAAAATACGGCGGCAACGCAATGATTAACCCCGCTCTTAAACAGCAGGTTATGGACGATATAGTCCTTCTCTGGCTGATAGGCGTAAAGGTTGTCCTTATCCACGGCGGCGGACCCGAGATAACGGACATGATGGACAGGCTGGGTAAAAAGCCAAGCTTCATTGACGGTCTTAGGGTCACGGACAGAGAAACCGTTGACATAGCGCAGATGGTTCTTGCCGGGAAGGTAAACAAAACCCTTGTAATGATACTGGAGCATATCGGAGGCAAGGCGATAGGTCTTTGCGGCATGGACGGAAACCTCATAGAAGCAAAACAGAAAGACGAAAGACTGGGCTTTGTCGGAGAAATAGAAAAAATCAACATAGATTCAGTCAAAGATTTGCTTGAAAAAGGCTATATACCGGTAATTTCCACGCTTGGCTGCGATGCGGAAGGCAACGCCTACAACATCAACGCGGACACCGCCGCCGCCCACATAGCAGGCGCGCTGAACGCTGAAAGATTTATACTTATGACTGATATTGCAGGCATACTTAAGGACAGGAACGATACCGCGACCCTTATACCTGAAATCTCTCTTTCGGATACCGCGAAGCTCTTTGATTCCGGAGTAATTTCCGAAGGCATGATTCCCAAGGTGGAGTGCTGCGTAACGGCCATAAAGGCAGGGGTAAAGAACGTTGTAATAATGGACGGAAGAGTTCCGCACTCCATACTTATGGAGCTTCTTACAAATGAGGGCGCAGGAACTCTGATAAAAGGGGAATAAAATGAAAACAAAGAAAACCGATACAATGGTTCTTGACGAAACCTATGTTGCCGGAACTTACAAACGTTTCCCTTTGGAAATTGTCAAGGGAAAAGGCTCGGTGGCGGAAGGCGCTGACGGAAAGAAGTATATAGACATGGGAAGCGGCATAGGCGTAACAGCCTTCGGTTATGCGGACGATATCTGGAAAGAAGCCGTAACAGCCCAGCTTTCGGAGCTTCAGCATACCTCCAACCTCTATTACACAAAACCGTGCGCCGAGCTTGCAAAGCTGCTCTGCGAAAAGACAGACATGAAGAAGGTCTTTTTTTCAAATTCCGGAGCTGAAGCCAACGAATGCGCCATAAAGGCCGCAAGGAAATATGCCTGCGATAAGCATGGCAAAGAACGCTATACTGTCATAACACTTGAAAACAGTTTCCACGGAAGAACTCTTACCACGCTGGCAGCTACGGGGCAGGACCATTACCACGAACTGTTTCAGCCCCTTACACCCGGTTTTGTAAGCGTAAAGGCCAATGATATTGACGCTGTTAAAAAAATGGCGGAAAAAGACAATGCCGCAGCTGTTCTTATAGAGTGCATACAGGGCGAAGGCGGAGTAATCCCCCTTAACGCAGACTATGTGAAAAAACTCAGGGCATTCACCGAAGAAAATGACATACTTCTTATCATAGACGAGGTGCAGACAGGAAACGGAAGAACCGGGAAGCTTTATTCCTACATGAACTTCGGCATTACGCCGGATATCGTTTCAACAGCCAAGGGTCTTGGCGGAGGCCTTCCGCTTGGAGCTACAATGCTGGGAGAAAAGTGCGCTGATGTTCTGGGCTTCGGAGACCACGGCTCCACTTTCGGAGGCAACCCCGTCTGCTGTGCCGGCGCCCTTAGCATATTAAAGCGTATTGACGATGCTTTTCTGTCGGAAGTCAAAGCCAAAAGCAACCTTCTTTTCAGCAGCTTCACTGATGCAAAAGGGATAGAAGAAGTAAGCGGAATGGGCCTTATGATAGGCCTTAAAACCGTAAAGCCCGCATCCGAAGTTGTGGCAAAATGCATGGAAAACGGCGTTCTTTGTTTAACCGCCAAGGATAGGGTAAGGCTTCTGCCCGCGCTCAATATTCCCATGGCCCTTCTTGAAAAAGCCGCGGAAACAATTAAGAAAGCCTGTTTGTAAGCCCACCTTATTTACCTTCTTAATTTGCTATGCGCTCAGTACTTAAAATATCCTTTACCGGTACTGTCACCTTTCTGTCATAACAGGAGAATATCTGCTGTATCATCAGTTTGTCAGGACTCCTTGTAAATGCGCTTACAGCGGGAATTATCAGCATGCCGCCAAGCATCGCGAAAACCCCACAGTTTATAGGACTTTGAAGGAAGGCAGGAAAGGCTGTTTTAAACAGCATGTTGGCAACCATAAGGCAGGAACCCCACGTAAAGCAGGCAATGCAGGAAGCCTTAGTAGTTTTCTTCCAGTAAAGGCTGTACAGGAAAGGCGCCAGAAAGGAGCCTGCCAAAGCTCCCCATGAAAGTCCCATCAGCTGAGCAATGAAGGTAACGTTAAGCTTGTACTGTACTGTTGCGATAACGGCGGAAAGCAGTATGAATACGGCAATGAAAACCCTTATTATCGGCAAAGTCTTCTTCCCGTCCTTCTTTCCACCAAGGAAAACAGGGTCAATGAAATCAAGGGTAAGAGTGGAAGCGGAAGCCAGGACAAGAGAAGACAGCGTGGACATTGATGCGGATAAAACAAGCACCAGCGCCACGCCGGAAATCGCAGGAGAAAGGCGCGAAAGCATTTCAGGTATTATCGCATCATAGCCTTCGGAAGCAACGTTTACGTCAAAAAGTCTTCCGAAACCGCCCAGAAAATAGCAGCCGCCGGCAACGGCAAGGGCAAAAACTGTGGAAATAACGGTACCTTCCCGGATATTCTTCTCGCTTTTTACGGCATAGAACTTCTGAACCATCTGAGGAAGCCCCCAGGTTCCAAGAGAAGTAAGTATTACAACACATAACAGATTAAGAGGGTCCGGCCCGAAAAACGATGTAAAGATTCCCGGCGCCTCTGAAACTGAAGTATCCGTTATCCGCGCCAGGGCATCCAGCGAAAGACCGAAGCCTCCGTTTATTTTCAGAACAGAAAATACTATGGAAACAATACCGAAGAGCATTATAACGCCCTGTATAAAGTCGTTTATCGCGGTAGCCATGTAGCCGCCCGCTATCACATAGACTGCGGTAATACCCGACATTGCGGCTATGCATACAGTGTAATCAACGTCAAAACTCATGCCGAACAACCGCCCCAGACCGTTGTAAAGGGATGCTGTGTACGGTATAAGAAAGACAAATATAAGGATGGATGAGAAAATCTTAAGCCCCGCGCTTCCAAAACGGTTTTCAAAGAACTGCGGCATGGTTGCGGATTTGAGATGCTGTGTCATTATCCTTGTACGTCTTCCAAGAACCGTCCACGCAAGAAGAGAACCTATGAAAGCATTGCCAAGACCTATCCATGTGGACGATATGCCGAATTTCCAGCCGAACTGCCCTGCGTAGCCTACGAATATTACAGCCGAAAAATAACTAGTACCGTAGGCAAAGGCCGAAAGCCATGGTCCTGCATTTCTTCCGCCAAGGACAAAGCCGTGAACATCAGACGCTTTTTTTCTGCAGCGCAACCCTACTCCTGCGGTTACACCGAAGAAAAGCAGAAGCAGAAATATCTTAATAAACATCCTGAACCTCCAGATTGGGTTCAGAAATACAATTTAGGTGTTAAAACGTCAAGCATTTATGTTATTTTTTAACTATTTTGTCACTATAATAACAAAATAAGACTCAATTTCAGTTTCAATTCCCGTTTGCCATAAATACGGCGGCAGACGTTGAAACAACGGTGAAAGCTGCCGGAACGGAACCTATGATGCAGCATTCGCCTTTATGAAGGGCCATACATTCGCCGTCCGCTTTTATCTTTGCTTCACCTTCCGTGCACAGAAGAATCTTAGGGCCAGCCGCAGAGGCTTCAAATTCACCGTTTATCATTGAAGTAAGGGTAAAACCGCCTTCGCAGATAAAGTGTGTTCCTCCCCTGTCAGTCACACACGGCATTGGGACAGGGTTGCAGGGCTCTGCCGTCATTACCTTTTCAAGCTCATCAACATCCATATGTTTTTTTGTAAGTCCCGCGCGCAGAACGTTATCCGAATTGTTCATAAGCTCTATACCGTTGCCGCTTACATAGGCATGAAGGACACGGGGTTTAAGGTAAACAGCCTGTCCCTGATTCAGCTTTATCACATTAAGAAACAGCGGAGCGAAAACACCCGGGTCTCCGAAGTATATATCCCCAAGTTCCCTGACAATATCACGAACTTCAGGCAAAAGCGTATCACAGTTTTTCAGAAGCTCAGCTTCCCCGCGGGAAAGGATTTCGGGAGCCATTCTGTACAGACAGTCAAAAAGTTCATAAAGACTTCCTATTTCGGAAAGATAACCGGCATAAAAGTTTGGAACAGCACTTCTGAACAGCTCCAAAGCCGTATTTAGCTTCCTGAAACCGCACATTGCGGTAACGGGAGTCAGAGCATAAAGCATCTCCGCTTTTGGATTGGAGTCCTGATAGTTCCAAAGGCTTCTGTCAGTCACCTTCCGCTTTGCTTCTTCCGCGGCAAAGCCCTCTTTGGCCTGCTCCGCATCCGGATGGCACTGAATACTCAGACTCCGCGCTATTGCAAGAACCTTGAAAAGATAAGGAAATCCGTCCGCATTTACTCCCGCAAAATCAGGATGGCTGTCAAGAAAATCACAGAGCTTTTCGCCCGTTTCTTCTACTAATGAACTTCCCTGCCTATGAGCGCCCATCCACATTTCAGCAATAGGACCGTTTTTATCCTTTTCAAGAAGTCCGGCTATAAAATAGTCGTTGCCCCAGGCATAGGCTTTTATATCCGGTTTTATTTTAAGAATTCCGTTCACAGCTTATACTCAACACCCGTTGTGCGGCACTGGTGCACGTAAGAAATGATAACTGAGGAAAACACTATTCTCCACAGAAACGACAGAAACAGGAAGAACAGCATAAGCGCGGCAAGAGAGCCGTAGATTACTGAATATCCTACGGATTTTGTAACAACAAGCTTGAAAACCTTTGTCAAAACCGTCAAACCTGCCGTACCGGACGCGGCTCCGATTACGCCTGATAAAAGACGCACCTTACAGTTCGGCACAAGGCAGATTATGGCAAGCAGGACACCGAAAGTCATAGCCAAAGGTGTGATAAACTTAAAAAACTCCTGAATACCGCTAAGTGCGGGAAGACCCCTGAGTTTTACAAAAAGCGAGTTAAACCTTCCCACAAAAAAAACAGAGAAGATTATTGAAAAAAGTCCTACAATGATAACGGCAAGATATTTAAGATAGCGCAAAGGCATCATTCCGCTCTTTGGAGTATGGTAAATCTTATTTACCACAATATGGATTTTATCTATCAGAAGAACAAAAGTAAGAGCAAAGAACAGTATGCTGACTATCCCCAGACCCATGGCGTTCCCAGTGAATATTTTAAGATATCCCGCAAGATTGGCTCCCGCAGTTTCTCCAAAAGTTTCCATCAGCATTTCTTCAAGAAAAACAGCGACGGGGTCAAGCATATTCATGAGATTCAGGACAAAGTAAATAACGGTAACGCAGGGAACTACTGAAATAAGAGTAGAATACACCATACCGTTTGAAAGCATCAGCGCGGAGTCATAATTGTACTGCTCGATGAAGCTTTTTACAAAAACAAGTATACTGAAGCGGTTTTTTTTACGCGTCTCTTTCAGCTCTTTCAGCTCTTTCGGATTTTGCATACCCTGTCAGCAATGAGCTTCAAGCCAATTGGCAAGAATCTCAAACACTTCCTTTCTGTTTATTTCATTCAGAAGCTCGTGGCGCGCGCCGGGTATAAGCTTAAGCGTAACATCCGCAATTCCCGCGCCGGTATAGAGTTTATATACTTTTTTTACACCCTTGCCAAAATCTCCTACAGGATCCATTTCTCCGCTGATTATCAGTAACGGAAGGTCTTTGGGAAGAGTTTCAGCATTGGCTGTGCTGTTTGAAAACTCAACACCCGTAAGAAGGTCATAGAAGAAGCCGTTTGTGCAGAGGAAGCCGCATTTGTCATCCTTTATGTACTTTTCAACCTCTTTTGCATCGCGGGAAAGCCAGTCGAAATCTGTAGATGTGGGCTCAAACTGCCTGTTGTAGGAAGAAAATGAAAGTTTGTTCATTTTCACGCCGGGAGATTTGGAACCGTGCTTCTTTATTTCGTTTCTGCATACGAGCTTCCCTATCTTACCCACAATTCCTTTTCCGCAGCCGGTACCCATTATTATGACACCACTGTAGAAATCCGGATGTTTTACCATGACAGTTCTCGCAAGGAAGCTTCCCATGCTGTGTCCAATAAGGAAGGTTGTGCTCACTCTGTACTGAGAAGTAATAAAATTGGCAAGTTCGAAGGCATCATCGGCAATCCTGTTCCACCCGTCTTCCTCAGCGAACCAACCAATTTCATCCTCTGACGCCGTAGCTCCGTGGCCTCTGTGATCTGCGGCAAAAACCGCAATACCTGATTTATTTAAATATTCCGCAAATCTGGCATAACGGTCGCTGTATTCGGCCATGCCGTGAAGTATCTGCAGAAAGGCTTTAATTTCAACATTTGGAGAAGGTCGCCAGAGGTTATACGCAAGTCTGTGCCCATCGGAACAGATGAAAATATTATCTGCCATATCAACCTCCACATTCCTGAAAATATTCATTTCACAGGAATCGTACTTATATATTAAAAACCTATACAGGTTTACCGTTATTATCATACAATGAATGAAAATCCGTTTACAAGAATTGATTCTTCTTTAAAGGCTCACTGAACCTTGTTTTTACAGCTCAAAACGGATTTCCCCTTAACAGTTGTTTAGATTTATTCGGAAACCTATGTTATGATACGATAAATTCATAACTATGCTGGAAATAAATAATGAAAATTTTCTGCTTGCGGCAGGCGATATACACAACGATGAACAAGCTCTGGAAACGCTTTCCGAAACAGCCTCTGAGCCGAACTGCCTTGCGTTCCTTTATGCAGGTGATTTGAATGCGGAAAACTGCTTTATTTTAAACATATAAATACAGAAATTTCGTTTTTTTGCCTGTTCAGGGCAACTGCGACAGTAAATGGTCATTCCTTGACGCTAATTTGGACCTTCCCTTATACAGATGCTGTACATACAGGGGTCTGAGGATTTTCATTACCCACGGACATATGTACTGCGGTCCAAGTTCGGCAGGCCTTGAGAATACAGACTTTGATATTGTGATAACAGGACATTCCCACAAATGGAGCATTTCAAGTGAACTTATTTCCGGTAAAAGAGTTATTTATCTGAATCCCGGTTCTCCGTCACGTCCGCGGGGAGGGAGCGAAGCCTCTTACGCCCTTATACGATTCAAGGAAAAGTCAGCTGTTATTGAAATTAGAGCACTGAACAGCAATCGTCTGCTTTCTCAGGAAACAATAACGGTCAATAAGGCGCCTGAAGGGAACAATTGAAGACTCCTTGTGATTACTGTCAGAATCAACGCAAAAATGCTGAGGCAGAAGATTGTATGCATCTTCAAGCATGTTGAAGCCAAGCACCCTGTCTATCTCGTAAATCAGCCGCCAGCACCTGTCTCCAAGTTCATAGATATCCTTTGATTGCACGGAGGTATTGGTAAGAACGCTTATTGTTTCAGCAATCAATGAAGGTTTAAGCTTACTTATTGCCGTCTTCGGAATGATATTATACTTACTTTCAAGATACTTTTCCAAATGATTTCGGGTGTCTATAATTGTGGGTACTATAAGCGCGGGGGAAATGCCGTAGCTTTCAAGACCCATTACAAGACGTTCGTTTAAAACCGCCCAGTCAGCATAATCCCTGCGGCAAAGGCTGCTGTGAATCTCAAAATAGTTCGGGAACCAGAAACCCATGCAGTCGGATATGCTCTGAGCAAAAGCCCCTCTGTAGTCATAGGGACCGCATTCAAGTCTTTTTATGGAATAGGCGAAGCTTTCATCCTTAAATGCCCTGCCAAGAGCCTCCGTGCCATAGCTTAAAGGTTCGCCTGGGCCTATGCGACGCCCCATCATCTCAATCAGGGGAAGCACCCTGGAATTGTCATTGAAGGAAAAATCCGGTTCAAACAGGTTCAACCGGACGCTGGGCAAGGCTTCGTTTACCCAGCCCATTACATTGCCGGCGGAAACCGGGTCAAGACCGTAATCAAGACACTGAGCATACCGCTCAATGATTTTATTCATGTCAAAGCAGCCGATATTGGAGCCCAGCATCAGTACGGATTCATAACCCGGTATTGAAATACCGTCCTCTGTTCTGTGCCTGCACAGTACGGGACAGCCTATGCAGCCGCCGTGTTCCTCTCCATAGCGCCGGCTTGTTTCGTCTCCGCTTAAATGGAAAAGCCTGGGGTCAGTCCTTCTGTTGAAATTGGAAACGGGAGCCCAGCCGAACCTGCTGGCGTTCTTGACAAGACAGGAAGAACCGCCTCTCTGCATTGCCTTGCAGTAGGGGCTGCTGTCCAAAGCCTGATACAGTTTATCAAAGGCCTTTTTTATTTCCTGCTCGGAGCCTTCAGCCTCATAGGCGGTGTCAAAACCGGTAATACACAGAGCTTTTATATTTTTATATCCGAATACACAGCCAAGTCCTCCTCTTCCCGTGGAAACGCCCTCGCAAACCACAGAGGCGTAAGGAACCTTCTGCTCGCCGGCAGGCCCTATGGAAAGAGCTGTCTTCATGGGTCCAAGACCCAAAAAGGCTTCCATCTGACTTACGCGGTAGCCTATGAAAACCTCCGAGATTTTGTACTCAACTCCGCTTTTTCTTATATCTATTACCGCAGGCCGCCTGAGTCTTCCCGTTATAACCAAAGCCGAATAGCCTATTGCGCGCAGCCTCATGCCTACAGTGTTGGAAACAACGTTGAAACTGAGATTTCCTGTGACGGGCGAGCGGAAGGCTATGCTTACGCTTTCACATCCCGGCATGCCGGAATTGCTTACAGATGAAGCAGTGATAACTATTGGATTCCCCGATTCATAGGAAGATGGCTCATCTACATCAAAGCCTGCGAATTCTGCCCATATTCTTGCCCCCAACGCGGGTCCTGAAACATAGCTGCGCAAAAAAACATCGGGAATTTTCCAGTCATAAAAACCCTCGTCGCTCAGATCCAGCACAAGCGCCCTGACGGGTTTCCGGACTGAAAGCTCCTTTCCGGAGAACAGCGAGTCAAGTGTTTCAAGTCTTTCCCTTAGTACCGCGATGTTCATAATACGACTCCGTTTTCCGATTCGCCCGCAGGATAAAATTTAATGCTGTGGAAAACACAGACCTTTTCACACCAGCGGCAGGAAGCGCAAAGCTTCGGGTTTGAAAGAGCTGGAAGCCTGTCGGCTCCGGGCTTTGTAATAAGACCCGCGGGGCACATTTCATAGCACTTACCGCAGCGTCTGCATATTTCCCTGTCAAAATGAGGAACCGGCCAGGTCCGCTTGCTGGAACGGACCTGAATATTCCCCATAGGGTCCGTCACTGCGGCGTTTTTGCACACACGGGCACAGGCGCCGCAGTCAATGCAGTAGTCGCCGTCTATGTAATGACGCCTTCCGGGCTGGCCTGAAACGGCCTTTACGGGGCAAATGGAAATGCACATACCGCATCCTGCACAGGAAGATTCAATAGCATAAGCCATGGTTAGAATTTATAGTTATTGCTCCTTTGCGTCAATCTTCATAGTCACTGCCGCCTATGAACTCGCGAAGAATGGAGTCGCTTGGTACAAAATCCGCCGGTATAGCGTAAATATTGTCCAGGAATTTCAGCAACCTCTGGGCATGCGTATAGGCCGTGCCGGAATCAGGGCTTATTCCGTGAAGAAGCGGAGTAACATAAGGTGAAAGCACTCCCAATTCATAGTCCAGCGCGCTGTTGAACATCACATCTGCGTTATTCTGGTTCGGGAAGATATGGGTTCTTTCTCCGCGTGCCACGCTTGGCCACATAAGCAGAGTTTCCTCTGCGCTGGTACCTCTGGTTCTGTAGTCCCTGAGTATGCGCCTGAGCATCCTGTCATCCGTTGTGGATACGCGGTTACAGTCGTCCATATTCAACTGGGTAAGAGCCGAAATATAGATTTTATAGACATATTTCGGCGCAATCATAGATGTAACCCTGCTGTTCAGGCCGTGAATACCCTCTATTACAAAGATTGTACCTCTGTTCATTTTTATGGGCTCGTTCAGATAATAGGTTTCGTTCTTTGTAAAGCCGAAATGAGGAAGGTCTACTTCTTTGCCGTCAAAAAGGTCCTTCATGTTACGGTTGAACAGCTCCAGATTCAAAGCGTCCAGAGCTTCAAAATCCATCTTTCCTTCGTCATCCAGAGGAACCAGCTCACGTTTTTTGTAATAGTCGTCAAGCGATATCCTTATAGGATGGAAGTTCATAAGAAGAAGCTGCTCGCACAACCTTTTGGCAAAAGTGGTTTTGCCTGAAGAAGACGGACCGGCAATAAAAACGGCCTTTGCCTTCCTGTTGTAGATATCATCGGCAATGCCGGAAATCTTCCTGCGCTGGAGAGATTCGGAAAGCCTGACGTACTGCTCTGCGGTATTGTCCGAGCAGCGCCTGTTCATTTCGCCAACGCAGCTTACGTTGAGGATTTTTCCCCACGCGCGGTATTCGTTGAAAACTTCAAAGACCTTGCTGTTGTCCTTGAAGGGTATCATTTCCTTTATGCTTTCCCTGACGGGATATCTTAAAAGCATTCCGCATGTGCCGTACTGGCGAAGTTCCCAGGCACCCAGAATTCTGGTGTTGGGTACGATGGGCTCGAAGGCTATGTGATAGTAGTTCTGTATCCTGTACATGTTTACCGCGGGTTCGTTCATTGAATCTATCAGCAGCATGGCATCTTCAAAACCCTGTTTTTTCAGCGTCCTCATGGCTTCCTGTGCTGAAAGCGCCACATAGTCTATGTCCAGAGCCTGTTCAACAAGCTCTCTCATTTTGGCGGAAAGCACAGCTATCTGCTGATCATCTGTATAGAACCCATCTTCATAGTTGAAGTAGAAACCGTCTCCCAGAGAATGGCCTATGACAAGACGCCTTTTGGGAAATACAAGCTTTGAAGCATAGCAAAGCAAAAAACATATGCTGTGTCTGTATATTCTGCGCCCGAAACCCTGGAAGACCCTTATAGGCTCTATCGCGCATGACATTGGCACCGGCACTCCAAGGGGGCTGAGTTCTCCGTTTACAAGCGCCCCTACAATTGGGTTTTCTTCATATGGGACTATGCCTATGTCATTATCCGCGGTTATAAGTCCGGCTTCTTTTAAAGCATCCCCTGCGGTGGAAAATGCCGGCATTTTGAATTTCTTTCCCTGTACTGATATTGTAATCTCTCTCATAAAACAAAGTATCAAGTCAAATTCTATAAAAGGCAAGCATAAAATATTTATAAAAAACGCGGCCATGTAGGTTTGCCATGACCGCTTTTCCCGGGGCTTTATACTTTATTAAGCCTGATTTCAAATCATCATTTTCCGTGAATATGCTTCATCTCTTCAAATTCATGAGCTATTCTTTCCTTGCACTTGCCGCAGCCCGTCCCGTATCCTGTAAGCCTCTGAAGGTCCTCAAGCGTCCTGGCCTGCTCCGTTACAACAAGATGTTCTATCATCTGGTCCGTAACTCCCTTGCACTCGCAGAGTATCTTTGCGACAGACGCTTTGTAGGGGTTCTCCCTGCCGTTCTTTTCAAAATAGTCGTCAATTGCCGCCCTTAGAGCCTTGTCTCCAAGAACCGAGCAGTGGAACTTGTGCTCCGGAAGACCGCCAAGAGCCTTTGTTATCATATCAGGCGTGATGTTGTAGGCTTCCTTAAAGTCCAGGCCCTTGACCATTTCACTCATCATGGATGTGCTTGCTATCGCGCTTGCGCAACCGTAGGTAAGCCATCTTATGTCTGTAATTTTATCGTCCGTGACCTTGATGCCGACACGCATCTGGTCTCCGCAGGCAAGAGAACCCACTTCGCCTACAGCATCCGGTTGCCAGTCTTCTTCCTTTCGCCAGATGTTGCGCGGATTCATGAAATGATCCTTTACCGTATCCGTATAGACCCACTGGGCCATAAAGCTGTCCATATTAAATTCCTCTTGTAGAAATAGACCTAAGTCTTTTAATGATAAGGGGAAGGACTTTTATTACAAAATCAACATCCTCCATTGTATTGAAACGCCCGAACGAAAAGCGTATTGAACCGTGCGCAAGCTCTACGTCAATCCCTCCCGCCATCAGCACGTAGCTTGGTTCCAAAGACCCCGTAGCGCATGCGGAACCGGTTGATACCGCTATACCTTCCATATCAAGCATGAGAAGAATTGATTCTCCCTCAACATTCTCAAACGAGACATTCAATGTCCCTGGAAGGCAGTATTGCGGCTCTTTACATCCGTTTACCACCACATTCGGAACATTGTTTACAATTCCTTCCCTGAGTTTCTCGCGCATTGCCCAGAGCTTTCTGCTTTCTTCCGCCTGATTTTCCCTCGCAAGCTTTGCGGCAACACCCATGCCGTAAATGCTTATCGCGTCATAGGTGCCGGCTCTTCTTCCGTGCTCCTGCTCACCGCCGTGTACAAGCGGTTCATAAGGTCTTCCCTTCTTTGAAAAAAGAAGTCCCACGCCCTTTGGACCGTAGAACTTGTGTCCGCTGCACGAAAGATAATCAATATCCCATTTCCTGCAGGAAACAGGGATTTTACCTATTGCCTGAGTTGCGTCCGTATGCATCATTGCTCCGGCTTTATGAGCCATTTCGGCAATCTCCGCAACTGGCTGAATGGCGCCGGTTTCATTGTTTCCCGTCATTACGGAAACAAGCACCACATCCGGTCCCATAAGCTTCTCAAGCTCGGACATGTTAACGCGCCCGTCAGGATTCACAGGAGCCTGGTCCACACGGATGCCTTCCTTCCTTAGATACTTTACCGTCTCTATTATTGACGGATGCTCTATGGTTGTTGTGACTATTCTGCCTCCGCCTCTTTTTTCAATGAGGGACTTGGCGGTCATGAAAACGGTGTTGTTCGCTTCCGAGGCTCCGCTTGTGAAGGTTATCTCGGAAGTGTCGCAGTCAAGAAGCTCCGCAAGGTTCTGTCTGGATTCCTCTACAAGCTTGTGAGCCTCCCGACCGAACGTATGCATGCTTGACGCATTGCCAAAAACAACGGGAGCCGCCTTTGCCATGGCATCCAGAACTTCCGGAGCCATCTGGGTGGTCGCATTGTTGTCCAAATATATTAATCTACCCATAATTATTTACCCTACAGGTAAAAGTTATATCTGAACAAAAGAATCGTCAAGTATGTGTTTTGCCGTGGTCAACCCTCTCCCAGCAGCCGCGGGGAGTGAAAGCGGAGGCTATGGCCTTGAAGCCGAAAATCCGTTCGTATTCTTCCAGTTTCAGGCTGTAGGCCTTAACAGCCTGCTCCTGTATCACAAGAACAACATAGACGCTGTCGCCGTTGAACATCAGGGCGGAGCCGTAGCATCCCGGAACTTCGGCGGCGCGTTTGCTTAGCCAGTCTATCTCCGGGCACGAAAAATCAAGGACGTTCCTTATCAAATCCCCGATATGGCTGAAAAGCCGCCCTATCTGCATCCCGTCACCCATGGGAAAAAGCCTGTAAACCGAAGACGCGGCGGCATTAACCTCCAGAACGGCCTTGCAAATACGCCTTGAGTTCTCGTCTATCGGCACTATCCTGTCCGTAAGGTCGCTTATGGGGAAGTCGCTTAGCGTTATGTAAGGGGCCTTTTCCTTCAAATTTCCGAATGAAGCGCGCACCTGGCTATGCTTATGAATCAGCTCTTCCCTCATTGCAGAAGGCGGTATACGGCAGTCCACGGAAAGCAGGCCGCAGCCTTTTCCCGCAAACGGGTCGTCAAGGTAGGAAAAAGAAAGCGTATTCAGGTCAAAGAAGAGGTATTTCCCCTCCCGGGCCTTAAGCATGGTGATTATGGTGCTGTATTTGACATTTTCCTCGCAGTATTCCGTACAGCTTCTGCAGCACAGACTGGCAATCTCCGTGTCGTCCATATCCAGACCCAGGGCATCTCTCAGAGCCAGACAGACCCCTACGCTCATTGCCGAGGCCAGAGTCGGGCTGGAATCTCTAAGAACAGGCCCTGAAAAGCTTATGTTGTAAGATTTAAGCCCTACGCTCCTTTCATTCAGGCCGGAAAATACGCCTTTTACGTAATTTCCCCACTTGTCCTCTTTGCGGAACTTCAGGGAAGTTAATGCAAACTTCTTTTTATCGTTTGTAAAGGTATTAAGCATGTGGATTTGTCCGTCATGGCTTTCAGAGATGGCAATAAACAATTCCCTTCCGTTGGCACAGCAAAGGACATGTCCCCGACTGTAAGAAGCAAACTCACCAAGCAGAATGGTGACATCAGGGACACGGATGATTATCTGCGGAATCTGATTGAATTCTTTTCGATGAATATCCTCAATGAGCAAAGACAGTTCTCCCCGTACCTACTGTCTGGAATTTTAAAGCACGGAGCAACAGATTGCAAATAAAATAAAAAACCCGCGGTTTCCCGCGGGCCTTATGCCGTACGTAAGCAGTTACCTGGACTGCGCGCCATAGCGCTTGTTGAATCTCTCAACTCTTCCTGTAGAGTCAACAAGTTTCTGCGTGCCGGTAAAGAACGGGTGACAGGCAGAGCAGATTTCAACCTGCATATTCTTAGCCGTTGTCTTTGTCTTGATGACGTTTCCGCATGAGCATCTGATTTCGCTCAGCTCATATTTTGGATGGATTCCATTCTTCATTTTACGTCCTCCGTTTTGCTATCTGCTGGTGTTTGCAGCAGACAAAGTGAGTTGTATAAGCCGTCTCCGTTTTAGAATTCAGGAACGGTTCCCGTATTCATGGAACGTAAGAACGCTTCATTGTTCTTTGTTTTGCGCATTTTGTCAATCAGGAACTCAGTCATTTCAAGATCTTCAAGACCGTTTATCGCGTTCCTCAGTATCCAGATACGCGCGGCCTCGTCCTTGCTCAGAAGAAGATCCTCACGCCTTGTGCCGCTCTTCTTGATATTGATGGCAGGATAGAGCCTTCTGTCGGCCATGCGTCTGTCCAGCACTATTTCGCTGTTGCCGGTGCCCTTAAATTCCTCGAATATGACCTCGTCCATCCTGGAGCCGGTCTCTATGAGGGCGGATGCGATTATCGTGAGGGAGCCGCCGTTTTCAATGTTCCTTGCGGCGCCGAAGAACCTCTTGGGCTTGTGAAGGGCATTGGAATCCACACCGCCGGAGAGTATCTTGCCGGAAGCGGGAACCGTCTGGTTGTAGGCCCTTGCAAGACGTGTGATGGAATCCAGCAGGATTACAACGTCCTTTCCGTGCTCCACAAGGCGCTTGGCCTTCTCAATCACCATTTCCGCCACCGTGACGTGTCGTGTCGCCTGTTCGTCAAAGGTGGATGCTATCACTTCGCCTTTTACGTTCCTGCGCATATCGGTGACTTCTTCAGGCCGCTCGTCAACAAGGAGAACCATGAGTTTTATTTCGGGGTGGTTTGCCGTTATCGCATTCGCAATCTGCTGAAGGAGAATGGTTTTTCCTGTTCTGGGAGGAGCTGTTATCAAAGCTCTCTGGCCCTTTCCGATTGGGCAGAAAAGATTGATTATCCTCATGGAAACATCGTTGTCAGTCCTTTCGGTTTCCAGGTTTATCCTTTCGTCCGGATACAGGGGTATAAGACTGTCAAAACCTGTTCTTGTCTTGGCGACAATCGGAGCATCTCCGTTGACCGTGGCGATTTTCGCTATGGCGAAGAAACGCTCATTGTCCTTGGGCGTCCTCATCATGCCTTCAATTGTGTCTCCGGTCTTAAGATTGAGGAATTTGATTATCGCGGGAGAAACGTAAACGTCTTCGGGACCCGAAAGATAGCTGTTCAGCGGCGAACGCAGGAAACCGTAACCATCGCTTAAAATTTCAAGCGTACCGGTTGCATAGATAACGCCGCCGTTTCTGCTGAAGGTTTTCAGAAGCTCCAAAATAACATCCTGCTTCTTGTATTCGGCAAAATCGTCTTCACTCTGGCCGGTAAGCTCCGCAAGGCGCTCCTTAAGCTCGTCAAACGGGCGTGAGGAAACCTCGTTGATTATCATCCTGTTTGAAAGATGTTCTTTGTATTCGGCATCACCTATGGAAATATCATCCATTGTCATTGTTTTCTTCTGATTTCCGCGCAAATCCTGCTTGGCGTTGTATTTGCCGCTGTTGTCAAAATTGCGGTTTTTGTTCTTCTGTCCGTTTCTCTGGTTCCGGTTTCCGAATCTGCGCTGGTCCCGCTCTTCCTGATTATCCTCTTCCTGTTTTGAATCCGCTTTTGAATCGGATTTATAATCCAAGCTTTCTTCCTGCATAGCCTCCGCAGGTTTATCCGCGGGTTTCGAAGTTTCAGGCTCTATCGCTACTTTATCAGCTTCCTCCGCTTCGGGTTTTACCGTTACAGTTTGCTCTTCCGTCTTCTGTTTGGGTTTTCTTCCGCGTTTTTTCCTGGGAGCTTCCTCTGAAGCTTTTTCCTCAGCCTTAATCGTTTCAGGCTTTCCGGTTTTTTCATCAAAAAGAGTCTCCTGAACAGCGGCGCTTTCGTCAGGTTCAACTATCTGGGGGGCTTTTTTGACAACCGGTTTGCGTTTCAAAACAAGCTTTCTGACAGGGCGCGCGGCTTCCGCGGCCACATTATTGTTGTTTTCATTATCCATGTAAATTGTTCTCCAAATACGCCGGCTACGGCTTGTTGGTTGAAAATATTAAGAATCAAAGGGAATTTCTTTGGACGTTTGAATTCTATACCCAGCGGGAAGCAATGTCAATAAGAGCCTCCCCTTTGGCATAGGCCAGCGCAAGCGTTAAGCATGCGGAAGCAAATTTTCTTCTATACTCATCCCTTGAGGAGGCTTTTACCAAAACCCTTATTGTTTCCGTTTTCCTGAAAGAAGATGAAAAACCAAAGTATACCGTGCCCACAGGCTTTCCCGGCTCCGCGCCGGAAGGCCCGGCTATGCCTGTAACGGACAGGGCAAGGTCGGTATCGGACAGGGCTCTCATTCCGTCTGCCATTGCAGCGGCGCACTGAAGGCTCACAGGCCCCACCGAAACGTCATCAAGTATTTCGGAAGGAACTCCCAGAATCTTTTTCTTGGCATCGTTCGCGTAGGTTTCCGCACCGCCCCAGTACCATGCAGAGGACCCTGCCCTGTCTGTAAGAAGCTTTGCGACAAGGCCGCAGGTTGCGCTTTCCGCACAGCTTACCGCAAGTTTTCTCTTTTCAAGAAATTCGGTAAATCTCTGTGCGCAGAGAGCTTCGTCGTCAAGGCTGTTTACCGTAAAAATAAAGCGGCTATTCATCTTCACAGGCTTTTTTCGAGCGCTTTGCGCCTGCTGTTTTAAGGACAACAAGCACAAGACCCCAGGCAAGTACAGCAAAGGAAAGCCAGGACGCAATTTTTGCGCTAAGATCAACGGTATCCGTGTAAAGCGTGGTTCCGAAGGTGTCGGAACTGTATACGGGAACTTCCCATATTTTATGGCCCATCTTAAACGGAATCATCTCACCCTGAATTTTTCCGTCCGGTGTTATCAGGCAGGTCATGCCGCTGTTTGTGCCCCGGAGCATTGTCCGCCTGTTTTCAACGGTTCTGAAAACCGCCATTGCCATATGCTGACGCTCGGCCGCCTCAGAGCCCGACCAGGAATCATTTGTCATGTTTATAAGAAGATCGGCCCCGTTTTCAATAAAACCGGCACAGACATCGCCGAAAACGTCCTCGAAGCAGATTGGCGTGGAGAACCTTATGCCGTTGGAAGTTTCGAAAACAACGGCTTCAGAACCCTTTTCCCACCAGTGGTAGTCGTTGGCCTTAAGAATCTTATATAAAAGAGGCAGCTGCTTTTCGTAAGGAAAATGCTCCGTGAACGGGACAAGGTGCTGCTTAAAGTAGGTCTGTTTTATCTTTCCTTCATCAAATAGGATTACCGAATTGTAATCAAGTTTGTTCCAGTTGCCTTCTTCATCGTAAGGCGGAAGGCTTTCGTCAGCTATGACGCTTGACGGATTGCCTGTAAGAAGAGGCGTCCCAAGCTCCGTGCCGAAGGTAACAAAGTCATCTACAAGACCCTGTATCTTTCTAAGGTAGTCAAAATTGGCACCCTCATCATTGCCCTCATAGGGGTAATTCGTGTACCAGTTAACCGACGGGACAAACGCAGTTTCCGACCATACTATCATGTCAGGCTTCTGCAAAATAGCCTCTAGGCTCATCTTTTCAAGATTGATGAAGTTCCTCTTGTAGGTATCGTAACCGCCTTTCCATGAATCTGCATTGTGCTGTACGGTGGCAACTCTGAAAGACGTATCAGGCTTCGCATTCTTCCAGAAATTTATGGAAACAATGCCGTAGACAAGCTGAGCAATAAGGAGTACGCAGTATACCGTAAGGCTAACTCCGTGAAAAAGAATATGCTTCCAAAGCCCCTGGCATACCGCGGCAGATTCGCCGCGCGCCGAATTATCCGTTTTGCTGAAGCGGTCGCAAAACCAGTTGCCAAGGAAGGCCTGAGGGAAAACCATCATGAAGGTTATCCCCCAGATACCGAAAAGCTCCGCAATCTGTATAAGAACCCTGTAGTTATAAAGCGCGTAAGCAACCGTCCCGTAGGGATAGCCTGCGAACCAGCTCTGTGAAAGATAGGAATACGCTACCCAGAAAAGCGCCTGAAAAACATGGACAAGACGCCCCTTAAGCACATTTCCCAGCCATCTGTCCGCCGCTTTCAGCGCGAAGAACAGAGGAATCATCTCAATTCCCTTGATAAGCGTTACTATAAGTATCGCAAACGGATGGAAGGTAGTGAGCCAGTAGTTGAAAATGGCATAGTAGACAAAGCCGTACAAAAAACCGTAGGCTCCCACAAGTTTCCATGTTGTATTTTTTATTACCGCGAAAACAGGAATAAGCGCGAACAGCGCGATAAAACCGAAGCCCCTCTTTAAAATGAAGCTTGGATGCGCCATGGAAAGCACAAAAGCGGAGACTAATAACAAAACAACCTCAGAGCACACTGTTCCGAGGTTGCGTCTGCGTATAACCTTTTCGTTTACGCTAAATAGTTTCTTCATCAGCGGCCTGAAGTCAGTTTTCCTGGCGAAGATCCCAAACGAAGTCCTTGAGTTCCTTTCCCGGGCGGAAGACCGCTACACCGTGAGTGTCAACTGCAACAAGCTCTCCGGTCTTTGGATTGCGCGCCTTTTCTCTGCCCTTGCGGGTTCTGACCTCAAAGGTTCCAAAGCCGCGAAGCTCAATAACTTTCTCTTCCTTAAGGCCGTTTTTTACTTCCTCAAAGAATTCGTCAACGATCTGATGGATGTCGTTTCTGTTTATCCCAAGCTTATCATGAAGATGCTCTATGATTACTGCCTTGGTAAGTTTTGTCTTTTCCATTACGCTTCACCTCAAATTGTATAATTCTAAAATCGATTGCCGAAATCAGGCCATCTTATTGAACTTTATGTTCATTCTGGACTTCTTTCTGTCAGATGTATTGTGATGGATAACACCCTTGTTAACTGCAGAATCCATAAGCTTGAATGAAAGCTTCATGGACTTTTCCGCCGCTTCCCTGTCTCCGGCCGCGACTGCCGCGTCGAAAGCCTTGATAGCTGTGCGGAACTCGCTCTTGGTCATGCGATTTCTGAGTCTTCTGGTCTTATTCTCACGATCTCTCTTATCTGCGGAACGATTCACTGTACCCTCCAAAATATCTTTAACAAAATAAACTATTTACTTCAACATATGAACATCACGGGAAACCCGCGACGCCTACAAAACATATCACAGACGGTAAGACTGGTCAATACAACATTTTAGGTCAATTCGACAAAAATTCGTCCTGAAATTGCTGCGAGACCTCCCACCTGCCCCTCTCATGGTTATAGAACAACTCTGTGCGCGGCACCTGAAACTGCCTGCCCTCAGAACCCGAAACCGTCATTTTATGTGACAGTATGTTGATTTCGGTTACCTTAAACAGGTCATTACCTATTTTCAGCCGGCTACCTTCCTGAGGATACGCCTGCTTTTCCTCAACATAAAAATCATATTCGTAGCTGAGACAGCACAAAAGCCTTCCGCACGGCCCTGATATTTTCATCGAGTTCAGCGACAGGTTCTGCTCCTTGGCCATCCTTATGGTAACCGGCTTAAGCTTGTCCGACACGCAGTGGCAGCAGAAATCCCTTCCGCACACCGCAAGGCCGCCCAGAACCCGGGATTCGTCGCGCACGCCAATCTGCCGCAGCTCTATCCTCATCCTGAAAACGGAAACCAGATCCTTGACCAGGTCCCTGAAATCCACGCGGTCCTCCGCTGTGAAGAAAAACAGAACCTTTGGCTCGCACAGCAGAAAATGAGCCGTCACAAGCTTCATATCCAGCTTATGCCTGGCGATTTTTTCCCGGCATATCCGTATAGCCTCATTTTCCTCTTCCTTATTGTCCATGTAGCGTTTTATCTCTTCCGGCGTGGCCATATGAGATATCCACTCCACATCACCGTCAATTTCAACCAGTTCCGGCTCCTTATAGGCCGAATCCCAAAGTCCCGAATCGTCTATTTCATTATCTTCGGGAATGATGTCCTCCACACGCCCACTTACTATTGAAAATACAGGCAGAGGTCCCATATTAAGACACTGTCCGTCAACTTCCACTACCACATTGCCATCATCAATATCACCTGACGCGGCTAAATTCCCGTCAGACTCGAACCTGTCTGAAGGCGGTGTGGGTCCGAAGTGGCAGGCGCCCCTGCAGCCTTTACACCCGGGACAGTAATCAGGCTCCTGCTCCAAAGATGAAGCCGAGCCCACTACTATCCCCATATCAAGGCCGTATCTTGTAGGTGAAACTACATAAGTTCCCGGATAAAACACGCTTTCGCCTGCGCAGACTGTAAGGTCGTTGCTGCTTGGAGTTTTAACCAAATATATATAGGCTTTCTGAACCTGTTCTTTATCATTATCGTTTTTTTCTTTTGACATAGTTAAATGGAATAATAACTTATGATTTGCTTTTCAACAAGTGCAAGTAGATTTTGCTTCATACAAAAGCCTGACCTGAGAAACAAGATTCCCCTCGCTTGCCATCTGCATATCAATAATCTTAAGGCTGCCCTGTTCATTGCTGTTTTCTTTCCTGTTTTCTTTCCTGAAAACCTCAAAAGCCGCTCCTTCCCGGCTCTCATGGCGGTAGTGTATTTCAAAATCAACTATTCTGTTTTCTTCAAAAAAGTCCCAGCCAAGAGCATTCGCGAAATATCTTACATAGGCCACGTTGTTAACATGGCGGCTGAAATCTATATCCGTCAGCCTGAAAAAATCACCGTAAACAGGGTTTTCATTCCCAAACTCTTCCCTGAGCCTGAAGAAATCCAGCGGAAAGGATTCCTTTTCCGCTTCCATATCTTTCGGAAACGAAATGCTGTCAATACTTCGAATCCGCCTCTTTGAAGCGTCTATTACGCACAGCTCCTGCTTCGCAATGAAAGCACTCTCTTCTCCTTTTTTAAAGACTGTTTCCAGTTCCGCCCTGAAGCCTCTGTTTTTTATTATAACGCTTCTGCCTTCCAGAGTTTCCGTCCACTTTGCATTTTTTAGAAAATGCAGTCTTGTCTTTGTCAGCACCCACAGCGCATCATTTTTGTTTTTTACCGTCAGGTTATCGCTTCCAATGCTTTTGAAATAGTATGTATTCATATCCTGAGTCATTGAAACCGCATCTGCAAGGCTTAATTCAAGCGCCCTGTCGCTTCTTGAATAGGAAATATCAAAGCTTCTTCTGTATTCGTACTTCACCTTATCCGCTCCGGGGGAATTTTACAGTTTTTAAACATCTGATGGAACTTTCAAAACAGTTTTTTAAGACTTTTTCTACTTTTTTCCTCTGAAAATTTAAAAAAAGTAGAAATTTTCTACTTTATTTAATTTTTTTTGAAGAAAAAGTAGAAACAACATCTATCAAATTGATATCGGATGGCTTGCGCTAAAGAAAAAGGACACCCGACAGGATGTCCCTTTACACGGCGGGGGGTTTGAACCCTCGACCTCCACCACGTCAAGGTGGCACTCTCCCGCTGAGTTAGCCGTGCGTTATATTACTATTATGCACGATTTGAAAAATCTGTCCAGTACTTTGCCTAAAGCCTTTCCGCGCTTTCAACGTCAAAAAAATAGCGGTAGGTGTCAACGGAAAGTTCGCCGCACGCGGACTCGTCACACACGATAACGGCATTGTTGTGCATCTGGAGCACACTGCAAGTCCATTTCTGGCTTACTCCGCCCTGAACAGTGTGGGCAAGCGCGCGGGCCTTGTTGTGGCCGCTGATGAGCACAAGCACTATTTTTGAATCATAGACGGTACCCACGCCTACAGAAAGAGCATAGGAAGGAACCCTGGAGGGGTCGTTGCCGAAGAAGCGTGAATTCACAAGCTTTGTATCGGTGGTAAGGGTTCTGAGACCGGTTCTGGACTTAAGAGAGGTGAACGGCTCGTTGAAAGCAATGTGGCCGTCAGCACCTATACCGCCCATGAAAAGGTCAATGCCGCCGAAGGAATCTATCTTTTTCTCGTAGTTCTCGCATTCAAGGACCGGGTCTTCCGCCATCCCGTTGAGCATATTGATGTTCTGAGCAGGGATATCTATATGGTTGAAGAAGTTATCGTGCATGAAATACCAATAGCTCTGGTCGTTCTCGTGAGGAAGCCCAACATATTCGTCCATGTTGAAGGTAACAACGTTTTTGAAAGAAACCTTTCCATCTTTGTTCATGGCGATAAGATTTTTATACACTCCTATCGGGGATGAGCCGGTGGGAAGGCCCAGCACGAAAGGCTTGGGACCCTTGTGTGAATTTATGGCATTGGCAATGAAAGAAGCGGCCCACAGGCTCATTTTCTCATAATTTTCTTGAATTATAACTCTCATATAAACCTCCTGTCTGAATGTAACCGCAAAACCGCATTGATTGCAATACGCCGTCAGACTGCATAGCCCTTCTTTCTTATGACGGAAACAATCTCATTTACATAATGCCTGCATATTTCTTCGGAGCCGGCTTCCACCATTACCCTGATAACGGGTTCCGTACCGCTTTCGCGTACAAGTATTCTTCCGGAATTGCCAAGGCTCTTTGAAACACAATCAACTGCATTTTGGACATCCTCGTCCGAGACTGTCATAGTTTTATCTTTCACTCTCACATTTTCGAGTATCTGCGGGAACATCTTCATGCCGGAAGCCAGTTCACTGAGTTTTTTCTTCTTTGCCAGCATGACTTCAAGGACTTTAAGCGCGGTAAGTATGCCGTCGCCGGTTGAGGCGTATTTCGCGAAAATTATGTGACCGCTCTGCTCTCCGCCGATTCTGCAGCCGTGCTCGCTCATATAGTCATGCACATACTTATCGCCGACCTTCGTTTTCACAAAAACGATGTCTTCCTCTTCAAAGGCTTTGAAAAGACCGAAGTTGGACATGACGGTGACAACGATAGTGTTGTTGAAAAGCTTTCCCCTCTCCTTCATGTACTTTCCGTAGATGTAAAGGATGTGGTCACCCGTCAGGACATTGCCTTTTTCGTCAACAGCAAGGCATCTGTCCGCATCTCCGTCGAACGCAAAACCTGCGTCAAGTCCCTTGTCAACGACAAGTTTCCTCAGCCCCTCCATATGGGTCGAGCCCGCATTCTCATTAATATTAAAGCCGTTCGGTTCCGCGTTTATGACACAGGTCTTGGCTCCAAGGGCTTCAAAAACGGCTTTGGCTATGCTCCATGTGGTTCCGTTCGCACAGTCAAGGCCTATCTTAAGGTCTCTGAAAGAGAACTTGCAAAGCGAAATAAGATAGCCTATGTAGCGGTTCCTGCCGGAAACGTAGTCAACCATTTTTCCTATGTTGAAGCGTGTGGAAAAAGGTATTTCATCCCACTTCCGGCCGAAGCATTCAAGCTTTCCGTCAATGTAAGCCTCGCAAAGGTCAAGAACGGTGTCTTCCATTTTCTCTCCGTACTTGTTGATAATCTTGATACCGTTGTCATAGTACGGATTGTGGGAAGCCGTAATCATTATGCCGCAGTCAAAGTCATCGGCATGAGCGATATAGGCAACTGACGGCGTTGTGGTTACGTGCATCAGGTAAACATCTGCCCCGGAAGCCACTATACCGCCGGAGAGCATGTATTCGAACATATAGCATGAACGGCGCGTGTCCTTGCCAATGACAATCCTGGCGCTTTCCGTGTCTCCGCGCTGCTCGCGAAGATTTTTAAAATACCAGCCAAGAAACCTTCCCACCTTATATGCATGGTCCGCCGTAAGCGTTACGTTTGATTCACCTCTGAATCCGTCCGTTCCGAAATACTTTCCCATTTGAAACCTCTTATCCTTATCTCTTATCCTTATTATTTTATCTTTCTTCTTTTGTCACAGTTTTGCCGGCGCCCTTGTAAATGCTGTTTTCCGGAACAATACCCCTTACGCAGGAAAGAGGATATACGTTGGTGTGCCGTCCTACTATTGTGCCCGGATTGAGTACGCTGTTGCAGCCTATGTCAGCATAGTCGCCAAGCATGGCTCCAATTTTCCTAAGTCCGGTAACAATGTCTTTTTTTGCATGTATTACAATGTTTTTCTTATCAGCTTTAATATTAGAGGTAATTGAACCTGCTCCCATGTGGGTATGGAAACCAAGAATACTGTCGCCCACATAATTGTAGTGCGGTACCTGGCAGTTATCAAAAATAATTACGTTTTTAAGTTCTACCGAGTTTCCTATAACGCAGTCCGCTCCTACGATTACGCTTCCTCTTAGAAAAGCGCAGTGGCGAACTTCAGTACCGGGTCCTATTACGCACGGGGCCCCCAGATAAGCTGTCGGATAAACCTTTGCCGTTTTATGCACCCACACATTTTCCGATACTTCTTCATATTCGGTTTTATCCAACTTTCCGCCAAGCTCTATGATAAGCCGCTTTATCCCGGCCAATGCCTGCCAGGGATATTCGAAACCTTTCAAATAAGAACCGGCAATCGAGTGGTCAAAATCAAAAAGGTCGCAGGTTTTTATTTTTTCTTCCATAATTTCCTCCCGCCATAACCTGACTGCAGACCATTATTTTTCACAAAATGCCGCAGGTCAATTGAAAAAAGCTTAAACTTTATGATAATTAAATATAAAACTTTACATTTTAAGGAGAATAAACTTTAATTTAACCGGAAATGGCTTTCAGAAAAGAAAAACTCACATTAAAAAGCCTTGCCTCCAAATATCCCATGGTACTTCTTACGGGTCCAAGGGAAAACGGGAAAGCCGAACTTGCAAGACAGGCTTTTCCGCAGAAGAGTTTCATAGACCTTGATGACAAAAACATACTTCAGATTGCAAAGAATTCGCCCAAAACCTTCCTCATGGCATTTTCCAAAGGAGCCGTAATAAACGAAGCGGGCAGGATACCGACTATACTGGAAGACATAAAATACCATGTGGACAGGCTTGATTTTGAGCCGGGGCGCTTCATCCTGATTTCATCCAGGAAACTTAAAACTTCCGATATGGGCGGCCGCCTTGCGAAAATGGAACTTCTGGGGCTGACCGCCGAAGACATGGAAGAAGAACATTTCAAGACCCATAACCCTTTTCAGCTTATACAGAAAGGGCAGATTCAGGGTGTTCTTGAAGGCAGGACGGAAATTTCCAATTTTGTAAGGCTCTGCGTTCAGAAGGACTTTTCAGGACACATAAACACCTCAAATACTCAAGCCTTTGAACAATTCATTGCAATATGCGCGCGCTCAGCGGCGTCAGGCGCAAGGCTTTCCGTAAACAGCCTCGCGAGAGAGGCGCGAATTTCGGCCCCGACAGCAAAAACATGGCTGGCCCTTCTTGAAGACTACATCATTATAAACATCATACACGAAAGCAAAAACCCCTCACGGGCAAACCTGTATTTCAATGATTCGGGGCTTTTGTGCAGCCTTCTTGGAATATCAACGCCGGAAAGCCTTATTTTAAGTCCCTTCAGGGACGCGGTTGTCAAAAGCTATGCTGTAAGCGAACTTCTGAAAGGCCGCGGCGGCAGGGCTCTTGAACCCAATTTAAATCTGGGAAGTTCCCAAAGCCTTACGGCGGACTGGAAAGAACGCTGCGAGCTTTTCATTGAGCCGAATATTGAGATATCCCGGGAGAAAATAAAAAAGATACAAAAAGCGGCCCGGATTTACGGCAGAAAAATCGTTGTCCTCTATCTTGGAGATATCACATACAGTACGGAAGGCATTGACATAATAAGTTTCAGGGACTGGACAAAACTTTCAGGAGAACTTAACTGTTTCAGCTGAAGCCTGCGCTTCAGCAAAGCATCGAAAGAGCCTCTTCATAAGAGCGTACAGTCAGAGCATTTGTCACCGCCCGTCTGACCTTCGCGCTGTTCGGTATGCCCTTAAGGTAGGCGCAGACATGCTTTCGCATTTCCCTGCATGCCATGTTTTCGCCAAGGAAATCAGTAAGACCGTTCAGATGTTTCATTATGACATCCTTCTTCTCTTCCGCGGAAATAAAACCGGTTTCATTTCCTCTTAAAAGCGCTTCAGTTTGTTTGAAAATAAACGGATTTCCTATGGCTCCGCGCGCAAACGCCACTGCGTCCACGCCTGTTTCCCTAAGCATGCGGACAGCGTCTTCAGCGGCAAAAAGATCGCCGGACCCTATTATCACATTATCGGGAAAACGTTTTTTCAAATCACTTAAAAGCTCCCAATGCGCAAAGGGCATGTACAGCTGACTCCTTGTCCTTGCATGCATGCAAACGGCGCTTGCTCCCGAGTCAAAGGCTATTTCGGCAGTCTCCGCGTAGTTAATGGAATTGACATCCCAGCCCGTCCTGATTTTTACGGTAACCGGAACCGAGACATTTTCAGCTATTGTCTTTACTATATTGCCTATAATCTTCGGATTTTGAAGCAGAGCGCTGCCTGCGCCTGTTTTAACCACCTTTTGCACGGGACATCCGCAGTTTATGTCTATGATTGACGGCTTATAGGCCATCACTCCTTCAAGAGAGCGTTTTGCGGTTTCGGCATCCGGCAGAAAAAGCTGAACGGCAAGGTTCTTTTCATCCTGTCCTCTTTCCATAAGCATGACAGTTTTTTCGCTGCCGCGGGCAACACCTTCGGCCGATACCATTTCCGTATAGGCAAGAGAGGCTCCGCGGGAAAGGCAGATGCTGCGATAGACCCTGTCAGTGTAACCCGCAAGAGGAGCCAGAAAAAGATTGGAATCCAGCCTGACGTTCCCTATTGTTACGGGATGAAGCAAGCCGGACAAGTTCAGACCTCTGTAAGGTGGAAGGCGTTAAGGCTGTTCCGATACAGTATCTCTGCCATCTCTTCCGGAGCAATTCCCTTTATTTCGGCAATGGCCTGCGCGGTTTCCGGCAGATACTCGGGTCTGTTGCGGCGCTTGGAGTACTTCGCGGGAACCATGAAGGGAGCTTCGCTTTCGATGAGTATCCTGTTTTCGGGAAGGTTTCTTACTGTGTCCGTAAGTTTTCTTACGTTCTTATAAGTGATGTTTCCCGCAAACGAGAAGTATACGGGAAGTTCCATAGCCCTGAAAGCATAGTTCCAGTCTTCGGAATAGCAGTGAAAAACAGCTCCTTCCTCCGGGATATTATTCTTTAAAATGTCAAGAATATGCTCACCGGCCTCGCGGTTGTGAATTATAACGGGAAGATGGGCCCTTCTTGCAATTTCAAGATGCTTCAGGAACATTTCCACCTGAACATTCTGAAACTGCCTGTACTTTCCGTAGTCAAGACCGGTCTCTCCTATTGCGACAATCCTGTCAAGCTTAAGGAACTGCTGAATTTTTGTTTCCCAGCCGGTAAGAATATTACCGCTTTCCGTGGGAGAAACACCTACAGCATGGTATACGTTCTTTGCGCTCTTGAGATTGTTATAAACAACCTCAAAATCCGTAAGGCTGTTGCAGATGGAGACAATATTCGCTACTCCTACACGCTTTGCGTACTGGACTGCCAAAAGCTGTTCCAACTGATCTTCATGTATAAGTCCTATGTGACAATGTGTATCAAATAAACGCATAGAGGATACTTCCTATGTTTTCGATTAAATTTATGCAAACGAACGGTGCGCTGTAAATATAAGGTAGCACGCCTTGCCTCCGACGTCAAGTTTTGTTCATTTTGTTTCATATGCGGCCGGTCAATTGACCTTGATGCCCTTAAATGATAATTTTCCATATGCACGGAGAGAATGGATATGAAAGTACTTGTTTTAGGTTCAGGCGCAAAGGACCACGCAATAGCCTGGTGGTTCTCAAGGAGCAAGCTCATTGAAGGCCTTTACGTCGCGCCCAGCAACCCGGGAACCGCAAGCTTCGCCATAAACCTTCCGGATGTTAATCCGTCGGATAAAGAGCAGGTTTTAGATGCCTGCAGGAAATACGGGATTGACTTCGTTTTCATAGGAACGGAAGGCCCTCTTCAGACAGGTGTCATAGACTACCTGAACAGCAACGGAATAGACACATTCGGGGCACCCGGCTATGCCGTAAAGCTTGACAACGACAGAAGCTTCTCAAGAAAGTTTGCCCAAAGGCACAATATACCAATACCCGACTACAGGATTTTCAAAACAGAAAAGGAACTTTCCGATTTCTTTGGCGGCAACGAAGGAAAAACCTATACAATAAAGCCGAATGACCTTTCACCTTCAAGAGTGATGATAAGCTCGTCCGACAATGAAGCCCTGCTTGACTACGGCAAAAAGCTTCTGAAGAAAAGCCCGGTTGTCGTAGAGGACCACATAGAAGGAAGCCAGGCCACCATTTCCATACTGATGGACAACGAAGGATACTTCATACTTCCAATATGTTATGAGTATATAAAAAGAGAGCATACAGACAAAGGCAACGGAGTTCCCACAGGCGGAATGGGCGCAGTCTGTCCTCTTTCCCTTGAACCGGAAATGAAGGACATGATATTAAACAAAATAGTACACCCTACTTTCAAAGCCCTGAAAGAAGAGGAACTTTACTACAAGGGAATTCTGACATTCTCCGTTATCGCAGGAAACAACGGGCCTTGCCTTGTGGACTACCATGTACGTCTTAACGACCCCGCAACACAGGCAATGGTGCCCCTGATTCGCAACGACCTCTGTGAACTGATGCTTGCCATGAAGAACAATACGCTGAAACAGACAAAGCTTGAGACTACCGGCAAAAGCTCCGTAGCCGTAGTAATCGCATCTGAAGGATATCCTGAGGATACTAAGGTCGGGCAAAAGCTTTCGGAAATACAGCCGCTGTACATGAGCAATGCAATTGACAACGGGACGCTTCTGTTTTTCGGCGCTGTGGAAAGCAGGCGAAACGGGATTTTCACAACAGGCGGAAGAGCCGCGACAATAGTAGGCGTTGACAACAACATAATGATGGCCAACTCAAAAGCCTATAAGTCAATAGACATTGTAAACTTTGACGGCTCCTGGTACAGAAACGATATCGGAGAAAAGTTCTTTGAGAACGCGACAACAAACGGCTGAACCGAACTTTAAACAGATATCCTGACAAGCGAAACCTGCCCGGAAAATTCCGGGGCAGGTTTATTTTAATCAGAATTAATAATACAGCTTCAGTCCTATCAGCGCATTTACCGTAAGGCTGTTCCGCCATTCTCCGAAGGATGCTACTCCCCCCGGATTGTACTGGAAATTCGGCGCGAAAGAAGTGTCCGAAGGAAGAGGCAAAAGCGTAAAGCTTCTTGTGCTGTCCCAGATAACCCTAAGCCCGAAGTTTAATGTAAGGGGGAAAGAATCAAACTTCTTTTCAACAGTCACTTCCGAATCCAGTATATTATTCCAGATATATCCGAAGAAATTCCTGTCTTTATACTCCCCATTATCCGCTCCCGTATAAGACATATGGGTAAGAATATCCGTACCCGTTGTTTTTGTCGCGTACTGGGCGCTTCGCATCTGGTCCTTAACCGTGCAGTTTATGCGCCAGCCGCTTCCAAGTGAAGAACTTAAATTTGCCAGAAGCTCAAGAGTATCAGGATTTACAGGATAACTTAGAGGCTGTCCCTTGTTTACATAGGCGGTAGTGTAGTTTACATTGCCGAATATCTTATCGTTCGAAGCATAATGAGCTCCAAAGAAAGCGGGAATATATGTAACCTGAAGCCCAAGCTCTGAAAAATTAAGGAAATCAAGAGAGAATTTAGCGCCGAACTGCACTGGGATAATGTTTCTGGGGTTGGAGAAAATTCGGAAGCTGTTAAGCTCGTCCATACCTAAAGCCAAATAGAACTTTCCCACGCCGGGAATCGTATAGGAAATATCAAAGCCCGCAAGCATGTTGTCATAATCACCAAGGCTGTTTTGCGCGAACATATAAATGGCAACCGGGTTAAGGTATGAAAGCTCAAAACGCTTCCGCCAGACAACGGATTCCCAGACTGAAAACTTCAGACCTCTCACAGGCGTAATTTCTACCCTGTGAATACTCAGATTGTTGTAGTATTTTCCCTCTTTTTTGTCCATGTTTTCGGAAGGCCATTTAACCCCGTTGACCGTGTCTATGGAAACAAAGCCAAGAGAACCCGTGGAAACAGAATAGCTGAACCACGAAGTCGGATTTATAGACAATTCGAAGCCATCGTAGGCCCTTGCCGAGCCTGACAGTCCAAGGTTGTTCATCCCCGGGCCCCAGTCCCTCTTCAGCGTTCCTATACGTGCGGTTATCATGTCATTGTTTATGCTTGTCGAGACTTCCGATAATGTGGTAATCCCGGTATATATATTCCCGTCCGGAAGGTCCCTAAGCCTATCCCCCTGATGAAGAAGCCTCATGTAGAAACCGTCGCAGTTTATCTTAAGGTCCGTAAGGATATCGGCTTTCAGGTCTATCCTGTTAATCCCAACAGAGAAATTAATATCATAGGACAGGTAATCCAGAATATCGCCGTTCACATAGGCCATTACCTCATTTCTGGAATCCAAAACCTTCTCCGATGTAGTCGAATACCCTATCACGGAGTCTGACGAAACCTTTCCGCCTGCGGTTGCCGAACTTTTTCCGGAGGTCCTCACATAGCCCTTTTTGAAAAGGTCTCCGAGGCCCGACGGTTCGTTCCCGTAAAGCGAATCGAAATCCGAAAGCATATCTCTTATTTCCAGCTTCTCTTCGCCCGATACTCTGTCCGAGTTCGCAATCGCGGACAAAAGATTTCTCACAGTATTTACGTTGTAAGGTTTAACATCAGTCTGCACGGGGATTATTCCGCGTATCTCGGCTATTTCAATGAAGCTGTAAGCCTTATGCTCAAGCGGTACGCTGTGAAATTTCGCAGCAAAAACGCAGGCGGGAATCAAAAGCAATACCAGCAAAACAATGATTTTTTTTCTCATAAACATACTCCAGTCAAACAGAGGTTTTAAGCCCGGCGACAAGAACTTCATTCAGCGACTCGCATTCGACATAGTTCAATAGCATAAGCCGGAGTCTTCTTCCGACCAGATGCCTTAGAAACCATATGAAAATCCTGAGCATAAATTTCTTTGCTCCGGAGTGTTCCTCTATAATCATCTTAAAATAATTACTCACAAATTTATCGAAGGACTTTTCCACAAAACCGTCCTGCAGGATTTCCTTAGAGCGTGACTTGAAATCACGAAGGATGGAATCATTGTCCGAAATCCTGACACCGCTGCCGCAGCGCTCCAGAGAAACGTACGAAACCTCTGCGGACTCACGGGAAATATCGGCCTGAATAAGCAGAGACGTATTCCAAAAAGGATTTTTATCCCCGTCAAAGAGGAAATTCCCCTGTCCGTAAATTATTTCTGCGCCCTTGAACTTCTCCATACAGCCTATGCAGTGACTGTGCTGAGCAATAACAAGATCAGCTCCGGCTTTAGCGAACCCTTTCAGAGACTTCCTGAGACCGGGAGACGGATATCTGTAATGCTCCTTTCCTCCGTGGTAAAGGACAATCACCTTATCACAGTGTTTTTTAAGCTCTGAAACATGCAGATAAGAAGCAGGACAGTCAAAAGGATTAGCTCCGGCTTTACTCTTTTCCGCAATGGAAAATTCATGTTCGGCGCAGGCGTAAATGCCTATTTTTAAACCTTCTTTCTCAAGTATAAACGGCCTTTGCGCGTTTTCCAAATTCGAACCCGCTCCAACATGGGAAATACCCTCCCCGTCCAAAGCCTTCAGTGTGGAATAAAGGCCCTGTTCGCCCTGATCCATTATGTGGTTGTTGGCAAGAGTAAGAAGATTCGCTTTTACGGCTTGATACCCCTTAACGGCGGCCAAGGGAGAAATGAGATTCGGACCGCATTTTTTTATTGGTTTATGATGGTCCGTAAGTGGAATTTCAAGATTAAAAATACGATAATCTGCTGATTTAAGGCAATCAATAAGCTTTACATCCAATATATCATCCATTTTACCGGAAGTAAAAGAGTTCATATTGCTTTTTGTCGGAACCATATCAGCGCCAATAAGAATTCTCACCTGCAGACCCTCCTTTCACTCGGAAGAACCAGCAGCTCTCCGATTTTGAAATCATACTCATCCGGGTTGAATCTTGCAAACCCCGAACCGTCAAAAAAAGTAAGCTCCCCAAAGAAAAGATGTTTGTTGGCATAGTACCAGTCCACCCTTACTTCAGGTATGCCTTCCGCAAGTACTGCCGAAAGCTTAAGCATCTTTTCAAGGAATACAGGCCTTTGAATAGGTGAAGAACTTCCTTCAAGCCCGGGCTGGCTAATGTTCACAGGCTTCCATGAAGTATCAAACCAGTCCTGAGTATGGGAACCAAGGAACCTTCCTTTATGCACTTCTATGAAAACGGGTTTTCCGTTAAAGCAGAGGACCTTATAATCAGGAAGGTCTCTGCCGTCTTCCGAATCCGAATCAGAGATATACTCTTCCGCAATTATCCTTCGTTTGACATTTCTGTAGGGCCATTCCCTGTAAGAAAGAAAATAGTTGTTCTTAAGACTTCTTTTAAGTCTTTTTTTGGCATCAGTCACATCAAGATGCGCTTTATCAGGACATATAACAAGACCGCAGCTGTCGTGAGAGCACTTAAGAACAAATGATTTCGGAAGCTTGTCAAAGTCAATATCCGCGGCCCTTTCCCACACCCCAAGAAGCGGGATAACATATTCACTGCCTATTTTATCGGTCACATACTGTTTTACAAGATACTTGTCCACCATAATTGTATAGTCAGGATTTCTGTCATAGAGTTTTATCCACTGCAGCTTTTCATTGAAACGCTTAGGATTTTTAAGATTAAGTTTCAAGCCGGTCCTTACCCTGTAAAGAAATTTAAGATAAGGTTTGTCCGGAACAAAACTCAAAAGCTTGTAGAAAGCCTGTATGGCGTCGCGTCCTAAAAACTTTTTTATTTTATCAAAAAATGCGTCTCTCATTTTTTCAGCATATCCATATAAGAATCCACAACTATCCCGCGGTCAAAGTTCTCTTCAACTATTTTTCTGCCCGCAAGACCCATTTCACTGCGGGTTTCAGTATTAAGCTCACAGAACCGTCTTACAACGCTTTTAAGGTTTTCGGAGTCCTTCGCCTCGCAGTAAAAACCATTGATATTATCCCTTACTATTTCCTTGCAGCCTGTCCTTGAAGTACAGATAACGGGTCTTGCCATTGCGCAGGCCTCAAGTATCACGTTGGAAATACCTTCAGGATGAAAAGTAGGAAGCACAAGGCATGATGTTTTTTCAAGAAGGGGCCTTACATCCGAAAGCGCACCTTCATAAACCAGCTTCTTTTCTTTACAGAGCCGGTTCAGCCTTTCACGGTATTCTTCGTCTGCAGTTCCTGCGGCATGGAACTCCGTTTCGTCTAAAGCCATATCCTCCGCAACGTCAAGGAAGTTGTCAATGCCTTTGGCCTTTGTAAGCCTTCCAATAAAAGATAAAACGGTTTTTCCGCCTTCCGGATACGGAGCAGGCCTGAATTTTTCAAGATTTATTCCCGAACCGGGAACAACTACGGATTTTTTAAATCCTATGCCGTTGTCCCTGAAAAACGCCCTGTTGTCTTCATTCTGGAAAACCACGCATTTGGCTCCAGGCATTACATAACGGTGCATGCAAAGCAGCAAAATCCTGAGCTTTCCTTTTTTTTCAAGCTCGCCAAGACCTGTTATCATAGGCACGAACGGCACACGCGCTTTTTTTGCCGCAATACCGCCATAGAGATTCATTTTGATTGTAAATGTGAAAATAATATCAGGACGCTCCGCGCGTATCAGTTTTAAATAGGTACGAAGAAGCCTAAGCTCCTCACTGACATTTGTGCCTTTTCCGTTGAAAGAAACTTCCGCCATCCTGCATCCGAGAGCCTCAAGTTCACTGTTCTTTTTTCCATCATCATTATGGCAGGCAACAGTGATTTCATGTCCGGCCTCTTTCATTGAACGGATAATCTCATATCTGAAATTGTATGTGTAGGAAGTCAGGTTGGATAGTATAAGTATCTTCAATATCAAAACTCCTTTTTTAAAGCACGGATAAAACCGAATGGCAGAGATATTGCAGAATAAAGAACGGCAATGCCTGCATGTACGGTTTTATCTTAAGCTCCTGATTTTCCCAATTACAAATATGAGACCGTCTTTATCCTGTAATGTCTTTTCCGTCTTAAATATCTTATTATGCGATTAGAAAAACGAAAAGTCTACATTGCATACATTATTTGATTTTATCATAATAAAGAACCGGGATTATAAAGTAACTCCTGTTTCATGGTATGCTGTAAAAGAGAAACGGGCTGTTTATCGTATTTAAATGCAGATTTTGTATTGATGAGGTTCTTTAAAACAGTTTATGTCCATAAGAAGAAGCATATTAGCCGTAATTCTGATTGTCGTATCACTTCCGTCATTTGCCATGTATCAGTCTGACATGAGATATGCGGGAGCGGGAGAAGTCATCCCAATCGGCAGCGAACTGTATGATTATTTTGACACCCTGTTTCTTATGTGCGGAACCGGCGGCCCGTCCGCTTCAAGACCCTGGACCGCGGCGGAAGCCAGATTAGAGCTTTCCAAAATAAACCCCACTGAACTGAAAGGGTTTTCCCAGGATATTTACAACTTAATAGAAGCCGCGTTAGCCCCACATAAAGAATACGATATTTTTACTGAAGTTTCTGTAAATCCCGAAATGTATGCCCATTCCAACGAATCCTTCGGTCTGGAGGAAAACTGGAATTACGGTTATGTTAAACGCAATCCCTTTGCTTACATCGGGCTGAATGCATATCACAACGGTTTTTTCTTACATACAGAACTCACATACGGGATAAGCAGAGCCGGAAGCGCGGACCGTTTTGAAACCCTTGAGAATTATGTGACAAATAAACTTGGGAAGACTTACTCCGGCGTCGGAGCAGCTGAAAAAGAGTATGGATATCCCGCAGCAGGCCTAAATAAAATAAAGGTTGTTTCTTTTTCTTCAATCTATGGCCCGAAATTTGCTTTCAACGCAATAGGACCTGTTGATAACGAAATACCCAAGGCTGCGTACATCACATATGCGGGAAAAGGATTCTCGATAGGAGCATACAGGTCCCGGAAAACATGGGGAAGATCAAAGATTGGGAATTTCGTATTCGATGAGCATATTGACCGCTATCAACATATCAGCGCAAAGATTTTCAACAGGAAATTCGCGTTTGATTTTACAATAATGTTCCCTGAGGTTTATCTTGGCGGAAATAATGATGTAGCGGATTATGGCAATAAGAGAAGATACTTCCTTGCTCACAGATTGGATTTTCAAATCAGCAATAGACTCAGAGCAGCCTTTAGTGAAAACGTCATGTACCTGTCTACCTATTTCGCGGATTTTCAATATCTGAATCCGGCAACAATATACCATAACAATGTAAACGGCTCTCAGTTTAACGCTCTTGCACATGCAGAGTTTGAATATGTTCCGATTCCGGGGTTAAGACTTTATGCTCAGCTTGCGGTTGACCAGGGGTCTGTGCCGTTTGTGGAGGATCCTTCTCATGAAGATCAGGCTTTCGGTTGCACACTTGGTATAGGATATGCTTTTGAATTGTCAAAAGGTCTGGCAAATATAAATTTTGAATCAGTCTATGCCAGTCCGGTTCTGTACAGAAGAGACGCTCCGGACTTCATTATCACAAACAGTTCACAGATTTCAGATTCTTACAGAAGTATTCCATACTTCACATATATTGGTTTCAAATACGGCGGAGATACCCTGGGATTAAGACTTGACGCGGATTACAGAAATTTCAACCTGCATCTTTATGCAAACCAAACAGTTCTTTTTAAAGGCGGTTTTGGTATTTTTGACAAATACGAGCCTGGTATGTTTATAGGTAAATTTCTTACCGGCAACATCACCATTCATTCTATTTCAAATGCCGGTCTGGAATACTCATTTGAAATATTCAAAAGGTATTACTGTAAGGCCTTCGCTGATTTAAGCTTTTTATATTCCAATTCGGGCTTTGATATACAACTGGCATGCGGTATCAAAGCAAGCCTTACAACGAGGTGAATATGAAGAGCGTAAAACGGAACTATCTGTACAATGTACTGAATGAATCACTTGTTGTAATTGCTCCACAACCTTTAATTAATGGAGAAAACCATATGTTAAAATTAATTATAGGCGCAGACATTGTACCCACTAAATCAAATCAAAAGATATTTGAAAATGCGCAGATAGAAAATATTGTAGACAGCAGGCTTCTGGATTTATTGAGAAACGCAAATTATCGCATTTTCAATCTTGAAGTTCCCCTGACAGACATAGAAACACCAATTGATAAATGCGGACCTAATTTAGCTGCATCTGCCAGGTCTGCGGCAGGATACAAACAGCTTGGTATAGATTTTCTAACCCTGGCGAATAACCATATTCTTGATCAGGGAGAACAGGGGTTGTGGTCAACTGCGGAGCAGCTTGATAAATGGAATATAGCATATGCCGGTATTGGCCATACATTAACTGAAGCATCCCAACCGTATATCGCGGAAATTGCAGATAAAAAAGTGGGAATTTATTGTTGTGCGGAACACGAGTTTTCCATTGCGACTGAAAACAAAGCAGGCGCAAATCCATTTGATCCATTTGAAAGTTTGGATCATATAGCGTCTTTAAAATCTGTTTGCGATTATGTTATCTGTCTTTACCACGGAGGAAAAGAACATTACCGCTACCCTTCCCCTCTATTACAGAAAACATGCCGAAAGATTGTAGAAAAAGGCGCTGATCTTGTCATATGCCAGCATACACATTGTATTGGATGTGAGGAGAAATGGCAGAAAGGGACAATAGTATACGGACAAGGTAATTTCCTGTTTGATGATTCAGATTCCGAGTACTGGAAAACCGCTGTACTTGTTGAGGTGGAACTTAAAGATAAAAGTATTAATTACATTCCCATTCTAAAAAAAGGTAATGGTGTGAAATTAGCAGATTCTGATGAGGCAAAAATTATCTTATCGGAGATGAAAAAACGTACTGATGAAATAAAACAGGAAGGTTTTATTGAAAAAACTTACAGAATTTTCTCTAAAAAAATGATTGAAGTCTATTTAGCGGATACAAATAGATTTACAGGTTCTTTTCTGTTCAGGGCGCTTAATAAAATCTCGGGTCGCAGCCTTGGTCGTTATTTTACGAGGAAAAAAATAAAAAGAGACGGCAATGTATTAATAAACCAATATGCTTGCGAGGCACATAGGGAATTAATACTGAAAGGTCTTGAGGTATTTGAAAAGTGACACGGCGACAAAAATTATACTTAAATACGGTAACCGCGGTCTTAAATCAGATAGTGGCATTTATCTGCGGTTTTATTTTACCAAGATATATCCTTTCTTATTTCGGTTCAGATGCAAATGGCCTTGTGGCATCAATCACACAGTTTTTAAGTATTGTTTCTTTCCTGGAACTCGGAGTAGGGCCCGTTATTCAATCAAATCTATACAAGCCTCTTGCCGACAATGATATGGAGACTACCAGTAAAATTGTTGCATCCGCAGAAAAATTCTATAGAAAAATCGCATACTTTTTTTTATTGTACATATTTGTCCTTTTCTTTGCTTTTCCTCACTTAAACGGAGAATTTAAACCATGGTACACCTCATCACTTCTTTTAATCATATCAGTAAGTACTTTCTCTCAGTATTATTTCGGTATTACCTATCAGGTATTCTTAAACGCGGATCAAAAAGTATATGTACAAACATCTTTACAAATTATAACGATTATTTTAAACACTTTGCTGAGCATTATTTTAATGAAGCTTGGTTGCGGTATCCATGTTGTAAAACTGGCATCAGCAGTTGTATATGTTATTCGGCCTGTCGCGCAGAATATTTATGTGAAGAAACACTATAAACTGAATCTTAAAATAAAATATACAGAAGAACCGATTAAACAAAAATGGAACGGTTTCGCGCAACATTTAGCCGCAGTTGTTTGCGGTCAGATTGATATTGTACTTTTAACACTGTTTTCTACTTACAGAAACGTATCAATATACTCTGTTTATTTTCTTGTAGTTAACGGCGTGGAAGAAACGATAATGACAGCCGTCTCAGGTCTTGAATCCTTCTGGGGAAATATGTTCGCAAAAAAAGAATATGAAAGCCTTAATAAAACTTTTCAGACAGTAGAGACTTTGATGCATGCCGGAGCAACCTGGCTGTTTACTGTAACCGCCATTTTAATTGCGCCGTTCATAAGCGTCTATACATCGGGGCTGGAGGATAGCAGTGCTTATATTTTACCGGTCTTTGGCGCATGCCTTACATTTGCCTATGGCATACAGTGCCTTCGTGTACCTTATTTCAGAATTATAAAAGCTGCCGGGCATTACAAGGAAACTCAGAATGGAGCATTTATATCCATGATGTTAAATATAGTGCTGTCGGTTGCCCTTGTTTTTAAGTTTTCTTTAATTGGAGTAGCCACAGGAACAATCGCGGCCATGCTTTATCATACAGTCTATTTTGCCTGGTATTTACGAAAAAATATCATCAACAGACCGTTTCATTATTTTGTCAGACATATTGTGGTAGATGTAATTACGGCTGTCATCAGCTATGCGGCCACAAATCGGATTAAAATGTTGCAAATAAGTTATACCGCGTGGATTTTGTACGCGTTTATTGTTACAGCTATTGTTGCGGTAATCACACTATTATTAAATCTTCCTATATATAAAAGTGATTTTGAATATTTAATAAAGAAAATAATTAAAAAAATTTGATAGTTACCGGCTCATTTGAGGTTTTTAATCACCCAAATGGAATGAATTACCGTCATTTATGTTTTCCGGTTCATGATTTTGCCTTTTTGTTATAGAATAATGTCATGTTTGTTTATTTCTCATTGGCTCTGATGGTTCCGATACTGTCGCGGTTGTTCAGAAAAAAGGAAAATCGTAACGATTTGGTTCTTTTGATTATATGCTGTGTGATGTTTATCCTTCTCTGTCTTAGAAATCCGTTCGGTTTCTTTGATTTACCGGCATACCGCGACAACTTTTATGAGACTAAAAATCTCTCTTTCCCTGAAATATTAAGAGGAACAAGATTTATTAATACACATGTATCAATCCATGAAGAAAACGGTTATTTATGGTTAAACTGGATTCTGTCACATATTGGAGCGAACTTCAACGTACTGCTTTGTGTCCATGCGGCAGTTGTTTGCACAAGCCTTTTCTTTTTTATAAGAAAATACTCGGCAGACCCTGTTTTCAGTATTTATTTTTTTCTGTGTATCGGAGGTCTCACAGACCACACTTACATACTTAGACAGTCATTTGCCTTCGCTATCCTGCTCTTTGCAGTACCGTTTATAGTTGAAAGGAAGCCCCTGCGTTTCCTTTTGCTGGTCATTCTTGCCGCATCCTTTCACAGGACTGCTCTTTCCTTTATACTTATATATCCTCTTTCCTACGTAAAACTTAACAGAAAAACAGCTTTCATCGGTATTGGAACAGCTCTTTCAATGATTATTCTGGTACCTTTACTGTATTCAACAGTTATACTTAAGCTTATGCAGGCGTTTGGAAAATCCGGCTACAAAATCGCGCAGTTTGATTTCAGGGAAATGCTTATAATCATTACCGCCATGCTTTTCTTTGTAATTTTCATAACGGATTTTTCAAAGGATATCCCGCTTTCGGATACGGTCATGTTCTGGCTTACCGTAATTTCGCTCATGTTTATGGCTGTAAGTTCTCACATCTATATAATGGCCAGAGTCGGAATGTCAATGTACCTGCCTTTTGCAATGATAATGCTACCAAATTTCATTGAAAAAAATGAAAACAGGGAACTGATGTCAAAGTTTAAAATTGCAATTTATGCGGCTCTGTTTTCCTACCTGATTTTTATTGTGATTACAACACCGTATTCGTTCTCCTTTGTATGGGATAAAGCGACAATTATCTGAAAAGATTTAGGAGAGGCCGAATGAAAATACTGTTTGTAACAGGAACTCTTACGCATGGTGGGGCACAAAGGGTTATATCCGTAGTATCCGGTAAGCTTGCCGAATTAGGTCATGACGTTTCATTGATAATCTATAAAAAATTTGAAAACGAATATCATACCCATGAAAGAGTAAAACGTTTCTACCTTGCGGAAAACGAAGAAGTCTATGAAAAGATTTCGGGCTTCAGACGTGTAATAATGCTAAGAAGGCTTTTGAGGAAAATAAAGCCTGATGTTGCTGTAGGCTTTCTTGAAGGCGGCTACGGTATGTTTATTTCTTCAATAGGAATGTGTTTTAAGAAGATAGCGTCTGCAAGAGTTAATCCGAAATATATTTTTGAAGAAAGCGGTTCAAGAGGCTTTCTTAATAAACTCTGGTTCAGACGCGCAGATGCGGTTGTACTTCAGACACAAAGCCAAACTAAGTTCCTTACAAAGTCCTGCGGGTGGAAAAACATTAACATAATTCCAAATCCCGTATCCGAAGCTGCTCTTCGCAGTCCCGCGCATGATTACGGAAGAAATGTTTCGCGCCTTGTTATGGCCGGACGACTTAACGAGCAGAAGGACTACCCTACCGCCATTGACGCGATGAAAACCGTTCATGAGAAGTTTCCTGATATAAAGCTTGATATCTACGGTGAAGGCGATATCAGACCCATGCTTGAAAAAAAAATACAGGACATGGGGCTTGAAAATACAGTAAGTTTAAAAGGCTGGACTAAAGACGTTGTAAGCGAATATGAAAAGAGCGATTTATACATAATGAGCTCGGCCTATGAGGGGATGCCTAATTCCCTGATGGAGGCAATGGCCTGCGGGATGGTGTGCATATCAACGGACTGTGAAACCGGACCGTCGGATTTGATTGAGAACGGTAAAAATGGTTTCCTTATCCCCGCAGGTGACGCCGCCTCTCTTGCCCGTAGGATAGTGGATATAGCCCAAATGACAAAAGAACAGCGAAAAAAACTGGGTACTGAAGCAAAAAAAACAATTGAAGAAAGCTATTCCGGAACATATATAGGTAAGCGCTGGGAAACGCTTGTCAAAAGCCTGTTAAGGAGTGAAGAAAAATGAATATTTTAAAGAAACTGAGCAGATATTTCAAAGACGAAGATTTCAGAATATACGTTAATACCAAGCTTGGTTTCTATAAAAACATGTCTGATGAAGACTATCTGAAAATGCTTTTCAAGGCAAACATGGGTTACGAACTAAATCTTGAAAATCCAAGAACTTTCAATGAAAAACTTCAGTGGCTGAAGCTTTATGACCACAGACCCGAATACACAATCATGGTGGATAAATTCCTTGTAAAAAAATATGTGGCTGACAAAATAGGCTCACAGTACGTTATCCCTCTTCTTGGAGTATGGAAGATGGCAGAAGATATAAATTTCGAAGAACTGCCAAATTCATTTGTTCTTAAATGCAATCATAATTCAGGTAACGTAATAATTTGTAGGGACAAAAACAACTTTGATACAGCCAACGCCAGAAAAATTCTTGGAAATGCTTTGAAAGAGGATTTCTATATTTACGGAAAAGAATGGCCGTATAAAAACGTAAAAAAACGCATCTTGGCTGAAAAATATATGGAAACAATGGATTCTGAAAACAGGAAAGATTTGCCCGATTATAAGGTTCTCTGTTTAAACGGCAAACCTGCCGCGATAATGGTTCACAAAGGCAGATACCTGGGAAGACACACTCAGGATTGGTATGACACTGACTGGAACATGCTTGATATAAAACAGCCGAACCTTGAAAGAAGTTCCATATCAATGGAAAAACCTGCTTTCCTAAAACAAATGCTGGAACTTTCAGAAATCCTTGCATCAGGAATTCCTGAAATCAGAGTTGACTGGTATCATGCAAATAATCAGCTGTACTTTGGAGAACTCACATTCTTTGACGGCTCAGGATTTTCATGGTTTGATCCTCCTGAATTTGATGAAAAATTAGGCAATATGATAACTTTGCCTGAAAAAAGACAAAACTGACACGCTTTTAATGTCAAGTCCTTATATTATTTTCTCTTTAGGAAGCTCTATCCATGAACCAAGACGCAGGTTCCAACTTTCAGGTTTAACAGGAGTAAATCCCCCGCAGTGAAAGAAGGTAAGTTCCCCCACGTAGATATGACCGTTCACATAGAAAAAATCTACCCTTAGAAAGGGTACATCCTTAGACAGGATGCCCGCAATACGTTTCATTTCATCAAAACATGAAGGAAGTTCAGGAGCTTCCGACGCTTTGGGATCATCCATTTCAATATCAAGAAATTTACCTTCCATATCAAAAAATGCTGCATGCCTGACTTTTGCGCCGTCTCTTGCCATGTACATTATTTTAGGAACACCGTTGAAACAGAAAAACTTATAGTCTAAGAGTATGCCATCGGTATCGTCCTGAATATACTCTTCCGCAAATACCTTTGGCCGGATATCACGGTAGACCCATTCACGGTTCTGATAGTAATAGTTCGTTCTCAGAGAATCCCCGATACGCTTACAGGTATCTTCAAAGTCCAGTTTTTTTCTGTCATCGCAGACAACAAGACCTCCGCTGTCATGGTTGCATTTAATAACGAATTTATCGGGAAGAGCGGAAAAATCAATATCTTCAAAGCTGTTCCACTGACCAAGCAGCGGAACGGTATATCCGTCTCCAATTCGCGACTTCACAAATTCTCTCATTGCAAGCTTATCGACCATTTCGCAGTATTCCGGCCTATGGTTATACAGCTTAAGCCATTGCATTTTTTCACTGAAAGTTTTTGGATTACGCAAATTGGGAACCCTGTGAAGGACTCTGATATAGTTAAGCCATACATAAGTTCTGTCGGAAAGAAGATTAGTACTTTTTTTAAAAGCTCTTTTTATGCTCATACCCTATCCTTCAATTGCCCTGCGCCACTTTTCTATGACAGTATCCACCCTGTAAGCATTGGAAGAATCTCTTGCCTGTTTACCAAGTGAAACAGCGAACTCACCGTCCGACATAAGAAGCTTCATAGCCTCAAAAAGGGCTTTACCGTCTTTTACGGGTACAAGAACCCCGTTTTCCATGTTGTTTATCACCTCGTCACTGCCTGCGCAGGCAGTGGAAATACAGGGAAGACCCATCATCATGGCTTCAAGCAACGCATTGGACAGGCCTTCATAGTCAGAGGACAAAACAAACAGTGATGCGTCTGAAATCCGTTTATGCAAATCGGGAACATTGCCTTTAAGTTCAACAAATTCCTTTAAGTTTTTCTCTGATATCTGAGCTTCAAGTTCTCTGCGTAAAGGACCTTCACCATATATATCCAGCTTCCAGTCGGGAAAAAGAGGATGAAGCTCCGCAAAAACATTTATAAGCATTTTATGGTTCTTCTGTTTGTTCAGACGCCCGGAAGTAACTATGCGCTTACTTTTGTAAGTGGCATAGGCTTCAACCTTAATAGGATTAGGTATGACAACACCCTTTGCGCGAACCTTAGCGGGGAAATAATTAAATGCTCTTTTTGTCTGAAATACGCAGCAGTCACTGCTTGCATAAATGCTGTTCAAAGCACCTTTAATTAAAAAGTTCCGGTGGACCTGAGACGGGTCTATACGTTCCGAGGTGACGAATCTGTTTTTCAGGCAAATGCGGGCAGGTCCTGCAATAAGGCATACGTTGTCCATGAAGGAAACCACGGCATCAGGATTGTATGACTTTACAAGTTTGCGTACCTTCCGTACTAAAAAAGGATAACGCAGCGTTGCGGATTTACTGTCGTCAGATATGTCAATAACTTCAATTGAAGGGTCAAGCTCATAACCGATAAAGCTGTGAAGCGTCATGACGATACTTACCTTCCATCCGCGCGCAGCATAGTCGTTGGCAATTATCGAGATAACACGTTCAGCGCCTCCCCTTACCATTGATCCTGTAATGAACATTACGCTTTTCATAGAACCCCGCGGAAAATCAATAGAAAAACCCCATTCCTATGAACAGCTCATACTCCACTTCCGAAAGCTTTATCTGCCCTTTTGCAAGCCTGAGCAAATCCTTCAGGTTAAAGCCAAGAGAGCCTCTTATGGGATAGCTTGGATGATTATCAAGAATGACAACACCCTCAAGGCCTACGGTTGTAAGCTTTTTGTAGGAAGTGTCATTACCCGCGCCGCCTACGACAAGAAAATCCACAAACGGTATGACATAACTCCTGCAGAAGTCCTTTATTTCTATAAAATTCATCATGAAATCCATATTACAGGCTACGGCAAATTTTCTTCTTGGAATTAAATCAATATTAACAATGGAGTTATCCTGCCTTATGCCTCTTATGTAGTCGGCTATTGTTTCATCTTTTGCAAAGGCAAAATAGTGGTCTCTGTCAGACATTGTAACAGATAATCTGGCAGAAGGATTAAACCAGGAATTTACAGGAGCGAAACCGCTTATGCTTGTCCAGAATTTGAATGAGTTCCTTTCAATTTCATTTATAGGATAGCTAAGAATATCCAAACGGAAGTCATAGGAAACACCTTTGCGGAAATTTCCAATCCAGTCATATTCCGAATTTGCCGATGCAAACGAAAGGTCAAAGTACGGGACAAGGAGATTTTCGTTATAGTCATACTGGACATAGAAAATAAACATGGCATTAATTCCGATTTTGTCTGACAGCGGAATTGTCCTGCTTATTCCGGTACCAAGCTCTACATAGTCAAGACCCTTGTTTACGTCCTCAGGCTCGTTGGTCTGCTTTGTGTTAAGTACGGTATAGCTGTACAAATCAAGACCGATTTCATAGCTGAATCGGGTGTAGGTGTCCAGTTCAAAAGTCCTTACGTTCAATTCGGTAGTATTTGAAATACTGAAATTGTCCAATATATCGTTTTTAAAGACCACATTTGCCGTCGCGCCCCATTTCTCAAAGCCCCATTTGCTTTCTTTTTCGGCTTTGTCGGGAGCGAACGTGAAATATGTTGAGAATGCGGCTTCCACATCCATAAACTGGATGTGTCCCACACCTGCGCTGAATTTAAGATAGGAGTTTTTCCAGTCAATAAGGTCTACAGCTCCTGTGTGAGAGACCGAAGCATCCGCTTTCCCAAGGTCAATGGAGTCTACAGAAAGTTCCCAATTGTATTTTCCGTCTTTAAATGTATTGTTTTGCTGTGAAATCCCCGCATATCCGTAAAGGTTCGCGAAAGTGCCTCCAAGGTTCTTATTATAAGCCTTTACCCCAAGCTTAAAACCGTAGTTTGAGTCATACTTCGGATACGGAAGAACAAAAACGGAACTGGCATCCCAGATGTAGAAAGTAACCGATACATCATAGAAATCCAGTATCCTTTCCTTTACCACGAACCGATATTCAACATGACTGAAAAGCCTCATATTGTCCAGTTCCTGCCTCTTTTCATCAAGAAAACTTTCCAGGTCAACTATTGTAGAAAAAGTTGAGCCCGTACTCCCTACTTTTTCAGAAATGCTCGAGTCTTTTGTCTTTCCTCTTATAAGAAACGAATAGTCTGTGATTTCATAAGTCGCCGCAAAAAGCGAAAACGTCAAAAAAAGCAGAAATAAAACAAATAATGCCTTCTTCACCAGCAACCTCTGTCACAACTTAACAATAACGTGATTCCTTATGATACTATCATTTATTATACCGGGTCAATCAAACGACAAAACGGTATAAATCAAACCTTGTTGAAAATTCAAAGGAACTTTACAATCGTATAGGACAAACATCAAGACAAAAGGTTCGGAATAGTGCCGGTGGCCTGCTGGTATTCGGAACAAAATTCATAATTTGACAAATTATGTACAGTAACCCATAATTACGTGTTATGAAAAAGCATGGAACCAACTTTGAAAGCTATCAGTTCAAGCTGCGTCTGTTCATGGACTGCATTGCCACCTTGGCCGCATGGTTTTTTTCCTACTTCCTCAGATTCTATCTTCTTCCGGGAGCAAGGCGTGACTCCTTCACTCTGTTTTTGGCTCTGTCAATACTTGCTCTGATATCAAACATGGTTTTCCTGTTCGCAAACAGGCTTTATGAATCAAGCGTTACTTCCAACAGAAGAACTGAATCAGGAGCCCTGTTCAGCGTTGCTCTGAACAGTTTCCTGCTTTTTGTTGTAGTTTATTACTACCTGTTTCCAACCAAGATAAGCCGTCTGGCACTTATTCTGTACGGCGTGATTTTACTTCTTTTCCTTCTGATTGACCGCAGTATCGCGAACTCTGTCATAAAAAGAAAAGTCGAATCGGGAAAGTTTGTTCAAAACGCACTGCTTGTCGGCTACGGAAGTAAACTGAACGAATTTTACAATGCAACAGTAAAGGCAGGAAATGCAGCCAGAACAAGGTTTGCAGGTCAGTACATGGGAGAAGGCAATAAAATTGCGGACCTTCCCCAAATAGAAGGAGCTTCTCTTGAAGAGGTTGTAAAGTCAAACGGAATAGACTTTGTTATAATAAACTTCCCGGAAAATGCAAAAAATAGGGAAAATGTAGTTCATCAGGGCCTGGAGTTGTTAAACGCAAAGGTCTACCTACTTCCGAACATCCCCAACTCCTATGCAGGGACAGCCATAACCGATTTCCATTCAATTCCGGCAATACAACTCAACAGCTCAGAGCTTTCACTTGGAAAGAGATTCATCAAGAGAACCTTTGACATAGCAAGCTGCTCGATTGCCGTAATCCTTCTGTCTCCTCTTTATCTTGTTTTGGCCCTGCTTATCAAAGTTACATCCAAAGGGCCGGTCTTTTTCAGGCAGAAGAGGATAACTCGCGGAGGCAAGGTTTTTGAAATGCTCAAATTCAGATCAATGAGAATAGATATGCCTGAGCAGAACGGACCGCACTTCACAGAGGAAAACGACCCGAGAATCACAAAACTGGGCAAAATTCTGAGAAAGACAAGCCTGGACGAGATTCCTCAGTTCTTCAACGTGCTGGGCGGCTCTATGAGCCTTATCGGTCCACGTCCGGAGCGTCCGGAGCTTGTTGAAGAATTTAAGAAAACAATCCCCGGTTATGACATAAGGCATAAAGTAAAAGCCGGAATTTCAGGATGGGCGCAGGTAAACGGACTCAGAGGAAATACATCTGTAAATAAAAGAGTCACATATGATTTACACTATGTAATGAACTGGAGCCTGACTTTTGACCTTCAGATTGTAATTTTAACCTTCTTCAAGGGTTTTATTAACAAGAACGCCTATTAATCAAGGCAAGAGATTATATGAAACGTATTTTTTTATTTTCAGCTATCCTTTTTCTGTCATTTGCCCTTTGGGCTTCACCGGCGCTTTCAGACCTTTTTGAGGGTTTCTCTCAGGAAACGCTTGAAAAACTGAAAAGCGGAACAACGCTTAAAGCTGTAACAAGCGACGGAGAATCAATATCTGCTTTAGCTCCAAAGGGTTCTCAGGGTATGACAATCGCAAAAATGAGAGAAAGCAAAACAGAGGGTTTCGCGGTTGCTGAGGTTTCCTTCATCCCCTACACTGAGAAATTCCTTGGTATGAGTGAAGAACAGCGGCAGCTTGAAACCTACAACATCCTCAGAAGCATTTCTACACAGAAAGGTTTAACATATATCTCCCATCTTGCAGGTGACAAGCCTACAGTCCTTTTTGAAGACTCATACATGATAAGCAACCCTAAAAACAAAAACAGCAGGATTGAAGACCCTGTTTCAGAGGAAGTTCCCGAAACTTACAGCTGCTATGCCTATCAGAAGGACAACAGGTTCGGAAAGAACGTCTACAGCATAAACTATACAATTGACGGCGGCGACTTCCTCATGGGCATAACCAACTACACAGCCATGAAATACATGGGCTTTTCCTGCGTTGATGAGGGGGCTTTAACTATGTATCTTGAGGTTGTGCGGGCAGATGAGGGCTTTGTTCTTTACACAATGGCGGAAGTTGCAAACAGAGACCCGGAAGTCAGGATTCTTTTCATAACTGTTGACCTTCCAAGTGCATTCATGAGAAGAATAACCGCCCTGAAGAACTGGTTCACAGAGAGGGTAAATCAATGAGAAAAAAAACCGTTCCGGTTCTTATCCTCATTTTTTTCGTTTGCGTCTTTTGCTCGGAGGCTCTTTGCGCGAAAACCCCTCCCGTCTTTCCGCTTGATAAAAGTTCTGTAAATGCCTTTGACAGCCTTATTATGAGGCCCTACAGCAAAACCATTGACAAGACGGCCACAGTCCTTGAAGCGTGCGCTCTGCTTTCACCTGCTGTGCTGCTTTTACAGCCGTCGGCGCAGTATGTAAAAATAGGCATCATGTACCTTGAAACCGCGGCTGCCGCCTGGGGGCTAAAGGAAGTACTCAAAAGCCTTGTCTGCCGTCCAAGACCCTACATGTATTTTGAAGGCTATCCTCAGTCAAAAGTGGATTCGGGTGACTGGGATGACTCCTTCCCTTCAGGCCACACAACAATGTCTTTTGCGGGAGCTTCGTTTGCTTCCTATGTGTTCGCAAAATACAATCCGGATTCCAAATGGAAGTTCCCTGTTGCCCTGGCATCCTATGCCATAGCCGGAACAACTGCGGCACTGCGGGTTGCAGGCGGAAATCATTTCATGACTGACATCCTTGCAGGGGCACTCATTGGAACGGCAATAGGAATCGGAGTTCCTGCCCTGCATACGTTGTTTTCAAACACTGACGCAGAGGTATCGGTATCGCCTTTCGGACTTGTATTTTCATTATCCCTGTAAGCTCTTTTATTATTGTTTTAATATTTTCAATGCGATGTTATAATTTTTTCGGTTAAACAAACATTTAAAAGGAAACACAAAATGAAGAAACTAATTGCAGCCGTTCTGTTAGCGGCAGCTTTCATGTTACCGGTCTTCTCTTATGACGGCAATAATCAGCAGAAAATATATTCGGTTGACTCCGGAGTATATAAGTCAATGGAGACTCTTTACATCCTTTCAGGGCAGTCTCTGCCGTCCTCTTCGGGCCCGTGGAGCGAAGCCGAACTTCAGCTGATGCTTGAAAGAATAGACATATCAGCCCTTTCTGATGCCGGAAAGAGCCAGTATGACAGTGTTAAGGCAATGATAACCTCAGAGCCCAGAACGCGGTATAAGGATAACTTGGCAATGCAATTCGGCCTTACCGCGGCGCTTGAAGGCTATGCGCATAATAACCCTAAATTTGATGATTACAATGATTGGTTTCACAGCTTTACAGATAGGAATCCCCTGTTTAAAGGCACCTTTGAAACATGGGCAACCGATAATTTCTACGGTTACTTTGAAATTTCACTGGGAAATAACATAGGATATGATGTTGGCCGTCCGGAAGGGAATCATCTGTACAAACAAAGGTATAATATAAATATACCAATTCTTAATGCCATCCTTTTATCAAAGCCCTCAAACGGAAACATTCTTGCGGATTTTGACTGGACCGTCCCGTACCGAGCCTTTGCCGCTGCCGGAGGACAGCACTGGAGTGTAATGGCAGGAAGAGACAAACTCTCCTGGGGAAACGGCGAAACGGGAAACCTTATGTTGTCTGATTCTTTCCCGCGCCATACCCTTTTGAGATTCAACACCTTCTTTGACAAGTTCAAATACTCGCTTTTGGGTACCATTTATCCAAGCAGAGACGCGAAGGAAAGCCAATACGACAGCCTTGACGGTTACAAAGCCATGGTTGTCCACCGTCTTGAATTCTGGCTTTTTAACAACAAAGTGAGCTTAACCTTAAACGAAGCCTGCATGTTCTGGTCAACTCCGGAGCAGAAATTCAGCCTTGCTCAGATAAATCCGTTCGGTTTTATGCATAACGAATATATTGCGGGCAACGGCAATTCGCTTCTGGTTTTTGAGGCAAACTGCACACCTTTCGCCGGTATAAACATCTACGGACAGGCGGCAGTTGACGAATTCTCCGGTCCGGGAGAAGGCAGAGTAAATCCTGCGGCTTTCGGTATTATGGCAGGAATTAAGGGAGCAACGGCTGTTGGAAGCGGAATATTCACAGGAAGTCTTGAATTTGTAAAGACGGACCCGTTCCTGTACATAAGAGGCCTCCACTACAAGGATGATGAAAAATCTTTGACCGGCTACGGCTATGACGCATATTTCAGAACAATTTCATGTGACAGAATTATTCTTGAAAGGATGAGCACAACCTACAAGTACGGCAATGATGTTATTCTGTTTGACGGAAAAATCAACTATGAGATTCCAAAGGTTTTCAGCGTAGGTTTCGAAGCAATGTTTATGAAGCACGGCGTTATGGATATCGGAAGCAAGTGGCATATGTACAATGGCGCATTTGAGAACGCTCCGAATATTTCCACGCCAAGTACGGCAAACCCATTCGATTCAACGGAAACCGGTGAAGTTGAAAGTTCCACAATCCTTTCGCTTACAGGGGAATACTACATAGTAAAGGGCCTGAGCATTTCAGCGAAAGCGGATTTCCTGTTTGTAAAGAATTTGGATAATATCTTAAATAACAACCAGACAGATATACAGGTTACGGGGGGAATTAAGTACGAGCTTTAATTTCAGATAGAAACATTGATTGCGATAGTAAACTGAGTGTCAGTGCGCTTATTGCTGTAAATACCTGTATCTGATGAATAATTCCACTTCCCTATCCAGTCAAGTTCCGCCTCAAGCGTAACGGACGGCCAGTCAAAGATTCTCTTCATGTCAAACTCCACATTTGAGGAAAGGAAAACAGCCCGCAGCCATTTTGTTCCGGACGGAGTGACGCCTTCGTAGTTGGCTAATCCGGAATTTCCGCCGGGATTGCCGGAGCCGTCATAGTTGTGAGGGGTAAAAAGATTGAATTCTCCATGCTGAAGCAGCCGTCCATATACCTTGACGCTCATAAAATCCAAAACGGTATATGATGCGCCAAGCTCAAAGGCTTCACAGTCTCCGCCATAGGGGAATCCTATAAACTCAAAAATAAGAGAATAACTTCCGAATCTTGAGGAATGTATCCCGTCAGGCTGAAGCTGGTCTTCAGTATCAATATGGAAATATCTGGACATCTTTACAAAATCCACAATATCCCTTCTATAAAAAAGAGGTGTTGTATACGCGAATTCCGCATAGAATCTTGCGATTCCGTCTCCAATAGCCCTTGTGTACTTTGAACCCGCAGTAAAACCCCAGGAGCTGCTTTGGTCAGAACTCTCGTTCGGAGCCCGGGCCTGATCAAGCGCAAACTGCCCGTAAAGTTCAACTCTTTTTACGGGTGCCCAGTTTACTTCCGCATAGGCTATGGCATTGAACATGGCTCTGTTATTCAGATTATGGAAAATAAATGAAGGGTTAAAATATGCAAAATCAAGAACCTGCCGATTTTTGCCGTCAGAAGCAATCCTGTACATCACATTTTCAGAAATTATGAAAGAAAAGTTTTCAAAGGGCCTGAACTCAAGCGTATGTATCATATAAATTCTGAAATCATTCGTGGGGTCTTCGCCGAATGTGGATATCCCATTCAGGAAAATGTTGAGCCACTGATATTTAAAACTGTCGCTGAAGACTGTAAGAGAAAAGTAGTCTTCAAAATCCGTGTGGTTATCAACCAGCATGTTACCGAAAGCCGAATTCCCTATCTCAAGCCTGTCGCGTCCGTACTGAACGTTCCATTTGTCTCCGCCAAGAGAAAAAACTGCCCTCTTCGGCCAGTCAAAATCAAATAAAGACGAATCTTTAATCAGATTTGTTGCGCTTCGCGCCCCATACTGAGCAGAATAAATCATCATATGAGCGCCCTTATCCATGTAATAGCTCCCAATGTATCCGTCGGATGTTACATATTTGTAAGGGCCGCTGTAATCAGGATTAAGGCTTACAAAGGAATCTTTTCTGGTAACCCTTCCGTAGCCGTACTGCAGGTCGCAGTAAGTATAGAAAAAATCCGATATCGCAAAATCCATTGAAGCTTTGGCAAGCGGTTTTCTCCGCTCAAAACCTCTGAGCCAGTCGGAATCTTTAACAAAATCTTCAGTATTACGGTGGATATAGGCTTCAAAAGCAAGGTCTGCTTTAAGCCCCATACTGAAACCCTTAAAATTCCACCTGAGGTTTTCGTTAATTATTCCGGCAATTTTGTCATATACGGAAATTTCCTCTCCGGAAAGCTTTTCTCTTTTTATCCTTGATAAAATCAGAGATGCTTCGGACTGCGACCACGGTCTGCTTGTTGAGGGTCTTGAAAACCCCTGCAGGGAATAGAGGTCATCCATCAAAGAATAGAGCTTTGATGAAAGCGGAAAGGTTTTAGACTTCACTGTTTCTGCCGCAAGGGGCATGGACAGAAAAAGGACAATAACAGCTGCTGCAAGAAATGCTTTCTTCACTCGACTACTTCCTAAACGTATTAAACCGGCCTGTTTCTTCGGAACTCGTACATAAGTATGCCGGCAGCTACGGAAACGTTCAGGGAATCTATATGCCCGGCCATGGGAATTGAAAGCATATAATCGCATTTGGCTCGCACAAGAGAGCGCATGCCGCTTCCTTCACTTCCCATTACTATAACGCTGCGTTCGGCAAAGCCCGTACTGTACGATGGCTCTCCTGCCATATCCGCGCCGTAAACCCAGAATCCGTATTCTTTGAGAACGTCAAGTTCCATTGCAAGATTGGTTACGGTTGACATTGTAACATACTGCGCAGCGCCTGACGATGTGCGTATAACGGTTTCGTTGGCGCTTGCGCTTCTTCTTTCGGGAACTATTATCAGAGCTGCCGCAAACTGGTCTGCGCTTCTGAGGACGGCTCCAAGGTTATGCGGGTCCGTTATTTCATCAAGGGCAAGAACAAGAGCGCCCTGTCCCTCTTTAAGGCTTTTGCAGAAGTCGATAACCGTTGTCTCACGCAGTCTTCCGCCAAGGCTTCCCGCGCCGCGTGTACCAATGTCAAGAACGGCTCCCCTGTGGTCCGTGGTTCCGGCAAGCTTTACAAGTTCGGCTTCGGAGACCTTTTTTACTGCGGTTTTGCCGTTAGAAATGGCTGCGAACTCAAGAACGCTGTTTCTCTTATCGCCGCGTAGCAGAAACAGGGTGCTGCCCCGTGATGCCGTCTTAAGAGCCTCTTCAATGGCATGGATACCGGTTATTTTCTCACCCATTTAATTCTCCTGTCAGTCATTTTCAAAGGCCACCGGCGTTGGGTTGTCGTTTTCGCCAATTGCGTCCGAAAGCTCCTTCATTATCTGTTTGGCTTTAAGGCCAAGCCTCTTGGGAGTATCTATCTGCACCTTTATGTACAGGTCTCCCTTAAGGTCGGCATTCCTGTATCTGGGAAGTCCCTGACCCTTCACCCTGATTATCTTTCCGTTCTGTATGCCTGAAGGTATACTGACTTTGATGGTCTCTCCTTTAAGGTTGCGTACATTTATATCAAGTCCAAGGGCTGCTTGGGTCATTGAAATTGGAATCTGCACATAAAGGTCTTCGCCGCTTCTTACAAAATATCTGTGTGGTCTGATGTTCACGCGCACATAAAGATCCCCCGGCGTAGCGCAGTTCGCAACTGCGTTTCCCATCTGAGGAATTATTATATCGCTGCCGCTTTCTATGCCTGCAGGAATTTTGATTTTAAGCGTCTGGCTCTTTCGCACAGTTCCGGTACCTCTGCATACCGGACATGGGTCAGAAATAACCGAACCCAGTCCGCCGCAGGTGGGGCAGGTCCTTGACATTGAGAAAAAGCCGCTTGACTGGCGTATCTGCCCCAGTCCGCCGCAGGTGGGACAGGTCTTGTTGGAAACCATTCCTTTTGCGGAACCTGTTCCATGACAGGCCTCGCAGGCAACCTGATGCGAATAGGTCACATCTTTCTTAAAATCAGAAACTATATCCTGAAAATCTATTTCTATATTTATTCTTATGCTCTGCCCCACGCTTGGGTTGCTCTGAGATTTGGCTCTTGTCGAAGAACCTCCGCCAAAGCCGAAAAGATCTTCGAAAATACTTCCGAAGCCGCCGGAGAACAGGTCGCTGAAGTCTCTGTAGGCGGCATTTCCAAAACCCTGTGAGCCGTCTACGCTGGCAAAGCCGAAATTGTCATAGTTCTTCCGCTTAGTATCGTCAGACAGGACCTCGTAGGCCTCCGTCGCTTCCTTGAATCTTTCTTCCGCGGCTTTGTCGCCGGGATTCTTGTCAGGATGGTTTTCTATCGCAAGCTTTCTGTAGGCTTTCTTTATTTCTTCATTAGTGGCATTCTTGGAAACTCCAAGAACTTCATAGTAATCACGTTTATCAGCCATAATACCCTTCTATCCCATAAGTTAGCAAAAAACTTCGCTTTAGTACACACAAAAGCCGGTCAAAAAGACCGGCCTTATGTGCTTATACTGGATGTTTTCCGCTCAGTTTACGACCTCATAGTCTGCATCTGTAGCGCCGGCATTGCTTGGACCGCTGCCCTGCGAACCTGCCTGAGGTCCGTCCTGAGGGCTCTGAGTTCCTGCGCCGCCCTGCGGGTTGGTGTTCTTGTACATCTCTTCCGCAAGCTTATATGAAGCGCTCTGAAGAGTTTCAGTCTTTGCCTTTATCTCATCCGAAGAAGCGCTCTGATTTGCAAGTACAGCCTTAAGATCCGCCAAAGCGGTCTCAACCGCAGCCTTGTCGGAAGCGTTAATCTTGTCGCCGTAGTCCTTCATGGCCTTTTCGGTCTGATAGACAAGGCTGTCGGCGTTGTTTCTTGCGTCAATCCTCTCACGCTCTTTCTTATCTTCTTCGGCGTGGGCTTCCGCATCCTTAACCATTCTGTCAATTTCGCTCTCATCAAGTCCGCTTGAGCTCTGAATCTGAATGCTCTGTTCCTTGCCTGTTCCAAGATCCTTTGCGGACACATGGACAATGCCGTTGGCGTCAATGTCGAATGTGACCTCAATCTGAGGAACTCCGCGCGGAGCGGCGGGAATGCCTACAAGGTCAAATGTGCCAAGAGTTCTGTTCTGAGAGGCCATTTCGCGCTCGCCCTGAAGGACGTGGATGCTTACGGCCGTCTGTCCGTCGGCTGCCGTTGAGAAGACCTGACTCTTTCTGGTAGGAATTGTCGTGTTCCTTTCAATGAGCCTTGTCGTGACTCCGCCAAGGGTTTCAATACCCAGTGAAAGCGGCGTGACGTCAAGAAGCAGAACGTCCTTGACCGAACCGCCAAGAATACCGCCCTGAATCGCGGCGCCCATTGCAACGACTTCGTCCGGGTTAACGCCCTTGTGCGGCTCCTTTCCGAACAGGGCCTTTACGGTTGCCTGAACCTTGGGCACACGGGTAGAACCGCCGACAAGTATTACTTCGTCAATGTCGGAAGCTGAAAGCCCTGCATCCCTGAGCGCGTTCTGGCATGGAACCTTTGTCCTTTCAATAAGGTCGTCTATCATCTGCTCGAAGGCGGCCCTTGTCAGGGTCATCTGCAGGTGTTTGGGGCCTGTTGCGTCAGCAGAAATGAACGGCAGGTTTATATCGGAAGAGGTGGCGTTTGAAAGCTCGATTTTGGCCTTCTCCGCTGCTTCCTTCAGTCTCTGGAGAGCCATCTTATCCTTTGAAAGGTCTATTCCGGTTTCGTTCTTGAAGGAATTTACCATCCACTCAATTATCCTCTGGTCAAAGTTGTCTCCGCCAAGATGTGTGTCGCCGTTTGTGGACTTAACCTCAAAGACACCGTCTCCAAGCTCAAGAATTGAGATATCAAAGGTTCCTCCGCCAAGGTCGTAAACAGCAATCTTCTCGTCCTTTGAGGAATCTTTGCCGAAACCGTACGCCAAAGCCGCGGCAGTAGGCTCGTTGACTATTCTTTTTACCTCAAGACCCGCAATCTTTCCGGCGTCCTTTGTTGCCTGTCTCTGAGCATCGTTGAAGTATGCCGGAACAGTTATAACCGCCTCTGTGACGGCTTCGCCAAGGTAATCCTCCGCAGTCTTCTTCATCTTCTGCAGGATGCTGGCGGAAATTTCCTCAGGGCTGTATTCGGTTCCGCGGATGGAAATCCTGACGGCGCCGTTAGGACCTGATATAACTTTATAAGGTATCATTGAAAGTTCGTTTGGAACTTCGCTGTACTTGTGTCCCATGAATCTCTTGATTGAGTAAACCGTATTCTCCGCGTTTGTAACTATCTGGTTCTTTGCCGGCTGGCCTACAAGACGGTCGCCCTTTGCGGTAAAACCTACAACTGACGGAGTTGTTCTCTGCCCCTCCGAATTGGCAATTACAACAGGCTCCGAACCTTCCATGACGGCAACGCAGCTGTTTGTTGTTCCAAGATCAATACCAATAATCTTTCCCATATATGTACTCCTAAATATTTATCTGGTTTCTGACTTTTCAGTCACAGTAAATTTAATTACAGAATAACGAATCGTCAATTTCCGAACGGTTTTTTATTCGGGTTTTCCTATTTTTACCTTAGCGGGCCGGATTACTCTCTCATGAAGCGTATAGCCCTTGAGAAATTCATCAAGAACCGTTTCTTCCTTAAGGTTCTCATCAACGGTCATCATGCAGGCCTCGTGCAGGTTGGGATTAAACTCTTTCCCCACAGATTCAATGGCTTTAAGCCCCCAATTTTTGTCAAGGGTGCTCATCAGCTGAGCCTGAGCTATCTCAAGGCCTTCCACAAGGCTCTTAACGTCTCCGCCGTTCTTCGCGGCGGCAAGGGCTCTGTCCAGATTGTCAATAAAACCCAGAATATCTCTGATAAGGCTTTCATTCGCGAACTGGATTGCGTCTTCCTTATCGCGTACAAGACGTTTTCTGTAGTTTTCAAGCTCTGCCTGCCGCCTCATCATCTGGTCTTTAAGCTCCGCGTTGGATTTTTCAAGCTCAGCAACCTTATTTCTCAGAAGTTCCTCTTCAGGGACTTCTTCCACAGCTTCAGTCTCATTTTCCGCTTCAGCTTCCGCCTTAAGAGTTTCCTCTTCAGGGATTTCCGGCTCAAGCTTTTTCTCTTTTTTCTCTTTTGACTTACTCATATCTTCTCCGAATTTTTACTTCGAGTATTTTACCTGTAGACGAAAGTTACAAAGGAAGAAGTCAAACGTCAAGACTTTGAAGGCTTGCCGTTATCATCATCAAAGTCAATCACCTCTTCCCTGCCGTAGGTTTCCCACTTGCCGCGGGAAATATCCGCGTATGAACCTGAGCCGTTTTTTGTCCTGCGCGGGGATTTTTCTTCAAATGCATTGAAATCCATATCCATTATGTCCATGCCGCGAAGGTCGGATTCGTCTTCCACCCCGCCGAAGCTTGCAAAGTCATCAGTTTCATTTATGCCTTCGCCGCAGGTGTCTTCCTCTTCAGGTTCAAGATTCGTTTTGTTTTCTTCTTCAGCAAACTCTTCCTCTGTCTTGGGAGTGAATTTTGGAGTTTTAAATTTAGGTTTCTGCATATCAGATCTTGATTTTTCATCGGTTTCGGGAACGGGAACTGAAAGCTCCGCTATCTCAGAACTGAGATCCGCGCGTCCAAGCCCGGTTTTCGGGGCCCCGATGTCTGCCGTGACAATCTTGGGAACATCTGAAGATGCCTGCTTTGCCGCGGGAGATGACGGCATGATACCTGAAGCTGTACCTGAAGCCGTACCGGAAGATTCCAATCTTTCAGCTACCGCGCGGGCTTCGTCTATCTTGTTTTCAAGCTCGCCGAAGAACTGCTGGACAGTATGTATAACCGCCTGAAAAGCATCATCCAGCTTGCGCAGACGGAAATCCGTATCATTTGAAGTTTTGGCCTTGAAGTCTTCAAATACTTCATTGCTTTCCTTGTGAAGACTCGCCATAGCTTCGTCCATACTGCTGTCAGTCTCTCTTACAGCGTCGTTCATGCGCACGATGGACTCGCGCTCAAGCTGTATGACCCTCTGCTCGTGCTTTCTCAGATGTTCGTCGGCATCCTTCATATCCTGCCGGAAACCGTCTATTACAGCGCGTACCTTATCAAGGCGGTCCGCTTCTTTCTGAACCTCCGAAACCTTATTGTCGGCATCGCTTGTAAGCCTGCCAAGCCCCTCTAAGGCAACGCGGTAGGTCTCCATCGCATTTTTAAGTCTTGCAAGGTCTTCAGAATAGGACCTGAGCTCTCCAAGCTGAGCATTTACAGTCTGTATAAGACCTTTTACCTCAGCGTCTTTTTTTGAGATAGTCTGCTCAAGCTCTGTAGCATACTGTTTTAAAGAGTTATCGCTGGCCTCCGCGTTCCCCTTGTAGATATCAAGGAGTTTTTTAACGTTTGAAAGGCTCTTGCTGCTTTTGTCGCTTGCCCTTAGAGTGAAAATTATAATAAGCGTCACAACAAACAGAGCTATCGGAAGCAGAACCGGAAGCATTGAAGAAGCGTAAGGCATCAGTTATCCCCCATATTGGCAGAAAGCCAGACATCAAAATCACTCCATCGGTTGAAAACCGCCTTTGCAAGCGGATAACGCGATGGAAAATCCTTTTCGGACCCCCTGACGTTCACCAGAACAGCATCAATACCTACCCCGTGCGCTCCGGCTATATCCTTTGCGTAACTGTCGCCTACATAAAGAACGTCAGCTGAATCCATCTTCAGATTATATAGCAAATATTCAAAACAGTGTGTATCGGGTTTCAGGAATCCCGTGTCGTCGCTTGACGCGGCAAAATCAACAAAATCGGCAAGGCCCATGCTCTCAAGTTTGTGAAACAGCGGGAAATCCGACAAAACTCCAACTTTCAGGCCATTGTCTCTGATTTTTCTAAAAGTTTCAGCAACCCCGTCAAAGGGTTTTGTTTTCTCATAAAGTTTTTCCATGGGGTCATAAATCCACTTTTCAAGTTTTTCATACGTCCCGGCGCGGGACTTTTCCGAACCCGCAACTTCCGCCTTTCCGCGCTGTTCCAGAAGCATAGCCTCACGCAGGCGAAACGGAACATCCTGCGCGAAAGTCCCCTGAAGACGGCGGAATTTCACACGCCCAAGAAGGTATCTCAGTCCGAAAACCGGATGCCTGAGAGTAATTGAAATCATCCGCCTGTTCATGGTTTTCGCAGGATATAAAGTCCCGTCTATGTCAAAGCAGACCGCCCTGTATGCCATCACCTGCCCTTCTTCTGAGCCTTTGACTTCCTGTAGGTCTCACGGGCTTTCCGCATTGCAATCGCCTTGGCTTTTGCCCCCACCTTCTTCGCGGCGAGTTTTGCCTTTGCCTTTCCTCCCAATGTTTTCGGCTTTGCCTCAGGATTATCGGAAACGGGTCTGACCTTTGAATTCTGTCCAAGCTTATGATTGCTTTCGCTTCTCTCTCTTTCGCGCAGGTTTATCTCTATGGGAACATCCGTAAAACCAAGGTCGCGCCGGATGCAGTTCTTAAGGTATTGCACGTAAGTCTGCGGAAAATCCTTCTTTCTGTTGATGAAAAACAGAAATCTTACAGGCTGAGCGCCAACCTGAGTTCCGTAGTAAACCTTAAAGTGCCCCTCTGAACCGCGCGTTGGCTGATAGGCCTCGCTCCAGGCTTTCAGAGCCATATTCAAAGTTGCGGTGTCAACGCGCCTGCCAAGCTGGCTGTAAATCTTCAGGACAGTATCCAGCATCGGAGCGATATTGTCGCCCGTAGCGGCGGAAATAAAGCGGACAGGCGCGAAATTCAGTATCGGAAACTGGAACCTTATCCTGTCTTCAATAGCCTGCCTTTCGTTGGGAAACCCCTTCAGAAGGTCTGTCTTATTAAGAAGAATAACAACACCCTTGCCCCTTCTGACAATCAGGGCGGCAATCTTTTTATCCTGTTCGGAAAGTCCTTCCGCGACATCCACTACAAGAAGAACGACATCGGCATCATCAATGGTCTTTATGGCCCTGTTTACTGAGTAATACTCAACGTCCTCTTCAACCTTGGATTTTCTTCTTATGCCTGCGGTATCCAGAATGGTGAACTCTTTACCCTTATAGGAGAATGAACCTTTTACAACATCCCTTGTGGTGCCGGCTACAGGGCTTACAATGGACAGCTCCAGACCCGTGAGAAGATTGGTAAGCGTGCTTTTACCCGTATTGGGCTTGCCCAGAACGGCAAGCTTTATGCTGTCGCGGGCTCTGTCCGCTTCCGGCTCTTCGGCATCCGAAGATTCTTCATCCAAAGCCAGCATGCCCATAAGAGTTTCTTCAAGAGTGTCTATGCCCAGACCGTGAGAAGAGGAAATACCCACTACGCGCTGATAGCCGAAGGAAAAATAGTTCCATATAAGATCTTCCCTGGAAGGGTCGTCTATCTTATTGACCACCATGACGATTTTATCAGTATAAGGCCTGAGCAGGCTAAGAAGGGTTTGATCCTCCGGAGTTATCTCCGTACAGTCCAGCATGAAGAGTATGGCATCAGCGCCGTCAAGCAAAGAAAGGCTCTTCCTGGATACAAGCTCGTCAAAGCCCTCGAGCTCCATTTTTACACCGCCGCTGTCTGTAAGCTTAACGGCGTGGCCGTTGAGTATCCATCTTTCCGTTATGGGGTCCCTTGTCACACCCGGCGTAGGGTCCGTTATTGCCCTTCTTTCCCCAATGAGCCTGTTGAACAAAGTTGATTTCCCTACGTTAGGCCTTCCTATTATAACCACATTCTTCATAGCGGCCATTATAGCAAATCAAAGCTCATAAATCCACCGCGGCGCAAAGGCACTTGCGCTGGGAATTGAACATACTGTAATCTAAAAAGACCATGATTGAAGATCTTCAGGATGAACTGCACAGAGAGCAGCCTGCACACAAAGAAAAGTCTCGGAGAAAAGGCGGCCTGTTTTTATTCGCCTTCATCATATGGCTTGTCTACGCTGCAGTAATCATACTGTCTTCCCTCCCGCGCATAATCGCCTCGGTAAGGGAATCCGATATCATTCAGACTGTCGGCAAAATAGAGGTTCTAAAAGCCGGTGTACAGAAAAGAAACGCGAAACTCTGCTTTGCAGTCCCCAAAGCGGACGGTACAACAGCCTTTGTTATCTGCACCCAGCAGATAGAGAAAACGGGAGCATCCGAATATCATGATGTTATAGAAGGCCTACTCGCGGGGCCCGGCTATGAGGCCCTTTCAGTGGGAGCCATAAGTTTTATAAAAAAGGGCACATCTCTTTTAGGTCTGAGCGTTTCTGAAAGCACTGCCTTCGTAAACCTTTCAGAGTCCTTTACAGACTCGGGAAGCAGCTGGGGCTCCGGAGGTCTTGAAACGGCCTGCTGTCAGATTGCGCGGACACTTCAGGCTTTGGATACTGAAATAAAAAACATTGTGATACTTGCAGACGGAAAAGAGTTTACTCTTTAGTTCAGGCGTTTTCCGTACCCGCAATGCCGCATTCGGCCAGAAAAGCTTTGCGGTCCAAGCCTTCGCCCTTTTTAAGAAGAGCAAGGAACTCCGTGTTTCCCTTATGTCCCTTTATGGGGGAAACGGTAGCGCAGACTATGCCTATGCCGTCGGAAGAAAGGTTCTCATAAACGTTTTCAAGCGTGTTTCTGAGAAGCTTAGGCTCAACCACAACCCCAAAGAAGTCTTCCTGCCACTTTGGAACTTCAAACTGAGGCTTTATCAAAGCCACAAGATATGTGTTACCCACAAGAGCAAGAATGTGAGCCGCGGCTCCGTGTATAGAACGGAAGGAAAGGTCCGCGACGGCAGCCTGAGGACTTGGGATAAGGTCTTCCTTAGATAAAGCCATTATGTTTTGCTTTTCATGCACTATTATCCGGCTATCGTTTCTTATTTTGTAGTCAAGAAGATTAAAGCCCACGTCAACACAGTGGACAGCCCTTGCCCCGTTTTGCAGCAGGCAGTCTGAAAAACCTCCTGTGGAAGAACCGGCGTCAAGCATGACCATACCCGAAACATCAAGGTCAAAGACTTCAAGAGCCTTTTCAAGCTTGAAGCCACCTCTTGAAACGTACTTGGGAAAAATTATTTCAACTACAGAATCCTCTTTAAAACTCCGCTTAGGGTCCGTGCAAAGCTCGCCGTTTACATAGACGTTGCGGCAGCTTACAAGAGCGGCCGCCCTGTCCTTCGTAAGAGAAGAGTCTCTGTTTCTCAGGAGCTGTATCACGCTGAGCTTTGCCATTACTATTCCAGAATCCTTTCTATGCTTAAAGCCCTACCTGTTTCCGCATCCGAGCGTATACAAACTCCGCGTATCTCTGCGGCGGCATCAAGGACTTTTGCCTTAAGAGGCATCTGAGTAAGCTGGCGCTGTATGGAAACTGTCGGCTCGCTTCCAATTATGCTGTCTTTGGGGCCGCACATTCCAAGATCCGTTATGTACGCAGTCCCGTTAGGGAGTATCTTCTCATCCATAGTCTGAACGTGTATGTGAGTCCCCGCAACAGCCGTGACTTTTCCGTCAAGAAAAAATCCCATAGCTTCCTTTTCTTCCGAGCTTTCTGCATGAAAATCCACAAAAACGGTCTTTATCCTGCCTTCAAGATGTTTAAGAATGTCCAGAGCCCACTTAAACGGGTCTTCAATGGGCATCATATTCATACGACCCTGCAGATTCATCACACAAACCCCGTTCTTTACGGTAAAGCCGTGACCCGGCACAAGATTGCCGTAGTTCGCCGGTCTTAAGAGATTGTCTTTTGAATCCAGATAGGGATAGATTTCTTCCTGCTGCCAGATGTGGTTGCCTGATGTTATCACGTCAACCCCTATGCCAAAAAGAAGGTCTGCCTGATACGGAGAGATTCCAAATCCCTTATAGGCATTTTCTCCGTTGACTACAACAAAATCGGCACGGTACTTTTTGATAAGAGAGGGAAGTTTTAAAGAAAGGACCCTGCATCCCGGTTCTCCGTAGATATCTCCAAGCAGCAGGGCCGTAAAGTTTCTGTCAGCGGGCATATTCAACAGCGCGCATTTCGCGGATGATAGTCACCTTTATTCTTCCGGGGTATCTGAGCTCGGCCTCTATGCGGCCCGCAATACCCTTGGCTATTTCCTTTGCTCCGTCATCCGTTACGGTATCCGCATTAACCAGTATCCTAAGCTCGCGACCCGCCTGAATGGCAAAGGCCTTGTCAACGCCTTCAAATGAAACCGCAATATCCTCAAGGTTTTCAAGACGCTTGATGTAGTTGTCAAGGGTTTCTCTCCTGGCTCCGGGACGTGCAGCGCTTATGGCGTCCGCAATCTGTACAATTATGCTTTCTATGCAGATAGGCTCTACATCGTTGTGGTGAGCTTCAATCGCGTTGATTATCCTTGGTTCCTCGCCTATGCGCTTGGCAAGTTCCGCCCCAAGCTCCGCATGGTTGGAATCGCTTTCGGAAGCAATGCCTTTTCCAATATCATGAAGCAGTCCGCCTCTTCTTGAAATCGCCACATCCGCACCAACCTCCGCGGCTATCATGCCGGCTATAACGGCAACCTCACGCGAATGGGCAAGAACGTTCTGTCCGTAGCTTGTTCTGAAGAACAGCCTGCCAAGGGCTCTGACTTCTTCCTGGCTCATGTTGTGAATGCCAAGGTCAAAGACAACCTTTTCACCCTCTTCCGCGCAGATTCTGTTGATTTCCTTTGTTACCCTGGTAACAACTTCCTCAATGCGCGCGGGATGAATCCTGCCGTCCTGAACAAGACGTTCAAGAGAGACTCTTGCGATTTCCTTTCTTATCGGGTCAAAGCAGGAAATGACAACGGCTTCCGGGGTATCGTCAATTATTATGTCCGCGCCTGTCAGAGTCTCAAGGGCTCTGATGTTGCGGCCTTCGCGGCCTATTATCCTGCCCTTCATTTCATCACCCGGAAGGCTGACCGAACTTACGGTGCTTTCCGAAACCACTTCGGTAGCAAGACGCTGGATGGTGGTTATAATAATGTCGCGCGCGGTTTTATCCGCCTTGGCCTGAGCTTCCTGCTCAATTTTATTGATGAGATTCTGTCCGTCCTTACGGGCTTCATTCTGCATCCTTTCAATGAGAAGGTTTTTTGCCTCTTCGCTGGACATACTGGCGACTTTTTCAATTTCCGCCTGCCATGTGGCTTCGCTTTCGGCAATCTGCTTTTCGCGGTTTGACAGCTTGGCTTCTTTATCCTGTTGTCTTGACTTGACAGCATCCAGCGATTCCTGGACCTTTTCCAAGTTCTCTTCCTTCTGGAGCAGGCGTCTTTCATAACGCTGGAGTTCGGCCCGTCTCTCACGTTCCTCCCTTTCCTGCTGCTTCTGCTCCTTAAGGAGTGTATCTCTAGTCTCAAGCAGGAGTTCCCTGCTTTTAGCTTCGGCTTCTTTAATAGCTTCCTGATTCAGTCTCACAGCCTGCTGTTCAACCGAAGTAAGCTTAAATTTTCCATACAGCCAGCGGCCAAGCCAGCCGATTCCAATACAACATAGACAAAGAAGGATCCATATGAGTGTATTCATACAAACTCCTCCTTATTTAACTTATTAATTCTATAAGTTGATAATAGGAATGTCAATGTAAAATCCCGGAGAGGAGCTTTGGCAGTTCAGCAATATCCTGAATTTCATACTTTGGTTTAATTTCTGAGGTATTATCTGACTTATAGACATTTATCCAACAGGTATCAAGACCAAAATCAATTCCCCCGCGGATATCGCTTGACAGGCTGTCTCCCACCACAAGGGCCTTTTGTGAGTCAAAACCTTCTATATGCTCCTTCACATATTCAAAGAACTTCACCGAAGGCTTGTTGTACCCTATCTCCTCGGATATAAAGATGCCGTCCATAAGAGAGGCAAGGCCGGAGCCTTCAAGCCTGCTGTGCTGTGTAGATGAAACCCCGTTGGTTATTATATAAAGCCTGTGGTTCTTCCGCAGCTTATTGCAGACTTCAACGGCGCCCGGCATAAGCTGACAGCCCAACCCAAGATGAGCGCGGTAGAAATTTTCCGTTTCCTCAGGGTCTGCTGTTATGCCTAAACGCTCAAAAAAAGTTTCAAAGCGCTTAATAAGAAGAGCTTGTCTGTCTATTTTGTTTTCAGCAAGCATATTCCAGTACATCAGGTTTATCTCATGATAAAGCTTTAGTTCTTCATCGCCGCACGGCAGCTTGAAATGTCTAAAGGTTTCCATTAAAGATACCCTTTCGTTCATATCAAAGTCTAAAAGAGTATTGTCCGCGTCTAAAAGAAGAAATTCATAGTCCATTACAAAACAACCTACAGCAAAACGCGGTTTTGTACCATATTATATTGAAAAACACGTATAAAAAAACCGGAGTCTTCACAACTCCGGCTCACCCGATAAAGGGGTCTGTAAGGAATAAATCAGGCTCAAGCCTTCTTCTCTTCCTTCTTTGCCTTGGCTTTCTTTTCAGGCTTCTCAGTCTTCTTTGTCAGCTCAAGGATTGCCATTTCGGCTGCATCTCCAAGACGGTTGGCTGTCTTGATAATGCGGGTGTATCCACCGTTCACGTCAGCATAAAGCGGAGCGATTTCGGTGAACAGCTTGTTTACTACTGCCTCATCGAAAAGCATGGCAGAAGTAAGTCTGCGGTTGTGTACGTTGTCAACCTTGGCTCTTGTAATCATCTTCTCGGCGAGACGCCGGACTTCCTTTGCCTTAGCCTGGGTAGTCTCGATCTTCTCAAAACGGAACAGGCTTGTGACCATGCTCCTCTTGAGAGCTTTGCGTTCCGCGTTCTTTCTGCTAAGAGCGTTGAATCCAATTCTATGCTTCATTGTTCTCTTCCTTGTTGCCCGGGACTCTGATAGAGTTCTTGAGGACACTGTAGTCTGTCATTCCAAGTCCAAGGTTCCATTCCCTGAGCTTTTCCTTGATTTCGGAGAGAGATTTTTTGCCGAAGTTTCTTGTCTTGGCAATTTCTTCCTCCGTCATCTTCGTGAGGTCTCCTATCGTGCGGATATTGGCATTCTTCAGGCAGTTGCTTGAACGAACCGTAAGCTCAAGCTCCTCAACAGAAGTATTCAAAATCTTTCTGATTTTCTCCTCTTCTTCATCTACCTCGTCGCTGCTGTTGACCATGCTCTCATCAAAATTGATGAAGATGGAAAAATGGTCCTTGGCAATCTTGGCGGCTTCCGCCAGAGCATTCTCCGGAGAAATAGTGCCGTCAGTCCAGATTTCGAGGTTAAGCTTGTCATAATCGTTTCTCTGTCCGACACGTGTGGGCTCAATGGAATATTTCACTCTTGTTACAGGTGAGAATATTGCATCAATAGGAATTGTTCCAATAACCTCAACGTAGTTCTGGCTGACCTCCGCGGGGACATAGCCTCTTGCCAGGTCAATCTGAACAACCATTTCGATATTGGTGTCGTCCATCATGTCAAAAATCTCAAGCTCCTTGTTTATGACCTCAATGCGATCCTTCTCGAAGTCAGCTCCGGTAATCGTTCCCGGACCTTTGCATTCAATGGAGACGGTAGTTGACTCGACCTCCTCAGGCATGGTCAGTCTGAGTTTCTTAAGGTGGGCGATTATCTCACAGATATCCTGTTTAACACCGGGGAGAGCCTCAAACTCACTTGAAATGAGATGTGAAGTTCCGTCTGCGTCATAATAGGTAAACCATACAGCGGTGATTGCGTAGCCCTGTATCGAAGACAAAAGGACTCTGCGAAGGGTGTTGCCTATCGTGGTGCCAAAGCCTCTCTCGAAAGGATAGGCTGTGAACTTACCATAGTTGGCTTCAACTCTGCTGTGCTCCATTGAAATCGCTCTGGGTTTCTTGAAACCCTTCATTAGGTTTTTGCGAGCCATCTAAACTCCTTTAAAATTACTTAGAGTAAAATTCGACGATAAGGCTTTCAGTTACTTCATAGTCAATATCCGACCTTGAAGCCAGGCTTACGACCTTCCCAGAGAAATTGTCTTTGTCAACTTCAAGCCATGCCGGTACGACAGTGCTGAGGTTGTTGGCTACGATGAGCTTTTTTACCTTTGAATTCTGCTTCACCGCAATGACATCGCCGGCCTTAACAAGGTAAGAAGGAATGTCAACCTTTTTGCCGTTTACAAGGATGTGACCGTGATTGACAATCTGCCTTGCCTGGCTGCGGGTCTTTGCAAATCCCATGCGGTAAACAACGTTGTCCAGACGGGACTCCAGAAGCTGCAGAAGAGTTTCGCCGGTGATGCCGCTTTTCTTTGTAGCCATCACATAGTAACCGTGGAACTGCTTCTCCATAACGCCGTAAATAAATCTGACCTTCTGCTTTTCCTGAAGCTGAAGACCGTATTCGGATTTCTTCTTGCGGCGGACTTCTGCCTGATTTCTCTTTGATGATTTGGCATAACCCATAACAACAGGGTTGATACCCAAAGATTTACATCTCTTTAAGAGTGGATGTGTATTCTTTCCCATTTTCTATCTTCTCCCGTCAGATTCTTCTTGTCTTTCTTGGTCTGCACCCGTTGTGAGGTACCGGAGTAACGTCACGGATAGAGCGAACCTGAATTCCAAGAGTACCCAGGCATCTGATGGCTGACTCACGTCCCTGGCCCGGTCCCTTTACAAAGACGTTAACTTCACGGAGACCGTAGTCAAGAGCCTTCTTGGCTGCCGTTTCACATGTTGTCTGTGCCGCATAAGGAGTTGACTTCTTAGCGCCGCGGAATCCGAGACCTCCAGCACTTGACCATGAAATGGCGTTACCGTTCAAATCGGTAATTGTCACTATGGTATTGTTGAAAGTAGCCTGGATATAGACATTGCCTTCAAATACGGTCTTCTTGACCTTGGCTTTACGCTTTGTGTTTGCTGCCATATTCTACTCCTTACTTCTTCTTTCCCGCGATGGTCTTCTTCTTACCCTTACGAGTACGCGCATTGGTCTTAGTTCTCTGCCCACGTACAGGAAGACCCTTTCTGTGTCTGAGACCGCGATAGCATCCGATGTCCATCAGCCTCTTAATATTGAGGTTAACCTGCGTGCGAAGTCTTCCTTCCACAGTATAGTCATTCTCAATAACCTTACGGAGTTCCGCAAGAACATCCGCGCTGAGAGTATTGATGCGGGCATCCGGATCAACGCCAGTCTTTTTACAAATCTCTTCAGCCGAAGTTCTTCCGATTCCGTAGATGTATGTCAAAGCAATCTTTGTAGCCTTGTTAGGTAAATCTACACCTGCAATTCTTGCCATCAAAGGCCTCCCTAATTATTTCTGTCTCTGTTTATGTTTCGGATTTTCGCAGATTACGCGAACAACTCCGTTTCTTCTAATAACCTTGCATTTATCACACATAGGTTTAACACTTGCTCTCACTTTCATGATCTGCTCCTTCGCGTTTATAAATTCTTGGACTTGACCTTCTTCACACCTACAAAGCCCTCGTGGTGGTGCATCTTCATAATACTTTCAATCTGCTTCATCAGTTCAAGCTCTACACCAACAAGAATAATCAGCGATGTACCGCCGAAAAGCATTGCCACGTTTGTCGGGAACTTGAAAATAAGCTGGATGATAGTAGGAATCAATGCAATTAATGCGAGGAAAAGAGAACCAGGAAGGACTATTCTGTTGAGAACCTTTGTAAGATACTCTTCAAGCTTCTCGGTTCTGACTCCCGGAACGCTTCCTCCGTTCTCTCTTATCTGCTTGGCCATCTCAACCGGGTTGAGAGAGACCTGTGTGTAGAAGAATGCAAATGCGATGATCAGGATGGTGTAAATGATAATGTAAGGGGCACCTTGAGGATCAAGCCAATCTGCAAATGACTTCAGCCATTTAACGTTGGAGCCTAATGTGCTGGCAATCTGCAGCGGGAATGAAAGGATTGCGGAAGCAAAGATAACCGGAATAACACCGGAAGGGTTGATTTTGAAAGGAATGTAGGAGCTCTGAGCGCCGTACATCTTTCTGCCTACAACTCTCTTGGCGTAGTTCACAGGTATTCTTCTTTCGCCTTCCTGTTCGCATACTACCATGGCCACAACGATAATAAACATGACAAGCACTATGACAAGATAAACCGGATTAACGTAGTTAGCGGAACCGCTTCCCGCGGCTATGCCGGAAATAAGAGTTCCGATAGCGTTCGGGAATCTGGCTACGATACCTGCGAAGATAAGCAGCGAAATGCCGTTTCCGACACCGAACTGTGTAATCTTTTCGCCCAGCCATACAAGCGTCATTGTACCTGCCGTTACTGTAAGCATTGAAATAAGTGTGAAAGGCAGCATGTCAATGGTTATCACGCCGGGAACATAATACTGGATGCTTCTGGCATAAACCGTGACAACAAATGACTGCAACAAACACACGACAATCGTACCGTATCTGGTGATTTTCTGAATCTTTTTCCTGCCCTCGGAATCAGTGCCCCACTCCTTCATCTTCGGAATAATAAGCATTAGGAGCTGGACAATAATCTGCATTGAGATGTAAGGCATTACACCCAGAGTGAACAGAGAGAAGTTCGAAAACGCGCCGCCTGAAAAGAAGTTGAGATACTCAACAAGTCCCAGGTTTCCTGATGAGGACTGGCTTAAAAAGTACTGCTCAAGAAGAGTGGGGTTTACACCCGGGACGGGAATAACCGTCCCAATCCTTGTGATTGCAAGGATAAGAAGCGTAAAGAGCATCTTCTTCCTGAGATCTTCCATTTTAAGCATGTCGGAAATGGTGTTTGACATCACTACCTTCCTTATTTGATTTCTCCGCCGGCTGCCTTGATTTTCTCAGCGGCCGCTGCTGAAACCTTTACACCGTCTACGATAACTTTTTTCGTGATTTCGCCGTTTGCGAGAATCTTGGCTTCCGCACTGCCTTTAACAATACAGAAATCTCTTAAAGACTCATAGTTTACAGTCTCACCTTCATTGTAGGTCTCGTTAATCACATCAAGGGATACCGCAACATATTCTTTCTTAAAAGGATAGTTGGAGAAACCTCTTCTTGCCACACGGCGATAGAGAGGCATCTGTCCGCCTTCAAAGCCCGGACGGACACCGCCTCCGGATCTTGATTTCTGACCGTTCATACCTCTTCCGCAGGTTCTGCCCTTGGATGAGGCGCCGCGGCCTACAATGGTCTTCTTTTTATTGGCACCGTACGGTGCATTAATCTGTCCCATATTACATCTCCTCAACCTTAACAAGGTGCCTGACGACACGGAGCATTCCCATTGTGGTTGGGGTTGCATCCTTGACGACGCTGCTGTTAATCTTGCCCAGGCCAAGAGCCTTGATTGTCGCTCTCTGCTTTGGAAGGCATGCGGCAAGACTCTTAACTAATTCAATACGAACCTGTTTTGCCATGACTTACCCCCAAATTTCCTTGAGGCTCTTGCCTCTGTTTTCAGAGAGCTTCCTGACTGAGAAAAGATTCTCAAGACCGTCGAAGGTTGCCTTAACGGTATTAACAGTGTTCTTTGAACCAAGGGACTTGCTCAGAATATCCTTTATTCCCGCCGCATCGCAGACAGCGCGGACTGCGCCGCCGGCAATAACACCGGTACCTGCTGTAGCCGGCTTAAGAAGGACACAGGCGCTTTTGAAGTTACCCGTAACCTCGTGAGGAATGGATGAATTCCTGAGGTTTACTGTAATAAGGTTCTTTTTAGCGGTTTCAGTAGCCTTGCGGATAGCATAGGAAACATCGTTAGCCTTTCCCATTCCGTATCCGACTCTGCCTTTCTGGTCTCCCACAACGACAAGAGCCGAGAACGATCTGCGGCGTCCGCCCTTAACGGTCTTTGAAACAGCGTTCAGCTTGACGAGCTTCTCAATAAACTCCTTCGGCTGATTATCTCTTTCTCTTCTATCTCTATTTCTTTCCATACTACCCACCTTAGAACTTTACGCCGGCTTTTCTGGCACCGTCCGCAATAGCCTTGACAACACCGTGATAGAGGTATCCGTTTCTGTCAAAAACCACAGTACTGACACCCTTCTCAATACATCTCTGTCCCAGAATCTCTCCGAACTTTGCCGCGTCCTCAACTGTGTTCCTAAGACCTCTAAGCTCCTTCTCAACCGTACCCGCGCTGACCAAAGTCATACCCGTTGTATCGTCAATAACCTGTGCATACATATGCAGGTTGCTTCTGAAAACGGACATTCTGGGCCTCAGGGCCGTTCCGGAAATGGATTTTCTGATATGAAGCTTTCTTCTTGCATGTTTTCTGTTCTTATCAATAATTCTATTCATATCTTCAACCCGCCTTATTTCTTACCAGACTTTCCGCTCTTGGAACGTACAAACTCATCAGCATATCTGATACCCTTTCCTTTGTACGGCTCAGGCTCTCTCAGACTGCGTATTTCAGCTGAAGTCTGACCTACAAGCTGCTTGTCAATTCCTGAAACGCTGATTTTGGTCGGTGTTTCGCAGGCTATCCTGATGCCCTCAGGTATCACATACTCAATATCATTTGTGTAACCAAGGGAAAGAACAAGGATGTCCTTTTTCAGCTCGGCCTTGTAACCGACTCCGATTATGGTCAGGTCCTTCTGATAACCTTCGGAAACACCTGCTACCATATTCTTTATAAGCTGTCTCATCAGCCCGTGGAAAGCTTTTGTCTCTTTGTCCTCGTTTTCACGTGTGACAATGATTTTGTCTTCACCTATCTCAACGTTAATCAAGGGGCTGATTGCCTGAGAGAGCTTGCCCTTTGGTCCTTCAACGGTAATAACTCCGTCTTTGATTGAGGCCTTGACAGTCTTAGGCATATCAATTGGTAATCTACCTATACGTGACATAGTTCCCTCTCTTTACCAAATCGAGCAGACCAGCTCACCGCCGACCAACTGCTCAGATGCCTTCTTGCCGGTAATAACACCCGCAGAAGTCGAAACGATGACAATGCCATAACCGTTGAAAACACGTGGCATCTCCCTGTATCCGGAATAAACACGGCGGCCGGGAGTTGAAATTCTCCTTATACCGTGAATGACTGGGCAATGTGCGTCGTCATACTTCAGGAATACACGAAGATATGTGGCACCGTCTTTGGTGACTTTCTTGAAATTCTTTATATAGCCCTCGTTCTTCATAATCTTAACAATCTGAAGCTTGAGCTTTGAATTGGAAATGTCTACTTTCTCATGTTTAGCCTGACTGGCATTTCTGACTTTAGTCAGCATATCTGCAACAGGATCACTTACTGCCATTTCTATGTACTCCTACCAACTGGATTTTGTCACACCAGGAATCAGGCCTTCGTTGGCCAACTTTCTGAAGCAATGTCTGCACATGTCAAACTTGCGCATATATCCACGGGGTCTTCCGCAAATTCTGCAACGACGAACAGTTCTTGTGCTGAACTTCGGCTCTCTTTCAGCCTTAATTATCATTGACTTTTTTGCCATATTTCACCCCTTACTTGCTGAACGGCATGCCAAGCTTCTTAAGCAGGGCAAACCCTTCTTCGTCAGTTCTGGCTGTCGTGACAATAGCCACGTTCAGTCCGCTGACGCGAACAATCTTGTCGTAGTCGATCTCTGGGAAGATTATCTGTTCAGTAATTCCCAAAGCATAGTTTCCGTGACCGTCGAACGCGTTCGGCTTGACGCCCCTGAAGTCCTTAACACGCGGAAGAGCTATGGAAATAAGCCTCTCAAGGAAGAACCACATGTTGTCGCCCCTGAGGGTAACCATGCAGCCTATTTCCTGACCTTCACGAAGCTTGAAGTTGGCGATAGACTTTCTTGCCTTTGTCTTTACGACATGCTGACCGGTTATCTGCTCAAGTTCCTTGACCGTAGCGTCAAGATACTTTTTGTCTGTAATTGCGTCACCCACACCGGCGGAAACAACAATTTTCTCAAGAGCGGGAATCTGCATCTTTGAGGAATACTGGAAATCCTTATGGAGCTCCGGCGCAACCTCCTCAAGATATTTTCTCTTCAGGTTTGGTATAAACTTTTCCATCAGATCACCTCTCCGGTCTTCTTTGCGTAACGAACCTTATTGCCGTTAGCATCCTTCTTGTAACCCAGCTTGCTGGTCTCTCCGTTCTTGGAGACAACGATAGCAACGTTTGAAACGTGGATTGGGGCTTCAATCTTTGAGATTCCGCCCTTGTCCTGCTGGTTCCTCTTCTTCATGGCCTTGTAGACCATGTTGGCACCCTGGACGTAGACTCTTTCGTTTTCGGTGTCTACTTTAATAATCTTACCGGTAACACCTTTGTCCTTACCGGCAATTATCTTGACTGTGTCATCTTTCTTCAGTCTCATACGGCTTCTCCTACAACACTTCCGGTGCGAGTGAAACAATCTTCATGTAGCCGTCTCTCAGTTCACGAGCGACCGGTCCGAAAATACGCTTTCCGCGCGGGTTATTGTTGGCATCAATGACAACGCACGCATTATCATCGAACCTGATGTATGTACCGTCAGGTCTGCGGTATTCCTTCTTTGTCCTGACAACAACGGCCTTCAGAACATCACCCTTTTTAATGGCTCCGTTCGGGAGGGCGTCTTTGACGGCCACTACAATAATGTCACCGACGCCGGCCACATATCTGTGGCTTCCGCCGAGGACTTTAATAACCTGAACAAGTCTGGCGCCGCTGTTGTCGGCAACGTTCAAATAAGATTGCATCTGTACCATAGCCGATCTCCTTATTTAGCTCTCTCGATTATCTGAGAGAGTCTCCAGCACTTTTCCTTGCTGAGATGCCTGCACTCCGTTACGCGCACAGTATCTCCAACATGAGCGTCATTTTTCTCATCATGAGCCTTAAGCTTCTTGGAGCTGTTGACATATTTCTTATAAAGCGGGTGCAGGCTTCTGTTGCTTACAGTAACAACAATAGTCTTATCCATCTTGTCGCTTGTAACCACGCCTATAAAATTTTTCTTTCTGGATTCCATAACTCACCCTCTTACTTTGCCTTGCGGATTCCCAAGGTGTACTCGTGGATCAGGGTATTCAGTCTTGCAATCTGTCTTCTTGTGTTTCTCACCTGAAGAGGATTATCGACATGCCCTAAAACCTTATCCATTCTCATGTTAAGATAGCTCTTTCTGAGCTCGTCGCGCTTTGCGACCAGTTCGTTGTATGACAACTTTTCAAAAGAATTCTTCATTACTCTTCAACCTCTCTCTTTGAGACAAACTTTGTCTTGATAGGGAGCTTGGAAGCGGCAAGTGTAAGAGCTTCCTTCGCAATCTGCTCATCAATCTCACCCATCTCAAACATGACTGCGCCCTGCTTGACAACGGCTACCCAGCCGCTTGGAGCGCCCTTACCGTTACCCTGTCTGGTTCCGATAGGCTTTGAAGTGTACGGCATATCAGGATAAATTCTTATCCAGACCTTTCCGCCTCTCTTGGCATGACGTGTCATTGCGACACGGGCTGCCTCAATCTGGCGGTTCGTGATCCATCTAGGCTCAAGAGCGACAAGACCGTAGTCGCCAAATGAGAGCTGATTGCCGCGATGGGCAACAGCGTCTCTTGTCCCTCTCTGCTTCTTTCTGAACTTTACTCTTTTAGGACTAAGCATTTCTGATTACTCCTCGCTGTCAAGACTGTACTCAGGGGCTTTCTTAACAAGAGCGCCTGCATCATCTTTCTTAACTCTGTCGTAGATTTCACCGTTATAAATCCAGACCTTTACGCCAATGGCGCCGAAGGTAGTATTTGCTACGGAGAAACCATAGTCGATGTCACTTCTGAGTGTGTGAAGCGGGATTCTTCCCTCCTTTACCCATTCCGAACGTGATATCTCAGCTCCGCCGAGACGACCTGAGACTCTAATCTTGATACCCTGAACGCCTGCAGCCATTGCTCTGGAAACAGCATTCTTCATAGCTCTCTTATAAGCTGTGCGGCCCACAATCTGCTTTGCCACGTTCTGGGCAATAAGCTGCGCGTCCTTGTCAGCCTGCTCAAGGCTCTTAATCTTGACCTGAACCTTCCTGGTCGAGCACTTCTGAAGCTGCTCGCATATCTTTTCAATGTTGGCACCCTTTGTACCAATGATAACTCCCGGGCGGCTTGTGCTGATAAGAACAGTCACACGCTGCGGCTTTCTGCTGATTTCAACTCCTGAAATCTCAGCCCCCTGAACCTCAGGACACTTAAGCAGAGCCTTGCGGAGATTAAGATCCTCATGAAGGGTCTCAGCATACTCCTTGGGATCCACAAACCACTTGGATGACCATGTTTTGTTGACTCCGAGACGGAATCCGATAGGATTAACTTTCTGTCCCATTTACTCACTCTCCCACGCTTTCGCTAACTTCAACGGTGATGTGAGACATTCTCTTGAGGAGGATGTCGCGCTTGCCGTGTGACCTTGCCCAAACTCTCTTGAGAACCGGACCGCCGTCAACGTAAATTGCAGAAATCTCAAGCTGGCTTTCGTCAAGCTTGCTGTTTCTGTTCATTGCGTTCGCACCCGCGCTCTCAAGTACCTTAAGGATAAGGCGCGCGCCCTTCTGCGGCATTGCCGTGAGAATACCGAAGGCTTCCTCATAGCTCTTGCCTCTTACCAGGTTAGCAACCGGACGGACTTTGCTTGGAGAAACCATGAGATACTTCGCACAAGCTCTGTATGTTGTAGCCATTTTCTTCCTCCTCAAGCCTTTTTATCCGACCCGGAGTGCCCGCGGAAGAGCCTTGTAGGAGCGAACTCGCCAAGCTTGTGTCCTACCAGGTTCTCTGTCACGAATACCGGTACCCATGTCTTTCCGTTGTATACGGAAATCGTAAAACCTACCATATCAGGAATGATCACGGAACTTCTTGAATAAGTCTTGAGCATATCCTTCTGACCGGCATTGTTGGAAGCCTGGACTCTCTTAAGGAGAGAAGACTCAACAAACGGTCCTTTTTTAATTGATCTAGCCACGTTCTAACTCCTACTTGCGCTTCTTCACAATGAACTTGCCCGAAGGTTTCTTCTTTGAACGAGTCTTGGCACCCTTGGTCGGTTTTCCCCAAGGAGTAACCGGATGACGTCCAGCTGCGGTCTTTCCTTCGCCACCACCATGCGGATGGTCTACAGGGTTCATGACAACGCCCCTTACCTTTGGTCTCTTTCCGAGATGGCGGCTTGCACCGGCCTTTCCAAGGGTTACGTTCATGTGGTCCTCATTTCCCAGCTCACCTATTGTGGCATAGCACTCACCAAAGACCATTCTCATCTCTCCTGAAGGCAGGCGAAGAGTAACATAGTCGCCTTCCTTCGCGATGACAACAGCGCCAAGACCCGCGCTTCGGACAAGCTGCCCGCCGCGGCCCAGCGTGAGCTCTACATTGTGTACCGTCAGACCAAGGGGAATGTTCTTAATGGGAAGCGCGCAGCCCGCCTTAAGAGGAGCGGCAGGACCGCTGATAACAGCGGAACCTACTGTAAGTCCCTTAGGAGCAAGCATGTATCGCTTCTCACCGTCTGCGTAGAATACCAATGCAATATTTGCACTGCGGTTAGGATCATATTCAATTGTCTTTACCGTGCCCGGGATACCTATCTTGTCGCGTCTGAAATCAATAATTCTGTAAGAACGCTTGTGTCCGCCGCCTCTTCTGCGAACGCTGATACGTCCGAAAGAATCACGGCCGGCCGACCTGTGAAGGTGCTTTGTCAGAGACTTTTCCGGTCTGTCAACAGTGATTTCACTTCTTACCAGCACAGTCCTCTGACGGAGGCCGGGTGTATTTGGTTTATAGGATTTTAATGCCATACTCCGTCTCCTTATACGCCTTCAATAGCATCTATAGCTTCGCCCTTGGACAAAGTAACAATCGCTTTCTTCCAGTTTGAAGTGTAGCCCTTGATATAGCCGCCCTTCCCTCTGGAGAACTTTGGCTTTCCAGCCACATTCATCACGTTGCAAGATGTAGGATTGACCTTAAAAAGTTCCTTAACGGCACTCATAATCTCAAACTTGTTTGCTCTGGGGTCAACCTTAAATGTATACTTCCTGCACTCAAATTCACGAGCGATATTTGATTTCTCGCTGAGAATCGGTTCAATAATTACCTGATCTGCTCTCATGTCGTTACCTCTCAGTCGCCATAGAACTCGTTAAGGTTCTTCGCCGCAGTCTCAAGCATGACAACCTTCTTACCGTAAAGGAGTTCCTTTGCGGAAAGCTTGTCATATGCAAGAACATGCAGATAAGGGATGTTCCTTGCGGCACGGCGCAGCATCGCGTCATCATTCTTCATGATTAGAACCGTTCTCCTGCCGTCCTCAACGAAATTCTTGAGAATTCCGACAAGTTCTTTTGTCTTGCCGTTTTCACTTGAAAAATCCTCAACCACAACCAGGCGCTCTTCCTGGACAGAAAGAGAAAGGAGAGACCTCATTGCGAGACGCTTTACCTTCTTAGGCAGCGTGTAACTGTAGTCTCTTGGCTTCGGTCCGAAAATTGTTCCGCCGCCGACCATGACAGGAGACTTCGCGTCGCCTCTTCTGGCATTACCAGTTCCCTTCTGCTTGAAAGGCTTGGTATTGCTGTAATTGACTTCTGCACGTGTTTTTGTGCAGGCGGTACCAACACGGCGGTTGGCAAGCTCATTGTTTACAGCATGATAGATAGAACCGTCGCTGACCTCAATTCCGAATACATCAGGATTGAGCTCGATGGTCTTAATTTCCTTGCCGTTTACTGAAAAAACTTTTGCTTCCATCGTGTTACCCTTACTTCTTTACCGCTTTCTTTACTACAACAACGCTTGACGCAGGTCCGGGGATTGCCCCCTTGACCATAAGAACCTGAAGGTTTTCGTCAACGCGGACAACTCTGAGGTTCTGAACGGTTACTCTGTCAAAACCCATATGTCCCGCCATCTTCTTTCCCTTGAAAGTCCTTGCAGGCGTTGATGACATAGCCGTGCCGCCAAGGTCTCTGTGGAACTTTGAGCCGTGGGTCTTGCGTCCGCCGCCGAAGCCGTGGCGCTTCATACCGCCCTGGTAGCCCTTACCTTTAGACGTGCCTGTGACATCAACGAATCTTACATCCTTGAAAACATCGACGCCGAGAACTTCACCGACCTGGACTTCCTTTTCATATTTTCGGAACTCCATGAGTTTCTTCTTCGGCTCGCCATCGAACTGTCCGGCATATGGTTTTGCTGCGCGACCGGCCTTCATTTCGCCTGAACCCAGAACTACGGCCTTGTAGCCGTTCTTTTCTTCGGTCCTTTCCGCGACAACTGTGTTGCCTTCAATTTTAATGACAGTGACAGGAGTCAGACGACCTTTCTCGTCAAAGACCTGTGTCATGCCAACTTTCTTTCCGATAAGCCCTAACATCTCTTACCTCATTACTGCTTTATCTCTACATCAACACCGGCCGGCAGCTCAAGCTTCATAAGAGCTTCCATGACCTTGTCTGTAGGATCTAGAATATCAATCAACCTCTTGTGAGTTCTCATCTCAAACTGTTCACGTGACTTCTTGTTCACAAACGGTGACTTAAGAACAGTGATTTTGTTGATACGGGTTGGGAGAGGTACCGGTCCGGAAACCTTTGCTCCGGCCTTTACAACTGTCTGTACAATGGACATTGCGCTCTGTTCAACAAGCTCAACATCAAAACCTCTCAGTCTAACGCGAATTCTATCGTTAGCCATTTTTCCTCCAAAAAACAGGCTTTGCCTGAGCGGGCAGCTCAGACAAAGCATTCGATTTGTTTAATTATTCGATGATTTCGGTAACCTGACCGGAAGCTACTGTCTTTCCGCCTTCACGAACTGCGAAACGGAGTCCCTTGTCCATTGCGACCGGGTGAATCAGCTCAACGATAAGGTCCGTGTGATCTCCGGGCATGACCATATGTACGCCTTCCTTAAGGCTGACTGTACCGGTAATGTCGGTTGTTCTGAAATAGAACTGAGGTCTGTATCCTGCAACAAATGCGCTGTGGCGTCCGCCTTCTTCCTTTGAAAGAACGTAGACTGTACCAATGAACTTTGTGTGCGGTGTGATTGACTTTGGCTTTGCAAGAACCTGACCCTTGACAACTTCCTTCTTGTCAACGCCTCTGAGAAGAGCGCCAATGTTGTCACCGGCCTGACCTTCGTCAAGAGTCTTCTGGAACATTTCAACGCCTGTGCAGACAGTGTCGCGTGTTTCCTTGATACCGACAATCTGAACAGGGTCGTTAACATGAATAACACCACGCTCCACTCTTCCTGTTACAACTGTTCCTCTTCCGGAAATGGTGAAGATGTCTTCAATAGGCATGAGGAAAGGCTTGTCAACAGCTCTCTCCGGAAGCGGGATATATGAATCCATAGCGTCAAGCAGTTCCTGGATGCACTTTGTTGCTTCCGGGTTGTCCACTTCAGTCATTGCCTTGTATGCAGATCCTCTGATAACCGGGCAGTTGTCTCCGTCGAAACCGTAGGAGTTGAGAAGGTCTCTCATCTCTTCTTCAACAAGGTCAGCAAGCTCAGGATCATCAATCTGGTCCATCTTGTTAATGAAAACAACGATTGCGGGTACACCAACCTGTCTTGCGAGCAGAATGTGCTCCTTTGTCTGCGCCTTTGCACCGTCATCAGCGGCAACAACAATGATTGAACCGTCCATCTGAGCGGCACCTGTAATCATGTTCTTGATGTAGTCGGCGTGACCCGGGCAGTCAACGTGAGCATAGTGTCTCTTGTCAGACTGATACTCAACGTGTCTTGTGTTGATGGTGATTCCTCTGGCCTTCTCTTCCGGAGCATTGTCAATCTGATCATAGCTCAGAACCTTGTCACCGAACTTTCTTGCGCAATACTGTGTGATTGCGGCTGTGAGAGTTGTCTTGCCATGGTCAACGTGTCCAATGGTACCAACGTTTACGTGAGGCTTGGTTCTCTCAAACTTCTCTTTAGCCATCATGTCCTCCTTGTGACCTTTTTGTCACAAATCCAAAAATAAATGAATGTGCTCTAAAGGCACAAAGCCTTTACCTGCTTACCATTGAGACAAACCCATATTCCATGAATGTTAAAAAGAAGGAATCCAGAGGTCGAAAGTCCAACGTCTTGAACCGCGACATAGCACAATTTTAAAAAACCGTGTTGTTTCTGGAACCACCTTATCATCCCTAAAATGATTGGTTTGGCTCTAGAATCTCACTCTTCCGATACTTTTAGGGCATACCGGCGGCGAGACACTTTTACCAATATAGAACAAAACTCAAGTTATTGTCAAGCATCGTGGGGAAAAAGTGTAATTTGTTCCGTACAGTCTTTTTAAAAGACAATTTTCAGAAGGCAAGAAAGTCGCTCATAAAAGCATCAAAACATTCATGGATAACCTTCTGCCCCTTTGAATTGGGATGTATCCCGTCAGGACACATCAGAGCTGAAACATTGCCGCAGTCATTGAAAGCCGCGCGCACATCTATGAGAGGAATATTCATTCCGGCGGCAACACCCTTTACAGCATCCGAATAGACAGCCTGCGAATTTTCAAATCGTGCGCCTTCTCTGTCTATCCATTTTCTGATGTTTTCCCTGTCAAGGTTCATTGTCCCGCAAAGATGGTCAACATACATTCCCGTCTGTACAGGCACAAGCGTGGATACAACGGGCAGACGCCTCTGCTTCAGGAAAAAATCAACCATATCATTATAAGTGGAAGTAAAATCGTAAAATTCAGTATTGGGACCGTGGAAATCCAGAGGGTTTTCAGAAATGGCCGCCCAGTTGAAATCGCTGTCATTACCGCCGAAATTCATGAAGACAATATCAGCATCTACCGCTGAAAACATTTTCTGCACATAATTCCAGGCCTTTGTGATGGTGCAGCCGAACTTGCTCAAATTCCTGACCGTCATGCCTGCCCTGGCCGCAATCTCATTGAAACCTATGCCGTCGTTAACCGCGTAGCGCATACCGCTGTCCAGCTGGACACCTTTGAAAATGGAATCACCGAAGATGTTTATCTTCACGTACAGCCTCCTGTCTTCAATTAAATTATTACAGCCGTTTTACCTCGGGAAAAATAGCTAATATTATTCATTTTGAAAACCGTGAGGTTTTGACCACCGCAAACGGGAGATAGTAATTTTTCACCATTTGACGCGAACATGTAAAAAGCATAAAAAAAGCTGCCGCTTCCGCCATTTGGCGTCCGCGACAGCCTTCCAAACCTTTTTCTGAAGGAAGACTCAGAATCTGATGTGGCTGAAAGCCTTGTTAGCTTCCGCCATTCTGTGCATATCTTCTTTCTTCTTGAAAGCTGAACCGGTATTCGCATAAGCGTCCAGAAGCTCTGCCGCAAGCTTTTCGCTCATGGACTTTCCGGCGCGACCGCGCGCGGCGGCAATTAGCCAGCGCATGGCAAGAGCCTCCCGCCTGGGCTCGCGGATATCGGTAGGAACCTGATAGGTGGCTCCGCCTACTCTCTTTGATTTTACTTCAACAACCGGCTTTACGTTCTCAAGAGCCTTGTTGAATACATCAAGAGGAGACTCTCCGGTCTTTTCGCCCATAATTGTCATTGCATCATAAAGGATGCGTGTGCTTACGGACTTCTTTCCGTCAAGCATCATGCGGTTAATAAACTTTTCAACAACTGTGCTGTTGTAAACGGAATCCGGAAGGACTTCTCTAACGGGTGCGTTTGTTCTTCTTGACATTCAGATACCTCCTCATCAGGCCTTAGGCTTTTTGGCACCGTACTTGGAGCGGCTTCTCTTTCTGTCTGCGACACCCTGAGTATCCTTTGTACCGCGGATGATGTGATAACGTACACCGGGAAGGTCTTTTACTCTTCCGCCTCTGATAAGAACAACTGAGTGCTCCTGAAGGTTGTGTCCGATTCCCGGGATGTAGGCCGTAACTTCAATTCCGTTTGAAAGACGCACACGTGCGACTTTTCTCAAAGCTGAGTTAGGCTTCTTCGGTGTAACTGTCATGACCTTTGTGCAGACTCCGCGCTTCTGCGGGCAGCCTTCCAAAGCGGGTGACTTTGTCTTGTAGGTGACCTTTGCGCGGCCCTTTCTTACAAGTTGGTTAATTGTAGGCATTATGCTTACTCCTCACCGTACACAGCGCTTCCGCGGAACACGGAACAACTGCCATGTACGCAAATCTGCCGTTCATACGAACGGCATGCCGGACACCGGAGTATCCGGCAATATATTCCTTACGGACGTGTCCGTACAGACTTTTACTCTTCGTCGTCTCCGATTTCTTCTTCGGAAACGCCTTCAAAATCCTCTTCGCCTTCGACCGACATATCGGCAAGGTCCTCGATATCTTCCATGGCCCTTTCGCTCATGACGGATTCGACCTTGTTGCTCAGCTCCAGAGCATCTTCATCCTTAAGCTTAACATCTCTGTAGCACTTCATGCCGGTTCCGGCAGGAATGAGGTGTCCGATTATGACGTTTTCCTTAAGACCTCGCAACTCATCTCTACTACCAGCAATCGCCGCATTTGTCAAGACCTTGGTGGTCTCCTGGAACGAAGCCGCGCTTATGAATGAGTCTATTGACAGTGAAGCGTTCGTAATACCGAGCAGGCACGGTCTTGCAATTGCGGGCTGACCGCCTTCGGCTATGACCCTTGCGTTCTCCTCATGGAAGCGATACTTGTCTATCTTCTGTCCAAGAATGAACTTAGTATCGCCGACCTTAAGAATTTCAACCTTCCTGAGCATTTGTCTTACAACTATACCCAGATGTTTGTCGTTGATATCAACGCCTTGAAGTCTGTAAACTTCCTGAACTTCATTGAGAAGGAACTGCTGGAGCCTGTTCTCTCCGGAAATGCTCAGAATATCATGCGGGTCAATGTTTCCGTCACATAGTCTTTCGCCGGCCTCGACATGATCCCCTTCTCTTACAAGTATGTGCTTTCCAAGAAGGATGGAATGCTTGTACTGCTTTCCGAATTCGTCTGTGACAATGATGGCTCTCTTGCCCTTCTCTATGTTGCCATATTTTACAATACCGCTTACCTGAGCAAGGATTGCGACGTTTCTGGGCTTGCGGGCCTCGAACAGTTCTCCGACTCTCGGAAGACCTCCGGTGATATCCTTCGTCTTTACGGAAGCCATGAGCAGTCTTGCAAGAATTTGACCTTCTTCAACCATCTCGCCATCGCCTATCTGAATGTAGGAAGACCCCGGAAGCAGGTAGGAAGCCTGGACGTTTCCGTCAGCGTCAAGTATCTCAATTCTTGGTTCAACGTTGTCCAGGGCATGGTCTGTAACTCTGTACCCTACGGTACCGGTTTCCTCGTTTACTTCCTTAACAAGCGTTGTGCCCAGAGTAAGGTCTACGAAACGTACCATACCGTTTACTTCGGAAATGATAGGCTCCGAGAACGGGTCAAACGTGATTACCGCATCTCCCGTAGGCACGTACTGGTTCTCTTTAACGTGAAGTATGGAACCTGTTTTGGCATCCATTCTCTCTTCCGCTCCAAGAACGGCAACCTTGCTTCCGAAGATCCTCACTATTCCGCCCTTGACCGAGCAGATAATCTTCTCTTTTCCATTTGTGCAGACAACTGTGTTTCCGGCAACCTTCATTCCGTCGGAAATACCTTCCGCAAGCTTTGTCTTTCCCGCAAGAGTGAATTCGTCAAGAGCCGGCCTGTAGTAGACGTAGCCCTTTCTTGTGAAAAGACAGGCATTGTCTTCTTTCCTAATAACCGTGCTTCCTGAAATTCTGGTAACATAGACCGGATGCTTGAAAATAACCTTGTTTTCCTCCGCGCTTGTGGATGCCGTTCCTCCGACGTGGAAGGTTCTCATCGTAAGCTGGGTTCCGGGCTGTCCGATAGACTGCGCCGCAATGATTCCTACAGCCTCGCCCACAAGAACAGGCTTGTTTGTAGCAAGGTTTCTGCCGTAGCACTTCATGCAGACACCGTGCTTGGCTTCGCAGGTAAGAACGGTTCTTACCAGAACGCCTTCAACACCGGCATCCTCAATTGTCCTGGCTTCCTCATCTGAAATCTCATGGTCAATGGGAACAATTATCTCACCCGTATTCGGGTTAACAACGTTCTCAAGGGTATAGTGACCTGTGATACGCTCGGCAAGAGACTGGATAATATCGTCTCCGTCCTTGATGGCGGTTCTTATGATACCGTTAATGGTTCCGCAATCCTCTTCGTTAATGACAACGTCCTGGGAAATATCAACAAGCCTTCTTGTAAGATATCCGGCTTCGGCAGTCTTAAGAGCTGTATCTGAAAGACCCTTTCTGGCTCCGTTCGTAGAAATGAAGAATTCGATAATCGAAAGGCCTTCCTTGAAGTTCGACTTAATCGGGAACTCGATAATGTCTCCGCTGGGCTTGGACATAAGACCGCGCATTCCGCCAAGCTGGCGAATCTGTGTCTTTGAACCTCTGGCGCCTGAATCTGCCATGAGGAACAGAGGGTTGAAACCGTTCTGGCTTTCCCTTAGCTTTGCCATAAGCTCGTCAGCAAGCTGCTCGTTGGTCTGCGACCATATGTCAATAAGCCTGTTGTAGCGTTCTTCCTGAGTAATCTGACCGTGATGGTACTGGTCAAGAACTTCGCTCTGCTTATCATTGGCGGCCTTTACAAGAGTCTTCTTGGACTCCGGAACTATCATGTCAGAAAGACCGATTGTAGCTCCGAAAAGCGTTGCGTATTTGAAACCCACATCCTTAATGGCATCGCAGAGTTTTACGACAACGGAGTTTTTGTCAAGCTTCAGAGCTCTGGAAATCAGCTGCTTCAGCTGCTTGTCTCCGAAGAGCTTGTTGCAGGCCTCAAAGGTTATACCCTGAACCGGCGGAAGCGCGTCAAAGAAAAGAAGTCTTCCGGGCGTCGTGTAATCATCGGGGTTCTTGGGATAGGTATAGCGGTGACCGTTGGGAAGCGTGTATCCTATCTTCGCGTTGTAGGAAAGACTTCCGGCTTCGATGGCCATCTGTATTTCATCAATATTATCATAGTAGCTTCCGTCGCCCTTGGCATCGACCTTTTCCCTTGTGAGGTAGTTTATTCCAAGAACCATGTCCTGTGACGGATAGACAATCGGCTTTCCGTTTGCGGGGTCAAGCAGGTTGGTCGTACTGAGCATAAGAGTCCAGCACTCAAGCTGCGCGGCCTGTGTGAGAGGAACGTGGATAGGCATCTGGTCGCCGTCGAAGTCCGCGTTAAAAGCATGGCATACAAGAGGATGAAGCTTAAGGGCTTTACCTTCTACAAGGACAGGCTCGAAGGCCTGAATACCAAGCCTGTGGAGCGTAGGAGCGCGGTTCAGCAGAACCGGATGGTCTTTTACAACCTCGTCCAGCACTGACCATACATCTGCAGTCTCCTGCTCTACAAGAGTCTTTGCCTTCTTAACGTTGGAAGCCAGACCTGACTGTACAAGCTTCTTCATAAGGAAAGGCTTGAAAAGCTCAAGAGCCATCTTTGAAGGAACGCCGCACTGATGCATCCTAAGTTCCGGTCCTACAACGATTACCGAACGTCCGGAGTAGTCTACACGCTTACCAAGCAGGTTCTGTCTGAAACGTCCCTGTTTTCCCTTGAGCATATCGGAAAGAGACTTAAGAGGCCTGCTGTTTGCGCCCTTTACGGCTCCGCGCTTGCGCTTTGAGTTGTCAAGTAGCGCATCCACTGCTTCCTGAAGCATCCTCTTTTCGTTTCTGACAATTATGTCAGGCGCATGAAGGCTTATAAGGCGCTGAAGACGGTTATTTCTGTTGATAACCCTTCTGTACAGGTCGTTGAGATCGCTTGTTGCAAATCTTCCGCCGTCAAGCTGGACCATGGGTCTGAGGTCAGGCGGGATTACGGGGACAACCGAAAGTATCATCCATTCAGGGCGGTTGTCGCTGCCTCTGAAATTCTCAATTACCTCAATCCTTTTGAGAAGACGCTTGTCAGCCGCCTTTGTCCCCTTGCTTCTCATCTGTTCGCCAAGCTCCTGACTCAGGGCGTTGAGGTCCAAATCCGCAAGAAGAATTCTGATAGCCTCTGCGCCCATCATGGCCGTAAAGGAATCACCGTACTGCTCGTGGGCTCTGATGTACTCTTCCTCAGTAAGGAGCTGTTTATACTTAAGCTCAGTGTCTCCTGCGTTGAGAACAATGTACTTCTCATAGTAAAGAACGCTCTGAAGGGCGGTTTTGGAAATGTCCAGAAGCAGGCTCATCCTTGAAGGAACGCTTCTGTAGTACCATATGTGGGATACCGGAGAAGCCAGGGTTATATGTCCCATCCTTTCACGGCGAACCTTTGTATTTGTAACTTCAACTCCGCAGCGGTCGCAGACAACACCCTTGTAACGGATGGACTTGAACTTACCGCAGTAGCACTCCCATTCTTTCGTTGTTCCGAAGATTTTCTCACAGAAAAGGCCTTCCCTCTCCGGTCTGAGAGTCCTGTAGTTGATTGTTTCAGGTTTTTTGACCTCACCGTATGACCAGGCTTTGATCTGCTCTGGTGAAGCCAGCTTTATCATTACACTATCGAAATCTTGTATATCCTTCATCTACAGCTCCCCGAATCAAAGACCTTTCTTGTTAATAATCTCTTCATCACGCTCCGTAAGAGCAACCTGTTTGCCCTTGGAATCGTAAACGCTCATATCCAGTGCAAGACCACGGATTTCCTGTACAAGAACATTGAATGCCTCGGGCATGCCCGCGCTTGAGGAAGGCTCGCCCTTAACTATGCTCTCGTATATCTTTACACGGCCGTTCATATCATCACTCTTTATGGTCAGGAATTCCTGAAGCGTGTTTGCGGCGCCGTAAGCCTCAAGCGCCCAGACTTCCATTTCTCCAAGTCTCTGGCCGCCGAACTGGGCTTTTCCTCCCAGAGGCTGCTGTGTGACCAGTGAATAGGGACCGGTACTTCTTGCATGCATCTTGTCGTCAACAAGGTGGTGCAGCTTAAGGTAGTAAATATAGCCGCAGAACACCGGGTTCACGAACGGCACGCCCGTCCTTCCGTCATAAAGGGTGGTCTTTGAAGTTATCGGCAGACCGGCTTCCTTCATCTTATACTCTATCTGCTCCATGCTTGCGCTCTGGAAAACAGGCGACGTATACCATTCGTCAAGCTTTACCGCGGCCCATCCAAGCTGTGTTTCCATCAGCTGTCCTATGTTCATTCGTGAAGGAACACCCAGCGGATTCAGACAGACGTCAAGCGGCGTCCCGTCTTCCATGAAAGGCATATCCTCTTCCGGCAGAATTCTTGAGACAACACCCTTGTTTCCGTGGCGTCCAGCCATCTTATCTCCCTGACGAAGCTTTCTCTTCGTGGCAATAAGAACCTTGATGGTTTCTTCCACTCCCGGTGAAAGCTCATCGCTTTCGCTCTTCTTCAGTCTCTGGATGTCTATGACAATACCCTCCGTCCCGTGAGGAACCTTAAGGGAAGTGTCCCTGACTTCCTTGGCCTTTTCTCCGAAGATGGAGTTCAGAAGCTTGAATTCAGGGGTGGTGTCGCCTTCACTCTTGGGAGTAACTTTTCCGACAAGGATGTGGCCCGGATGAACCATTGTTCCTATCTTTACAATACCCTCTTCATCCAGCATCTCAAGCATCTTTTCGCTTGTGTTCGGAATATCTCTGGTAAGCTTTTCAGGACCCAGCTTTGTTTCACGAATATCCGTTATGAACTCGTGAATATGTATGGAAGTGTAAATATCTTCCTTGACAACACGCTCGGAAATAAGAACCGCGTCTTCGTAGTTGTAGCCGTTCCAAGGCACAAAACCTACAAGTATGTTTCTTCCGAGAGCAAGGTCTCCGCGGTCAGTTGCGGGACCGTCGGCAATTACCGTACCTTTCGCGACCTTCTGTCCGTTGGAAACAATCGGAACCTGAGTGAAGCAGGTATCCTGGTTTGTCCTCTGGAATTTCTGTATCTCGTAAGTGTCTATTTCACCCTCTATTTCGCTCTCTGAAGGGTCAACCGTAATTTCAATCTTTGTAGATGAAACATAGGTTACCTTTCCGCCTCTTACAGCCTTGATAAGAACGCCGGAATCATAGGCAGCCTTGGTTTCCATTCCGGTACCTACTCTAGGAGCTTCCGGGAAAAGAAGAGGAACGGCCTGTCGCTGCATGTTGGAACCCATGAGAGCGCGGTTTGCATCGTCATGCTCAAGGAAAGGAATAAGGGAAGCCGCAACGGACACTACCTGCTTCGGTGAAACGTCCATGTAGCGGATTTCTTCAGGATGACGTGTCGAGTAATCGCCCTTGTTTCTTACAGGGACGTCTCTGTCAACGAAATTTCCGTCCTTTTTGAGCTTTGCGTTTGCCTGGGCTATGAAGTACTTTTCTTCATCGTAGGCATCAAGGAACTTAACGTCCTTTGTGGCCTTTCCGTCAACAACCTTTCTGTAGGGGGTCTCAAGGAAACCGTACTTGTTTATTCTTGTGTAGTTCGCAAGAGAAACAATAAGACCGATATTCGGACCTTCCGGAGTCTCTATAGGACACATGCGGCCATAATGAGTGTAATGGACATCTCTGACCTCGAAACCTGCGCGGTCACGGTTAAGTCCGCCGCTTCCAAGAGCCGTAAGCCTTCTCTTGTGGGTCAGCTCTGCCAGAGGGTTTATCTGGTCCATGAACTGAGAGAACTGGGAAGAACCGAAGAACTCCTTAATGGCGGCAACTACAGGCTTGTTGGAAATAAGGTCCTGCGGCTTTGCGGCCTCCGGGTTGGTATTCATCCTGTCCCTGGCAATGCGCTCCATGCGGGAGAAAGCGGCCTTGAGCTGCTGCTGCAAAAGCTCACCTACACATCTTACGCGGCGGTTTCCAAGGTGGTCTATATCATCAATGCTTTCCTCATGGATAAAAACCTTAATGAGGAAGGCCATCGTATTTACTATGTCCTGCGGTGTAAGTACGGTAAGATTCTCGTCAAAATCGGAATCTTCGTCTCCTGCATTGAACCTCTTGTGAAGTTTATAACGTCCTACCGCTCCCAAATCGTAGCGTCTTGAAGAGAAGAACATTTCGGGAAGCTCACGCTCTCCGCGCTCAGTGGTTATCATTTCACCGGGCATCAGAACACTGTAGATTGTGCTAAGAACTTCATCTTTGGTAGGCTCGTCGCTGATACCGCTGTTGGTGTACTTTGACTCTTCAATTTCAAAGCATCTGAATATCATGTCGCTGTGAAGCGACGCTTCGGCATCCATGTCGGCAACTTCAACTGCGGTTACGCCTAAGCCAATGAGCTGTTCTATGTCGTTTGCGTTAAAGGCAGTTCCGGCCTGGAAGACCTTTTCTTCCTTGCCGTCAATAACCGCATAGATATCCTTTGAGGGATACATGCCGTCAAGTTCTTCCTTGTTGCCGTCGTTAAGCTCCATGGATTTTGACACGTAGAACGCGGCAATGATTTTTTCACGGGTATCAAAGCCTATGGCTCTGAGGAACAGTGTGCCAAGGATTCTCTTTTTTCTGTCAATCTTCGCGCAGATGACATGCTTTTTTTCATCTATCTCGAACTCCAGCCATGAGCCGCGGTACGGAATAATACGGGAAGAGTAAACGCCCTTCTCTGTAGTAAAAATGACACCGGGGGACCTGTGTATCTGACTTACTACTACACGTTCGGCACCGTTTACGATAAAGGTGCCTCTGTCTGTCATGAGAGGGATGTCTCCAAGGAAAATATCCTTCTCTCTGAGCTCGTCATTGGCGGAAAGGGCAAGGCTTATAACAGCTCTGAGAGGAACACTGTATGTTCTTCCCTTCTTCTTGCACTCAGTTTCCGAATATTTGATATTGTCAAAATCAAGCGAGTAAGACTCAAATCTGAGACTCATCTCGCCATTGGGGCCATCTATAGGGAATATAGATCTGAATACTTCTTCAAGTCCGCTCTTCTCATCGGGAGATTCTCCGGATTTGAGCCTGCGGCTCTGGAGAAAGTTTTCATATGAGTCCTTCTGGATCCCAATCAGGTCTGGGAGCTCGCAAACTTCTTCAAAGTCGGCTCCGATGTAGGTTCGGTTTATGGGCTTGCCTTTGGCAACCATCTTGTACCCCCTAAGTCAGTTAAAAACTGAAATTACTAAAAAAATAAAACAAGTAAATAATAAAGACAGAAAACCCTCCAGAGCCCGATAAACGAGCCCTGAAGGTTGTTTTAAAGGAAGATTACTTAACTTCTACCACACAACCGGCAGCTTCAAGCTTCTCCTTAACCGCAGCGGCATCAGCCTTGGAAATTCCTTCCTTGACTTTTCCGCCGGCTTCAACAAGCTCTTTAGCTTCCTTAAGTCCGAGTTCTGCGCTGACTTCTCTGACTGCCTTAATTGCGGCAATCTTCTTTGCCGCGTCGAAGGACTTCAGGATGACATCAAACTCTGTCTTCTCCTCAACCTCTTCAGCAGCAGCGGCAGGACCTGCGGCAACAGCAACAGCTGCGGCGGCGGCGGTAACACCGAACTTCTCTTCCATAGCCTTAATAAGGTCGGCGACCTCCATTACGGTCATGTTTGCAATAGACTCTAAAATCTCATCTCTTGTAGCCATATTATCTTCTCCTTTACATAATCTTCAACGGTCGTAGCATGGTACTTTGAAGACTAAGACCGTTATTATTCCGCTTTTGCCTCTCCGCCTTCGAGCTTTTCCCTGTAGGCGAGGAGTGTAGCCGCGACCTTCTGGACCGGGGCCATCATTGTAGCCATCAAGTGGCTGATAAGTTCAAGTCTTCCGGGCAGCTTTGCGTAAGCACTTACCTGCGCCGCGTCGAAGACTTTTCCGTCAAGTATGCCGCCGCGGACCTGAAGCTTGTTGTCAGTGCCCTTCTGAGCTTCAACAACTATCTTCGCAATCGCGTTCTGCTCGTCACCTTTTGCCAGGATAACGGCGGTAGGCCCTACAAGATCATTGTCCACGCCTTCGTGTCCAAGTTCCCTTAACGCGATTTTCGCGTAGCGGTTCTTAACAATGCGGCATGCGGCATCCTTAGATCTGAGCTGCCTGCGCAAATCCGAAAGCTGGGCAACCGTGAGACCGCGGTAGTCGGCAAAGATGAAACCGGAGTACTGACCAAACTCATCCTTAAGCTGCTTTACTGCGGCTTCCTTTTCTGCGTTTACTTTTGTCTGATATTCCATATCTCACCTCTTCCTTACTGAAGTTCCCTGGTATCAACAAGGATTCCGGGACCCATTGTCGATGCAACTGCAGTGCTGACAACAAAATCTCCCTTTGCATCGGAAGGCTTTCTTCTGAAAATCTCCTTGATGGCGACAACCGCGTTTTCGACAATCTTGTCGGAATCCATTGAGACTTTGCCGATTGCCATGTGAACAACACCGGTTTTATCTGAACGGAACTCGGTTCTTCCCTTGCGGAGCTCTTCAAGAGCGCCCTTGATGTCCATTGTTACGGTCTGTGTCTTCGGGTTGGGCATAAGGCCTCTTCTTCCGAGGATAGGACCAAGACGTCCGACATCCTTCATCATGTCGGGAGTTGCGACTGCTACGTCGAAATCCATCCATCCGCCGCGGATTTTCTCAATAAGTTCGGAATCACCAACGTATGTTGCGCCGTTGTCCAGGGCTTCCTGAGCTTTTTCACCCTTTGCGAATACAAGGATTTTCTTCTCGGCGGAAAATCTGTTCGGAAGAACAACCGTGTCTCTTACGCTCTGGCTCTTCTTGAGCATAAGCTTGATATGAAGCTCAACCGTCTCATCGAACTTCGCATATGAAAGCTCTTTGATAAGTCCGGCAGCTTCAGAAACGGAGTAGAGCTTTGACTTGTCGTACTTCTTTACAGCATCCTGATATTTCTTGCCGCGCTTCATTTTTCCACCTCCACGCCCATTGATCTTGCTGTTCCGGCAATAATTCGTTTTGCGGCGTCAATGTCATTCGCGTTCAAATCAGGCATCTTGGTCCTGGCAATCTCCTCAATCTGAGCCTGAGTGATTTTTCCGACCTTCTGCTTGTTGGGGACTCCGCTTGCCTTCTCAAGCCCCAGAGCCTTCTTAATAAGAACAGCTGCGGGAGGAGTCTTCAGAATGAAAGAGAATGATCTGTCCGCGTAGACCGTGATGATTACTGGGATTGTCAGACCGGGTTCAAACTGTTTTGTCTTTTCGTTGAACTGCTGGACAAACTGAGGTGCGCTTACACCGTGCGGGCCAAGAGCCGGACCTATGGGAGGCGCCGGGGTGGCTTTCTGGGCCGGACACTGCAGTTTAATTACTGCGGTAACCTTTTTCTTTGCCATATTTTTCTCCTTACGTGCGAAGCCTTGCCTGAGTTGGCGGAATGTTCAGACTTCCACGCTGGTATTAACGCCTGTCATACGAGCAGGCTCCCACCTTTCCGTTTATCCGGAGAGGAGTTTTTTCAATTGCAAACGGACGTATGTAAACTTTCCGACAGGCAACATCCGGTACCGGTCGGCGGTGTCGTCAAATCTTCTCTACCTGAGAAAATTCAATCTCAACGGGAGTCGGGCGGCCGAAGATTTCAACTGAAACCTTTATGCGGCCCTTCTCGCTGTTAAGTTCCTCAATAACACCGGAGAAGCCGGAGAACGGACCGTCAGTAACTTTGACAGTCTCTCCCACATTGAAACTCTGCTTAGGTCTGAATGCCTTTTCCGCCTTAATTTCGCCTGTCTTCTGGAGAATGTTGTTCATTTCATCCTTTGACAGAGGAATTGGCTTTGAAGATCTTGAAGCTGCAAGAAAACCGGTCACGCCCTGTATACGCTTTATCTGGGAGCAATATCCCTTCCATGAGTCGTCTTCGGGCAAATCAAGCTCAACCAGAATGTAGCCGGGAAGCACCTTGTGCTTTACTTCCTTCTTTACGCCATCCTTTGTCTCAATAACAACCTCAAACGGGACTTTGACATCAAGACACACGGATGCGAAGTTGGAATCCGTCTCAATCATCCTTCGGATGAATTTCTCAATTTTCTGCTCGTAACCCGAATAGGTGTGAACTGTGTACCAGCCTCTTGCCATACCCGCCTCCCTTAGAAAATGAGGTAGATGAGCTTCAGAAGGAGAAAATCAACCAAGCCCAGGAAAAGGGCAAAAAAGATTGTCGTAACAATAACTATCTTCGTTGAAGAGAAGACCGTTGTCCTGTTGGGCCATGCGACCTTCTTCATTTCCAGACGGCATTCTTTAAAGTATTTAAATAGCTTCTTCATCAAATTCTCCTAAACAGAGTTCTACAGGCCAGGAGGGATTCGAACCCCCAACACCCGGTTTTGGAGACCAGTGCTCTAACCGTTGGAGCTACTGGCCTATATTCCTCTATTACTTAACCTTTGTTTCCCGATGCAGCGTGTGCTTTCTATCGAACGGGCAGTACTTCATCAGTTCAAGCTTGTTCAGATTGTTACGGCGGTTCTTTTCTGTTGTGTAGTTCTTTCTCTTGCACTCCGAACACTGGAGAGCAATCTTTTCAACAGGGCTCTTCTTCTTGTCTGCCATATCTTATCTCCTTACGGCCAAAGCCTGTATTTCCTTTAATATCGCAAAAATAGTCTAACACGCTACTACCGTTGTAAGCCCCCGAGCGGATTTGAACCGCTGACCCCCACCTTACCATGGTGGTGCTCTACCGGCTGAGCTACAAGGGCATAGCGCCAGTACGTAAACGTGCAGAATGTAAGGTAGCAAAAAGAAAACCAGTTTGTCAATCACCTGGCCTCTTTTTCATGTGGAAGATGAATTTAGGTTAAATTGCCTCCGTTCAAAGTCCTTTCAAAGCCCGGGCAAATAATTGAAATGACGGTTTTTTTCTGTTATAATCACTTCCGGCTTTTCTAACTTCTTTCATTTTTTAGAATAAACAAAGCCAAGTTTTTTATAAAAGCAAGGTGCTATATGGCTCAGAGCAAAACAGGGAAAACGGAAAACACCAGAATTTCCCATTCGGCGGCGGCAATAGAGAAGGACTTCGCGGAACACCTGAAGTACACACAGGATGCAGACGTATTCCACACAACCATGCAGGGTAGGTATGACGCCCTTGCATATTCGATAAGAGACAGAATAATCCATCAGTGGGACATATCAAGAAAAACGCAGATGGCGGCAAAGGCTAAGCGCGTTTACTACCTTTCCCTTGAATTCCTCATGGGAAGAGCAATGACCAACAACATCACGAACATGGGTCTTCAGAATGAAGTTGCGGCTGCCCTTAAAGATTTAGGCTATACCTATGAAGAGCTTGCGGACGAAGAACCTGATGCGGGTTTGGGAAACGGAGGACTTGGACGCCTTGCCGCCTGCTTTCTGGATTCCATGGCAACTCTGGAAATTCCCTCATTCGGCTACGGCATAAGATATAATTACGGAATATTCAGGCAGCAGATAAGAAACGGCTACCAGCATGAACAGCCGGACAACTGGCTCAGAAACGGAAACCCGTGGGAAATTGCGAGACCTGATTTGCGCTATATAGTAAATTTCGGCGGAAAAGTCAGCATGATACGCGAAAACGGCAGGGACAACTACAAGTGGGTGGATACCGAAACGGTTATAGGCATGGCCTACGACATGCCAATAATAGGCTACGGCGGCAAAACCGTTAACACACTCAGGCTGTGGAGCGCAAAGGCTGTAGAGGACTTCAGCTTTGAAGAGTTCAACGGCGGCGACTATACAAAAGCCGTAAGGCAGAAGGTCACGGCGGAAAACATAAGCCAGGTTCTCTACCCCAACGACACCCAATATCTTGGCAAGGTTCTCAGACTTAAGCAGCAGTATTTCTTTGTAGCCTGTTCCCTTGCGGACATTGTAAGGCGCTTCAGAAGGTACAGCGGCAACTGGAACGAATTCCCGAATTTTGCCGCAATCCAGCTTAACGACACCCACCCTTCCATCGCAATCGCGGAACTTATGAGAATCCTCATAGACCAGGAAGGACTTGATTGGGACACCGCCTGGGAGATAACAAGACTATGCATGGGCTATACCAACCACACCCTCATGCCTGAAGCCCTTGAAAAATGGCCGGTGCCGATGATGAGTGAACTCCTTCCGCGGCACATGCAGATAATTTTTGAAATAAACGCGCGCTTCATTCAGAACGCGGTTGCCTTCTTCCCAATGGACGACAAGTCAATAGCCAAGGTCAGCATCATTGAAGAATCCAGTCCCAAGAACGTAAGGATGGCCAATCTTGCCATAATAGGCAGCCATGCCGTAAACGGGGTTGCGCAGCTTCATACGGAGCTTCTTAAAAACTCCATGTTTCCGGAATTCAACATAATCTATCCTGAAAAGTTCCAGAACAAGACCAACGGCATTACACCAAGGCGCTGGCTGCTTTCATCAAATCCCGGCCTGGCAAAGCTAATCACGGATTCCATTGGCCCGGAATGGATAACTAACGCGGAGAAGCTTTCCAAACTTCGAAAATTTGCAAACGATGCCGCCTTTGCGGAGAAGTTCGCGGATATAAAAACCCAAAACAAGGTAAGAGCGGCAGAATTTCTTAAGAAGGACTGCGGCATAATCCTTGACCCCGATACCGTTTTTGACGTTCAGGTAAAAAGAATACACGAATACAAGCGCCAGCTTCTTAATGCTTTCAACATAGTTCTTATATATCAGAAGCTGAAAACAGACAAAGCCTTTGCGCACAGCTTTCCCCCCACCACATTTCTTTTCGGAGGAAAGAGCGCGCCGGGCTATGTAAACGCAAAGCTTTCCATAAAGTTCATAAACTGCGTTGCCGCAGTGGTGAATTCCGACCCTTCCGTAAACAAACTGCTTAAAGTCTTCTTCATGCCCAACTACAGGGTAACAATGGCTGAAAGCGTAATCCCGGCAACAAATCTCAGCGAGCAGATATCAACCGCAGGTCTTGAGGCTTCAGGCACGGGAAACATGAAATTCATGCTTAACGGCGCCCTTACAATAGGCACTCTTGACGGAGCCAACGTTGAAATAGCTCAGGAAGCGGGAAATGAAAACGTGTTCATCTTCGGCCATACGGAAGACCAGATAGCAAGGATGAGAGGTTCTTACAATCCCTACGACTTCATCCTTATGGATGACGAAATCCGTTCCGCGGTGAATCTTATAAAATCCAACTTCTTCAATGTGGGAGAACCCCATGCTCTGGAGCAGCTCTTTGCCGATATTTTCGACAGAGGAGACAGATATTTCATCTTCGCCGATTTAAGAATGTACGCTGACCGACATCAGGAAGCTCTGAATCTGTACCGGGATGATTTCAAAACCTTCAACAGAAAGGCAATCATCAACGTATCTGCCAGCGGAAAATTCTCTTCGGACAGAACAATAAGAGAGTACGCAAGCCAGATATGGAACGTGGGGAGCTGCCCCGTACCGCTTAACACGGAAATAGATACTACTATAGAGGATGCCAGAAAGCACTGAAATTTCAGATAATCTTAAATATAACTGTAAAGGAAAGACCATGGACATAGTAATGCTTGCGGCAGGGACATCCTCAAGAATGGGAGAAACCAATAAAATGCTCCTTCCGTACAGAGGAGTTCCCATTGTAGCCTACAGCTGTATGCAGGCTCTGATTTTCCTTCAGACGCTTTCAATAAAGACAGATACCGTCTGCCGACTTACAGTTGTAACAGGATACAGGCGAAAATCCGTTGAAAAGGCTCTGAAGGGCTGTAAGCTTTTCGTTGAAAAAACAGGAGCAAAACTTGAAATGCTCATAGTCGGCAATCCCAATTACACAAACGGACAGTTCAGTTCCGCAAAAACCGGAGTTTCACAGGTAACGGAAAACAGCGCCTTCTTCATTTCCCTTGCGGACATGCCCCTTATAACGGCCGCGCACTACGAAAAGCTTGTGCCTATGCTTGGAAAACATGATGCCGTAAGGCCCTTCTATGAAGATATAAATAAAAAAGACAGGGTGCCGGGGCACCCTGTCCTGCATGCTTACAGACTTAAAGAAAAAATCCTTCAATGTCCCGACACATATACGGTAAATAAAATTTTAAGAGACTGTGAGGTTTTTGAGCCTTCTTTCAATGAGCCCTCCTGGATTCTGGACATTGACACTCCGGAAAATTACCGAAGCCTTATCGGCAAACTCCGGTAATTTCAAGATTCCCGTGAGGAGCTGAAAGATTAATAGTATCTCCTTCGCTGAACTTTCCGTTAAGCATATCAAGCGCCAGAGGATTTTCAACCATTGTCTGGATTGCCCTCTTGATTGGCCTTGCCCCGTAATCAGGATCAAACCCCGCTTCACTTATCATCTCCACAACGCTGTCGTCCCACTTCAAAGTCAGACCGCGGTTCTGAAGGCGTGCCGCAAGCTTATTAAGCTGCAGAGTTACAATACCGGCTATCTGGGCTTTTCCAAGCCTGTTGAAAACGATTATCTCATCAATCCTGTTTATAAATTCAGGCTTGAAGGACTGTCTTATCACTTCCAGAACTGCCGCATGACCTGCCTGCACGCTGTCAGCTTCCATAAGCTGCCTGCTTCCAAGGTTGCTTGTCATGATGATTATGGTATTCGTAAAATCAACCAGACGCCCCTGTCCGTCAGTCAACCTTCCGTCATCAAGAATCTGAAGCAGAACGTTGAATACATCGGGATGAGCCTTTTCTATCTCATCGAAAAGCACTACGGAATACGGACGCCTTCTTACAACCTCTGTAAGCTGTCCGCCTTCATCGTAGCCCACATATCCCGGAGGTGCGCCAATCAGGCGGGAAACGCTGAATTTTTCCATGTACTCCGACATGTCTATACGTGTAAGCGCCTTTTCATCATCAAAGAGGAACGAAGCAAGCACCTTCGCAAGTTCAGTTTTTCCAACACCCGTAGGACCTGCGAACAGGAAGGAGCCAAGAGGCCTGTGTTCATCGCCTATTCCCGTTTTGTTTCGCCTTATGGCATTGGAAACGGCGGCAATGGCCTGCTCCTGTCCAATAACCCTTTCGGAGAGAATTTTTTCAAGATTCAGATATTTCTGCATCTCGGAACCCTGCATCTTCGCGGCGGGAATTCCTGTCCAGGACGCGACTATACGCGCAATATCATCCTCGTCAACCTCTTCCCTCAGGAGCTTGTTTTCTCCCTGAAGGCTCTTCAGATGTTCGGAATCCTTTTCTATTTCTCTCTGCAGCTGAGGTATCTGACCATGAACAATTTCGGCGGCTTTGGCAAAGTCTCCGTTACGCTCGGCAATGCTTTCCTGAGTGCGAAGTTCTTCCAGCTTTGACTTTTTATCACGCAGACCCTCAATGGCATTTATTTCGTTTTCCCATCTCAGGTGTTTAGCATCGCGCTCGCTTTTCAAATCCGCAAGCTCTTCTTCTATCTTTTCAAGCCTTGCCTTGGAAGAGTCGTCCTCTTCCTTTGAAAGCGCCTGCTTTTCTATCTTGAGCTTCATTATTTTGCGCTCAAGCTTATCAAGCTCTTCAGGCTGACTTTCTATTTCTATTTTAAGCTGGCTTGCAGCCTCGTCTATAAGGTCAATGGCCTTGTCGGGTAGAAAACGGTTGGTAATATAGCGGTTGGAAAGCACCGCGGCAGCCACAAGGGCATCGTCCTTAATACGCACGCCGTGATGAACCTCGTAGCGGTCCTTAATACCACGCAGAATGGCAATAGTGTCCTCTACCGAAGGTTCGGTTGCATAAACAGGCTGAAACCTTCGTTCCAGAGCCTTGTCCTTCTCAATATACTTACGGTACTCGTCCAGCGTGGTGGCGCCTATTGCGTGAAGCTCGCCCCTTGCAAGGGCAGGCTTAATAAGGTTGGAGGCATCAGTTGAGCCTTCGGCCGCACCTGCGCCCACAATGGTGTGAAGCTCGTCAATAAAGAGAATGATTGAGCCGCTACTTCGGGTAATTTCATTCACAACAGCCTTAAGGCGTTCCTCGAACTCGCCGCGGAACTTGGCGCCGGCAACAAGAGAACCTACGTCAAGGGACAGAATCCTCTTGTCCTTAAGCGAATCTGGAACGTCGCCGCTGACTATCCTTTGCGCAAGACCTTCCACAATGGCGGTTTTTCCTACTCCGGGTTCACCAATCAGCACGGGGTTGTTCTTTGTCTTCCTTGAAAGCACCTGCATCACGCGCCTTATTTCTTCGTCGCGCCCTATAACGGGGTCCATTTTCCCCTGCCTTGCAAGGGCCGTCATGTCACGGCAGTACTTTTCAAGCGCCTGATACTTGCTTTCGGCATCCTCGTCAGTCACCCTCTGGCTTCCCCTTATGCTCTGAAGGGCCTGCATAACCGCGTCTCTGGAAACTCCGTACCGCTTCAGCAGCTTTCCTATCTGTCCGTCATCGTCAATAAGAGCAAGAATCACATGCTCCGTGCTGACATATTCATCCTTGAACTTGTCCGCTTCTGCCTGAGCGCTGTTCAGCACCTGAAGAAGAGCCTTTGATATGCCAATGTTTACCGCGGACCCGTAGGCCTTAGGGAGTTTTTCCACAATGGTATGGGCGTCGGTCAAAATGCTTTTGTAATCAACACCGATTTTTGCAAACAGAGGTTCGGCAATTCCGTCCTGCTGCTGCAGGAGAGCCAGAAACATGTGTTCGTTCCCTATTTCGGCATTATTGTACCTTGAGGCAAGATTTTCGGAACCCTGAAGGGCTTCTTTCATTTTTATTGTAAACTTGTCGATATTCATATGTTTTCCTCTGAAACAGTGCGCGGCGTTTTTTTGCGCAACTGTGTTTCACAGCACTAAATTACAAAAACAAAATTAAATCGGCAAATAATTCCGCTTTAAATGCGAAATAGCCGTAAATACATTTTTTCTTGCACTGTCACGACTTAAGCCAAACACTCTTTGACGTATCAGACATTTAAGGCTATACTGTCAACATGCCCAGGAAAATCGACCATGAGAAAAGGAAAGTAGAGATAGTTTACGCAGCCCTTGAAGTCTATGCTCAAGAGGGAAAGAACGCAAATTTAAGCCTTATAGCCTCCAGGTGCGGCCTTTCAAGGACAACGGTATACCAGTATTTCAAAGATGAAACAGAGCTGTACCAGTACGCCGTAAAGTACACCACGGACCTTGCCTTTTCACAGTACACATCGGAAAAATGGGCTCAGATAACAAACCCCGTAGAAAAACTGGATAAAATCACGCAGGACCTCCTGAACAAGGCGGATGCCTACGAAAAACAGGTAAGAAACTTCATCCGTATGATAGACAAAATAGACGAGCTTGCAGACCTTATAAAACGAAGGACGGCACGTCTGAACCTGTTTTTCTCACGCCTTGTGCGTCAGGCGGTAAAACAGGGCATTATGAATGACTGCAAACCAAAAGACATAGCGGACAAGCTTGAAGTCATGCTTGAGACCTATCTTTTCCACATGGTCTACTTTCCTCAGAACAGGGAAAAAGTGCGACAGATAATCAAAGACCTTATTCAGGTCAATACAGTTCAGACTCAAGAGCTTTCTTAAAGGCGTTTATATAACCCTGCGCCTTCTCTTTGGTAAAGGCTTCGGCCATGAGCCTTAAAAGAGGTTCTGTGCCGCTGAAACGGCAGCAGGCAAAAGACCCGTCAGAAAAATATACCTTTACTCCGTCCATGTAGCTTATCTTACAGATATCGGCATCAAAATAGGGCACTGTTTTTTCTGCCACATGGCGGATGTTCAAAGCTTCCCTGCATTCAGCTCCGAAGCGTATGTCATCTTCAACAAAAAAGGTTCTGCCGAATTTCTCTTCTATGTACTTTGAAATCTCCTCAATGGACATTTTGGTAACGCACAGCATTTCCACCACAAGGGATGCCGCGTATACGGCGTCTTTTCCGTGGATATGTCCACGTACCGTCAGACCGCCTGAGGACTCGCCTCCCAGAACCGCGTCATATTTATCAATTGCCGCGGATACCCACTTAAAGCCCACCGGAACCTCAATAACATCCTCTCCGAAAGCCCGCGCCATCCTGTCAAGGACAAGCGTCGTGCAGATGTTTTTAACCACCGGGCCTTTCCAGTGCCTATATTCGTGAAGGTACCAGTAAAGCATAGCAAGAATCTCGTTCATTGAAACGTAGCGTCCCAGGCCGTCCACAATTGAAAGCCTGTCCCCGTCGCCGTCAAAGGCAAGGCCGAAGTCGTATGCGCCCTTCAGAACCCTGTTTGAAAGGTCCTTAAGCGTATTTTCACTTGGGGCCGGATAGCCGCCTTCGAAATAAGCGTCCTTGTTGCTGTTTATCAAATCCACAGTACAGCGGCAGGTATTCAAAATAACAAGAAGCGGATAGGTGCCCGAACCGTGCATAGGGTCAAAAAGAACCCTGAGGCCTCGTTCCCTGATTGCGTCTCTGTCAATAAGGGCAAGAATGTCGTCAATAAAATCGTTGAAAGGATTGTGGATAACCTGCACAAGGCCGCGCCGGATAGCCTCCTCATACGGCATTTTCTTCACTTCCTTCTGAAAGGCAACCAGCGCTTCTATGCGGTCAGTGACATCCACCGGAGCGTCACGCCCTTCTTCCACTATCACCTTAAGGCCGTCATACTCCGGAGGGTTGTGGCTGGCTGTTACTTCAAGCCCCAGATGCAGGCCTTTCTTCATCACCGTATGCATTACAAGCGGAGACGGAGCGGAACGGTTCATCCTTATCACAGTAAGGTCATTTGCGGCAAAGACTTCGCAGAGCCATTTAACGCTGAGCTCTGAAAGAAATCTGCGGTCAAAGCCAATAACTATGGGCTTATCCGTCTTTCCGTCCTCATGAAGCATATCGGAAACAGCCTGAGCCACCCTGCACAGGTTTTCCCTGGTAAAATCATCGCCTATTACAGCTCTCCATCCGCCGGTACCAAATTTAATCATATGACCATAAGCCCCATTGGAACAGGCTGTACGAATTCCATATCTTTCCATGAAAAACCCGAAACCGTCTGATAACGCTGCATCTCGCCGTTTTCATATCTGACCGTATCAATGACCGACTCTATCATCCCTTCACTCCCGAACTCATCTGATTTTCAATTATATATCATCATATATCATCCTCAAGGTCTTCCGTTTCCTCCGGAAGTTCGGCAAGAGCATTTTCAGGTTCGCCAAGCTGAACCATCTCAACACCGCGGAGCTTTCTTCCCATTGCCCTGTGCCGGGTAAAGGCATTGTCAATTTCATTGGTAGCGGACGTAAGTTTTCTTTTAACGGTGTCAAGCACGATACCGAACTTTGCGTATTCGGTCTTTACCTCACCAAGAATGCGCCACACTTCAGAACTTTTCTTCTCTATCGCAAGTGTCCTGAAGCCCATCTGCAGGCTGTTCAGCAGACTTGCAAGCGTTGCCGGTCCGGAAACCATTATATGGAATTCATGCTGGATTCGCTCCTGAAGACCCGGGATTGAAAGAACTTCCGCGTAGAGGCCTTCTATCGGAAGAAACATTATCGCGAAGTCGGTAGTATTCGGAACATCAATATATTTTTCCCTGATTGTCTTTGCCTCATCAAGAACCCTTCTCTCCAGAGATTTCCTGCTTGTTCTGACCGCTTCCGTATCGGCAACCTCAGTCGCGTCGCAAAGCCTTTCATAGTCTTCCCTTGGGAATTTTGAGTCTATGGGAAGTAAAACGTACTCCCCTTCATTCGCGCCCGGAAGCCTGACTGCAAACTCAACAGAATCGCGCCCGCCCTTCTTTGTAACGGCGTTTTTAAGATACTGCTCGGGAAGAAGTATCTCCTGAAGTATTCTTTCGGCCTGAAGCTCGCCCCACATTCCGCGCGTCTTAACATTTGTAAGCACCTTTTCAAGATTGTCCACGCCCTTTGCAAGAGCCTGCATCTCTCCAAGCTGTTTATAAACGCTTTCAAGCTGTTCGCCAACCTGTTTAAAGGAGGTGGAAAGCCGTGTCTCCAAAGTGCTCTGAAGCTTTTCCTCAACCACCTGTCGCATCTGCTCAAGCCGCTTTTCATTATCGTTGCGGATATCCGAAAGCTTCCCTTCAACTGCTTTTGTAAGCCGCTCACTGTCGCCCGATATCTGGGTGGAAAATCGGCTGAGCCTTTCATCCACAAGGCTGTTGAGCTGAGCGCTTTTCCTGTCCATTTCGTCAATACGCGTAGCTGTAACCGTCATTGCGTTTTCAAGATGTCTGAGAGCTTCCGAAAGAGCTTCAGTTTCTTTGGAGCCGTCCTGCCGTCTGACAAGCTTTGACAATACCGCCGCCAGAAGAACAAGGCACAGCAAAAGCAAAGCAAAAAGAATATACTGCATGCTTTAAACTTATCACGAATTAAGTAAATCCGCAATTAGTTGCGCGGGAAGTTTTAAGCCCGGCAAACAAAAATGGACACCACAAACTGTGATGTCCAAAAGGCATTGTAATAGAGAGCTAGGAAAGCGTCTATCAATTACAATTTTATGAGAGTTCCTCTTTTTTTAAAAGATAAATAAACAACAAAAAACTAAAATTTGACGATTATTGCGCTTTAAAGCACTAAAATGAAGTGTTTTTTAACTTTTCTGAAAAATAAGCTACAAAAATTTTTCATTCAGGAACAATATTTCTAAGCCACACACCTTTTTTTACAAAAATATACCCTATAAGGCATTGAACAAGACCGCCAATCTGAACGCTTATAAAAATCCACAGAACGCTTGCGTCGGTAAAACGGCTAAGTATGTAGGCAATGGGATAATTTATGGCAATTACCGAAAAACCGTCGAACAGGAACGTAAGGAAAGTCCGCCCTCCGCTTCTAAGGGTAAAGTACGTGGCGTTCTTGAAAGCATCTATCGGAAGACAGACAGCCTGCGCGATTATAAGGCTTGTCGCAATGCCACGGGCAATATCGTTGGTGTTGTATATCTTAGGAAATACCCACGCTATTGAAAGCACTAAAAGCCCCGCGAAGCAGCTTATGAGCACAGAAAAACGAATAATTTTCGCGTCAGTTTCCCTTGCTTCTTCCATCTCTCCAGCCCCAAGAAGACGCCCGACAATAATTCCCACGCTTGTACCCAGCGAAAGAAATATAACCTTAAAAAGATTGTTTATGGTATTGGCAATATTTACGCCCGCAACCGCGTTCAAACCTCTCATGGAGTAACACTGCACAAGAAGGGTTATCCCCGCGGACCAAAGGGTTTCGTTTAGAAGAAGAATCATACCCTTTCTGGAAATATTGGAAACAAGACGCCCCGGAACTCTGAACGTTCTGTATAAACCTTTTGCAAAAGTCTGTTTTTTACTGTGTGTATGAGTCCAGAAAACAACCACGGAGGCCTCGACATAACGGGAAAGAACCGTTGCTATTGCGGCTCCGCTTACACCAAGGGCGGGAAAACCGAACTTGCCGTAAATAAGAAGATAATTGAAAAAAAGATTCACAAAAACGGCGGCAACACCTGCCTTCATAGGCACAACCGTCTCACCGCACTCCCTCATGGTACTTGAATATACCTGCACAACGGCAAAGCCCGGAAGGCCCAAAAGCATAATTTTCAGATACACCTGCGCGAATGAAAGAGCGGCCGCAAGGTCCCCTCCGTCATTACTCTCATTCAGAAAAAAACTTATCAGCGCGCTCCCGAAAATACTGAAAACAAGAACAGCGATAGCCGTAAGCGCGCATGCAAGCATAAATTTAAATCTGAATGTGTTTCTCACGCCCTCATCATCATTTTTTCCAAAGTACTGGGCCGTAAAAATACCCGCGCCCGAAAGACCTCCGAATATGCAGAGATTGTAAACAAAAATCAAATTGTTCACTATGGAAACGCCTGACATGGACTCGGTTCCAAGGCGTCCCACCATAATATTATCCAGCAGGCTCACAAAATTCGTAAACCCGTTCTGAACCATTATAGGCAGGGCAATGAGAAGTACCGTCTTAAAAAGCTTTTTATCCCGTTCAAATGTTTTCATAAATTACAATTGAATGTGTATTCTTAATCAGGGATAAAGTCAAGGAACAGCGCTTTGGGCTTTATGTTTTCCGCTATTGTTTATATAATAAGCAGGAATATTTTTGGGAGATAACCCGATGAAGATAATTTACAAAGACGGAACTGTTGCCGATTGTCCGGCAGAAGAAATCAACCACGTAATACGCCACTCAACCGCGCACCTCATGGCTCAGGCGATTCAGAGGCTCTACCCGGATGCAGACTTTGCCTACGGCCCCGCTACGGAACGAGGTTTTTATTATGACGTAGACCTTGGGGATAAAAAGCTCTCGGATGAAGACCTTCGTGCTATTGAAGCGGAAATGAAGAAGATAACCAAAGAACACCTTCCCGTAAAGCCTTTCATACTTCCAAGGGAGCAGGCTGTTAAACTCATGCATGACCGCCACGCGAAGTTCAAAGAGGAGCACATAGGAGATCTTCCCGAAGATGCCATAATCAGCTTCTATCAGCAGGGCGATTACATTGATATGTGCACCGGCCCGCACGTCACATACACAAATGCGCTCAAGGCCTTCAAGATAACGCAGCAGGGCGGCGCCTACTGGAAAAACGACTCGAAAAACAAAATGCTTACCCGCATAAACGGCGTAGCTTTCGCAACTCAGGCAGAGCTTGAGCAGTACGAAAAAGAGCAGGAAGAAGCCAAAGCCCGCGACCACAGAAAGATAGGAAAGGAAATGTCTCTCTTCATGTCGGACGACCTTGTAGGCAAAGGCCTTCCCATGTTCCTGCCAAACGGCTACACAGTCTGGGAAGAACTTGAAAAATACATAAAGGGTAAAGAGAGAAAACTTGGCTACCAGCATGTAATGACACCGTGCGTAGGCTCCGTAAACCTTTACGTAACCTCCGGCCACTTCGCGCATTACAGAAAAAACATGTTCCCGCCCATGGAAGTCGAAGGCGAAAGCTTTGTTCTCAGGCCCATGAACTGCCCGCACCACATGATGATATACTCCGCGAAACCTCACAGCTACAAGGAACTTCCCATACGTCTTGCGGAAATTGCCCACGATTTCAGATTCGAGTCCAGCGGCACCCTCAAGGGCATAGAAAGAGGCCGCCACTTCTGCCAGAACGATTCCCATATCTTCGTAACTCCTGACCAGATAGAGCAGGAAGTTAAGCAGGTAGCAGGTTTGATTAACGACGTCTACAAAGATTTCGGCATCACGGATTACCGCTGCGTGCTCTCTCTGAGAGACCCTGAAGACAAGGAAAAATACTATCAGGACGATGAAATGTGGAACAACGCGGAAACGGCACTTAGGAAAGTTCTGCAGGACCTTAAGATAGACTTCACCGAAGAAATAGGAGAAGCCGCTTTCTACGGACCAAAGCTTGACGTCAACGTAAAGCCTGCCGTAGGCGTTGAATATACGCTTTCAACCTGCCAGCTTGATTTCTGCCTTCCCATGAAGTTCAATCTTACCTATATAGACGCGGAAAACAAGGAACAGACACCTGTTGTAATCCACAGGGCAATCCTTGGTTCAATAGACAGATTCATGGCCTATATCATTGAGGAAACCAAGGGCAAATTTCCCGTCTGGCTTGCGCCTCTTCAGGTTAAAGTCCTTCCCGTAAGCGAAAAGAACAACGAATACGCAAAGAAAGTTTCAGACAGCCTTGATGCCGCGGGAGTGCGTGCAGTTCTTGATGACAGAAACGAAAAGGTTGGCTACAAAATCCGCGAAGCCCAGCAGGTAGACCGCGCTCCGTACATGCTCATCCTTGGAGCCAGGGAAGAGGAAGAAGGCACAGTGAGTGTCCGAAACAGAGATACCGGCGAGACAACCGCAATGAGCCTTGAAGCTTTTACCGAAAAGGTTACACGCGAAATCAGAGAACGCGCACGCTGATTTTTGTATTTACTCGGTAAATGGCATTTACAACACAAAACCGATGCAATTACATCGGTAATACTCTTGAAATTCAATTTTCCGATGAAATTAATGTCAGGGATGTCATTAAGTTTCATCAAGAGTTTCATCAAGCACATGAATGCACATGAAAGCCAATAATAGTCCATCTAATCATCAAGCAAAAGGATAAAAAAAGGACCCGGCGGCTACCTGCTCTCCCGCATTGCTGCAGTACCATCGGCGTGAGGGCGCTTGACTTCCGTGTTCGGGATGGGAACGGGTATGGCCGCCCTGCTATGGCCACCAGGTCCATCTACATGTGGAAACCCGAGATTTTATCTCCTCTCAGACTTCTCATGTAGATATTCCGGTCTTTCACCGGGATGCGATGAACAATATGGTCAAGCCGTTCGGATGATTAGTACCGCTGGACTAAATACATTGCTGCACTTGCATCCGCGGCCTATCGACCAGATGGTCTGTCTGGTTCCTTATTGACTTATAGTCAGGGATGTCTCATCTTGAGGTAGGCTTCGCGCTTATATGCCTTCAGCGCTTATCCCTGCCGAACGTAGCTACCCGGCGATTACCGTTGGCACGATAACCGGTACACTAGAGGTTCGTCCACCCTGGTCCTCTCGTACTGAGGGCAGATCCTCTCAAACATCCAACGCTTGTGGCAGATAGGGACCGAACTGTCTCACGACGTTCTGAACCCAGCTCGCGTACCGCTTTAATTGGCGAACAGCCAAACCCTTGGGACCTGCTCCAAGCCCCAGGATGCGATGAGCCGACATCGAGGTGCCAAACCTTGCCGTCGATATGAACTCTTGGGCAAGATCAGCCTGTTATCCCCGGAGTACCTTTTATCCGTTAAGTGACGGCGCTTCC
>JBQNAT010000004.1:0-126159 GCA_052170315.1 Sphaerochaeta sp.
TCGTCTGCCCCGAGTTCAGCAAGCAGGAAGAAACCTCAATAAGCGAAGCTGCCATTACCCAGATGATAAGCCACTGCCTTAACGAATATGAAGCTACAATGAAGGTGGAAAAGGTCACATACGCCCACGGAAACGAAGGCTATGACCTTGATATCAATATCAGGACTCCCATATCTATTTCTGCTCTTATGAAGGCCGAATTTGAAGAATACATTGCGGATTCTCTTGAAAAATACGGCGGAATCCTTATACATAAGGTTGTTTTAAACGTGAAAGCCTGGTCCTGATTCAGGCGTTTTCCGCGGCTGATGTCTTAACAGGCATTGTTTTGCTTTTCTGTCTGTTTCTCTTTTTTCTTGCGGAGGTCCTGTTTTCTTCCCCTTTTCCGGCTAATGTTTTTTTGCCCGGTCCTGCCTGCCGGTTCGGATTTCTGTGCCTTACGGCTCCCCTTGGAACACGCAGACCGTTTTCGGACATACAAAGGGCTGTAGCTGATTCAAGTTCAAAGTTGGGAGGGGTTATGGGACTTAAAAGCACCTTGACCTGTCTGAGAAGGTCATTAAAAAGCTCCGTCTGATTCGCTATCCCTTTATCAACCGACAGGAACGGCAGTACCAGAGCCATATACATCCTGGCTTTTGAAACCTCTTCACCGCCTGAACGCCGTCCATTCACCTTGCTGTCAAGATTTTTAAGTGAATCATACAGCTGCGGAAAAGAGGCGTAAACTGAAATGGCGGGAAGCATGAAAACAAGAATCTTATAACTGTTAAGGCGTTTGAATATATCCGCGCTGCAGCCGCACGCAAGTATTTTATTAACCTCTTCCGTCATCCTTGAAGTACTGACATCCGCAATAGCCGGAGCATAGTGCCTGATTGCAAGAGAAAGCCTTATCGGTAGTCTGAAACCGGTAGTTACCGAATATTTTATTGCCCTTATCATCCTTACGGGATCTTCTTCAAAAGTCCTGTTCAGAGGAATAAGAGAGACAATCCGTTTTTTTCTGAAGTCCTCAAGGGCATTGTTGAAGTCTATGAGATTTCCTTTTATCGGGTCATAGTAAAGGCTGTTTATCGTAAAGTCCCTTCGCGTGGAATCTTCTTCAATGGTACCGAAATCATTGTCGTTTGAATATTCGTGTTCCCTTACGCTGCGGAAGGTTGAAACTTCAATTATTTCCGAGCCGAAAGTTATATGTACAATTTTGAACCTGCGTCCTATTATTCTTGAATTATAAAAAAGCTTGTGTACCTGTCTTGGCAGAGCGGAAGTCGCAACATCAAAGTCTTTTGGTGTGCGTCCAAGGAGCAGGTCCCTTACGGCGCCGCCTACAAGATAGCTTTCATATCCCGCGTCATTAAGTTTTTTTATAACGCTGACGGCATTGCTGTTGATGAAAGCCTGATCTATCCTGTTTTCATCACTTGAATAAACACGGGCAACCGCATCCAATCCGTCGGCTCCCTTCTTATATCTGATTAACATTACGCAGCCGTTGATAAAACTCAAATTTTTTATATACAATAATTACACCAGATTTTTTTGAAAAAGACAACATATAGAGGTGATTATGATAGAACCAAAAGTCCTGAAAGGATTCAGGGACAGCCTTCCGCGGCAGGAAATAGTGAGACAGAAACTGATGGCTGAGGTCAGGGATATTTTAGGTTCGTTCGGCTTTGTTCCAATAGATACTCCCGCGCTTGAGTACACGGAAGTACTGCTTGGTAAAGGCGGCGGAGAAACGGACAAACAGATGTTCCGCTTTACTGACAACGGCGGACGCGATGTTGCTCTCCGTTTTGACCTCACCGTTCCCCTTGCCCGCTTTGTTGCGGCAAACTTCTCCCAGCTTTCCTTTCCTTTCAAGCGCTATCATATCGGCAAGGTCTGGCGCGGTGAAAAGCCGCAGAAAGGCAGATACAGGGAATTCTGGCAGTGCGACTTTGACATATTAGGCGTTGATAATGCCATGAGCGACTTTGAAATTCTTCTTCTCATTCACACCTGTCTCACCCGCATTGGCGCAGGCTCTTTCAAGGTCTCCGTTTCGCACCGGGGTCTCCTTAACCGCGTTCTCACCTCTTTAGGCATCCGTGAACACAACGCGGATGTACTTAGGGCCATTGACAAACTTGGAAAAATAGGACGCGACGGTGTCTGTGAAATACTTAAGGGAGACGGTCTTAAAGACGATGATATATCTCAAATCCTGGATTTCATCTCAATAGGAAAAAAAGACTTTGAAACCACTCTTGTTTACCTTGAGGAAATATTAGGAGACTGTCCCGAAACGGAAAGGTTGAGAGCTATTCTTTTAATGATGAAAGCCTGCGGCATAGAAGACGATTTTGTACTGGATACTTCCATAACAAGAGGCCTTGACTACTATACCGGCATAGTCTATGAAACCCTTCTTACAGACATGCCGCAGATAGGTTCGATTTGCTCCGGAGGAAGGTACAACAACCTTGCCGGCCTTTATTCAAAAGAAAAACTTCCTGGTGTGGGTTCCTGCATAGGACTGGATCGCCTGATTGCCGCTTTGGAAGAACTTAAAAGTCCAATAGTAACGAAGGCTTCTTTTGCGGACGTTATGGTTGTTTCAAAAAAAGATGACATTGCATGGTCTGAAATCACAGCAATGAAGCTTCGAAGCCTTGGTGTAAGGGCAGACTCCTATGTTGGCGAAAAAAACCTTGGACAGCAGTTCTCCTATGCAGAGAACAACGGTATACCCTATGTAGTTACTTCATGCGCAGGCGATAAATACAGCGTTAAAGAAATCTCAACAAGGAAAATGCTGGAAGACCTTACCATTGAAGATATCGTAAAGCTGGCAAATGACTGATTTCAAAGAACTTCCCGTTTATCGGCACAAACAGGTAATTTTAGATGCTCTTGCTGCAAATCAGGTTATTGTCGTAGAAAGTCCGACAGGTTCGGGAAAGACTACGCAGATACCTCTGATTCTTAAAGAAGCGGGATATGCTGAAGGCGGGGTCATTGGTATAACGCAGCCGCGTCGCATAGCTACGCTGAGTGTATGCTCGTTTATCAAAAAACAGATAGAAAATGAAGGTCTACCTGAAAATTACTGTGCATATAAAATGCGCTTTTACGATACCACGGACCCGGGTACGCGCATAAAGATTCTTACTGACGGCATGCTTTTGCAGGAGCTTAAAGCAGACCCGACGCTTTCAAAATACAGCGTTATAATGGTTGATGAAGCCCATGAAAGAAGCCTTAACATTGACTTTATTCTTGGGCTTCTTAAGCAGATTATTGCCGTCCGTACTGAATTAAAGGTTATAATTTCTTCCGCCACACTTAACACAAAAGCGTTTTCAAAGTATTTCTCAAATCCCGCTACGCATGAAGGCGCGCCCATAATATCAATAAAAGCAAGGGTTTATGACGTTGACGTAAAGTATTTTCCCCTCAAGATGAAGGGAGATACCAACGAAACCTCGCATGCCGTCTGCGTTATAATCAACCAGCTTCTTAAGCGTTTCAGGGAAAACGGATACAAGGACAGCGAAGATACTCTTGTATTCCTTCCCGGCGAGTTTGACATCAAAATGGCCATGCAGCAGATTTATGTCGAATGCGATACAGAGCATCTTCAGGTATACCCTCTCTACGGACGTCTTAATAAGGAAGAGCAGCAGCTTGTTTTTGAGAAAACAGAGCCCGGCAGAATGAAAGTAGTCCTGGCGACAAACATTGCCGAAACCTCGCTTACAATAGACGGCATACGCGTTGTGATAGACTGCGGTTTTGCCAAGATAAACTATTACAATCAAACGGATTTCACCTCTTCTCTTGTCCTGCGTCCAATAAGCCGTTCTTCCGCCGAACAGCGCAGGGGACGTGCCGGAAGAACAGCTCCGGGAACCTGCTACAGGCTCTATTCAAAAGAGGACTACGAAGCGCGTATTCTCTGGACGCCTGAAGAGATTCTCAGAACGGACCTTTCCGAAGTCGTTTTAAGAATGGTAGACCTTGGCATCTATGACTTTGAAAAGTTTCCGTATGTCACAAAGCCTGATTCAAAAGCCCTTGCCAGCGGAGAGAAAACCCTGAGGCTTCTTGATGCAATTGATGATAACAGACACCTTACACAAACCGGCGCGGTCATGGTCCGCTACCCTCTTCTGCCGCGTCATTCGCGCTGTCTTGCCGAATCCTTAAAGCGTTATCCCGAAATACTTAAACCTGTAATAATCTGTATCAGCTTCCTTTCAGGAAGAACTCCGTTTGTCCTTCCTTCGGGAGAAGAAGATATGGCAAGGTCTGCCCACAGGCATTTTAACAGTCCTTACGGAGATTTTGTAAACTATCAGACTATTTACAACAGCTATGCCGCCCTTGAAAGCCCTTCCAAACGTGAATCTTTCTGCAAAGCCAATTACCTTGACCGGCAAAGCATGGATGAAATTCTTCACATAACTGAACAGCTGTGCCAGATAACTGACGAAATTGGCGTGCCTGTCAGCGAATGCCGCATTAATGACGCTCAGACTTTTGCCCATGAGCTTCTGGTATGCCTTGGCTCAGGCCTTCTTCAGTACGTATGTGCCAAGAAAAAAGCTTTTGTTTACAGAACAATTACTACCGACGAAATTTATATCCATCCCGGCTCCGCATGGTTCAGGGACCCCCCTCAGTACATTCTTGCCGGTGAAATAGTTATGACCGCAAAAATGTACGCCCGTACCGTTTCTCCGCTGCGTCCCGAATGGGTGGTCAATGAAATATCCCCGTCCCTTTCTGAACGGCTTAAAAAAATGGTACGCCGCAAAGATAAGGAAAGGGATACCGATAAGGATTCAATGTCAGGGCGCGGCGGAGAAAAGACAATGCGGCTGTACGGTCTGGAACTTCCTGTACTGACGGAAACAGGCAAAAAGAGCCGAAGAATTGTTGTTATTCCCGTAAAAGACCTTCCTTCTCTGTCACGGTCCTACAAAAAGGCCTCAAGGCATCCTAAAAGCACATTTGCAGCTGTTCTTTTCAGGGACAGGTATCTTCTTTACGGAGAGCGTCTGCATGAGATTGCGGGTCTTTCAGGAAGATACAGTATTAATGAAGATTCCTATGTTGAAAAACCGTGTCGGAACGTATTTTATTTGGATAACATCAAAGAGATAATTCCGTATCTTTCCCAAATTATGAAGATTTCTCCTCTGAGAGAGAAAAATCGTTTGGGATTTATAGAACTTCTTGTGTCCGGTAAATCAGGCATTTTCTTTCATGTGAACAGAAGTTTCACCGATGCTCTGAACAATACTGCCTATGCCCTTCTTGGAATTCTTGATAATGAGGATATTCCGGAAGCGCGAAAGACTTACAACAGAATTCTTAAGATGCTTGATTGAAAGTAAATCTTATACGTTATAAAATTGTTATATGCAGGAAATTCTGACTTGTCTTGGAACCAGAGTGCTGATGGCAAAAGACTTCACGGACCTCTCCTATCATGTCGGTACATATTTAAACAGGACTCTCTGGATTTGTGATTCCAATACCGCGAAAATGGCAAGGCCTCTTCCTTCTCCCAACGTCATTCTTGAATACGGTGAATCGTCAAAGAGTTTTACCTGCGTTGAAAAAATCCTTAAAGCAGCTGTTGATAACGCTCTTGGAAGAGACTGTTCCTTCATAGCTCTGGGCGGAGGAATGATTTGTGATATTACCGCTTTTGCCGCGTCTATTTACATGAGAGGTTGCAAGGTAATCTTCATACCTACAACACTTGCAGCAATGGCAGATGCTGTCATTGGAGGAAAAACCTCAATCAACTTCCGTTTCATGAAAGACATGGTAGGCACTTTCTTTCCCGCCAACGAGGCTCTGATTTGCACGGATTCTCTTAAGTCTCTTGCACATAAAGAATTCATTACAGGTTTTGCCGATACCCTGAAACACAGTCTGCTGACAAAGGAAGATTCGCTTTTCAATCTTCTTGCGTCTCAAAAACAGCGGATTATGGTCCGCGACACATCCCTTCTTGATGAAATAATTACATTGTCTCTTAATGTAAAAAAGTCCTACGTTGAAAACGACCCTTATGAACGTCTTGGTATACGCGCCGCTTTGAATGTAGGAAGCTCCTTTGCCCACGCGCTTCAAAGCATGTCCCGACTACAATGGTCTTACGGTCAGGCAACTGCATGGGGTATATGTAAATCTGTTGAGGCAAGCCGGGAGCTTGGGCTTTGCGACTCTTCGTTTTCCGCCGGTGTTCTAAAGCTTTTTGCCTTCTATGAATATAATACTTCTTTCCGTATTCAGCGCGGAGACTGGAAAGACTTCAGGCTTCAGCTTAATAGAGATAAAAATACCGTTAATGGAATTGTCAAGTTCACTCTTTTGAAAGGCCAGGGCGAATACGAGATACGTGAGCTTGACGACGAGCTTATCAAGAAGCTTGTTATGTACGCGTCTGTTTAATTTCATCGGAAAATTAAATTTTAATAGCATTACCGATGCAATAACATCGGCTTTGTGTTGTAAAATCCATTTTCCGAGTATATGCATGGCGTCAAGTTTGGTTGGGGCGATAATACCATTGGAAATAACCGGTGATTCACTTTTGCCTCTTCCTGCCCTTCTTTATAAAGCCCTTCTTTATAAAGAAAGCGTTTTGCAATATAATCCATTTTATGCACTACTTTGATTGGACCGCGACCTCGCCAATGGGAAAAAAGGCAATAAAAACCTACTGCGAAGTAGCGGAAAAATATATCGGAAACCCATCCTCTGCTCACCCGCTTGGACGGGAAGCCAGGGAGCGTCTTGAGGACGAAAGAGCTGAGACAGCAGCATTTACAGGAGCAAAAAAGGAGCATATCTATTTTACAGGCGGTGGGACGGAAAGCAACGCGATAGTGCTTTCGTCGCTTCTGTCATCACCATCGCCCGGAGAAATCATTACCACGGGAATCGAACATTCGTCGGTTCTTGAGTTTAAAAAAACATTGGAGAAAGCAGGATGGACGTTTACGGCGCTTAAATGCCCTGGCGGATATCTTGCTACTGAAACGCTTGTTAATGCCTTGAATGAAAGGACACGCATGGTATGCTTCATGAAAGTCAACAATGTCACAGGTACGGTACTTGACACGGCGGGGCTTGCGAAGGCCGTTAGAGATTATTCAAAAAACACAGGCAGAAACATACATATTCACTGCGATGCGGTTCAAGCGCTTGGAAAGATACCGTTTAACGTTCAAAGTGAAGATTTTGACAGCGCTGCCTTCAGCGCTCATAAGTTCTGCGGTCCAAGAGGTGTAGGAATTCTTTATTGCAGAAATAAAGCGATACTTTCCCTTTCAAGAGGTGGAGGTCAGGAAAAAGGCCTGCGTCCGGGGACGGAGAATCTAAGCGGAATATGCGCAATGAATGCAGCGCTTGAGGAAGCTCTTGAAGTTTTGGATGTAAATTATAAACTAATCCTTGGTTACAGAAAGCTTATAGAAGAAACCGCATTATCCTGCGGTTACAGAATATTGTCACCGTTGAGTGCCAGCGGTAAAGACTTTTCACCCTACATAATCAATATTTCGGTCAAGCCTGTTCCTTCCGAGGTATTTCTGCGCGTTATGGCGGACAAAGGCTTCTGTCTTTCCGCCGGAAGCGCCTGCTCTTCAAATTCAAGGGGAAAGGCGGAAAGCGTCCTTGCGGCTATGGACTTTGACCATAAGGAAAGAATGTCAAGCGTTAGGATTTCTATGGGAACGGGGACAGCAATCACTGATGTCACAGAGCTTTGCAAAGCTCTGAAGGATGCCGCAAGGGAGTTTGGCAATGGACTTTGATGTAAACAACAGCAACCTTTATCTGATAAGGCTGGGAGAGATAAGCCTTAAGGGCATGAACAGGAGCTTTTTTGAAAAAAAGCTAAAGAACAACATAAAGCTTAAGCTCCGCCCTTACCACAGTCTTCTGAGCAGGGAAAAAGGACGTTTTTATCTTTATGTTGACAGGGATTGTCCTGAAGAGAAAGTTATAACAACCCTTAAAACGACATTCGGCGTGGTAGGCTTTTCAAAAGCTGTTGTCTGTGAAAAAGATTGGGGCATAATGGTTCAGAACGCAAAGCAACTTATAGAAAAAGAGCCTTTTTCAGACGGCTGCGGTACGTTTAAGGTTGAATCAAGACGCTCGGATAAGGGTTTTTTCATGAACAGCTATCAAATTGAATCCGAGCTTGGCGATGTTGTCCTTAACCGCTATCCTGATATGAAGGTCAATGTGAAGCACCCGGAGAAGGAACTGAGAGTGGAGGTCCGCGACAAGGTTTACATGTATACTTCTCCTGTTTCGGGTCCGGGCGGTCTTCCTGTGGGAACTGCGGGAAAGGGTCTGCTTCTGCTTTCGGGAGGAATAGATTCCCCTGTCGCGGGTTGGCGGATGGCTAAGAGAGGCCTTACTCAGGACTGCCTGTATTTCCATGCCTATCCCTACACCTCTGAAATGGCTCTTCAGAAAGTCAAAGACCTTGTAGCTCTTATTGCGCCCTACAATCAGGGAACTACTCTTGTTGTGATTAATTTTACCGAATGCGAGCTATGGATAAAGGAGCATTCTAAGGAAGAAGAGCATACTCTTATGATGAGAGCCTGCATGATGAAAGTGGCCAACGCAATTGCAAAAAAACGCGGGTGCAAGGTTCTTGTCACGGGCGAGGCCTTAGGACAGGTTGCATCCCAGACGCTTGAAAGCATTTGTTTTACAAACAGCATGTCGGAACTTCCTGTACTCAGGCCTCTTGTTTCCATGGATAAGGATGAGATTATCAATACTGCCCGTCAGATTGGCACTTATGAGACAAGTATTCTGCCTTACGATGACTGCTGTGTCATTTTCAGTCCCAGGCATCCGCTTGTAAGGCCTGAAGTGGAACAGGAAAAGAAATCGTTTATACACATGAACATAGACGAGCTTCTTGAAAAGGCTGTCAGTGAAGCGCAGGAGTTTGAATTCAGCAGCAGTATTTAAAATTACTTAAGAAAATCAAGCAGGGTTAAAACGGTCTGTCTTATGGAAGCTGCCTGTTCATTGGAAAGCGGCATGCCGTTTACGCTTACTGTGGAAAGCTCCTGCGTGAACATTTTTTTAAGAGAAGCAATATCCACCTTCTTCCCTTCCCTTTTCAGATTCCCTATATAGTCCGATTTAATCAGTATTGAAAACGAGTCCGCAAGTTCCTCGGACTCCATTCGGAAATCAATGGAAACAGTTTCATCATTCATAAATAAAAGGATACTTTGTATGTTCTTAAGGGCGCTTCGGGTGATGTCAAAGCCAAAATCAAGCATTGTTTTCGGCTTGTAAACATATATGCCTATCTGGGAAGCGGAAAGACGCGCGGCATCTTCATCGGATATCAAAGTAAGTCTGTCGGTATAAGTTCGGCTGTAGTTTTCCGAAAGACCTGAAGATGAAAAAAGGATGAGGTTTTTTTCGGGTACGGCTATTTGCAGGCTGTTATCAGCGTCTGCATAGTATGTAAGACCTGTAGCCTCATCACGCAGCCTTGTAAAGGTTTCGCTTACGGAAAGTGCGCTACTGACAAGCGTTTTGGGATAAGAGCCTTCTATGGCTCCGCCAAAGGAAAATTTAGACAGATCTTTTACAACAGAGCCTACAGTACCTGACGGGTCGTTAAGGGCAATGGAAAAACGGGTCATTCTGTTAAGAATAAATTTTACGGCTTTATCCTCAGTCTGAATTAAAGAGTTCAAATCAAGAAGCTCGGCATTCAGCGTGATTACTATTTCGCCTTCCCTGCCAAGAGCCTGAAAGTACTCCTTGTCACCAAAGAGGTTTTTTGTGACGCATGAGCTGGCCAGAAACAGAACCGCAGTTAGGACAAGGATTAAAACTTTCTTCATTAAGCCTTCTCTATTTTAATTTTAACTCCAAAGTCATTTTCGGGAATATCCAAACCGTCATTAAAGACAGAACTGACGCTCAGAGTTTCGGACTCGATAAGGGTTTTGAACTGAGTATAGGCCTCTTTGACTTCGTCGTCGCCTCCAATGGTAAGGTTAATTCTGTCGGAGACCTCAAAGCCGCTTTCCTTTCTTGTAGTCTGAATGGCGCGGATGATATCTCTGGCAAGTCCTTCATTAAGCAGGTTTCTGTCAACTTCCGTATCAAAACCGACTGTAAGCTGGCCTTCGTTAAGTATCTTCAGGTTTTCCTTTTCTTTTCTCTGTATAACAAGATCTTCAACGGAAACATCAATTTTCTGATTCTGACCGTAGCTTATGGTCTTTTTGGCCCCGTCAAGTACCTGAGCTATGATATCAGAGCTCATCTGCTGTATCTTGGAAGCGACATCCTTCATGGCTTTCCCGAGCTTTGAGCCAAGAACCTTGAAGTTGGCCTTTGCGCTGTAGTCAACAAGGTCGGTTTCTTCGGAGTTTATTTCAACCTTCTTGACATTAAGTTCTTCAGCGATGATGTCTGACATCCGGGTAAGTATCTTCCTGTCTTCTTCTTCCCTGTCAACAAGGAAAAGTTTCTTAAGCGGCTGTCTTGTTTTGAGGTTGTGAGTGCTTCTCAGAGCCCTGCCCATGACTATGGCCTGCATGGTAAGACTCATCATCTTTTCAAGAGCATAATCTCTATGGCTCCTGTCATAGGCAGGATAACTGCAGAGATGCACGCTTTCAAGGTCACCCGGCTGTTTGAGATTCTGGTAAATATCCTCGCAGATAAAAGGAATGATAGGACACGCAAGCTTGATAAATGTCATCAGAACCTTGTAAAGGGTGTCATAAGCCATTTTCTTGTCGCCGTCATTTTCACTCTTCCAGAATCTTCTGCGACTTCGCCTTATGTACCAGTTATTAAGCTTGTCCATGAAGGTAAGAAGATAACCGCAGGCTCTCTGGATGTCATACTTGCCAAGGGCATCGTCCATGTTGTCCGCAAGCTCTTCGGTTACAGAAATCATCCAGCGGTCCAGAGGATTCGTAAGCTTCTCATAAGGAGTATAATCGCCTTCGTAGCCGTCCAGATTGGCATAAGTCACAAAGAACGAATAGGAGTTCCACAGAGGCAGGATAAGGCTCTTTATTACATCCTTAACCATCTGGTCTGAAAATTTCAGGTCATCGGCATGGACAGCGGAGCTGTTCATAAGGGCAAAACGGAGCGCGTCCGCGCCGAATTTGTTTACAAGGAGCATCGGGTCTGTGAAATTTCCCTTACTCTTTGACATTTTCTCCCCGTCCTCGGCCAGAATGATGCCGTTCGTTATGTTGTGGAGGAAGGCAGGCTTATCAAAAAGTGCCGTTGCAAGGATGGTAAGTGTATAGAACCAGCCGCGGGTTTGATCAAGGCCTTCGGAAATAAAATCCGCTGGGAAGGTTTTTTCAAAGCGGTCAACATTTTCAAACGGATAGTGAAGCTGTCCGTAGGGCATGCTTCCGCTTTCAAACCAGCAGTCAAGAACATCGGGAACTCTTCTCATTGTTCCCTTCCCGTCGGGGCTTGACCAAGTCAGCTCGTCAACATAGTGTTTATGAAGGTCAGTTACCTTTTTTCCGCATTTGGCTTCAAGCTCAGCAATGGAGCCTATGATCTCGATATAATCTGATGAATCGGACTTCCAAACGGGTATCGGATTTCCCCAGAAGCGGTTGCGTGAGATGGCCCAGTCTCGCGCGCCTTCAAGCCACTTGCCGAAACGGCCGTCTTTAAGGTGTTCGGGAACCCAGGTAACCATGGAATTGTTTTTGACCATTTTGTCCTTAATGGCGGTGACTTTAACAAACCAGCATTCCATTGCGCGGTAGATAAGCGGGGCGCCTGTTCTCCAGCAGAAAGGATAGCTGTGCAGGTAGTTTTCACGCTTGATTAGTTTTCCTTCTTCCTTGAGCCTCTGTATTATGGCCTTGTCAGTATCTTTTACAAACATTCCTTCATAGTCTTTTACCTCGGAAGTGAACTTACATTCATCGTCTATAGGGCAGACTACGGGTATTCCCGTCCCTTTGAGAACGTTGTAGTCATCCTCTCCAAAGCCCGGGGCTGTATGAACAATGCCGCAGCCGTCTTCAGTAGTGACATAATCTCCGTTTACGGTAACAAAAGCACCCTGCTCGTACAGATAGGAGAAATAGTCAAAAAGAGGATAATATCTTATGCCCTTCAGGTCGCGCCCCTTGTACTCTTCAAGAATCCGGTACTGGGCTTCGTCTTTGTAATAAGAGCTTATTCGTGCCTTGCCAAGAATGTATTTGTCTCCGCTTTCCTTATCAAGGAGTTTGACGTAGTCAATATCAGGACCAAGAGCCAGAGCAAGGTTGGAAGGCAGAGTCCACGGTGTGGTTGTCCACGCAAGGAAATATGTATTTTCCTCTCCCCTGATTTTAAACCTTACGGTTATTGCGGGGTCTGTTACGTCTCTGTAACCGCCAAGGTTGACTTCCATGTTTGAAAGCGGGCATCCAAGGCCCGGACTGTAAGGGAGAATATTGTAGCCTTCGTATATCAAGCCTTTTTCATACAGGCTTTTAAAGACCCACCATATGGTTTCCATAAAGTCCTTGTCCATGGTGCGGTAGCCGTTTTTAAAGTCTACCCAGCGTCCCATTCTTGTTATGGTATCTTCCCAGTCGCTGGTAAACCTCATGACTATGGAGCGGCATTCCTCATTGTATTTGGCAACGCCGTATTTCTGTATTTCTTTCGCGCTTGAGATACCCAGTTTTTTCTTCATCTCGTTTTCAACCGGAAGACCGTGGCAGTCCCAGCCCCAGCCCCTGGGGACGCGGTGTCCCTTCATAGTCTGATATCTTGGGATTATGTCCTTTATTGTTCCCGGCACAAGGTGACCGTAATGAGGGTGTCCCGTCGCGAACGGAGGTCCGTCATAAATTGTGTATTCGCTATCTTCGGGGCGGGAATCTATAGATTTCCTGAAAATGTCATTCTTTCTCCAGAATTCAAGGATTTTTTCCTCCATCTCGGGAAAATTCTGCCTTGGCTCAACGCTTCTGAACATTCTTAACTCCATATATAAAATATCTGAAATATTCTAATACTTTTCAGACTGCGCAACAAGGCATTATAATGGGCCTTGTGAAGAAGTATCCCGTTCCTGAAAAGATTTCCAAATTCGCCTCTGTATTCCGCGAGCACGGTTTTCGGCTGTATATCGTCGGCGGTGCCGTAAGGGACTTTCTTCTGGGACTTCCAAACAGTGATTTTGATTTCTGCACGGATGCTTTGCCGGAACAGGTCATGGGCATTTTCCGCTCCGTTATTCCTACCGGCATCAAGCACGGCACGGTCACCGTTCTTTTTAAGGGAAATTCCTTTGAGGTTACAACCTTCAGGACGGAAGGTTCCTACTCCGACAGCCGTCATCCCGACAGCGTTACTTTTGTGCGCAGCCTTGAAGAAGACCTTTCAAGACGTGATTTTACCGTAAACGCTTTTGCCGCAGACTGTATTGACGGCAGTATCACAGACCTCTTCGGAGGCATGTCGGATATTAAGAAAAAAGTCATAAGGGCAATTGGAAATCCTTACGAGCGCTTTACGGATGACGCGCTTAGGATGATGCGTTTTGCGCGTTTTTGCTCAAAGCTCGGTTTTTCTGCGGACAGCGCAACAAAACAGGCTGCCGCAGAGCTGTCTTATCGTATAGCCAATGTCTCAAGCGAAAGAATTTATAATGAACTTTCCAAAATTCTTATGTCAGCGAAGCCTACCGTAGGATTAAGGATACTGGAAGAAACGGGAATACTTGAAAAAATCCTTCCTGAGCTTATCCTGTGCAGAACAATTGAACAGACAAAGGTAGGCTCTTCCAACGTGCTTGAGCATATTTACAACGCTGTAGATGCCGCGGCATCTTGCGGTTACGGCCTTGAAGTACGTCTTGCCTGTCTTCTGCACGATATAGGCAAGCCTCAGACAATGAGCGTTAACGCCTACGGCTTTCTTCATTTTTATGGTCACGAGGTAAAATCCGCCGTTATGGCCGCGGATATCATGAAGCGGCTGAAGTGCTCAAACAAAACAATAGATGATGTCAGCATAATAATTGCGAACCACATGATAAAATACCGTTCCGACTGGACGGACGGGGCTGTAAAACGTTTTATCAGAAGAGTTGGAAAGCAGAACATCAGCAATCTCTTTGAGCTTCAGCTGTGCGACCGGATAGCTTCCGACGGAAAATCACGCGTTGAGGAGTATGATGAATTCATAAAACGCATAAAAACCGTTGAAAACGAGCCTATGACCGTTAAAGACCTTGATATCACGGGTGAAGACCTTGCGGCTGCCGGTATACCCAAATCAAGAGAAATGGGAGCTGTTCTTGAGCAGCTGCTGGAAATGGTAATAGATTACCCTACTCTTAATCACAAAGAAACTCTGCTTGAGCAGGCAAAATATCTTTCCTCTGAATACAGGACAAAATTAGGCTGTCAAAACTTGTAGCCCATTTTTTCAAGAGCAAGCTTGGCAACATTCTGCTCAGCATCTTTCTTATTGTGACCGGAAGCAGGTCCGTAGGTTTTTCCCTGTACGGTTACCGTATAGTAGAAAACCTGATCATGTTCAGGGCCTACAGCATTTGTAAGGTCATAAACAGGTACTTTTTTGTAGCGTTTCTGAATAAGTTCCTGAAGCGCGGTCTTATAATCTTTTCTGTAGGAGTTCGCACTTACCTTATTGATAATAGGCAAAATCAGCTTTAGTACAAACTTTTTTGCTTCTTCAAAGCCTTTATCAAGAAATACTGAGGCTATGACGGCTTCCATGCAGTCCGCAAGGATTGCCTTCTTTCCTCTGCCGCCTGAAAGTTCTTCTCCGCGTCCCATTACTATGTATCTGTCAAGCTCAATGGCAAGCGCAATTTCGGAAAGAGCGTCTTCACTTACAACAAGGCTGCGCACTTTTGTGCAATCCCCTTCGTCTCCGGGAAGATTACCGTAAAGCCATTCGGAGACAACGGCCGAAAGTATACTGTCTCCCAGAAACTCAAGACGCTCATTGTCTTTTAAATCATGGCTTTTTACTTCATTGGCAAATGAAGAATGAATGAAGGCATTGTCCAAAAGGGATATATCATTGAAGGACAGGCCGTTTTTGTTCTGAAAAAAGCAAAGCTCCCTCTTCCTGTCTTCAGAAAGAAAAGGAGCTTTATCCGTTTTTTGCTCAGTCATTGTCAAAGCAATGTAACCAGATAATCTACGGCCTCGCCTACGGTTTCGAAGGTTCTGCCCTTGTTGTCCGGAATAATAATATCCAGCTCTTCTTCAAAGCCGCTGACAAGGTCAAGGATGTCCATGCTGTCGGCCTTAAGATCGTTCACGAAAGACGACTCTCTTGTAATTGAATCTTCATCAATAGCGAGCTTGTCTGCAATTACTGCTTTAACAATCTTGAATACTTCGTTGTTGTCCATTGTAATCACTCCTCAGGGTTAACTACCTGCACGCCCTTATAGTATCCGCACTGCGGACATACTCTATGAGGGAGAATAAGCTGACCGCACTTTGTGCACTTGCTCAATGTAGGGGCCTGAAGCCTCATGTTGGAAGCCTTGCGTGAAGCGGCCTTAGCTTTAGATGTTTTATATTTTGGTGTTGCCATATTTTTACCTCTGTACAGAATGGATTAATCAAACATTGTGAGAATATTAGAAAACATTGTTTAAGTCAACACTTTATCTTCTCATTGACCCTTCTAACTACCGATTCAGGTACCATTTTTGAAATATCGGCGCCGAAAAAGGCCATCTCTTTTATTCCTGAACTTCTTAGCTGGAAGTATTTTGGCGTAGTAGGAAGAAAAATCACTTCAACATCCGGATACAGCTGCTTATAGGTTACCGCAAGCTCAAATTCGTATCCGAAGTCATTCATTGCTCTTACACCTCTGACAATGACTCCAATACCGTTGTTCTTTGCAAAATCAACCACAATTCCGGGCCAGATATGAATTTCTATGTTATTGTAATCCTTAAGGATGTCTTCAAGCATTTCCTTTCTTTCTTTAGCGGTAAAGAGAGTCTTTTTTGTTATGTTGTCCGCTATGACGATGTAAAGCCTGTCATAGAGCTTTGCGGCCCTTTGAATTATGTCCAGATGACCAAGTGTCGGAGGGTCGAACGTCCCCGGCAGCATTGCATAGTTCTTATTCATTTTTTTGCGCTCTCCACGAATTTCTTTGCAGCTTCATAGCTTTCCTTCGATTCATAGGGAATACGTGTTTTTATAACGTATTTGCCTTCTTTGTCCTTTATAAAAACGGCAAAGCTTCCGTGTCCGATATAGGAAAGCTTTTCATCATCAGTCACATGCTCCTGCTCCCTGATTTTGTCAAGGACGCAGTCAAAATGGCTGTAACCGCCGTCAGGTTCGCTTATTGCGTCGGCAATGGTTTCAATAGGCTTATTGCAGATAGCGCAGAGAGGCAAGGGCTCATGAACCTGCGGCACGGTTACTTCTTCAAACTGTATATGTCTTTGCGCTTTGTTCTGAGCGCAATGCCTGTCTTTTTTTCTTCTTTCGTTGTCTTTCATCAGCTGACTCCATCATAGTACGCTACTTTACCGTCTGTCACAGCCGCCGCGTCAAATCTTATCCCGTTGAATGCGAGCTTTTCATTTTCATCCTGTGAAAGGAAATATGTCAGCGTTTTTCTCAGCCTCATGCGCTTCGCGGGACTAACCATGTATCTGAGGTCATCAGGCGGCCATGCAGCTGAAAGGCTTTTGACCTCTGTTACACAGAGCAAACTTCCGCGCAGTGACAGTATGTCTATTTCGCCGTAGGGACATCTGTAGTTGCGCGCTAAGATTTTATGCCCGCGCACGGTAAGATAGTCGGCTACGAGACTTTCACACAAGTCTCCCTTTTCTTTTGTTCGCATGACAAAAATATATCACAAAATAAGCTTAACAGCAAAAAAGACGGAAGCGCAAGTCTATCCGTCTTTCCGTATTGCAATTATTGAATTCAGATGCCCTTGTGCCCGCGAATCTGCTCCGGAACCTTGGCCGCCTTTCCGACCTTGTCTCTGAGATAGTAAAGTTTTGCCCTTCTGACACGTCCGCGCCTGAGAACCTCCACCTTCTCTACTCTTGGCGAGTGGAGCGGGAAAATTCTTTCCACGCCAACGCCGTAGGAAATCTTTCTTACGACAAAAGTCCTTCTGATACCGGTGTTGTTCTTAGCAATGACAACTCCCTCGTAAGCCTGGATTCTTTCCGTCGCGCCTTCAACGATTTTGAAGTACACCTTAACAGTGTCTCCAACGTGGAAGTTTTCGGCATCCTGCTTCATCTGTTCCTGTTCAATAGCCTTAATCAAGTCCATTTTTTAACCCCTTGGTCAGTTTTATTTTTTCTAATAATTTGCCGGTGTTTTCATCAAGTGAAACATTTTCCAGCAGGTCAGGCCTGTTAGACAAAGTCTTTTCAAGCCTTTTTTGCAGCCTCCACTTCTCTATGTTGGCATGATGGCCTGACAATAATATATCAGGAACAGACATTCCGCAATAGGTTTCCGGTCTGGTGTACTGTGGGTATTCCAGCAGCGGACCGGTGAAGCTCTCCTCTTCAAGTGAGGAATTCGTGATAACACCGTCAACAAGCCTGTAGACAGCATCAATTATCACCAGGGCGGCTACTTCCCCTGAAGAAATCACATAATCGCCAATGCATATCTCGTCATCGACATAACGGTCGATAATCCGCTGGTCAATACCTTCGTAATGGCCGCAGATGAAGACCAGGTCAGGCTCCAGGCTAAGAGCCTTCGCATAGTCCTGCGTAAACCGCTTTCCCGACGGAGATGCGTAGACGACACGCTTATTCATGGCATCAACGCAATCCAGAGCTTTGAAGAGCGGCTCAGGTTTAATGACCATGCCTGCGCCCCCGCCAAAGGGTGAATCGTCACACTTGTGGTGCCTGTCTTCAGCAAACTGTCTCCAGTCAACAATATTGTAGGAAACTATGCCTGATTTGACGGCCCTCGCCATGATGGAATTCGTGAAAAAGCCGCTTATCATCTCAGGAAAAAGCGTAAGGATATCTATATTCAATCCAATAACTCCGGCCTGAGAAGCCTCATTGTCCCCTTTTGGACGTCTACATCCGTGACAAATATGTCTTTCATATAGGGCACAAGACGTATCTTGTCGTTTTTGCAGGTTCTGACTTCAAGCAGAAAAGCCTGAGCGCCGTCCAGCACGGAAACAACTTCAGCAACTTCTTCGTTTTCATATACCAGCTTCATACCCTGCAGGTCAGCTGTGTAAACCTCTCCTTCGCCAAGCCTGCCGGCCTGTTCTCTTGGTACCAGAATGTCCCACCCTGAAAGAAACCTTGCGTCTTCGGGAGTATCCACACCGGTGAACTTCATGAGAAGCTCGCCCGAATGCTTCTGTACCTGCATGACTTCAAGTTTCCTTGTTTTATCTCCTTTTTGCAGAGTTACCTCATGCAAATCAAAGAAATGAGCAAAGTCATCCGAATACGGGTGCACCTTGACATGGCCTTTTAAACCATGCGGGGATCTAATTACTCCGGTTACAAGGACCTGTTTCATGGCCAATCAGTCCAGAATCTCAAGGCTGGCGTGCTTGCCGCTTTTGGTGGCAGTGGCGCTCAAAATTGTCCTGAGAGCCTTGGCTATTCTGCCCTGCTTGCCAATGACCTTGCCTATGTCATCAGGAGAGACCCTGAGTTCCAAAATTGTTGATTTTTCGCCTTCAACAACATTGACCTCAACGAGCTCCGGCTGATCAACAAGCGATTTGACGATGTATTCAACCAGTTCCTTTTCCACTTACTCAGTCCTTTGCGGGAGCTTTAGTGGCCCGGATACCCTGCTTTGCAAAAATGGCCTTTACAGTGTCGGAAGGCTTTGCTCCGTTCTGAAGCCAGTAAACGGCTCTTTCAGAGTCAATCCGAACCTGATTCTCTTCCTTCTCAATCGGATGGTAGAAACCAATCTCCTCAAGCGGGCTGCCTGAGTTTGAACTCCTTGAATCAATGACAACCACTCTGTAATAAGGTCTCTTCTGTGTACCGAATCTCTTCAATCTGATACTAACGCTCACGTCTATTCCTCCTAAACGAATCTCAGTTCATGCCCATCTGCCGCATCATGGCGGATTGGTATTTTTTATTTTTAGCGAGCTTCTTCATATTCAGCCGCATCTTTTCAAACTTTTTAAGAAGATGTCCAACCTCTCCCACGGAAGTTCCGCTTCCTTTGGCGATTCTCTTCTTGCGCGCAGGTCCGATTATATAGATATTTTGTCTTTCATGGAAGGTCATTGACTGGATGATTGCCTTTTCCCTGAGCATTTCCCGCTTGTCTATATCATCCTCCGAGATGTTGCCCTTTGCTCCGGGAAGCATGTCTATAATCTTGCCTATTCCGCCCATCTTTGTCATGTTCTCAATCTGTTCAAGGTAGTCCTGCAGGTCAAATGTGCTCCTGGCCATTTTCTCCTGAAGCTTTTCCGCCTGCTTGAGGTCAAAGGTTTCCTGAGCTTTCTCAACAAGAGAAACAATGTCTCCCATACCGAGAATACGGCTTGCCACCCTGTCGGGATAGAACGGTTCAAGGTTTTCAAGTTTTTCGCCAACACCTATGAACTTGATAGGTCTGCCCACAACTTCTCTCAGAGAAAGAGCCGCGCCTCCTCTTGTATCGGAATCGAACTTCGTCAGGATAACGCCTGAAATTCCGACCTTCTGCTCAAATTCCTGGGCAATTGTAACCGCATTCTGACCCGTCATGGCGTCAGCAACAAACAGAGTTTCGTCAGGACGCACCGCGGCGTTAATGTCTGAAAGCTCCTTCATCATCTGTTCGTCCAGATACATTCTGCCGGAAGTATCAATTATAAGAACATCGTACTGCTCCCGCCTGGCCTTTTTATAGGCGTTTTCGGCAACCTTCACAGCATCTTTTGAATCAGGTTCCGCGTATACCGGGACATCTGCCTGCGCACCAAGAACCTGAAGCTGTGTAACGGCTGCGGGTCTTATCAAATCGCATGCGGCCATCATTACGCGCCTGCCCTGCTTTTTAAGCCTGGCGGCAAGCTTCGCGCTGGTAGTTGTTTTACCTGAACCCTGAAGACCCATCATTAAAATGACGGTAACAGTGTCAGGTCCCTTAAGATTAAGCTTCTGGCTGTCAGCATCTCCAAGAAGCTGAACCATTTTGTCATAGACAATCTTTGTGAACTGCTGGCCCGGGGCAACGGCTTTAAGAACCTTATCACCTTTTGCCTCTTCCATTGTTTTGTTGATGAAACGTCTGACAACACGAAGATTTACATCCGCGTCAAGAAGGGCAATCTTTATCTCTTCCACAGCGTCCTGTATATTTTTTTCGGTAATTTTACCCTTACCGGACAATGAGCTGATTATTGATGAAAATCTTTCACTTATTGAATCAAACATAACCGATAAATTATTATATAAAATCCTATTAATGTCCAGTAAGTAAGTTAGCCCTTAAGCGTATCATGCTCTTTTTCAAGGTCTTCTATATCCTCAAGCTTGTAACCTATCATCTTGGATACTCCCGCTTCCTGCTGAGTAACGCCAAGAAGGCAGTTCGAGCCCATTACCGTGCCCTTGTTGTGGGTAATTATAATGAACTGGCTGCTGTCTTCGAACTTGTCAAGCACACGCATGAAAGCTCCGACGTTCCTTGCGTCAAGAGCCGCGTCAATCTCGTCAAGTATGCAGAATGGTGACGGCTTTACCATGTATGTGGCAAAAAGAAGGGCTACCGCCGTCATTGACCTTTCGCCTCCGGAAAGAAGGTTCAGCTGCAGCATGCTCTTCCCGGGCGGCTGCGCCTTGATGTCAATGCCCGATTCAAGAACATTTTCCTCGTCCGTAAGAACAAGCTCCGCTCTGCCTCCGCCGAACAAAGTTGTAAACATCTCCTGAAAATTGGCAGAAATCTGACCGTAGGTTTCCAGAAACATTTCTTCGCTGCGCCGTCTTATTTCGGCAATTACCTCTTCAAGGTCGCCCTTTGCCTTCTTAAGGTCCTCCATGTTCCTGCTGTAGAAATCAAAGTTCTTTTTGGCTTCGTTGAACTCGTCTTCCGCCATGTAGTTTATGTAACCCAGGTCCTGAATCTTTTTCTTAACAGCTTCCAAAGTAGATTTAAGTTCATCAACGGGCGTCTTTATCTCATGGTCATTAAACTCTTTAAGGCTTTTGCCGGTATTGTCAAAGAAGTCCGTAAAAATCTTCTGTATGTTTTCCGTCAAAGACCTGAGATTCTCTCTTCCCGTTGCTATGTCAATTGAAAGTGTCTGCTTCCTGTTGAACTTGTCCTGAAAGTGAGAGTTTTCCCTGTCTATATCCTGAGTCCTTCTTTCAATTGTGAAGTTAATTTCCGAAATCTCATCCTTAAGAGTCCTGATTGCGCTTATTGTATCAGCTTTGCCGGCTTTAAGTTCGTCTATCTTTTCAAGAATCTCGTTTACCTTGCTTTCTTCGGCCTCCACCGAATGGGAAGCATCGGAAAAATCGAATTCGCTCTGCTGAAGGCTGGCCTTAAGCTCCTGCATGGAATTTCTGATTGAATCCGCTTTGGCCTGGAACTGAATCTTGTCCATCTCCAAATCGCGAAGATCGGATTCCTTAAGTATAAGAAGTCTGGACAGCCTTTCGTTTTCCGCGGTCAGATCCGCTATCTTGCTGTTGTTAAGATTTTCTTTCTCATAGGATTTGCTTAGGGCATTATCCAGACGGCTCTTTTCCGCAAGCGTGCCTTCAGGTGCCGTAAAATCGTCAAGGAAAGTTGGAATGGTACCGCTGTACTCCTGAAAAAGCCCCTTTATCTCGTCAATACATTCAAGCAGGTACTCCTCCGTCCGGTCAACCGCGTCTTTAAAAACAGCTTTGTCAAAGTCTACGGTAGCAATATCACGCAGGAATCCGAGACGCTCTTCAAGGATACGCTTTGCCCGTGAGACTTCTTCCAGAAAGGCTTTTTCAGCCTTGGCCCTGACAATTGAGCTGTAACCGCTTCCCTTCATGTTTTTTTCAAGCTCATCGGCAATGTCATTCGCAAGCCGGCTTATCCGGGAAGTAATATCAACCCTCTCCCGCGAAATTTCGTCGTTTTCATTGTCAAGAGCATCTATATCCAGCTGATGTCTGATTTTATCCGCCTTGAGTTTTTCAATTTCCTCTGTGGCCTTTTCTATGCCGTTTTCCGTCAGGCTTATGTTTTCCAGCGTGCTGTCATATTCCGCCTTCTTTTCTTCCAGACGCAGCCTATCCCGTTCCATCCTTTCCTGAACCTGCCCCGCCCTGTCTCTGGCCGCCTTTGACCGCTGGGAAATATCCTGGAACCGTTCGTCATACACCCCTATTGTCGTATTGAACGAATTAATTTTTTCCTCGAAAGTATGTACCTTTCCGCTAAGGCCCTCACGTCTTTCGCGCAGCTCGTCAAGCTCCGTCTGCTGCCGCGCCAACCCCGTCCTTGCGTTGTCCAGCACCGCATCTATGGTCGAGGCTTCCTGCAACATTTTGTCAAGCTGGCTCTGCTTTAATTCCTTAAATTTTGTGAGCGACTGAAGATAGGACAGTTGCAGCTCAACTTCAAGTTTTTCCTGCCTTGCGCTCAGTTCCCTGTGTTTCAGCACTTTGTCCAGCTGAATCTTTCTTGAGTTGTAATTCTTTTCCGCTTCCCTGAGAAGAATATCCACCTGGGCCATGTTCTCATCTGTCTTCTGCAGTTTTTTTGCGGCGTCTTCGCTCTGCTGTTTGAAACGGCTTATACCGGAAGCCTCTTCAAAAATGTAGCGCCTGTCTTCCGGTTTCATAAGAAGTATCTGGTCTATTTTTCCCTGCTCCAGAATACTGTAGGCCGCCTTACCTACACCGGTATCCATGAACAGTTCTTTGATATTCCTTAAAAGAACCTTTTCTCTGTTAATATAGTATTCGTTTTCACCGTTTCTGAAGGCACGCCTTTTAATCTCAACCTCTGTTGCGTTTACGTTAAGGATACCCTCTTCGTTATTGAGCGTAAGGATAACCTCGCACATGGGCATGGGCTTTCTGGTATCCGTTCCGTTGAAGATTACATCGTCACGCTTGGTTGCCCTTATGGTGCTCATTGCCTGAGTTCCCAAAACCCATTTTACCGAGTCTACGACATTGCTCTTTCCGCTTCCGTTCGGACCCAAAAGAGATGTAATGCCGTCCGAAAATTCAAATTTTGTTCTGTCAGCAAAGGATTTGAAGCCATAGAGCTCGACCGATTTCAGAAACACTTTCAACCTCAACGATTCAGTTTGAAACAATATATCACATAAGGCGCTTTAAAATCCACAAATGACAAAGTTTTGTATTTACGTTACCATTTATCCATGCAGCTTTCCCTTTTTGACGAACCTGAATATTCAATTGTTATAGGCACGGATGAAGCAGGCAGAGGTCCGCTCGCGGGCCCTGTATGCGCGGCGGCTGTAGTGCTGCCGAAAGATTTCCCCTTTGAAATATTGAATGACTCAAAAAAACTTTCCGAAAAAAAGCGTCTTCTCGCTGAGCCCGTAATAAAGGAAAAAGCATTAGCATGGGCAGTTGCCTGGGCAAGTCCTAAGGAAATAGATGAAATTAACATACTTCAGTCTTCCCTTCTTGCAATGAAACGCGCATGCGTTAAAGTTCAAAAACAGCTTGCGGAAAAAGGGCTTAAAGCCGATATCATTCTTGCGGACGGCAACAAATGTCCAAAGGTCGACATTCTGTGTAAAGCGGTTGTCAAAGGCGATTCAAAAATCCGTGAAATAATGGCGGCATCAATTCTGGCAAAGACTGCTCGTGATTTTTTTATGGTTAAGGCCGCAAAACGCTGGCCGCTTTACGGTTTTGAAAAACATAAGGGCTACCCGTGCGCGTCCCACAAGGCAGCCCTTCATAAATACGGACCGTGTCCGATTCACCGTTTGACTTTCAAATACTAGCTCAAGTCATGTCTTCCTTTTTATTGGCATGAACTTTCATGTAATCCACGGACTTCTGGAACTCTCTAAGGAATTCGCCCAAATCTTCAGGATAGACTATAACACTCTGTCGGATGTATCTGCCTTCATCCGCGGTGCCCTTGCTCTCAACTATATTGAGGTACATGTCTCCCTTGTAGTTTTCCTTGACATTAAAAAAATAGGTTCTGTCATTGGTAACAAATCTTGTTGAGAAAACTTCGCCTCTCTGTCCCATAAGGCAACCTCCGCTAATATAAATAGAATTCAGATACAAAAAAACCACGCAGTCAGCGTGGTCCTTAGCGCCCGACGGGAGTCGAACCCGCTTCTTCAGCTTGGAGGGCTGAGGTAATACCATTATACCACAAGCGCATGCACGAAGTATTTATAAACAAAAAAGAGGGAAAACGTCAAGACATATTCCCTCTTTTCCTTTTTTCAGCCGACTACCCTTGTGCCGGTTTCGCCCTTAAGAGCCTGCAGGGCCTTGTCCAGAGAAGTTATCAACGCAACCCTTCCCTTTTTGCTTTCGGCAAACTGCACGCAGGCTTTTACCTTTGGAAGCATGGAGCCGGGTGCAAAGTGTCCCTGTTCCGCGTATTCTTTTGCCTGTTTCGGAGTAAGACTTGAAAGCCATTTTACATCAGGCTTTCCGTAGTTTATGGCTACCTTCTCCACAGCCGTAAGAATAATGAGCATATCGGCATCAATCAGCTCCGCAAGTTTCTCTGAAGCGTAGTCCTTGTCAATAACAGCAGGCGTTCCGTAAAGCACTCCGTTTTTTCTGATAACGGGGATACCTCCGCCGCCGACGGTGATAACAACGTTGCCTGCTTTTATAAGGCTTTCAACTGTCTTTTTTTCTATTACATCTATTGGTTTAGGGGAAGCAACCACACGCCTGTAACCGCGTCCGGCGTCCTCAACCATTGTAAAGCCTTTTTCCTTTGCTATCTTTTCCGCTGTTACTTTATCGTAGAAACCGCCTACCGGTTTGCTGGGATTCTGGAAGGCCGTATCATTTTCATCTACAAGAACCTGTGTGACTACGGTTGAAACTTCCTTTTCAATGCCTCTTTTCGCAAGCTCGTTTCCTATTGCGTTCTGAAGATGGTAGCCTATATAGCCCTGGCTCATGGCTCCACATTCGGGAAAAGGCATATCCGACTTTATGGCTCCGGCTTCAGCCGCCGTTGCAAGACCCAGATTTATCATGCCCACCTGAGGTCCGTTTCCATGGGCGATAACTACATCGTTGCCTTCCTGAATAAGGTCAACAATGGGCTTTGCCGTTTCTCTTACAAGCTCAATCTGTTCATAAGGAGTATTTCCAAGCGCATTTCCGCCCAGAGCAATAACGATTTTCTTCATTTCCAATCCTCAAACTCTAAATAATATGGTAAATAAACGTCCGAAAACCTGTCGAACAACCTAAGTATAGAGCTGAATGCAACAAAACGCAACAAATTTAATTTTAAAGCCTCAAGAAACAAAAACACACCCTTTCGGGTGTGCTGGGTGTGCCGTATACAAAGATTAAAACTTAGTAAACCTTTGAGTTGCGGAGCTTCTTAACCTTAAGCATCTGCTTGCGGGCAAGCGCTTTGTTCTTACGGTGCAGGATTGCTGATGGCTTCTCAAAGTATTCTCTCATCTTGAATTCACGGATAACACCTTCCTTCTCGACCATTCTCTTGAAACGCTTAATCGCTTTCTCAAGCGGTTCAGCCTCATCGACTTTAACATATGCCATAACTGTTCACCTCCTCCGCCCCTCGGCTCAAGAATCGTTTAAAAATAACATTACCGGTCATGTTTGTCCACACCCCGGCGCGAAGTTTCGCGGAAAAATATCAGTACTATTCAAGAAACAACCCTTCGCGCGCAAGTTCATGAACTATACCGGTCCGGTCTATGTAATCAATATCAATATTTTTCGAAAGTTCGCATTTAAGAGTGTACAGGCTTGTGTTGAAGTAATCAGGCAGAAGCTCTTCAGTTCTGGGGATAACTCCAAGCGCTTCAGACAAAGCCCCTCCGAGATTTATTATTACCTCGTTGTCCCTCATTGAGATAAAACCTACTCTGCGCAGATTTTCGTCAAAAGAAAGAAGCCTTTCAAACTCGGCCGTATGGGGACGGTCAACAAGAAGACCGTCACGGAAAGTGAAGTCAGCGGTTAATTTTTTCCCGAAAATCCGGATTTCGGCTCTGAAACGGCCTTCGGCGGAAAAACGGTCTGCCAGAAAGGAAAGCCGGTCAAAGTCCATTCCTGTCATAAATTCGCGTCCTGACGGAAGAATCTGACGGCCTCCGATGAAAAGACTGCCCTGCGGAATCTTTACTGAAAAATCCGTATCCGGTCCCCTGAACAGAACTTCGCTTATTTCCGCGTTTTCAAGACTCTGGCTGCGGTATGACGCGACAAGTATCTGATTGGCAATATTAAGGTCTATCTTTCTTTCAAGTGCTGCCCATGAATCCGTGTCATCGGAATCAAAGACTTTCGCAACGCACCACGGTACGGAAATACGCCTGTCAAGGACAACTGGTTCGGCAAGATGTCCAAGCTTCTGAATCGCAAGCACGTCATCGGCTTCGGGCATTATATCCAGATATTTGCCTTCTTCCCGGATTTTTCTCTCATGAGAGAGACGAAGCATGGCAAAACTCTTTGGAAGCTGCGCAGGCGGTGCCGGCTCAAACTCAACAACATGTACGGGCTTGCCATTGTTCAATATGACAATCTTGACGGTTACCTTCGTGATTTCAAGAGCTTCGGACGCAATAAGCTTCGCGAATTCAGCGTCTTCTTCCTCTGTATTTATTGAAAGGGCATCGCCTGTCCTCAGCTGGAGAAGCTCGTTTATTATCGCATTCGCGTAGGTTTTATAGTATTTTTCCATTTATAATCTCAACTGTTCATTTCACAAGCCATTCTTGCGCCTTCAAGTGTATGCTTTACATCGGCCCTGTTTACGTAGATGTGGCCTTCAAGATACTTTGAGAAACCGCCTGTGGCAATAACTATAACCTTGTGTCCCACTTCGTTTTCAATCTGGTCAACTATGGCTTTGAGCTGGCCTATGAAGCCGTAAATCACTCCTGCTCTGATAGAAGCCACTGTGTCTCTTCCCATAACGGTATTCGGAATATCCAGCCTGATTTCCGGTATCTGGGCGGCTGATTCAAAAAGAGCCTTGACTGATGTCATCATCCCCGGGCCGATTGTAACGCCCAGTATGTCGCCTGACGGAGAAACTGTCTCAGTGGTAAAGGCCGTGCCGAAATCAGCAACGGTAACATATTCATTAGGGTACATCTTATGAGCGGCAATAAGGTTGCACAGGATATCTGAACCCAGCTCATCCGGGATTGAATCTCTGTTAAGCCCCGTTTCAATGTTTTTCCCTACTACAACGGGGGTTTTGCCGCTGCGTTCTTTTACGGCTTCGATTACGGAACCCGTGATGTTGGGTACAACGCTGCTTATTACCGCTCTTTCAAATTCCAGAGTTTCAAGATGCGAACGCACTTCATTAACCGCGTTTTTATTTTTGGTTTTTACGCGAATTACTTCTCCCCAGTTTTTCCCGTCATGAAGAGACATCACTATATTTGTGTTACCTATATCAATCGCAAGAAGCATCGCGTACCTCATCAAAGCGCGACCGCATTATTAGAGCCGTACATTTCCATTCTGAGGCTCTTAATCGCAGTATCGGAAATGTAGTCGTCAAACTTCATATAGCGGTCAATAAGACCATTGGGTGTAAATTCGATTATTCTGTTCGCTATTGAATCTACAAACTGATGGTCATGGGAGTTGAACATCACAACACCGGTGAAATCAATAAGACCGTTGTTCAGACTTTGAATTGCCTCAAGGTCAAGGTGGCTTGTGGGCTCGTCAAAAATCAGGCAGTTGGCGCCTTCAAGCATGAGTTTTGCCAGGACGCAGCGGACCTTTTCTCCTCCGGAAAGCACCTTGCAGCTCTTTAAGGCCTCGTCCCCTGAAAACAGCATCCTGCCCAGAAATGACCTTAGGTAGGTTTCATCCGCATCGTCAACATACTGTCCCAGCCAGTCTGTAATTGACAGGTCTTCACGGAAAAAAGCGTCGTTGTTCTTGGGGAAATAGCCCCGGCTTGTCGTAACGCCCCATGTGAATTCCCCGTCATCCGGCTGCATATTGCCGCTGATTATCTCGAACAGGACGGTCTTTGCAAGGTGATTCGGACCCACGAAAGCTATTTTATCCCCGTTATTCACAAGCAGATTCAGCTTGTCGAGGACTTTTACGCCGTCCATTGTTTTTGTAAGATTTTTTATATCCAGAATGTTTTTACCGCAGTCCCGGTTAGGCTTGAAGGCAACATAAGGGAACCTTCTGCTGGACGGCTGGATATCATCTATAGTCAGCTTATCTATGAGCTTTTTGCGGCTGGTAGCCTGACGCGCCTTTGCCACATTGCTTGAGAAGCGGAGAATGAATTCCTTAAGCTCCGCGATTTTTTCTTCTCTTCGCTTCTTTTCATCCTTCATCTGTTTTGCGATAAGCTGGCTGGACATATACCAGAAGTCGTAGTTCCCTACATAAAGCTGAATCTTACCGAAGTCAATATCCGCGATATGTGTGCAAACAGTATTGAGAAAGTGCCTGTCATGGGAAACTACAATAACTGTATTGTTGAAATTGCTCAAAAAGTCTTCAAGCCAGTGTATGGATTCCAGGTCAAGATGGTTTGTAGGTTCGTCAAGAATCAATATGTCGGGATTGCCGAACAGCGCCTGAGCCAGAAGAACGCGGACTTTTACATTGTCTTCAACGTCCTTCATCAATTTGTCGTGCATTGACACCGGTATCCCAAGACCGTCAAGCAGTATGCCCGCGTCTGATTCCGCTTCCCAGCCTCCAAGCTCCGCGAATTCGCCTTCAAGCTCCGCAGCCCTTATACCGTCTTCTTCGGAAAAGTCTTCTCTAATATAGATTTCCTCCCTTTCCTTTCTGACGTCATAAAGTTTTTTGTAGCCCATGATTACGGTATCAAGAACTGAATAATCGTTAAAAGCAAAGTGGTCCTGGCGCAGGACTGCCATTCTCTGGCCTGATGTTATGATGATTTCTCCGGTATCCGGCTCAAGTTCCCTTGAAAGAATTTTCAGAAAAGTGGATTTGCCCGCACCGTTAGCGCCTATGATGCCGTAGCAGTTGCCGGGTGTAAATTTTATATTGACATTCTTAAACAGTACCTGCGTCCCGAATGACAGTGAAATATCCGAAGCAGTTATCATCGCTAACCTCTCAAAGTAATATGCCTAATCAGCATACAGAATCTTTTGCCTTTTGCAAATAGATGGGCATACGGCAAAAAAAAACCGCCGAAATCTCTTTCGACAGTCTTTAATAGTTCCAAGGGGAATCGAACCCCTGTTTAGAGACTGAGAATCTCCCGTCCTAACCCCTAGACGATGGAACCATCAGGGATGTCCTACTGGGATGGAGGGATTCGAACCCCCAAAGGCAGAACCAGAATCTGCAGTGTTACCATTACACTACATCCCAAACGAACAAGACGAGAATACAAAAAACTATGTCTTGTGTCAAGGATTTTGCGGAAAAGCCTTAAAAAGGCGGGAAATTAAAGTACGTCAGGCCTTTTTGAAAGCGCTGACCCTTGCGGACGCGGTAAGATTATAATCTGATGTGATACCGTCCGAAATATACTTGTATCCAAGACCCGCAACCATGGCTCCGTTGTCTGTGCAAAGCTTGAGACTTGGAAATGAAACTTCATAGCCGGCTTTTTCAAATTCCATAAGGGAGCTTCTGACAAGTGAATTCGCGGCAACTCCGCCTCCGGCTGAAATGCGTTTAAGACCGGTGTCCTTTAAAGCTTTCTCAACCCTTTTTATCAGCATGCCTACCGCTACCCTCTGAAAGCTGGCTGCGATATTTTCATGCGTCGCGGGCTTTCCTGTCGAGAATATGTCAAGCTGGTTGATTACCGCGGTCTTAAGACCTGAATATGAAATATCATAAGGATGATAGCCTTTACCCACGTTTGAACCTGAAAATTTAAATGCAAACGGGTCGCCTGACTTTGAAAGCCTGTCTATCATTACTCCGCCCGGATAACCCAGCCCGTAATGCTTCGCGACCTTGTCAAAAGCCTCCCCAATGGCATCATCAACGGTTGTGCCAAGCACTTCAATGCTGTCATAGCTGTCAACACGGCAGATGACGGTGTGGCCGCCTGAAAGAAGCACTCCGAGATACGGATACTCAAGAGGATGCTCAATCTGAGGCGCGAACAGATGAGCCCTTATATGGTCTATGCCTATAAACGGGATATCCAGGACTGCCGCCATGCCTTTTGCGAAGTTCAGACCTACAAGGAGTGAGCCCAGAAGACCCGGTCTTGCTGTTGCCGCTATTGCTCCAAGCTGTTCTTTTTTTATTCCTGCCTGATTAAGGGCGGCACTGACTACCTGAGCTATCCATTCGGTATGGAGTCTTGAAGCCAGTTCTGGCACTACTCCGTCAAAAGGCCTGTGGAGCTCTATCTGCGTTGCTATCACATTGGAAAGTATGTTTTTTCCGTCTTCTACTACTGCTGCCGAACATTCGTCACATGAGGTTTCAATTCCAAGGACGTACATCAGTTTTCCTCGTCAAAAACATCATCTTCGCCGTCATCAAACTGAACCGGCGAAAACTTTCCGGCGAAGAACATATCTATGAGCCTCTGCTGACTGGCCTGCGGCGCCGCGTCTTCAATGTAGGAAACAAGTTCCTTTGAAAGTGGCAGACCGTAAACCTTTGCCCCCCTCTTGGGTTTCTTAGAGAGTAAGAGTTCTTCACGGTTCGGTACAATGATGATCTTGTTCATGGCTTAAAGTTACATTTGGGCGCTCAAATAGTCAACAGAGTTATTTACAATTTATCTTTTATTGGTTATCTTGTTTTGTACGCCAAAGTGGCTCAGGGGTAGAGCAGCTCACTCGTAATGAGCAGGTCAAGGGTTCAATTCCCTTCTTTGGCTGATAAACCTCGGTACTGCCGAGGTTTTTATTTAATTATGGTAAGAATACAAGCTGAAATGTATATAATTCAGGTATTTTCCGCCTGATGCCATTATTATTTTTTCTTTACTTGAAACTAATTCTCCGACGTCTGTTTTATATCATCAGTCAGCATTCCGTCAAATTCTCTGTAGTCACTTTCAAACGCGTGTTTATAGGTTGAATTCTTCATATGAGCTTTAATATCGGCAGTGGTCTTGACGTAGTTTGCAACAGTTCCCGCCCCGGAAACACAGCCCCCGGGACATGCCATACCTTCAAGCAGATATCCGTTATACTTTCCCGCCTTTGCCATCATCATAAGTTTGCGGCAATTGTCAAGCCCGTCGGCTTTTTCCACCTTAACTTCACCATGCTCCGGATAAAGTTCGGCTATACAGTTGACTACAGCCTGCGCAACACCGCCCGATACGGCAAAACCGCGTCCGTCAGCACTTGCTCCGTGCATATACTCTGTTACCGGCAGCTGGCTGAAATCAATGTTTTTAGCCTCAAACATGCCCATTACCTCTTCAAAAGTAAGGACAAAGTCAATGTCGCTTCTCACACTCTTTCTTGCGGCTTCAAGCTTCTTCGCCGCGCAGGGACCTATAAAAGCTACTTTGCAGTTGGGATGCTGTTTTTTAAGAAGACGCCCTGTAAGCACCATAGGCGTTAATGCCATTGAAATACATTTCTTATACTCGGGGAAAAGCTTTTTTGCCATCATTGCCCATGAAGGACAGCAGGAGGTAGCCATAAACGGAAGCTCGGAAGGAACTTTCTCAACAAAGTCCTTTGCCTCATCAAGAGTGCAAAGGTCCGCTCCTATAGCAACCTCAAGCACATCCTCAAAACCGAGAGCCTTAAAGGCTGACCTAATCTTTTCGGGGGCGAGGTCTTTTCCAAACTGGCCCGAAACGGCAGGCGCTATTGCGGCGTAAACGGGAGTATTTTCGTCTTTTATTGCCTGAATGGTCTGAAAAATTTGTGCTTTGTCAACAATTGCTCCGAACGGGCAGTTTGCGAGACACATTCCGCAGGAAACGCATTTTTCCTGGTCAATGTCTGCGCGTCCGTATTTATCTGAACGTATTGCTTTCATTCCACAGGCTTTTACGCAGGGGCGTTCAAGATGCATGATTGCTCCGTACTGGCAGGCCTCAACGCACTTGCCGCACTTTATGCATTTGGACTGGTCAATAATGGAGCGCTTTCCTGAGAAATCAAACGAAACGGCATTTTTCGGACAGACTTCTTTGCATGGATGAGCAAGACAGCCCTGACATGCATCTGTTACCATCATTACGTTGTCAGGGCACTTGTGACACGCAAATTTGATTACATCAACAAGTGGAAGCTGATAGTACTTTTCCGGCTTTACAGCTTCTTCTATACCGTCAGATGCGGGTCCGTGCTCTTCCGCTGTACGAACGGAAAGCCCCATGGCAACTCTCAGACGTTCCTTTATTATGGCTCTTTCAAGGAAAACACTTTCACGATAAGTAGATACTTCTCCCGGAATTATCTTGTAGGCTATAGATTCTAGGTCCTCAAGATTCCCTTTGTCATATTCATAGGAAAGTCTTGCAATTTCCGAATAGACTTTCTTTTTCAGGACGTTTATTGAAGTGTATATTCCTCGCATCATGGCAGTTACCTCTTATTCAGGCCAAATAGTCTTCGGCTGCCTTTAAAATAACATTTAATTACAAGGTTGCAAAGACGGAACGGGAAATGATGATTAGTTTTGCAATTTCCCCGGATATGTTCAGGCTTACAGGCAAACAAAAAGAGCCGCCGTAAGGCAGCCCATATAATCAAAAAAGTTTAAACTCAGTTAATTGCGGCTTGCGCGGCGGCAAGACGCGCGATAGGCACTCTGTACGGTGAACATGAAACATAGTTAAGGCCAATGGTCTGACAGAAAGCGATAGTTTTAGGGTCACCGCCGTGTTCTCCGCAAATACCAAGCCTGATTTCAGGTTTCACAGAACGGCCAAGCTTTGCAGCCTGTGCCATAAGCTTACCTACGCCGTCAACATCAATGGTTGCAAACGGGTCGTACTCATAGAACTGTTTGTCAGCGTCCTGGACATAATGACCAAGGAAGGAAGCCGCGTCGTCTCTTGAGAAACCGCAGGTCATCTGAGTAAGGTCGTTAGTACCGAAGCTGAAGAATTCGGCAGACTGCGCAATTTCGTCAGCGGTGATGGCAGCTCTTGGAACTTCAATCATTGTACCTATTTCATAGTCTACAGTTTCCTTCTGCTCTTCGAAAATCTGCCTGATAACCTCTTCCGCATGTCTTTTGCAGAACTCGAACTCCTTATGATTGCCCACAAGAGGAATCATAATTTCAGGATAAACCCGGATACCGCGCTTCTTGACGTTGATGGCGGCCTCGATAATAGCCCTGACCTGCATTCTTAGTATTTCAGGATAGACAATTGCAAGACGGCAGCCGCGGAAGCCAAGCATCGGGTTGAACTCGTGCAGCGCGGAAACCTTCTTTGCGACTTCTTCCGGCGTGATGCCAAGCGTAAGAGCCATCTCATGACGAGTGGACGAATCGTTAGGCAAAAACTCATGAAGCGGCGGGTCAAGGAGCCTTATGTTCGCGGGAAGACCCCTGAGCTCTTCGAACATGGCTTCAAAGTCATCCCTCTGCATAGGAAGAAGTTCGGAAAGAGCTGCTTCTCTTTCAATAAGGTTGTTGGCAAGAATCATCTTTCTCATGGCTGTGATTCTTGAACCTCCGAAGAACATATGCTCAGTTCTGCAAAGGCCAATACCTTCTGCGCCAAGCATTACCGCCATGTGAGTATCGGCAGGAGTGTCGGCGTTGGTTCTTACACCCATTGTCTTTATCTCGTCAACATAACTCATGAACTTCTTGTAATTCTGAAAAAGAGTTGAATCCTTCTCTTTCATTGAGCCGTTGAGAACCTGAACAATCTCTGAAGGCTTAACCTGAATCCTTGCGGCGTAAACTGCGCCTGTAAAGCCGTCTATTGAAAGATAGTCGCCTTCCTTAAGGACAGTGCCGTTGACCTCAAGGCACTTGTTTCCAAGGTCAACATGGATTTCGCCCGCGCCTGAAACACATGGGCATCCCATACCTCTGGCAACAACGGCGGCGTGGCTTGTCATGCCGCCGCGGCAGGTAACAACACCCTTTGAACAGGACATTCCGCCAATGTCTTCAGGAGACGTTTCGGTTCTGACAAGAATTACTTCCTTGCCTTCCGCATGCCAGGCTTCGGCGTCCTCGGCATAGAAAACAATCTGTCCGGACGCGCCGCCGGGGGAAGCGTTAAGCCCGTTGGTTACAGCCTTTATGCCGTCTTCCTTAATCTGTGCCTGGTCAAGAATCGGCGCGAAGAGTTTGTTGAACTCACCTGCGGGAACACGCGATACCGCGGTTCTCTTGTCAATAAGTCCTTCCTCTACCATTTCAACCTGTGAGCGGAGCCAGCTGAATATGGTTCTCTTGCCGTTTCTGGTCTGAAGCATGAAAAGTTTGCCTTCCTGAATGGTAAACTCCATATCCTGCATATCGTGATAGTGCTTTTCAAGAGTTTCTCTGATTGCGACAAGCTGCTCATAGACTGCGGGGTTGATGTTGCAGAGGGTTTCTATGGACTGCGGGGTTCTGATACCGGCGACAACGTCCTCGCCCTGAGCGTTCATAAGATATTCGCCGTAGAAGTGGTTGTCTCCGGTGGCAGGGTCACGTGTGAACGCGACGCCGGTACCCGAGCTTTCGCCCATGTTGCCGAAGACCATGCACTGTACGTTGACCGCGGTGCCCAAAAGACCTCGGATATCGTTCATCTGTCTATACTTGATGGCCCTTGCGTTGTTCCATGAGCGGAAAACCGCATTAATAGCCTTAAAAAGCTGGTCATAGGGGTCTGTAGGAAAGTCTTCCTTCGTGGCTCTCTTGTAGATTCTCTTGTATCTCTTTACAAGGTTCTGCAGCATTTCGGTGGTAAGCTCATAGTCGTAGGTAAGCTCTTCCTCGTCCTTGATGTCCTGAATTGCCTCTTCAAATTTCTCGTGAGGCACTCCCATGACAACATCGCCGAACATCTGGATGAATCTTCTGTAGCTGTCCCACGCGAAACGTTCGTTTCCGGTCTTCTTTGTGAGAGCCTCAACTGAGTCAAGGTTAAGTCCAAGGTTAAGGACAGTGTCCATCATTCCGGGCATTGACTGAGCGGCTCCGCTTCTTACCGAAACAAGAAGGGGGTTAGTTGAATCACCAAGTTTTGCTCCCATTGTTTTTTCAAGCTGTTTGAGATTTAAGAGAACCTCGTCCCTCAACCCCTCAGGATATTCGCCGTTGTTCTTTGAAAAATAGTCGCAGGCTTCCGTGCTGATAGTGAATCCTGGAGGTACCGGGAGACCTATGTTTGTCATTTCCGCAAGGTTGGCACCTTTTCCGCCAAGCAAATCTTTCATGCTTGAAGTTCCTTCCGCCTTTCCGTTTCCGAAAAAGTAGACATACTTGGTAACTTTCTTTGCCATTGTTTTTTCCTTTACAAGTATTAATTCGTATTACGAGACACGATTGTCCACAAAATTGTATCAACTGTCAACTACAATGGGTAGTTTAAACTCATAAATACTTTAAAGCAAATAAAAAACAAAGAATCGCGCAGGATACTTAAAACAATAAATTTAAGAGTAAAAAATAACGGAGCCGAAATTTAGGCTCCGTTAAACAAAATTATATAATCATATTTTTTCAGGCAATGTAGGCTTTAAGCTGCTGCACTTCACTGTCCATGCCAAGCTCTCCAAGCACCTTCTTTTCAATCTGCCTGATTCTTTCCTTTGTAAGGTGGAATATCTCCCCCACTTCCTTAAGGCTCATTGCGTCGTGGTTATTAAGGCCGAAACGAAGGCTTATGATTTTGCGCTCCTTTTCCGGAAGAGAGGAAAGAATCTTATGAACGGATTCCTTCATGGCTGTATCCATGACAATTTCTTCAGGTCTTGGCTTGTCGCTTTCAATGAAATCGCCGAAGCTGCTGTCTTCGTGAGAATTTACAGGCGCGTCAAGACTTGAAACTTCACGTGAAATTTGAAGCACCTCAAGTACGTCTTCGGATGTCATCCCGCACTCCTGCGCAATCTGCTCCACAGATGCGTCTTCGCTTCCGACTTTCTCCAAATTGCTCTTGGCCTGAAGTATTTGAACCAGTTCTGCCGACTTGTTCATCGGAAGCCTTATCATTCTGGATTTTTCCCCTATTGCCTTAAGAATGGACTGTCTTATCCACCATACCGCATAGCTTATGAAGTGATATCCGCGGTCCGGCTCAAATTTATCTATGGCTGTAAGAAGGCCTATGTTACCTTCGCTTATCAGGTCAATAAGGGGGATTCCTCTGTTCTGGTACTGCTTGGCAATGCTTACAACAAATCTGAGATTACCGTTGGCAAGCCTTTCTCTTGCCCTGTCATCACCGTTTTTAGCGCGTATGGCAAGGTCAAATTCCTCATCTCTTGTGATAAGCGGGATTCTTTCAATGTCTTTAAGATACATGCTCAAAGCTCCGTTTTCCGCCGCGCCGACTTTATTTGTTTTTATGTTTGCCATAACCGAATCTCCTATGGCATAGTTAAAGCAAGTTACGTGCCAAGTAAAAACAAAAAAATTTAACTTCATTCAATGAAAGAAAATGACGCAACACACAATTTAACATGCCAAAGAAAATGAAGTAAAAAGACGGTAAAACGGATTCTTTTTGGGTCAAAATTACACAGTTTTATCTTTAACCTTTCTTTTTGAGTCATTTTGACATAGCAGAAAGACTCCCGGTCTGTAAAAAACGCAATCAGGGTCAAAAACATCCACCGGAAAGTCTATTTTTATTGTTTTGAACCACTGGTCAACGTTGGAAATAGGTCCGAACTGGGATTTTTCCATATAGTCTTTAATATCAAGCCAGGTATCTCTGATAAGGTCATATATCATATCGCCTTCGGATTCCGAAATCTTCAGACTCTTTTTGGAAACAAGATAGGAACTCATCTGAATTAAATAGAAGCGTTTCCACAGCGGGTCCTTATCTTCATCTTTGGCTCGGATAAGAAAGCACCGGCAAAGGGCGTCAAGAGAAACTCTCATTGCTTCCATATATTTAAGAACTTCAGATAGGTTCTTTTTTACGCACGAGTCAATTTCGATGTCTTTATTTTCGTTCTCGAAATCCATATCTTTTCCCTACATCCTTAAGATAGCAACATAACGCCAAATCGGAAAGAAAAACGGAAAAATTAATTCTCCAGGAACTAAAAAGCATGTTAAAGTCTATGTATGCAAAGTGAAGACAAAAACCTCAAAAGGAAACGGAAGAATACGGTTTTCCAAAGACTGCCTCTTGGCATCCTCTATTATCCCGCAAGATTCATTATAAGGCTGATGTGTAAACATAAATTCAATCTGGTTGAATCCGGAGAGCGTGTTCATGGACCCGCGCTGATTCTCAGCAATCACAATTCAAACGACGATTATAAGTTCGTTGCCGCGGCGGTAAGGCCCGCACGGGTGTCATTTCTTGCTACCTACCACTTTTTCACCTTCAAAAAATTTTCCTTCTGGCTGAAGATAATAGGAGCCATACCCAAATTACAGTTCACAACCGACCTTGAAGCCTTGCGCAAGATACAGTACGTCATCCAGCGGAAAAAAGGCTGCGTCTTCATTGCCCCTGAAGGCACCATCTACGGAAGCGCTCATCTTGGCTACATCTCCCCTTCCATCGCCAAAATGATACGATTTTTGAAAGTTCCGGTCTATGCCTGCAAAATCCAGGGCGCGGGACTTGGCAACGCGAAGTGGTCCGCCCACAGCCACAAGGGCAAAATCAGCATAGACACTCGCAGGATACTCACAGCAGAAGAGGCCGCCTCTCTTGACAGGGATACGGTCATGCGACGAATCACGGATGCCCTCTCCTACAGCGATTTTGAATTTCAGAGCCGCGAGAACTTCCTTATTGAAGGTTCGGATAAGGCCGAAGGCTTTGAGACCATGTTTTACAAGTGCCCGTCCTGCAGCTCCGAATTCAAGATAAGAAGCAAGGGAAACGATGTTTTTTGCACCTGCTGCGGAGTCCGGGCAACCATACAGCCTGATTTCCGCTTCCTATGGGAAGGTGAAAAGCAGTATTTTGAAAACTACAGCCGGTGGTATGACTGGCAGTATGAACAGGTTAAGGCTGAAGTTGCGAATCCTGATTTTAAAATGGAAGACGAAGTTGACTACGGCATAGATGAACCGGGAATTGACAACTATATAAAAGTCGGCCACGGGATACTCACCTTTTCTCACAAAGGCTGGGACTACAAAGGCACATACAGAAATGAGGAAATAGAAGAGCACGATGACCCGAGGTCGGTATTCCTTGCAACGTTAAAAGTTGGACAGCACTTTGAGCTTCCCAACAGGAACGGGCACAACAGGGTTTATTATCCCAAAGACGGCCTTACGTCAATGAAATGGCATATAGCTTCAAGGGCAATGAGCGAGCTTCTTGGCTCCTGACTGTTGCCGCGGGCGTTTTTTTTTATTATATTAATGTCGTCGCATAAAAGCGGCGTTACCGCAGATTTTAATAAGGAGATGGACATATGACAATCAAGCCGCTCGGTGAAAGGGTTCTTGTCAGGATGGACAAGGCTGAAGAAAAGACAGCTGGGGGAATTTACATTCCGCAGACAGCTCAGCAGGAAAAGACACAGATAGCAGTTGTTGAAGCTATCGGAGCAGATGTGAAGACAGTCAAGGCAGGACAGAAGATTCTCCATGACAAGTATGCCGGAACATCGGTAAAGATGAATGACGAAGACTATCTTATCCTTAAGATAGAGGATGTTCTTGCTGTTATCGACTGAGCTCCTTTAAGTCTTGTGAAAAAAAATGCCCCGCTATCCGACGGGGCATTTTTATTAATTATGGCATCAGATATCACGCTTTTATCACAGGAATCCACAATTCCATTTTATAATTTTCGCTGGACATATCTCCTTCATAATAATATTCAAAATCAGGCTTCCCCGAATGAACATAACCATGTTCGGGAAAGAATACTTCCATAACATATTTCCAGCCGTTATGGATACATTCCGGTACGCTTCCGTTAAGCTCAACAACCGCGTATTCCGTTTCACCGACTTTCATAATATCCAGTCCCATTTCTCCGGCTTTTTCCAAATCCGTTACAATGTATCCCGCCATGTAATCTATGGCGTCTGTATTTTTCACATCATGGCAAACTCCAACGCTTTGTCCTTCGCCAAGCTCAGCCAATTCTTCATGGCTGTATTTGGAATACAGTTTATCCCATACATGCGGACATAAAGACGAATTGATGTTTCGTTCATTAATGCCCGCGACAGAAAACGCTTTTTTCTTTTGAATTGAAATGTTCATAGTCCTTCCCCCTTTTACACTCATTGCAAGCTGAACACGTGAAACCAGCCTGAACGGTTTTCCATTTCTAACTTCCGAAGGTGTAAATCCATGAAAATTCTTAAAGGCTGTTCCAAATGAATCAGACGACTCATAGCTGAACTTAACAGCTATATCTATTATTTTTTCATTAGTATCTCTTAATAACACGGCCGCTTCGGACAGCCTGCTTCTTATATATTCAGAAAGTGTGGTTTCCGTTAACATTGAAAAAAGTCGGCTGAACATAGGATATGAATAACCGGACAAATTTGAAATTTTCTTTTCATCAATCTTATCGTCAAGAACCGTTTCAATATAATTTGTTACATCATTAAAAGACTTTATAATATTCATTTTTATACCTCCTTCTTTCGAAGTATAAGAAAATACGGACTTTTCCGCCCTATAATTTACGTACAAAATTTAAAGGCATTACGGCTTCTTATCAAATATAATCCAAAAAAGCCTTTAAAAACTCTCTGTCATAGGACAGAAGGAAATTAAGCTCGTTTGAAAGGCCTCTGTCTTTTGTAGACTGCCTGAATCTGAACGGATTGGGCTCTATCATGCTTAGGATATGTGGAAACTCTTTTCTGGGAAGCGGATATTCCAGTCTTGTCACAGCGTAGTAAAGGTCAACAAAAGCTTTTTCCTTTACGGCAAAGCCCTGCTTCTGCAGGGAAAAGTTTTCAGAAGAAAGTACAACAAACTGTATTTTGCTTTTAAGATTCCCCATATCAAGAATATCCGGCTCCCCTTCCATTATTGCAAGCCCGAATTCCCTCATAAGCTCAAGCTGAACTGATTTAAGCAGATAACGCTTTGTACAGATGATAACGGGATAGCTCCCGTCAACCTTAAAAGCAAGGCCGTTCATGCAGTCCAGACCTGAAAGATAAAAGTCATAATTAAGCGATTTAAGCTTATCGTAGGCAAGTCTGCCAAGCCTGGGGATGTTTGAAAATCTCTCATCAGCTACAGGTTCACTGGAACAAAGGACGTAATTGCCGTGGGAAGAACGTTCGATATTGCCTCTTTTAAGCTCATCATTAAGATGCCAGGAAACGGTAAGAGTATTCATTTCGTTAAAAAGACAGTAAATTTCCTTAGTGGAGAGACTTTTTTTCTCTTTCAAAGCATCAAGAAGCCGGGTTCTGAAGTTTTTAGCCATAAAAAGAATCTACAATAGAAATTTTGCTTATTTCAACCCAAATTAGAAAAGAAAATTCTCTATTTTCTGTCCAAGCGTCTTTGTTTCGGTCTCGGGATGGTAGCTTTCAGGCAAAGAACGCAGCATGTGAGCTCCGTAATTTTTGGAAACAATCCTTGAATCAAGGATAAGAACAATTCCCTTGTCTGTCGTGTGTCTCATAAGCCTCCCGAAGCCCTGCTTAAGACGCATTACAGCTTCGGGAAGAGAAAGAGCATTGAAACCGCTTATGCCTTCTTCCTGAAGTTTTTTGTAACGTGCCTTGTAAATAGGTTCATCCGGCATTCTGAAAGGAAGCTTGGTAATTATGACCAGTCTCAGGGTATCACCGGGCGCGTCAACTCCTTCCCAAAAACTGTCCGTCGCGAATAGAACGCTGTCCTTATCCGCCTTGAACTGCTCAAGCAGGCTGTAGCGGTCCGCGTCACCCTGCTTAAGCGCAGTGATATCCATTACGGAAAGACGCGGTTTAAGCTTTTCAAATACAAAGTCCATAAGACGGAAGCTTGTAAAAAGCACAAGGGCTCCTCCGCCTGAACTTGAAACAGCCTGATAGACGGTCTCACAGGTGAAGTCCGCGTACACGTCCTCTGTTTTGGCGCTGAATTCAGGTGTGTCATAGGGGGTCAGCAGCATAAGACGGTTTTTGTAATCAAAGGGCGAGACATATACTCTGCGCAGATATGATTTGTTTTCAATGGGAAGTCCCACTCCTCTTCCCCAGAATCCGAAATCATCGTTAATATCCAGTGTCGCGCTTGTGCAGACAACGGAATCAAGTTTTTTGAAAAGCGCGTCGGCAAGGACTCCCGATACCTTTATAGGCGCGATATTGAAAGTCACATATTTGTTCTGCCCGCGGTTTTCTATGTCAAGGAAATGTATGTCTTCGTTCCACTTTTTATAGTCAGTAAAAACTTCCAGCCGGGAAATAATGTCCGCGACGCGGTTGACGTGGACAAGAAAATCATCGCGTTTGCCGGCTTGAGCCTCGTCAATCAGGAGCTTTGAAGCAAAAGAAGAAAGACGGTCGGTAAGACGTTTCCCGCTTTCAGCGACATCCACGGCTATCTGGCCTATCTCATTCATAACGGCCTGCGCATTTTTTTTATCCACAAGAAGATGAGACCAATGGTTTACTTCCAGAATATTCAAAACGGCCATGTTCAGCGTTTCCGCTCTTGCTTTTACAAGCGAATAGAAGTCAATTATCTCCTGATAAAGGTTTTTGTCAGGACAGAAAATAAGAAGCTCGTCCAGCATTCTGCCGGAAGAACCGCCTCTTAGTGCCCTTGAATCATATATGTAATCCATCTGCCGTTTCAGGGCGTAGCTTGAATATGTTGCGGTAAACAGGTCTGTGGCATGACGCTCAATGTTGTGAGCCTCGTCAATGACAAGATGCCTGAAAGACGGGAGAATTGCCTCCTCTGAATAGTCTATATCGTTTTCATAGCGCGAGTTGCTGTCTACAAACAACAGGTGGTGGTTACAGATTATTATAGAGGCTTCCGAAAGCTTTTTCTTGGCTTTGAAATAGAAGCATTCGCTGAAAAACGGGCATTTGTTTCCCATGCAGAAATCCGAATCGGAACATACCGTGTTCCAAAGCTGATAGTTAAGCTGTCCCGGAAATTCGGTTTTCAGACCTGTTTCGGTATCCGCGGCAAAGCTGTTAAGACGTGAAATATCGGAAACTCCGTCATAGGCGTAAAGCTCGCTTGAACGGATTTCCTCAGAAAGACGCCTGAGACACAGATAGTTGTTTCTTCCTACGGCAATTGCCGTCCTGCAATCTTTTCCCAGCGCGGCAAGCAAGGCCGGAAGGTCCTTTTCCATAAGCTGTTTCTGAAGGTTTATGGTGGATGTCGCAATAACTGTCCTGTCATGGGGGTCTTCAAACGCATAGTAAAGCGCTGAGACAAGGTAGGCGAAACTCTTGCCTATGCCGGTTCCCGCTTCAATGGCGCCTATTGAGTTGTTTTCATAGCAGGAAAGCACATCCAAAGCCATATTAAGCTGGCCTTCCCTGTATTCAAAGTTCTCAAGCTTTTGGCTTAACAGCCCGCCGTCGTCAAAAATGTCATAAATCCGTTCTTTGGTCACTGCTGTCCGTATTCCTGCGTCTTCCGGATTATAGTTTTGCGTCCAAGCCCAAGAACATCCGCGGCTTTGGTCTTGTTGCCGCCGCAGAAAGCCACTGTGCTTAGTATGATACGGCGTTCGGCCTCTTCCATTGTAGTCCCAAGCTCTATTTCTATTGAATCGCTTCTGCTTGCGCGGCTGACAGCAGGAGGCAGATCCCCAAGCTCTATCTGATTGCCGCGGCACATTACAACGGCGCTTTCAACGCAGTTTCGCAGTTCTCTTATGTTGCCCGGCCAGTCGTAGGAGCTTATGGCACTTCTGGCCTCGTTGGAAAAACCGTCTATCTTTTTACCGTTTTCTTTACAGAATTCAGTCAGAAAAGATGTGGAAAGCAGGAAAATGTCCTCTTTTCTCTCCCTAAGCGGCGGTACTTCCAGGCTTACAACGTTAAGGCGGTAGTAAAGGTCTTCCCTGAAACGTCCCTCTTTAATCTCTTTTAAGAGGTCACGGTTGGTCGCGGAAATAACCCTGACATCAGTCTTTATTGTTTTTTCACCGCCCACTTTCTCAAATTCACGTTCCTGCAGAACCCTGAGAAGCTTTATCTGCGTGCCGGGGTCTATTTCCCCTATTTCGTCCAAAAATATCGTACCGCCGTCCGCAAGCTCAAAGCGCCCCTTCTTATCCGCTATTGCTCCCGTGAAAGCCCCCTTTACATGCCCGAAAAGTTCGCTTTCAAGCAGATTGGCGTTCAGGGCGGCGCAGTGCACCTTCACAAACGGCTTGTCCCTTCTGTCCGAATAATTCACAACCGCGTCCGCCACCAGTTCCTTTCCCACCCCGCTTTCCCCTGTTATAAGGACCGAGGCCTTAGACGGCGCAATCTGCTGTATGGTTTCAATAAGCCGCTGAATTTTCTGGCTTTTGCCGATTATGCTGGAATAACCGTTTTTTTTCTTAAGATCCTCAAGTTCCTGTCTGAGTTCAATGTTCTTCTGGGCAATATCCTTTGTGGCCAGCGTCCTTTTTATAAGAACGGAAAGATGGTCAAGGTTTACCGGTTTTGTCAGAAAGTCCACAGCTCCGTTCTGCATAGCGGTAACAGCGTCTTCTATGGTTCCGTGGCCTGTAAGCACAACCACCGGTATAGTCGGATATGTGGTATAGATTTTCTTAAGAAGTTCGCTTCCGCTCATTATGGGCATCCTTAAATCTGTAATGACCATATCAACAGCCTCTGAATTCAGAATATTCCACGCTTCCTGCCCGTTTTCAGCCTGAAGACCGTTGTAGCCTTCGGCTTCAAGAGCAAGAGAAAGACCCTCTCTTATATGTTTTTCATCATCCACAACAAGAATATTTCTCTTCATGCCTTTCCTCCGTCAGTAAGTCTGAACCTTTCTGTCTGCGGAACCGGTATCTGCAGCGTTAACTCCGTGCCTTCGCCATACACTGAACGCACATGCACATCGCCGCCGTGCTGTTTCATTATCTTGAAAAGCACCGTAAGACCAAGTCCCGTGCCTGAAGATTTAGTTGTAAAATAGGGCTCGAATATCTTGCTCATCTGGTCTTCAGTCATTCCGCAGCCGTTGTCCGATACGGAAAGCTTCACCATATCCGAATCCATAAAAGTGCTTACCGTTATAACAGGCTTTACCCTGTCTTCCGGCATGGCCTGCATTGCGTTTTTAATAAGATTCAGGATGGACTGCTCTATAAGGGCCGAATCTGCGTAAACCTTAGGAAGGGACGTTGCCAGGTTAACCTTAAGAGCAATGTTTTTTTCCCTAAGTTCCGCGGCCGCGAGCTTTACCGTTTTTGAAACAATATCGTTAAGGCTGCATATGGCAAGGTTCACCTTCATAGGTTTGACAGCGAAAAGAAAGTCAACCGCGATTTTGTTTATGCGCTCCACCTCTTCGCCCACAACGTCAAGATACTTATGGGCTTCTTCGCGAGTGACCGAGCCTTTTTTTTCCAGCATTTTATCCATCAGCTGGAGATAAATTGAAATGGAAGCCAGAGGGTTTTTTATTTCGTGAGCTACACCTGCCGCCATAGTTGTCATCTGTGCCAGGCTTTCGTTCTTTCTGAATTCGTCCTTGAACCTGTTGAAAAAAGTTATGTCTCTGAATATGAAAAGACAGCATTTGGGGTCGCCAAGCTTTTCTGCCGAGCAGTTTAAAGAACGAATGCCTTCCCCTTTATCTTCAAGGTCAAAGAATTCGTTTACCGTTTTATCTTCTGAAGAGAGGAAGTTTTTCATGAAAGAAAGTATGTCGGAACTGATTATTATCCTTGAAAGGCTCAGTCCCGTATATTTTTTTCCGGGATACGTAGGCACAAGGGAGAGAAACGGGCTGTTAAGGTAAAGGACATTTCCGTCTTCTCCGACTATGATACTGCCTTCAAAGGAGTTGTCCAAAACGCTGTTCCTGATTTTAAGTTCAAAGTTCTGTGTTTCTATTATTCGCAAAATCTCTTCGCTTGACAGCTTTTCTATCTTGCTGGAAGCTTTTTTGACGAACTGGCTCATCTGTTGACCTCCTGTGTCCTGTAAACTACAAAATCAAAGGTAAGGCGTTTATTCTGATTGAAAGTCTTTCCCTTTATAACCGCTTCGTTAATTGCTCCCGCAAGGTACTCCGCAGTCCTTTGGTTCATCCTTCCGTCAGTAAAAGCGTCATTTATCTCCGAAAGCACATGGTCAAAGAAAATATCCCAGCCCTGATTTTTCTCAAGCTCGCTTACAAGGGCCGGCATATCAATTTTCTGTTTCAGTATAAGGGCTTTCGCGGCATCAGAAAGAAGTCTGTCGTTTATGCCGCTTCCTTCCAGAAAGAACGAGCTTAGGCTTTCATACTTTGAAGGGTCCACAAAAAGACCGCTCAGAATATACTTCTTTTCTTCCGGCCCAAGGTCTCTGAAACGAAACTTGCTTGCGCGGCTTAGGATTGTCGCGGGTATCTTTCCCTCGTTTGAGGAAATAAGTATGAAATGAACGTTCTCCGGCGGCTCTTCCAGTATTTTCAGAAGGGCATTTACGGCCGAGTCTCCTGAATTTTCCAGTCCTTCTATTATGACTATCTTTTTTCCGCCTTCCATGGACGATGTCATGCACCAGTCTCTGACGGCTCTTACCTGCCCCACTGTTATGGCTACTGTCCTGTTTTTATCCAGAAGCGGGTAAACTGCCTTCATTAGCCTGTCGGAAACAGCTTCCGCGTCGTTTTCATCCGCGCGGTCAAGTTCTTTCAGCAGCTCGGAAACTTCTGACGCATCCGAAAACTTCTTTTTTCCCGCGGCGGTATTCTGACCGTCCAGAAGAGCGCCGTGATACTGCTGAAGCAATACTTCAATGCTGTCCCGGAGAAAACCTTTTGAACTTGTATTTTTATGTTTACTGAAAAGACTGACGGCGGTAAGTATCCGGAACGAATGATTTCTGTCCGAAACAATTATTACGTTATCGGCCTGAACCTTAAGAGCAAGACAGAGCTGACGGGCCGCAAACATACGCCCTGTGCAGTTATTGCCCGAAAAGAGAATCGCGTTCGGAAGAGCCCGCGACTTTGCCAGAGCGTCAAGACGTGAGGCAATTTCTTTTTGTGTCCGGTCCAGTCCTCCGAGTATCATATGAAGCCCTTGATTGTAGAGGCTATAGCTTCTCCCACGGGAAGTATGAGGCGGCTGGAGAAAAGGCTTTCGTCAAAAACCTGCTTAAGGTTGAAAAGGTCCTGATAACCCAGAATGAACTCCGCGGCAACCAAAATCAGGAAAACCTCGGCAAGACCGAAAAAGAAGCCAAGGAATTTATCAACAGCTGTAAGGTGTGCGGTGTCAAGTATGTTGGAAAGAACTGTGCCGAAGCCCCTCATCAGAAGATAACCTACAATGAAAATTAGGAAATAGGAAATGAAGGCTGAAAACCATGAAGGGAAACCAAGTCTGTTTAAAAAAACGGGGCTGAGACTGTGCGTAAACATGAGGGCAAGAATAAAGCCAAGGACGTAGCCGAACTTTGTTGAAAGCTCGTTAAAGAAGCCTTTCATGGCAACCCATACGCCCCCAACCATAAAAAGAATGAAGATTATATAGTCAAGTGTAGTCAGATACTGCATAGGCCTCTCTCTTAAACTGTGTCATTTGTACACAATTATACTCAAGAAGGCAACGATTAGACAACACAATCTATTCTGAAGAGCTTTTTTTTACTATAATTGAAACATGGGTATTTTTACAGCTATTTTCGGAAGCAAGAAAGATAAGGATATGAAGCATCTCAGACCTCTACTTGATAAAGTCAATTCATTCGGGGACTGGGCAAAGGGTCTTAAGGATGAGGACTTTCCGCTCCAGACTCAGAAGTTCAAAGAACGTCTTAAAAACGGAGAAACCCTTGATTCTCTTCTTCCGGAGGCTTTCGCGCTTGCCAGGGAAGCTTCCTTCAGGGTTCTTGGAGAAAAGCACTACGATGTACAGATAATGGGAGCGATAGTCCTTCACGAAGGCAAAATTCTTGAACTGAAAACCGGTGAAGGCAAAACCCTTACAAGCGTTCCGGCGGGTTATCTTAACGCTCTTGAAGGCAAAGGCGTCCACATAATCACCGTAAACGATTATCTTGCGAAGCGAGATTCCGAATGGATGGGTCCGATATACAGCTTCCTTGGGCTGAGCGTCGGCGTAATCCTTTCCAATATGGATAACGAGCGCCGCCGTCAGGCATACAGCTGCGACATTACTTACGGTACGAACAACGAGTTCGGTTTTGACTACCTTCGGGACAACATGAAGCTGCGCCAGCAGGACAAGATACAACCGAAGCACAATTACTGTATCATAGATGAAATAGACTCAATCCTTATTGATGAGGCCAGAACGCCTCTCATCATTTCAGGTCCTGCTGACGACGATACGGAATTCGCAAGAAACGCTGAAAAGATAACCCCCTATTTCAAGGAATGCGAAAAAGACCCTGAAACCGGAGACTATCCCCGGATATCAGCTATGGCACGTTTTGAGGAAGGCGCGAAGCTTGAACCTGAGGGCGATTTCATGCTTGACGAAAAATCAAAACGCGTAAGCTTCACAAAAGAAGGAATGACCCACATGGAAGAGCTTCTTAAGAAGTTCAATATCATCAGCGGCTCGCTTTATGACGACGAGAACTTTGAATATATCCATTATGTTACGCAGGCCATGGCTGCCCGGCATCTTTATCATAAGGATACGGACTATGTCATTCAGGATAACCAGATTCAGATTGTTGACGAATTCACAGGCCGTATCCTTTACGGCAGGCGCTACTCTGACGGTCTTCATCAGGCCATAGAAGCGAAGGAACATATTAAAATTCTTGGCAAAAACAGAACTCTGGCAACAATCACTTTCCAGAACTTCTTCAGAATGTACACCAAACTTTCAGGCATGACCGGTACCGCGGATACCGAAGCAACCGAATTCAACCAGATATACAAGCTGGATGTCGTTGTAATACCCACGCACCTTCCGGTCATAAGAAAGGACCTTGAAGACCTTGTCTATCTTAACGAGCAGTTCAAATACAAGGCCATATGCGAGGAAATCAAACGCGTCCACGCAACCGGCCAGCCTATTCTTGTGGGTACCGTATCAATTGAAAAGTCGGAGCTTCTTTCCGCCCTTCTCAGGAGCATGGGCATACCGCACGAGGTTCTGAATGCAAAGAACCACGCGCGCGAAGCCGCAATCATTGAAAACGCAGGCTCAAAGGGAGCTGTTACCGTTGCCACGAACATGGCAGGAAGAGGTACCGATATAAAACTTGGAGGCTCTCCCGATGCTCTTGCCCGAAAGCTCTGCGGAACGGAGGCAACTGAAGAGGAACTGAAAGCAGCCCGTGAAAAAACCCGCGCTCAGTGGCTTGCAAACTATGAGGAAGTAAAAAAACTCGGAGGCCTTTACATCCTTGGAACCGAACGCCACGAGTCAAGGCGTATTGACAACCAGCTCAGAGGACGTTCCGGAAGACAGGGAGACCCCGGTACTTCAAGGTTCTACGTCAGCTTTGACGATACGCTTTTGCGTTTGTTCGCTAAGGATAATCTAAAAACTCTTGTCGGACGTCTTGGCATGAACACCGGCGAGGCAATTGAGCACTCTCTGGTAAGCCGTGTTATAGAAACGGCTCAGAAAAGAGTTGAAGAACGCAACTTTGATATAAGAAAGCATCTTCTGGAATATGACGATGTTCTTAACGAGCAGAGAAACTTCATTTACTCCCAGAGAGACGAGATACTTGTAGATAACAACATAATTAACCGCGCCATAGCCGCCTGCGGCGAGTACATTGATTTTTCAGTTGAAGACACCCCTCCGGAAAAGAACGGCGGAAGAAACCTGTCAGAGCTTCATCAGAAGCTTTTGGATACTGTCGGGTACGACTATGTGCCGCAGGACAATGATGTAAACCTTCCGTCATCCGAACTTGCCTTTGCCATTAAGGACAGAGTAAAAGCGATTATAGACGAAAAGGTTTCCCTTGTCGGACCTGAAGTTTTCTCAATGTTCATACGTCAGATATATTTAAGGCAGATAGATACTCGCTGGCAGAATCATCTGGAGGAGCTTGAGGACCTTAGGGACTCGGTTTCTTTAAGGACCTATGCCCAGAAGAACCCTCTTGTAGAGTACAAGCTGGAAGGCTATGACATTTTTGACAGGATGATAGACCAGATAAAGACATCTGTTGCGAAGACCGTGGTCAGAGTGCAGATAAAGAACAATATACAGGATAGAGCCGCCGGGCCGGGGAAGACAATGGAAACCCACAGAGAAAGCCTGAATTTCGACAGTATGGCAGCATCCCAGCAGAAGGCGGCAAGAGCCGGCGCCAATGACCATGCCCGGACCTCAGTCCAGGTAGTACGTTCAACGCCAAAGGTGGGTCGCAATGACCCCTGCCCCTGCGGAAGCGGTAAAAAGTATAAGAACTGCTGCGGAAAGAATCAGGGAGTTTAAGCTTATTTTTCCATTATCTCGTGAAGTATGGACCGGACTTCGGGATCTTCGAAGACCGCGTCCACTTCTTCGGATGTAAGACCGACGTATTCATGGCAGAGATAGTGTATCCAGGTCTCGTCCGCAGGGCTGTTAAGTATATGTTTCCTGCACCAGTAGTCAGGCTGGATAGGAAGCGGAGGTGTTTCCTTGTAAAGGGGAATCTTGTAGTCATAGACTGCTATTTTCAGGTCTTCACGAGGGATGCCTTTATCCATTATGACTTCCGCAAGCTTGTTTACAGTATTGCCGGTGTCAAAGATATCGTCTACAAGAAGTACTTTGTCGCCTGAGCGCAGGTATGTGGGAGAATATGTCCATCCGTCAACCTGCACTCTTATCTGGTCCCTTAAGACATTGTAGGAACGGGCAACAACGGCCGCATAGAGGACTGGCCGCCTCTTTTCCTTAAGGCATATCATTTTATAGAACTCGGAAAATACATTGGCCATGTAAACGCCGCCTCTGAGCGAAACGTAAATGACGTCCGGAATGAAATGATCTTCCTTGTACATTCTGTAGGCAAGCTTAAGAGCCGCGTCCCTGATGTCGTCATGCAAAATGAAATCCTTCATGGTTCCCCCCTTTTATGCCTGAGTAAGAATCTCCGGACCGTTGGCTGTAATTGCTACTGTATGCTCCCAGTGAGCGGCGGGCTTGCCGTCGGCGGTGACAACTGTCCAGCCGTCCGGCAAAACAATTATACCGTCACCCCCAAGGTTTATCATAGGTTCAATCGCGATAACCATACCTTCTCTAAGCCTTGGATTAGGAGAAAAATGGTTTACATAGTTGGGTATCTCAGGATCCTCATGTACCTTAAGTCCTACTCCGTGGCCGCAGTAATCACGAACAACGCCGAAACCGTTTCTGTGCGCATGCTCATATACCGCAGCCCCTATGTCCTGTATCCTGCATCTCGGCTTGTTAAGAGCGTCTATACCTCTGTAAAGGCATTCCCTTGTAACATTGACAAGCTTTTTCACTTCAGGCTTTACATTTCCAATCATGTAGGTTCTTGCGCTGTCTGAAAAATAACCGTTAAGGTTTATGCCAAGGTCGGCTGTAACTATATCGCCTTCCTTAAGTATTCTGTTTTTTTTCGGGATGCCGTGAATAACTTCTTCATTGACACTCACGCAGGCTGTTGCCGGAAAGCCTTCATAATGAAGGAAAGCAGGTCTGCCGCCGTTTTTAATGATAAAATCATGGCATATTTTGTCTATGTCCATTGTAGACATACCTGCCGTTATTTTCCCTTCCAGAGAATCAAGAAGTTGCGCAAGAAGGCGGCAGGATTTCCGTATCCCGTTTATCTGCTCATCGGTTTTCAGAAGAATCATAAATAAACCTCACTGCCGTATCCAAAAGCCCGTTGATGAACCTGTAATTCACCTCTGTGCTGAATTCCTGTGAAAGCTTAACGGCCTCGTCTATCACTATATTCGGATGTATATCCTTGCAATAAAGCAAGGTATAAAGACTTACCCTTAAAATGTTTCTGTCAACAAGACTGATATTTTCAATGCTGCGCTTTGAAGAGAAGCGGTTTATCATCTCATCAATCTCAACAAGATGAGTCAGAACGCCGTCTATGAGATAGGAAGCATACAGCACTACTTCAGGCTCAAGGGCATCCTGTTCCTCTTTGGAACAGCCAGCGAAGCCATCCGAATAAGGCATAGCGCAGTTATGTATTGTTCCGTTGAAATCAAGGGCGTAAAGAGTCTGAACAGCTATGGATCTTGCGAGATGCCTGGATTTCATGCGTTCCCTACTTCTTAAGATACTTTATTGAAGCCTCTGATTTAAGGTCGTTTACAAGCGAAAGGAAAGCCTGCTGGAACTTCTCGCTTACATTCTGGTTGTAAATATAGTTTTTGATATAATCCCTGACAGTTGTTGTTTCGGTCGGAGATGTTTTATCGTCAATACCAAGGAACTTTGCCTGATTATGAACGCTTACCTTGACAATATGGTAGCCCGCGAGGCTTTCGATAACGGAGCTTACATCGCCGGCTTCAAGCTCAAACACCTTATCAAAGAAGTTTTCACCCATATAACCACGCGCGTTGGAATCGCTTATAGTCAGCCAGCCTATATCTCCGGCAGAGTCAATTGAAGCTTTGTCTTCTGAATACTGCGCAACGGCTTTCTCAAATGTTATAGAACCAGAAGCTATCCGGTTGGCAACATCTGTGGCCTTTTTCAGCGCCGCATCCTTATCTTCACCGAAATTGAAGAAAATATGTGAAAGCTTTACATTCTCCGGGCTGATGAAGGTGGACTTGTTCTTTTTATAGAAGGCTTCAATTGTGGAATCCGAAGGAACAAGACTGCTCTGGTCGAACATATCGGCCTTCTTTGCCGTTACATAATTCTGAATTGTGTACTGCTGTGCCAGGTACTCTTTGAAAGACTCAACTGTAGCGCCGTAGTTTGTTTGAATAAAGCTTTCAAACCGCTCATCCGTAAGCGATGTGCCAAGCTGAGCTTCTATAGCCTGTTTCTGAGCGGAGAGAAGTTCGTTTTTCTGGTCATCGCTCAGTACAAAGCCGTCACGCGCAAGGGCCTGAGCGATAAGCTCATCAGATATCATCGCGTCAAGAACGGTGGCTTCAGTAACGCTGTCGCCGTAAGTTTCCCTGTAGGCGACCATTCTCTCATCTATCTGTTCCTGGGTTATGACGGTCGTCTTTGTAAGGTTTACCCGTGCCACAGGGGTGGAAATTGCGCTGAATACCGGTATGGCAAAAGTTGCCGCAATGGCAGCAGCCAAAACAGTTACGATTATTCTCTTCATTATCGTCACTCCTTCAATCCTGATTCAACATGCAGGCGTTTTCCGACTGCATAGGCATAATTGCCGTTGGGAAGAATATCGGAAACCTTAAGGTACATCCCTTCGCCTTCCATTATCCGCATAAGGGTCTGGAGGACACGGTTCTTCCTTCCGCAGTTTCTACTTATATAGCAGCTGCAGCGTTTTCCCGATACGGTACCGGCAGCCTTAAGAAATTTCGCCACATTTGAGGGAACGGTTTTCGCGAAGTACGCTGTGGCACATGAAATAACTACAATGTAGTCGTAGAAGGAAATAATCTTTCCCATCTCAAGGTTCATGTCAAAAACTTCGACCTGATGACCGTTGGCGCCAATACCTTCAGACATTTTTGCCGCAAGCTCTCTAAGGCGTGTATCGTTTGCTTCCCGTCCGCAGTACAAAACACAAACTCTCATCGATCCCCCTTTTTAGACAAATTGGCCGCGCTGTTTCAGGCGGCCTTCAAGATTAGATTTTATCTTCAATCAGTTCGCAGCTGCTGCCGGGCTGTCTGTCGCGCCTGAAGCCGTCTCTGTTGCCGGCGCGGCTTCCGCTACCGCCGCAGCCCTGACTCCGAGTGAGCTCAGAACTGAAGAGTCGGAAGACTTATTAACAAAGGCAACCGCGATTGCAAGCACAACAAAAGCCGCAATAGCGTAAGCTGTTATCTTGTTTATGACCCTGTTGGTCTGACCGCCGAAAGCGGAATCGCTGCCGCCGCCGAAAAGACCGCCAAGTCCGGTATTATCTTCGCTCTGAATGGAAACGAGGAAAATAAGAACAAGACTTACAAGAATAAAAAGAACCAAAAGAATGATACTTAAGACTGCCATATGACACCTACCGTTACAAATTAGCAATTAATGATTGGCAAAAACTGCTCAAGCGTAAGGGAAGCCCCGCCAACCAGTGCGCCGTCAATATGCTCGCAAGCTATAAGCTCCTTTACATTTGAAGGCTTTACTGAACCACCATACTGTATAATCTGTTTTTCTGCAACATCCTTTCCGAATTTCCGTGCTATCAGAGCGCGAATAAATTCATGCGCGGAGTTGGCGTCAGCGGGAGTGGCCGTCTTTCCGGTACCTATAGCCCATACAGGCTCGTAAGCGATGGTAACATGCTCCATCTGCTCCGCGGCAACACCGTTCAGACCTATGTTAATCTGGTCGGAAATAATTTTCTCAAGCTTGCCGCTCTCCCTTTCTTCCAGAGTCTCGCCTACGCAAAGGTCAATATCCATGCCGTTCGCTAGGGCAAAAATGACCTTTTTGTTGATAAATTCATTGGTCTCGCCGTAGTACTGTCTTCTTTCGCTGTGTCCAAGGATAACAGTCTTTACACCTATATCCTTAAGCATCGCACAGGAAATTTCTCCTGTGTAGGCACCCTTTTCATGGTCATTCACGTTCTGCGCGGCAACAATGATATTTGAACCCCTAACTGCTTCCGTAACCGCGGGAAGGCATACTGCTGTAGGCGCAATCATAACCTTGACTTTGGCGTTTTTTGCCGCTTTTGCAAGCTCCGCTGCGTACTTCGCGGCTTCGCTTGGCACAAGGTTCATTTTCCAGTTACCTGCAATATATAGATTTCTCATTTTCTTTCCTTAATTTATATATTTATTTCTCAAGAGCTCTGATACCGGGAAGAACCTTTCCTTCAAGAAATTCCAGCGAAGCTCCGCCGCCTGTTGAGACATGGCTTATCTTATTCGCAAGGCCGAACTTGTTAATGGCCGCAACGGAGTCTCCTCCGCCTACAACGGTAACCGCATCGGATGCCGCAAGAGCCTTGGCCACTTCCTCTGTTCCCTTCGCGAATGAAGCGAACTCAAAGACGCCCATAGGACCATTCCAGACAACAGATTTCGCGGATGAAACAGCTTTTACAATTTCTTTTACGGTCTTGGGACCGATGTCCATTCCCATAAGTTCGGAAGGAATGTCAACGGAATCTACCAAAACAGGCTTTGCGTTCTCCGCAAAAGTATCCGCGCAGATGTGGTCGACAGGAAGGATAACCTTCACGCCCTTTTTCTTCGCGGCTTCAAGGAAGGCCTTCGCGGTGTCAAGATAGTCGTCTTCAACAAGGGACTTACCTATCGTGTGTCCAAGGACCTTCAGGAAGGTGTAAGCCATACCGCCGCCTATTGCAATGGTGTCGCAAGTTTTTACAAGAGATTCCAAAACGGAAATCTTTGAGGAAACCTTTGAACCGCCTATTATGGCAACAAACGGCCTGTCGGGATTCTCAAGCAGAGGAGCCATGAACTTGACTTCCTTTTCAATCAGGAATCCCGCGTAGGACGGCAGATAGTGGGCAACGCCTTCTGTGGAGGCATGGGCTCTGTGAGCCGTTCCGAAAGCGTCGTTTACATAGACATCACCGTATGAGGCAAGAGTTTTCGCGAACTCGGGGTCATTTGCCTCTTCTTCAGGATAGAATCTGCAGTTCTCAAGAAGAAGAACCTCGCCCGGTTTAAGAGCCTGAACTTCCTTCTTGACCTCTTCTCCTATAACGTCAGAGGCTACCTTCACCGGCCTGCCCAGAAGCTCTTCAAACTTCTTTCCTACCGGCACCATTGAAAATTCCGGATTCTTTTTCCCTTTAGGTCTTCCGAAGTGGCTCATGACCACGATAGATGTTCCCGGCTGGGAAAGAATGTAATTAAGCGTGGGAAGCGCTGCCAAAATTCTTGTTGCGTCCGTGACCTTGCCGTCTTTAACCGGCACGTTGAAGTCAACACGGACAAGCACTCTCTTGCCCTTAAGGTCAGCCTCTCTGATAGTATTTAGAACCATTTTATTCTCCCGAAAATTTACTGTGCTTAAAGATGAGTCAGGCCTGCCGAGGCAGGCCTTATTTCAACCGGCTTGAAATCAGCCGTTTACCTTCTTCATATGAGCAATCAGGTCAAGGACCTTATTGGAATAACCAATCTCGTTGTCATACCATGAAACAACCTTTACGAAGGTGTCCGTAAGAGCAATACCTGCCTTCGCGTCAAAGATGGAAGTTCTTGCGTCTCCAAGGAAGTCGGAGGAAACAACAGCCTCTTCGGTGTATCCGAGGATACCCTTGAGTTCACCCTCGGAAGCCTTCTTCATAGCTTCACAGATTTCTGAGTATTTTGCGGGCCTGGCAAGATTGACTGTGAGATCAACTACAGAAACGTCAAGAGTGGGAACCCTCATTGACATACCTGTGAGCTTGCCGTTAAGGGAAGGAATAACCTTTCCTACAGCCTTTGCGGCGCCTGTTGAAGACGGGATAATGTTGCCTGAAGCTGCGCGGCCGCCTCTCCAGTCCTTCATTGAAACACCGTCAACAGTCTTCTGTGTTGCCGTTGTTGAGTGGACAGTGGTCATAAGACCGTCTGTAATGCCCCAGTTGTCGTTAAGAACCTTAGCAATAGGTGCAAGGCAGTTGGTCGTGCAGGAAGCGTTTGAAACGAACTGAGTTCCCTTTACATAGGTGTTCTCGTTAACTCCTACAACATACATCGGAGTGTCGTCCTTTGAAGGAGCTGACATCACAACGTACTTCGCTCCGGCGTTGAGGTGAGCCTGCGCCTTTTCCTTTGTGAGGAACAGACCTGTTGACTCAACAACATATTCCGCGCCTACTTCATCCCACTTAAGCTCACCGGGATCCTTGCACGCGGTTACGCGGATTTTTTTCCCGTTGACAATGAGAAGGTTTTTTTCCATATCAGCTTCTATTGTTCCGTCAAACGCGCCATGCATAGTGTCAAACTTAAGCATGTAAGCAAGATAGTCTACCGGGCAGAGATCGTTGATTCCGACAATCTCAATGTCCTTTCTTGCCATAGCCGCGCGGAAAACAAAACGTCCGATTCTACCAAAACCATTAATACCAACTTTCATTATGAAAATCCTCCATACAAATAGACGGTTAAACTATACAAAAAACTGATATAACAGTCAATAAAACTGCATGAATAATGGGCGTTTACCTGTGATAAAAGCCCTATTCGTCAGACCCTATCTGAGTATTCCACAAAGAGTTCAAATCCATATTGAAACCCCTGAGAAGCCCAAGAACAAAAGCGCTTGAGGCCTTGTGAATATCTCTTGGAACCATCTGGCCGTCCGTAATGAAAAGGAGAGGTATATGTCTGTCATGGCAGATTGAAAGAATGTTTCCTATGGTCTGGGTTTCATCGGCCTTTGTTACTATGACGGAAATTATGTTGAACATTTTAAACTGCTCAAATACCTTATCTATATCGACTTTTTTCATTGAAGCGCTGACCGCAAGATAGCACCTGGTGTTCTTCTTATCGGGAACGCTAAGCATTGTCTGAAGCTTGACGTTAAGCTGGCTGTCGCGCGGGCTTCTTCCTATTGTATCTATAAGAATAAGCTCCGCATCATTTGACTTTTCAAGGGCCTCGAAGAACTGAGACTCATCGTCCGCGCGCAGTACCGGAATGTTAAGGGCACGCCCGAAGCTTTCTATCTGTTCATAGGCCCCGACCCTGAAGGAATCCATAGTTATGATTCTTACCTTCTTTCTAAGCTCATCGGGCGGAATTGTTCCGTAAACGGCGGCTATCTTCGCTATTGTCGTAGTCTTGCCTACTCCCGTGGGCCCAACTACCGCGAATATCCTGGGCGGATGAAGCTGGCTGTTGTGGTCAATATCAACAGAGCCCACTATGCGGTCGATTATCAGAAGCTCGAATTCGTTTTTTGTGGGGAGCACCGGCAGGGCCGGCTCCAGCTGGCTTCTGAGGTCAGACGTTATCCATTTGATATAGTCTTCGGAAAAGTCGTTCAACGTAAGTATCGAGCGCGCGTGAGCCATAAGAGGCTCAAGAGTATCGGACGCCTTTTCGGGTTTTTCCGTTTCATCCATTCGCGCCGTCATACCCTCTTCTTTCTTGGATTCTGAATCCGTTGCGGACTCTGCCCCTTCTTCACTATTGGACGGAACTTCAGTCCCATCGCCTTCGGATGAAAGCATCTCGGGTTTTACGGCATAATCCGTCTGTGGAGTAAACATTGTTTCATAGTGCCCTGAAGGTTCCAGGGCAGGATCCGGTACGTTGTCTTCGGGATTTGGGGTATGAGCCTCGCGTTCAAAACGCCTAAGGTCTTCATCATCAGCGTCCTGTGCCGCTTGCGTTTTGCCTGAAACTAGGGTTCCACCGCTTTTAGGTGTTTCAGGTGTTTCTTCATCCGCAAGGAAGCATGTAAGCTCACAGTGTTTTTTCTTTCCGAAACCCAGAAAACCGCCGGAAACAACATCTTTCCTGCTATGAATCCTGATACGGTCTCCGTACTGGCTACGGGCTTCCTTTACGGCCTCTTCATAGGTTGGAGCAATAATCGTAATGCAGTTCACATACGCCTCCGGGACAGGCGCAAACGCCTGCGGTTCAGTTTAGAATATCACTATAAGAGTAATAACGCTAGTATGCGGGACCTTAGAGGATGTATCTGCTTAGGTCCTGATTCTTCACCACGTTTGAAAGCCTTTCGTTCACATAATCAGGCTCTATCTTCACCGTCCGGCCGCTCATCTCGCTTGCGTTGAAGCTAAGGTCGTCAAGAAGGGTTTCCATTATAGTGTAAAGTCTTCTGGCCCCGATGTTTTCCGTTGTCGAGTTTACTTCATAGGCAATTTCGCTTACTCTTTGAAGGGCTTCGTCCGTAAATATCACATTTACGCCCTCTGTCTTCAAAAGCTCCCTGTACTGGATGGTTATGGCGTTCTCCGGTTCCTTCAGAATTCTGAAGAAATCGTCCGCGCTCAAGGCCTCGAGCTCTACCCGGAGAGGGAAACGGCCCTGAAGTTCGGGGATAAGATCGCTGGGCTTGGAAACATGGAAGGCTCCCGCGGCAATGAAAAGGATATGCGAGGTATCAATGACACCCCACTTCGTAGTTACCTTGGTACCCTCTACAATCGGAAGAATGTCACGCTGTACGCCTTCCCTTGAGACATCAGGGCCTGATGAGCCGCTGTTCTTTCCGGCTATCTTATCAATCTCATCTATGAAGATGATTCCCATCTGTTCCGTTCTGTCCTTGGCTATTTCCATAGCCTTGTCCTGGTCTACGCTGCGCTCCGTTTCTTCTTCGGTAAAAATCTCCCTGGCGCGCTTGACGGTAACCTTTCTTTTCTTTCCGCGACCTCCTCCCTGCGCGTTCTGGAAAATCGAGCCAAGGCTGTTCATTGCGTTCTGGATATCGTCCATTGAGCCGCCCATAAGCTCTATGCCAACCTTTGGCCTTGCCGCCATGTTCTGGATTTCTATTTCAGTGTTATCCAGAAGACCTGCCTTGAGCTGGACGCGAATCTGCTCTCTGGCGCTTATCCTTGCGCTGTCAAACTGGGAATCAGCGTTTGGGTTTGAGGTTACGTTGGGAATCAGGGCATCCAGAAGACGCTCCTCCACCATTTCGTTTACGGCTTTCTCGTTTGCCGCGGCAAGCTCGCGCCTGACCATGGAAACGGCGCTGCCCATAAGGTCGCGCACCATTGATTCAACGTCACGTCCCACATAACCCACTTCCGTGTACTTTGTAGCTTCAACCTTTATAAAAGGCGCGTTGGAAAGTCTTGCGATACGTCTTGCGATTTCCGTTTTTCCCACGCCAGTAGGGCCTATCATGATTATGTTTTTGGGGTAGACTTCCTCACGGATAGATTCCGGAAGCCGCTTTCTCCTTGCCCTGTTTCTAAGGGCAACCGCAATTGCCCGTTTTGCCTTATCCTGCCCTATTATGTACTTATTCAGTTCGGCAACTATCTGGGCAGGGACCATTTCGTCAAGTGAAAGGGGCTTCGCGGCAGGTTCCTTAACGGAAACAACAGCTTTTTCCCTGCTGTCTGTGTTTTCAATAATGATATCTTCAGTCATTAACCAATTTCCTCTGATGTAAAATTCGTATCCGTATAAATGCAGATTGTACTTGCAATTTCAAGACTCTTAAGCGCGATTTCCTTTGCTGAAAGCTCTTTACCGCAGTCAAGATAGGCTCTGGCCGCCGCCGCTGCGAAATTCCCGCCGCTGCCTATGGCAATGGCGTCATACTCAGGCTCAAGCACATCTCCCGTGCCTGTGATAAGAAATATCTTTTTGCCGTCGGTCGCCAGCATCATTGCCTCAAGCCTTCTCAGAGCCCTGTCCATTCTCCACTCTTTCGCAAGGTCAACTGCGGCTCTGGTAAGATCCCCGTTGTCCTGCGCAAGTGTTTTCTCAAAAAGCTCAAAAAGCGTAAAAGCGTCAGCCGTTCCGCCCGCAAAGCCTATGACTATCTTATCTTCGTATATTCTTCTTACCTTTCGGGCATTGCCCTTCATAACAGTATCGCCGGCTGTGACCTGTCCGTCTCCGGCAATGCAGACTTTACCGTTCTTTCTTACTGCCACAATGGTAGTTCCTCTAAAACTCATTTGTCGTTCCTCCCGTGCGGATGGCTTTTTCTGTACACTTCTTCAAGTCTTTTTCCGGTAACGTGGGTATAAATCTGTGTAGTGCCTATGCTTTCATGACCCAGCAGGACCTGCACAACCCTTATATCCGAATCGTTGTCAAGCAGATGTGTTGCAAACGAATGCCTGAAGACGTGCGGTGTAAACTTTTTGGAGAGGCCAAGCCTCTGCCTGTACTTGTCAAAAATACTGTGAACTGTCGAAAGCGGCAACTTTTTTCCCTTAATATTTACAAGAACCGTTTCTTCGCCTTTGATATTGTTCTTTTTCAAAATCTCTTCCCTTTCCGCAAGATAACGCTCCAGCATTTCAGCAGCTCTTTTTGTCAGAAACACATAGCGCTGTTTATTGCCCTTTCCGGTCACCAGTATGCGCCTGTTTTTAAAGTCAATATCCTTTACTTTCATTCCCGTCACTTCGCTCAGTCTGCAGCCTGTGGAGTAGAAAATACTGAACATGTTTACTTCCATCAGCGATGTATAACTGTCAGTGGGACTTGAAAGTATGCTTTCAATTTCTTCCCGCGCAAGAACCGTGGGGATTTTCCTTGTGTTTTTGGCGCTTGAGACCCTCTTGAAAGGCGTGACGCTTATGGCCTGCTTTTCAAGCAGGCTGTGAAAAAAAGACCTGTTGGCGCTCAGGATTCTGTTTATGGTTGCGTGGCTTAAAGACATGGCATACAAATCCGAAACAAAGGCCCTTGCGTCCTCGAAAACCATTTCCTCCGCGGCAAGGTCCCTCTGAGAAAGGAATGCCTCAAGCCGCTGAAGGTCATGTGCATAGGAGACTATCGTTCTTTCCGAATAGCCTCTGACATCTCTGAGATAGGATAGGAATTCATCTATATGCAGACGGTTCCGAACCTGCTTATCCAAAGTCTCTTCCATAGGCTCAGTATATCAGCTAATGAGTTCTCTGACCATGTACATCTTGTCTCCGAAACGCGTGGTACTGCCGGAATTCGCGTAATTCTTTTCAAAATCCAATCCCAGGCCGGAAGGCATTTCGGATACGAAAAACCTCATTTTAAGATAGGGGTAGTCTACATCGGCCAGAGATTTCAGCACCTTGGCTCCGTCATTGAAAAGGCCGGTAGTCCCTGCCTGCACGAAACGGTCACCCACACCCTCGCTGCCCACGTAGACATCCTTGCCCATCTGAAGAGAATAACCGCACGTATTCAGCGTCCCGGATTTTCCCGGTGCCTGCACCGCGACGGTAAACGAGCCGTAGGCGGCAAGCACCATGTTTCTTGAAAGAAAGTTGGACTTGTATGCCGCTTCCGACGGCGCGAAACGGCTTAGAATGCAGCCACCGCCGTCAATTATACGCCGCCTGAGTGTGAGCGTAAGACTTGGGTATTCAACGTCATGCCCGCAGGCAAGCACCCCCATGCAGGGACCTCCGCCCTCTATTGCGCCTGTCATTCCCGACTGGTCAACACCCTCTGCCATGCCTGATGCCACAAGCATAGAGTTTTCCACGGCTTCAAGTCCGAACCTGAAAGCCTGATGCAGCGCCCTGTAGGTGGCGTGCCTTGTACCGACAATCACAGAGCATGAAAGCGAAGGGTCGGGCCTTGTTCCCTGACAGAAAAGCATGTAGGGCAAGCGGTTGCGAAGCGGCCTGAATGAAGGGAAATCCCTGTCGCCGTACCAGATAACCGAATTCTCCCTGCTGCGTGACAGCCAGTGAAGAACATCTCTTGTTTCTCTTGTGTAGGACCTAAAGCGCTCATCTTCTCTTAAAAGCTCTTTAAGACTTTTTTCTTCATAAATAAGCTGCCGTCTTTTTTCAAGCGACAGATAATCGTTAAAACCGATGGCAAGCCTGCGTTCCAGTTCAAGACAGTCGTCCATATCCATAAAATCTCCTTCTGGAGACTCTGTTCCTGAAAACTGCCGTTTCTATTTAATTTTTTCTTTTTCGTCAGGATGAGACGCTTCAAAAGCCCTGAAAAGGTCATCCGTATTTACATGGGTATAAATTTCGGTAGTGCGTATGTCGCTGTGACCCAAAAGCTCCTGCACACTCCTTAAATCGGCGCCGCGCTGCAGCATATGAGTGGCAAAGCTGTGTCTCAGTGTGTGTACTCTGGAATCAACTCCGGCAATTTCGCAGTATTTTTTAAGGCGGTGCCAGATTTCTTCGCGCGTTATTACCCTGTGCTCCTGACTTATGAACATATAGGGAGATTTAGCCTTGTCAAGAAGCCTTGGACGGACAGAAGCAATATAGGTTGAAAGATAATCCGCGGCAATATCGCCTACGGGAATCATCCTTTCCTTGTCCCCTTTCCCAAGCACCACAAGGCGTTTTTCCGTGCTGTAGTATCTATTAAGGCGTAAAAACGCGCATTCGCTAACTCGAAGGCCGCAGGAATAGATAAGTTCGAACATTGTCCTGTCCCTGTAGCCTATATCCGTATCTGTATCTATTGAATCCAGAATTTTTTGCACCGCGTCACAGTCAATGGTTTTTGGGAGCTTTTTAGGCTTACGGTTTCCGGGAAGAAGTTCCGTAGGGTCGTCCTCCCGGATGCGTTCACGTTGCAGATATGAAAAAAAAGCCCTGAGAACTGTTATTACCCTTGAAAGCGTTACAGGTGAAAGCTTTCTGCCTGTATCTCCGCCATTTGCCCTCCAGAGAAGAAAAGACCTGAGTTCCTCCGTTTTTACCGTTTCACAGTCACAACCGTTCTCTTTTAAAAAAAGAAAGAAGCACGCGACCTCGCGAGCGTATACGTCACGGGTGGCTTTTGACGCGTGCTTCTCTATAAGAAGGCTTTCGGTGAATGCCTGAAGGATGGATTCATCCATTAGCTTCTTACCTGTTGTCCTCGTCGTTTCTCTGATATCTCAGGATTGAAGGTATGGAATAGTCTGTAGGGTTGGAATTTTGAGACTGCCTGCGTCCAAGCTGGGACTGTAAATCCTGCCATCTGTTGACGGAAATAACCTCTTCGTTCTTCTTGAACTGGCTTTGCTGATTATCTCTGGCAGTCTGCTGCGAAGCTGCGGTATTCTGAGCGCTCTGAGCCTTGTTTTCGTTGCTGATGAACTGGTCAAAACGCGGGGTTCTTTTTTCAAACTGAGGAATATCAACGTTCACGTTCTCCCGTTCAAAGCCCGTGGCAACAACAGTGACCTTAACGGTGTCCCCAAGGTCGGGGTTATAGGCCTGTCCCGCGATGATAAGAGCATCCTGATCGCAGTTTTCCGTTATCATCTCGACAACATCCTGATACTCCTGCAAAGTAAGACCGTCGCTGGCGGTAAGGTTTACAAGAACACTCTTGGCGCCGTCTATTCTGGCGTTTTCAAGAAGCGGATTGCTTATTGCCTGACGCGCCGCGTCTACGGCGCGGTTCGCGCCTTCGCCCATTCCTATACCCATTATGGCGTCGCCCTTGCCCTTCATGACGGTTCTTACGTCGGCAAAGTCTATATTGATTTCTCCCGGCTCCGTAATAAGCTCGGAAATACCCTGAACACCCTGTCTCAGGACATCGTCAGCCATGAGGAAGGCCTGCTTTATAGGCGTATTGTTCTCAGCTACTTTAAGAAGGTACTGGTTCGGTATCAGGATAAGAGTGTCCACGTTCTTTCTCAGCCTGTCTATGCCTTCGTTTGCGAACTGGAGTTTCTTCCTGCCCTCAAAGGCAAAAGGCGTTGTGACAACGGCAACAGTAAGGATGTTCATCCCCTTGGCAATCTCCGCAACAACAGGGGCCGCTCCGGTACCGGTTCCGCCGCCCATACCGGCAGTAATGAAGACCATGTCAGTACCCTCAAGGACTTCCCTTATCTCATCCTTGCTTTCCTCGGCAGCCTTCGTACCCATTTCAGGAATTCCTCCGGCTCCAAGACCTCCGGTAAGTTCCTTTCCAATTGGTATCCTTACCTGAGCGTTTGACCTTTGCAGGGCCTGGACATCAGTATTCAGAGCCACGAACGTGACTTTCTTAAGTCCGTTCTCAATCATTCTGTTTATGGCATTTCCGCCGCCGCCGCCTATGCCAAGGACTTTTATGTCAGTAGGCGGAGTCTGTTCATCGTGAAGCAAATCCTCAATAATACCGAAATCCATTTTTTCCCTCTTTAAATATCCTGAAAATATACCAAATTAAATAATCGTTTTGAAGAACCCTGATATCTTACCCAGAATCCCTTCAGACTTTGCCGAACGCTTATCCTTAATTCCCCTGCTGTTCGCGGAGGAATTGGCCTTTCTGGCCTCTGTCTTAAGCAAACCCAGCACCGTAGTGTACTTCGGGTTTATGTAAGACCTGTCAAGACCCGGAAGAGCTTCCGGAAAACCTATTCTTGCCTGCATCCTGAAAATTTCGGAAGCAAGGTCTGTCACGCCTGAAAGGAGAGAGCCTCCTCCTACAAGCACCACTCCGCCGCCGTATGTGCCCGGCGTCAGCTTTGAATCCATATCCTTTTTCAGAAGCGAAAAAATCTCCGCCATTCTTGGCTCTATTATCTTGCAAAGCTCACTCTTGGGCATCTGAATGGCCGGCAGTCCGCCCACCTGCGGAATAATTATCTTTTCATCTGCCTGAACATTCGGAATATAGCAACTTCCGCTTTCAACTTTTACCTGCTCCGCCACCATTTTAGGCTTGTTCAGCATATACGCGATATCGCTCGTAACGGCGCCGGAACCTAGGTCAACTCCTCCCACATAGTAAGGCGAACCGTTATGATAAACAATCATGTTCGCGGTAGAACCGCCAAGGTTTATCAGTATCGTTCCCATCTCCTTCTCATCGGAGCTGAGTACAATCTCCGAATCCGCAAGAGAAGAAAGGACAAGCCTTGAAGAATTGATTCCCGCCCTCTGAAGAGTCTTTCGGGTATTGGAGCAGTTGCTTGCCGAACCCGTGACAATAAGAACCTTGCTTTCAAGCCTGTGTCCCGTCATGTCAACAGGGTCTTTGATACCGCTTTTGCCGTCAACGGAAAAATCCTGAACCAGCGTATGAAGAATCTCCCTGTCAAGCGGAAGCTCAAAAGCTCTGGCAACCTCAAGAGAGTGATAAATATCGTTGGATGAAATTTCAAGGTCCTTTGTATTGATACCCACAACGCCCTGACTCTGCGTCCCCGCAACGGAACCTCCGCCAATGCCTGTGATAACGCTCTGGACTTCCACTCCGGCCTGAAGCTCCGCCTCCTGAATTACCGATGAAATGGTTTTAAGAGTCTGTTCAACGTTGACCACAACGCCGGCCCTTACGCCTTCGCTGGGTCTTTCACAGATACTGTCAACCATGAGCTGGCCGTCTTTTGACAGGGAACCCACAACGGCTCTTACCCATGATGAGCCAATGTCCAAGCCCATCATTATCTTCTCAGAAGCCATGCCCACCTCCTAAGTCCTCTTAACCAGGGTATTCGCGTAAAGGTCGTAAACGACCCCGACGCCGCCTGCGGAAAACTGGCTACTGATAAGCCCCAGAGCCTCATCAAGGCGCCGGATACTAACGAGCTCCCTCACATAGAGAGTTGAATTGAGCATTGACAAATCGATAACGAGCCTTCCGAAATCGTTACCATTATTATTAGCGTATTTTATACTTGTTATCAAGTTGTTGTAGCTCAAATGTTCGGCAAGGGTAACCATTTCGGAAAAGCCCTCGTCGGAGCCCCATTTCATCACCATTTGGGCATAAGCGGGATTAAGTTCTACCGTCGCCAGCCTGTCAAAAGCCTCCCATGTAGTCTTGGAAACTTCTTCAAGCACATTTTCATGAATGAAGTAGTAACTTACAGCCCTGTCATCAGAAATACTGTAGGCCTTCAGCCTTATCTCATTGTATAAAATATCAATTATCAGCCTGTTCGGATAAAAACGCTTTATACTTACTTCCTTCACCCCGTCAAAGGCCTCAAGGGATTTCTCCAGCGCGGAAGTATTCACTTCCAGCAGGTTCTTTCCCTTTAACGGATTAATCAGCCTCTGCATATCGGCCGAAATATTTGTGACGGGACCTGAAACAGAAATTTCAATGTCTTTAACATCGAAGAAACTTATGTTTCTCATTGCCACATACACACCGGCCAACAGAAGGATAATTATAAGTACAAACAGGATGCGCTCAATTATTTTCAAGTTCGTATCTCTCCGGGAACATCAGTTCGTCCTGAATGGATTCCAGTACCTTATCGTTTTCGGCCGCATCGAACTTGAAGCGTGTTATCCTGTATATCAGAGCACTTTCAATCAATACCGGAATTATCCCTGTTCCGTATGAGAAAAACGGCATCGGAAGCCCTTCTCCCGGAATATAACCCAGCGTCCACGCGAAATTAAGGATAAACTGCCATACGACCATTGTTGTAAGGCCAATGGCAAGATTTGAGCTGAAACCGTCATACTTTCTAACGCTTTTAGCAATCGTGTAGCCCACAAAGGCATAAAAGGCAATAAAAAGCGCTATCATCACGATACCGCCGAAACCAAGCTCTTCGCTTATGCACGCCAGAATGTTACGTCCTGAAATTTCCGAAATAATACCATTCTTGAACGTTCCGCCCCCAAGCCCTTTTCCAAACCAGGACCCACTTGCAATGGCGGATTTTACAGTAAGCAGCTCCGACGCTCTTGGGTTTTCACCTAAGCCGGGTATGAGGAAACGGGCTATAGCCAGGATACGTTCAGACTTTGTCAAAACCGAGCAGAGCGCCGGCACTGCCGCATAGAGCAAAAGCAGCAGCACCCCCATGAAACCTACCCCTCCCGCCGCGAACATAGTCGCGGAAAGCGCAAGGAACATTAAAGCGTAGGAGAAATTTTTCTGAATAAGTATAAGCCCCAAAACAAGCATACAGCCTGCTGCAGGCGGTATAAGCTGTCTTAAACGCTCTATCCTGTTTCCCCTTCCCGAAAAATACACTGCCATGTACATAACGCCGGAAAGAAACAGAAAATTAACCGTGTCAGGCGTAAGAAGGAAACTTTTTTTCAGAAAAATACCAACCGTCATCACAACCAGGCACGCGAAAAACATGACCGGTCCCAAAAGCTTTATCACCGTCTGAGGAAGAAGGTTCACAAGAATCATCAGACCTGCGCCTATTGCCGTATAGACGCATTGTTTAAGCAAAAAATGATAATGTGGAAGCCCCTGCGCGACAGAAGCTTCGAAACTGGCCGAATAAACGCAAACAAGACCCGTGAGGGTCAGGATAATCACAGCGCAGAGAAAAATGAAGGATTTTCTGTAACTGTTCATCTGCTGAATTTTATGGGTTTTGGTTCCGCGCGGTCTTAAATCAACAGGCTGCGCCTCACCCATAAAATTCCAGTCATCATAACTGGTCCTTGCCATTTTCCTCTCCTTTTTATGCCATCCTTTACTCTCTATCACAATGCCAGACAATGCCTTATCTGTTACTCGCCACCAGCGAAGATGTTTCCGAATTAATCTGAGTGAACACAATATTCCGAACCGAAGACTGCTCTATCAGATATTCAGGCGTGGTCTGTCTGGCGATAGAAGCCGAAAGAACCATTTTCTGTTCCTCTTTTTCCCTCAGAAGCTTTTCGCTCTTAGCCAGACGAAATCTGAGCTGTGAATTTGCCGCTGACTGCCACACCGGTATAAACAGACATAAATTAATAACAAGGATAGTTAAAACTATTGTAAATCTCTGAATCGCAATGCCCTTCATATGTTACCTCAATTCTCAGCGTTCCTGTACTTGTTTTTCTTAAGACCAGGCTCCCTTTCCTTCTCAAGCTTCTCCGCCACCCTGAGCTTCGCGCTCCTTGACGGCGGATTAATCTCACACTCCTCCGACGTTGGCTCCACAGGTTTTTTTGTCAGAATCTCCAAGCTGTTCTCATGGTTTCTGAAAAACCACTTCACAGGCCTGTCCTCAAGGGAGTGGAAAGTTATCACTGCAATCCGTCCCCCCGGTTTCAGCGCGTTTACGGCACCCTCCAGAGCCGTCTCTATCCTGTAAAGTTCCCCGTTTATCTCTATTCTCAGCGCCTGAAAGGTCTTGGTCGCGGGATGTATCCTTCTGTGCCGGTACTCATTGGGAACCGCGTTCCAAATAATATCCGCAAGCTCATCCGTGGACTCAATCCGTTTTGTAAGCCTTCGCGCGCATATGGCCGAGGCTATACGCCTTGAATATCTTTCCTCTCCGTATTTGTAAATCAGGTCGGCAAGCCTTGTTTCATCGTAGGTATTCACCACATCCGACGCGTCCGGCTCGCCGTCTACGTCAAGCCTCATATCCAGCCTTTCCCGACGCTTGAAGCTGAAGCCTCTGCCCGACTCTTCATAATGAAAAACACTTATCCCAAGATCAAAAAGGACATAGTCAACTTCCGGACCGTCATAGGTACTCCAAAACGTATCAAACCATGTATTGATGACCTTAAACCTGTCTCTGTATGGGGCAAGTCTTGTTCTGGCCTTTTCCATTATCCTGCAGTCTCTGTCAAGCCCGATTACTTTCAGGTTGGGACAGGTTTTCAAAAACAGCTCGGAATGACCTCCCTCACCCAAAGTGCAGTCAACTAAAAGCGCTTCCCTGTTTCCGGGATTTAAATAAGAGAGAACCTCATTCCGCATGACCGGGTAATGAACATACTGCATCTCACTTGCCCATCCTCTGCAGGCTTAGCTCGTTGCCCGCATCTCCCAGCATGTTTTTGCACTGAATCATCATCTCGTCGTACTTTTTGGCGCTGATAATTTCTATCTTGGTCATGGAGCCAAGAATGACGCATTCGCTCTTTGGCTCCAATCCGGCAAAATCTCTGAGAATCTGAGGAATACTAAGTCTTCCCGTCTTATCAAGCTCCGCTCCCCTTGCGGGAGAGATAACCATCATATCTATCAGCCTTGAATTCTTATTGAATACCGCAAGCGGTCCGTAGTTAACTTCCCTGTTCAGAGCTTCAAAGTCTTCTCTGGTAAAAAGCCAAAGCGAATTGTCCATTGACTTTGTGAGCATCAGGTCACTGTAGGAACCAAGCTGTTCCCTGAGTTTCGGGGGAATCATGAGTCTGCCTTTTTCATCTATGGTGTTCCTATACTCACCGTTCATTTACCACTTTTTCCTTTTAGTGCCCAATTTTTTGGGAAAATTTACCACTTACACTAAAAAAATAGACCACTTCCGGGATACTCGCAAGTCGAAACCGATATAAAACTTAGATAATTTCTATTGTATTTTGCTATTTAACTTAACAATCTTTCAGTTTTAACTTAACACTTAACGGATTTTACGAAACAGGAAAGCCCCGTTTCCGGCGGTTTCCAAACAGCGGAGGCAACCGAAATGCAAAAAAAAGCCCTGCCGAACGGCAGAGCTCTATACTTAAAAGCGGTTTTTATCACAGAGCGTATGTTGCTCCCGCGAAAATCTTGTAAGACATGTTGTTTACCTTGACATCATCGCCAAGGCTTCCATAGAAATCGTCAATATCATCGTCAGTGTTGATAAAATGCAGGCCGAACTTAACGCCAAGAGTAATATCAAGGTTCTTCTTAAGAGCGTATGAACCAACGGCTTCAAGACCAAGACCTATAGCTGCGTTTGTCTTTGCATCAGAAGCGTTCGCTTCTTTTCCAATCATGAAATCTGCGCCGGCGCCAAAGGCAAGGCCAACTTTCTTTGTGAGTTTAAGACCGTACTCCGCGCCTGCGTAAGCAGATATGTGCGTTGGGGTTTTACTGCTTTTTACATCGTTATAAGTAAAAGGACCAATCTTATATGAGTACTTCGCGTTACCCATGGTATTGATTCCAACCTCAATCTTTCCCGCAAGTTCAGGAGAGAAATTGTACTCGCCCGTAGCCGCGACATAAATACCGTCGTTGCTTACCTTGGAATAGTTTGAGCCTTTCGTCATTTTCAGACTCTGCCAGCCATAACCAAGCTGCGCTCCGACTTTCACATCTCCCTGCCTTGCGGCGAATGCCATACCGAAGGCAAGGAACACAATAAGAATAATAAGTAATGCTTTCCTGTTCATTCTAAGCTCCTTATGCGTAACAGCATACCACAATCTTAAAGATTCAGGTAAGACATTCCGGAATATATCCCCTGTTTTCCATTATCCTGCGTTTCTGGCTGTCCAATATCTTCTTGCACATACGGACGGAATGGGGAGTTACTTCCACAAGCTCGTCATCCTTTATGAATCTTATGGCCCTTTCAAGCGACATTTTTGTCACAGGAGTAAGAACAACGGCCTCATCATGACCGGAAGCCCTGAGGTTAGTAAGCTTCTTGGTTCGTGTGGGGTTAAGAAGAAGATCCCCCTCTCTGTTGCGCTCGCCTACGACCTCGCCCTCATAAACGGGGTCACCGGGGACAATGAAGAAATTGCCGCGGTCCTCCAGCTCCCAGATACCATAGGCAACGGCTTCGCCGAAACGGTCGCAGACAAGAGAGCCTGTTGAGCGGTCGGGAAAATCTCCCTTGTAGGGTTCATAGCCTTCAAGAGAGCTGTTCATGATGCCGTAGCCGTGTGTGTCCGTGAGAAATTCGTCACGGTAGCCGATAAGCCCGCGGGAAGGAATGTGGAATTCCATTTTTACGCGTCCGTTTTCCTTGTAATCAATGTTGCTCATGACGGCTTTTCTTCGGGAAAGCGCCTGCATGACGGTGCCGGAGTATTCTTCGGGACAATCAATAAGAAGATATTCGACGGGCTCGATTTTGTTTCCGTTCCCGTCTTCCCTGAATATGATTTTCGGGCGGCCTACGCAAAGCTCGAAGCCCTCGCGTCTCATCTGTTCCACTATAATGGCAATCTGAAACTCACCCCTTCCCTTCACGGTGAAGGAATCGTCCATGTTTCTTTCAACCTGCACGGAGACGTTCCTGAGAGACTCCCTGCACAGCCTGTCCCAGATTTTCGCCGATGTAAGCTGTTTGCCTTCCTTGCCCGCAAGAGGCGAAATGTTCTTTGAAAAAAGCATGGATACCGTAGGCTCGTCAACATGTATTCTGGGAAGAGCCTTTGCCCTGTCCTTTGTGCAGATGGTATCACCTATGGAAACATTTTCTATGCCTGAAAGAACAACTATGTCTCCGGGCTGTACATGATTCGCGGGCACAAAGGCAGGTCCGTTGTAGACCTGAAGCCTTGTTACGCGTAGCGGCACCTGCTGGCCCTTATCATTGATACAGATAAGCGAATCGTTTACAGAGGCGCTGCCGTTGATGATTTTGCCTACGGCCAGACGTCCAAGATAATCGTTGTAGGATAAGTCCGATACCAGCATCTGGAACGGCTCTTCGTCGTCATAGGAAGGTGAAGGAATGTGGTCTACAACAGCGTCCAAAAGCGGGAAAATGTTCTTCGCTTCAGGGTCATTGAGTTTGACTGAACAGATTCCGGCTCTTCCCGCCGCGTAGAAAACCGGCACTTCAAGTATGTCTTCATCGTTGGAAAGCTCAAGAAGAAGGTCATAGACATCGTTGAGAACTTCCTGCGGCCGCGCGTCCTGACGGTCTATTTTGTTTATTACAACTATGACGGCAAGGTTGTTTTCAAGGGCTTTCTCCAGTACGAATCTTGTCTGAGGAAGCGGGCCTTCCGCCGCGTCTACCAAAAGTATGACGCCGTCCACCATTGAAAGGCCGCGCTCAACTTCTCCGCCGAAATCGGCATGACCCGGAGTATCAATGATGTTGATTTTTGTGTTTCTCCACATTATGGCGCAGTTCTTTGCGTTAATTGTGATACCGCGCTCGCGCTCTATGGCTCCGCTGTCCATGATACGGTCCGGAGAATCGTTGGATTCTACTCCGCTCTGGCGGAAAAGCGCGTCTACAAGTGTGGTTTTACCGTGGTCTACATGCGCTATTATAGCGATGTTTCTTATATTTTCGTTATGCTGAATCATTTTTTCTGCAACTTCTTTTCATTAAATTTCAACTGCTGTCCGAAGTCCAACAAAGAAGATATACGCAATAGCCTACTTGTGCAAGAGATATTCCTTCAAAGCTCCAAATGTCTGAAGCAAATCGGAAAACAGCAGGGCTGCGGTTTTGTCCTGAGCTGTCTCCTGAGCGTTAACGATAACAATGTCCGCGCCGTTTGCGCGCGCAAGCGCAGGCAGCGATGCGGCGGGCTGTACTGTCAGTGAAGAACCCAGCACAAGACACAGGTCGGAAGAAGAGAAATCCGCCCACGCTCTTTCAAGTATCTCTTCGTTAAGGCTTTCTCCGTAAAAGATTATATCAGGCTTTACAACTCCGCCGCAGCCGGAGCAAAGAGGAATTTCATCTTTCAGTACAACAGGGGCTATTTCTCCGTATTTATATTTTGCTCCGCATTTCACGCAGTGATGAAATTCAGGACTGCCGTGAATTTCGTAAACATTCGCCGAACCCGCCCTCTGGTGAAGCATGTCTATGTTCTGGGTATAAATTGACTTGAGAATCCCCTGTTTCTGCATCAGGGCAAGGGTTGTATGGACAATATTCGGTTCATAATCTTCAAGACGATACCAGACGTCTTTTGCCCATTTGTAGAATATGTCGGGTCTGCGCCTGAAAAAGCCAAGAGAAATAATGTATTCAACATCCATTCCCTGCCACGGGTCGTTGTAAACTCCGTGTTTTCCTCTGAAGTCGGGTATGCCGCTTAGTGTGGATACTCCTGCCCCTGTAAACACAGTCATGTGTCCGCTTTTTTCAATAAGTGAAACAAGCTTTTCAAATTTTGGCCGAAAAACCTCTTCCTTTTCCGCATAGCTGTCATCAAAGCTTTTCATTCGCCACCCCCGTTTAGGCGTTATGGCCATAGCCAAAACGGCCGAAAACAATCAGGTTTGAACCTGTTTTCCTATAAAGGTATTGCCGTTGAGTATTTTAAAATCCACGTCAACCATGTCTCCCTGCCCGGGAGAATTGCCTTCAAGTACGTCAAAAGCGACCATTTCCGAATGCTCGTTCCTTCCCAGCATCTGAGAGCCGTTATCTCTGGAAACGCGGGTAACAAGAACCTTCTGTATACCGCGGGCCCTTTTTGCTTTTATTCTGGCGGCATTATCCAGCTGCCAGTCTATTAAAGCCTGAAGCCTTGCCTGTTTTATATCTTCGGGTATCTGATTTTCCATATCACAGGCCTTAGTTCCCTCTCTGGGATTCCAGTAGTACATGTAGGCCTCTATACAGCCAACCTCTGCCATGGCGGAAAGAGTTTCTTTGAAATCCTCCTGAGTTTCACCAGGGAAGCCAACCATAACGTCAACGGCAAAAGTCATTTCAGGGATGCGGTTCTGTATTTTATGAATAAGCGCAAGGTACTGTTCTCTGGTATAACGTCTGTTCATCAGCTGAAGTATCCTTGTGCTTCCGCTCTGCATGGGGACATGAAGATGTTTGGCAACACGCTTTTCACGTGAAATTACCTCAATAAGCTCGTCGGAAAAATCCTTGGGATGAGGACTTTCAAAGCGTATCCACTGTATGTTGTCGCAGACACTGCATATCTGCTCAAGAAGTTTCGGGAAATTCAGGCCTTCATATGAATAGGAATTCACATTCTGCCCAAGCAGCGTGATTTCACGAACGCCTTTGCCGTCAAGAAATTTCACTTCCTCAAGAATCTGCCCGGGACAGCGCGATATTTCGCGGCCGCGCACATAAGGCACTATGCAGTATGTGCAAAAATTGTTGCAGCCGTTCATAATTGGCACATAAGAGGCAAAATCTCCTTCTTTGTAGTAAGCCTGAGTAAATGAATATTTATCATGCTCTGAGCTGACTTTGCCCGCTATTCCCGCGATTTCAAGGATGCGGAGCTTGTCATTGTTTCCCACAACGTAATCAATCTGAGGCGCGCTCTTTTTAAGAGAGTCCCCAAGCCTGTCAGCCATACAGCCGGTAAGAACAAGCGTCATGCTCTTTCCCTGTTTTGCCTTTTCAGATTTTACATATTTATACAGTCCAAGCCGTCCCCAGATTCTGTTTTCAGCGCTTTTTCTTACAGAGCAGGTGTTTATTACGGATATATCCGCGTCCTCGGGTTTGGCGGCTTCCACCCACCCTCCGGAAAGCAGAAGAGCCTGTATGGCATTAGACTCAGCCGTATTCATCTGACAGCCGTAAGTTTCTATATAGAACTTATTCATGGCTTTCCTTCATACGCAGGGAAGCGGCAGCAAGAGTGTTTTCCAGCAGCATTGCAATTGTCATTGGACCAACTCCGCCCGGTACCGGGGTTATAGCGCCGGCTTTCAGGCTTACCGAATCAAAATCCGCGTCTCCCTTTAAAGCAAAACCGGATTTTTTTGTTTTATCCGGTACCCTGTTTATTCCCACGTCTATAACAGCGGCTCCTTCCTTTATCATATCCGCTTTAAGATAGCCCGGCTTTCCCACGGCGGAAATAACTATATCCGCCCTTTTGGAATAGAAAGAAACATCGGGGGTAAACGAATTGCATACAGTTACGGTCGCGTCTCTGCCTTTTCGCATAAGGAGGGCCGCCATGGGCTTTCCTACAATGTTGCTTCTTCCGATAACGCAGATTTCCCTGCCTGCTGTCTGTATGCCGTAATGGTCAAGAAGCCTTAGTATGCCTTTTGGAGTGCAGGCAATCAAGGAAGACTGACCCAGAAGAAGTTTTCCGACATTATTGGGATGGAAACCGTCAACATCCTTTGACGGAAGAATGGCGTCTATTACGGCATTTTCGTCAATATGACCGGGCAGAGGCATCTGGACAAGTATTCCGTCCACATTTTCATCACAGTTAAGGTTATCAATAAGAGTAAGAAGTTCTTTCCGATTTATATCGGAAGCAAGTGTGAAGTCCCTGTGGTCTATTCCTGTTTCTTCACAGGCTTTTTTCTTATTTCTGACATAGGTCACGCTGGCGGGGTCATCCCCCGCAAGGATAACGGCAAGGCACGGTTTTCGCGAGTATTTCAAAGCGAAAGCCTCACATCCGGCTTTTGTTGAGGCATTTACATCTCTGCTCAGCTCTTTTCCCGACATTAAAACCATAGGTCCTCCGCAACGGCATTATACACATTCAAGTAACAAAATGCTATCAATGTGTGTTTTTTCAGTTGCCGTATTTATCAAACGTGAAGTAACTGTTATCATAACTTTAAAGACAAAGGACAAGATAGACATGAAGAAAATAATAATAGCTATGATACTGCTGGCAACCATTACAGCCTTCCCCGCGTTCGCGGGTTCAACTTATTATTTTAAGGGAGACCAGGTGTTCTCCCTGAGAGCGGGAGTTAACCAGCCCGCCTTTTTCTCATTCTACAACGACCCTGAAAAAGGTACGCTGACATTTGGAAATACGCATCTGAAGCTGGGCGGTTATGCTTCAATCGCATATCAGATATACTTAGCAGAGCGTTTCGCCATAGGCGGAGAACTCGCGTATGTATTCAACAGTTCAAACAGCAAAGACCTACTTACAACTGTCCCCATTACCGCGAAGCTTACCTTTGTCCCCGTACAGACGGGAAAACTGGATATCGCAATGTCTCTTAACCTTGGAGGCGCCTTTATCCGCTACAATGCCGGTAAATATTTCGCCCCTTACGCTTCGCTGACGCTTACACCCTCTATTTTCTTTACGGAAAACTGGGGCCTTGGTATTGAATCGGGCATAATGATTACAGGCGAAATATATACTCCCAAAAACAGCAAATACAAATCAAGCGCTTTCGCGGGCCTTATTCCAATAACGCTCGCGCTTTCATACAGACACTAGGAGAATGACATGAAAAAAATATTTCTTGGGATAATTTTAACTGCTGCGGCTCTTACAGCCTTAGTTTCATGCAACCTTGATGCTTCAGACGGCATTTATTCGGAAATATCGTCATCCGCGGAAAGCGCCAACGTCACAATAAGAGCCTATCTGGGCAAATACAATTCGGAGTTCTACTATCTGACTGATTCGGGAGTCTATAAATACAAGGACGGCAGCACAACCGCCGTATTTGAAAGAACCGACAAATATCTCATAAGAGAGGCCAGCCTGAATGAAACGGACGGAGCCATAACCCTGAAAAAAATGGACAGGCAAACGTTGGAAAACACTATTGTCCATAACGCTGTAAGCGGCTCAGGCTATACGGAAACGGAACTTAGCGGTATATACAGCCATCTTCTGGCAAACGGGCTTTTTTATGACGCATCCCAAATTTACCGATACAGTTCGGGTACGGCAACGCCGATTGTTTCCGGCGTCCACGTAGAATACTCGCTTGAAACAAACGGTACGGCATTCTTCTGCGTAAAAGAAAAAGCTACAGGAAAATATAAATTCTATGTCATAGAAGCGGACGGCGCGATTAAAGTCGGCGTTGACGGAAGCAATACAAGTTATACGGTATTCCAGCCTGTAGGAACAAGCGGTGATTACGCGCTGGTTTCCTACAATTCGGGCAATTCCACCTACAATGCTTACAGGCTGACTTCCGCAGGGGTCTCATCAAGCATATGGTTCACGTTAAAATCCGCCCTTGGCTCTGAAAAATCCACTCAGGCAGCTTCTTTTTACTATGAAAGCGGAACCGGGAAGTTTATCTACATCAAAGGCTCAAGCTTTTTTGACAAGGTAAACATTACAGAAGCCACACCTTCCGTGGAACCTGTAAACACAGGCTTCGCGGCAAACCTGAGAACAACGGAAATTACAGATATCAGGCAAGAACCCGGAGAAACGGGAAAATTCATTGCGGGAACATCCGTGAGCATGCTTTACAGAATTGAAATGGCAAATGATACTTCAACTCAGCTCAGATAAAGAATCATAAGAATGAAAGCGGGTCAAAGGGAACGCCTTCCTGACGGATTCTGAAGAAAACAACAGGATTGCCGTAGTTGGCGTTGACCGGGCCAAAGCTTCCTATCCGCTGCCCCTTCTCTACAATATCCGCGGTCTTGACACAAATATCCGAAAGATAGTCATATTCGGTAGTATAGCCGTCCGTATGCATTATTTTAACAAAACCCGAACCGTCATCGTTAAAGCCTATGTCAACCACAGTGCCGGCTTCCGAAGCAAACACCGGAGTCTCCGGCTGTGCCTGAAGCAGGATACCGTCAAGCCGCATTGAATCATTGTTCAGAGGATTCAACACCTTCTGATTGTACATGCCCACAACCGTACTTTCAGCAGGTTCCGAAAAAGAAAGCCCGCTTTCTGCTGTGATTGTGCCCGACGTTTCTATGGTTTCATACGGGATAAACAGCTCCTGTCCGACCTGCAGGGAATCTTCATGGATGCCGTTGACATTCCCCAGCGTCTTCGCGCTTATTCCAAGCCCGTACTGCTGTGTTATTGAAAGCAGGCTATCCCCTTCCCTGACAACATAAAGCGCCCCGTCCCTGTCCGGTATTCGCAGGGGGCTTCCAATCCACAGCGACGCGGCGCTTGTAAGCCGGTTCACGGAAATGAGAGTCTGAAGGCTCAGTCCAAAATCATTCGCTATGGAAACAAGGGAATCACCTTCCCTGATTATATATTCCCGATACCTGACTATATCCTTTGAAAACGAAGGCTGCTGCGAGATTGAAAGTCTGTCGGCAATCTGGGGTTTCTTCATCTCCACGCTTTCTTCAGTCACATCCGCTCCGGCGTTTTCCGGAAGTCCGTAGTCCAACGAAGAAATGTAGTCTACTCCTGTGGCCGAGGCCGCAGACGATGTCAATACGGAAAGACCTTCTTCCAGGGACGGCAAAGCAAGACCGGAAGAAACTTCCGGAGCTTTAAGCTCGCTCTTAGACGGGTTTTCATATTCACGCAAAGGAACGGTTTCGGATGAAGTATTTTCCGATGCTGCTGTCTGCCCCTGTTTGACCACATCCTGGGTTTCCAGTATCTTAATCCATACAAGAACAGCAATTATGCTGATAATTACGGATAGTATAATAACGGCAAGGATAACCTTGGAAGAGGACCTTTCGCCCTTTGAGTCCCTGGTATTGTTTAAATCATCATAGTTTCCCGACCTTGCCAAACAAATCACCCCTTGTACAACTTATGGCGTAATTATAATATCAAATCATGGGTTCTTCAACGAATAAAGGGAACATTTCAACCGTAATGCTTGCGGCATGCCTGATTGCGATAGTCGTTTTTTGCTTCATAATGGCAGAACTTATGATTTCAGGCAGTCCCCGCGTGGGCAGATACAAAGACCCTGTTGTAGCTGCCCATGTTGTCAGAGGAACAATATACGACAGGAACGGAAGAGTACTTGCCGTTGAAATACCTCAGAATAATCTTTATGTGCGCTCGAACGACCCTGATGCTCAGATTATTTCGCAGATTCTGGCTCTTCACCTGAACAGAACGCCGGAAGAGATATTTAAAGACATCACGGCATACGGGAACGCTGAAACAGTCCGTATTGCCTCGGGCCTTACCGCTGAAGAGTCATATGTCGTTGAAGAGGATTTGAGAAAGAACAACATTCCGGAAAAATCGGTCAGAATAGAAAAACAGTATGTAAGAACCTATCCCGCGGCTTTCCACGCCGCCCAGCTGATTCAGGAAACGGAAAGTGTTTTTGAAAAGGTTCTTAAACCAATACCCGAATATGACAAAAGCACAACATACGGCAACGATGTTTATCTTACCGTTGATTTGGACATTCAGTATCTCCTTGATCTTGCAACGCAGCAGATATTTGAACTTCAAAGCCCTGACTATTCCGTAGCTTTCATTTTGGACGCGGCTTCCGGAGAGGTTCTCGCAAGCACAACCTATCCTTTTTATGACCTGAATTACAGTTCTTCAATACCGGAAACTCAGAAAATCAACAGGACTCTTGTCTCTTTTGTTTCAAGGCCTGAGATACGGGTAACAAATATAAAAGTCGTAAGTAAAGTACTTAACCATGAAAACGGTGAAAAGCTTACTTCATATGGACTTAACGGAGATTATACAAAAGACCTGGAGGTTGTTCGGGATATGATAAACAACGCGGACGGTTTTACTTCAACAGTTTCCGGAATACCTGCCGAAGAACCCAAATATCTTGTTTTCATAGGTTCTGTGAACGCCCGCTTCTACAGGGTTTCAAGTGTTCTTGAATACGCGGTTTCCTCTCTTGAGGAAGGCCTTGCAGCGCAAAACAAGCTCTAACTGCTCTGTTCCAGCTTTTTAAGAAGAGTCTCCTGATGCATAAGCATAGGTTCAGACGCGTCATTTGTACTGTGATTTTCCCCTGAAAGGTGCAGAACGCCGTGTATCAGAAGACGCCGAAGTTCCTCATTCTCGGAAACATTGAAAGTTTTTGCGTTGCGTTTAAGGACTTCCGGACAGATAAGAATGTCTCCAAGAATCCTCTTTCGCCTTCCTGCGGTGATAAAAGGCCCTTCACTTTCGTCCTCTGCGGAGAAACTCAGGATGTCGGTGCTATCGTCAATGTTTCTGTATTCCCTGTTTACGCTGCGCATGTTTTCTTCAGCGACAAAGGAGACCGAGAACTCAACATCATTTAAACCAAGAGCTTTCAATGTTCTGTTAAGGTGGTTTAACACATATTTTTTAGGCGCGAACTTAGCATAGGCGCTATTGTCGTAGGAAATATCTATGGTATTCATATCAATCCTCGTCAGGATATTCTATTCTTGAATGGTTTCGGGCAACCAGCGTTTTTACAAAGGCTTCACTGAGTGTCTTTATATCATTCATGGTCAGGCAGCTGTTATCCAGCTGTCCGCGTTCTATCTTGCCAAGGAAAATGGAATCTATCAGCTTTGCATATTTGGAAGCGTTCGGAGTAACTGTACGGCTGGCGGCTTCTACGGCATCCGCAAGACTTACTATGCCGCACTCACGGAAATCGGGTATTTCAGCGTTGTAGGCAAAATCGGAGGCTTTTACGCTGTCCCCTCTGTCATCGCTGTTCATTGCGGCATGGGTCTTAAGCGCTTCATTGTAGAAGTAGGAAATTACATCGTTACCGTGATGGCTTTCAATGATTTTCACTATTTCTATCGGAAGCCCGGCTTCTCTTCCCTTGTCCGCTCCAATTTTGATATGACTCTTTATTATGGCAACTGAAAGGCTTGGGTTTATGTCATCGTGTTTATTAACGCCGTTCTGATTTTCAATAAAATATTCCGGATGTTCTATTTTGCCTATATCATGATAAAGACCGCCGACTCTTGCCAGCAGAGCATTCGCTCCTATTGCCCTGGCTCCGACCTCGGCCAGATCCGCGACGGCTACAGAGTGGCTGTAGGTTCCGGGGGCGGACTGGGACAATCTTGTAAGAAGAGGACTGTCGCCGTAGGCAAGCTCGTAAAGCCTGAATACCGTAGGCAGGTTGAAAACTTTTTCCGCAAGGGGAAGAAGCGCCGAAAGAAGGATGTATGCGATAGCGACGTTCATGAGAGTTCCAAGCAGGACGGTGAAAATCATCCTGAAGGAAACCTCGTTTATTAGCATGAAAATGATGGTTACACCCGCGCAGGCAATGCTTGAGAAGAACCACTGATAGACCATATCAAGTCTTTTATTGAAAAAACGTATAAGAAGCACACATGTAGAGCCGCATACGAGACAGTAGAAAAAGGTATAAACGGATGATGTGGGAAGCGTGGCCATTACCGCGGAGAACATGAAGCTTGAAATGAAGCCCACACGTCTTGCCCCTGTTACATCCGTCATAAACAGGGGGATAAGGAACACGGGAAGGAAAGAATCTGTAAATTCAAGATTAAGCCGCGACGAAATCAAGGTAAGGAAATACGCGGCAATGAGCGATATGATAAAAGCTACTGTAAGCAGTATATGGTACTGGACAAAATGAAAGTCGTTTTTACCTATGTAACTACCAAAAATCACAAGTCCCACGGCAAGCATTACGGCATCGAAAACAATGTGTCCGAAGGTCTCCAGGAATGTAAAGCGGTTGCTTTGAGTGCTAAGCAGTTTCAGAAGTTCAATCTGTTCATGATTGACAACATGGTCGGCGGCTATTAATATCTGCCCTTTTGTAATTGAAATTACAACAGGGTCTACGCTTTTGGCAGCCTCATCACGTCTGTACTGAGTAAGAACGCTGTCATAGACTATGTTCGGCTCTGTAATGCCCGCAATAAGTTCTTCAAGGAGTATTCCGTCAGCGGCCGAAAGGCCTTCGAAGCCTGTTTTCAGTTTTTCGGAAAGATACTGTCTGATAGTTGAAGAGGTAATTATATTCGTATCGTCAATTGAGACGGTACTCTCATAATTGTTCGTTTCATAGCCGTAACGGTTGCTTAAAGTTATCTGCGAGTAACCTTCCGCTCTTGCGGCTGAAATCTCTGAAGCATCAAAATATCCTGTAATAATAATTTCTCTGACAATGTCATAAACAAGGGACATTATATCGGAATTTTCATTAGAAATCAGTTTCAAGGCCATTGAAGCGCCTAAAATTTTTTCAAGAGCGTCCTTATCGCCTTTAGCTATGGCTGTCCTTACCATATCAGTTTTTTCTATAATGGCCGACGATTTCGTTATGGAATAAGAAAAAACCGGAAGCGTTGAACGGCGGGCTTCCTCCATGTTGGCCGCGGTAGCTTCATTGTCTATCAGGTCTATGGAGGTCTTCGCGTAGACGTTCCTGTCTGAAATTTCGCCTGCGGTATAGCCTGAGTAGACGGACCTGTAATGAAGCTCCCCTGCAGTTTTAAGCAGAACGGGCACAAGTACCGAGCATACAAGCATTATCGCCAGACAGATAAAGTACGTTGCCTTGTTGCTTTCAGTTCTGTCTGTTTTAGTTTTTTTCATACGCGTCAATAATCCTTTGCACAATACGTGAACGCACGACATCTCTTGCCGTGAAATTCACAAATTCAATTCCTTCGATATCACGTAATACATCCCTTGCGTGGACAAGTCCGCTTGATGACGTATTGGGAAGGTCTATTTGCGTGATGTCGCCTGTTATTATAGCACAGGAGTTTTCTCCTATCCTAGTAAGAAACATTTTCATCTGCGTTCTGGTTGTATTCTGAGCCTCGTCAAGTATGATACAGGCATTGTGTATGCTTCTTCCCCTCATATATGCAAGAGGCGCGATTTCAATAGCGCCCGAGTCCTCAAGCCTTCTTATGGTAGCGGGAGCCAGAAGCGCCTCCATTCCGTCATAAAGCGGTTTAAGATACGGGTTCAGCTTCTGAGAAAAGTCTCCGGGGAGGAAGCCAAGGCTTTCTCCTGCCTCTACAACAGGTCTTGTCAGAATAAGTTTCTGCTTTCCGCCGCTTAAAATTTCACCCAGACTGTACGCAACCGCAAGGTATGTTTTGCCTGTACCCGCGGGGCCTATACCGAATGTTATCTGGCTGTTTTTCATTGAGCGTATATATCTTTCCTGATTCAGGCTCTTAGGATAGACGGACTTGTTCAGCACAGAGATGAAATCCCGTTTCGCGGAACTTGTGCCTTCCCCGTTTTCTTCCAAATTCTGAACAGCTTTGTACTCCATTAGAATTTCAGGCTCCCCAATATCTTCAGTAATCCCGGAAAGCCTTGAAAGTCTGTCGAAAAGTTCAGTGAAAAGACCGGCGCTCCTTTCAGGGTCAACGCTTTCTTCCGTACTGCACTCCACACGGTTTCCTTTCACGTAGATACTGCAGCCAAAGAGTCTTTCAATGTATGGAATGTTGGAATCGTTTACGCCGCATACAGTTCTAAGGGCATCTAAATCTTCAAATACAAAACCTGTTCCCATCAGTTCCACTCCCTGTTGTATCCGTCCCAGCTGCCGTTTGCCTTCAGCTCCGGAATGGCGTTCCATTTGATATACACAGTCACCGACGGAACCCATTCGTACTTGCCACTGTATTGTGTTGTAAGACCGCCCTTTGCGTCAATGCACAGTTTCCAGTCTTTCATGTAGTGTACGGCGCTGAGGCTTAACGCGGAAAGATTAAAGCCGGTATTCCGTCTTCCTTCTCCGAAAAAATCAAAGGAGCGCATCAGGTCTTCAAACATGCTTTCAAGGCTGAAGGAACCTTCACGATAATAACGCGCGAAGGATTTGTTCGCGCTGCTTACGTTTATGCTCAGGTCCAGAAATTCCGCTATCCTGAAATCAAAACCCAGGCTTGCGGTAAAAGCGCTTCTGTAAGGGTTTTGAAAATCATAGTTAAAGGACGATGAAAACTTTGATTTAAGACTTATTCTTCCTTTCCAGAACGTAAGTTCCTCCTGCTCAAGTTTCAAAGCTATGGTAAAATTGTCCTTTTTGAAGTTTTCTCCCTTAAAACCCATTGATGTACTTGCGTTTATGGTAAACGGATTCGCAGACAGAGAATATGAAGCCGCAAACGACAGCCTTTCTGCTTTGAAATTTCCTTTAAAGGAAGCGTTTTCCGTAAGTATAAGGCCATTCAGCGGTTTTACTACCGCTTTTTGCACAAGACTGTACGAGCTTTTTGTAAAATCATAACGGTTGGAAAATGACAGCTGCAGAAAGGAAGAGCTGAAGGAAAAGTTGAGGTTGCCTGTATCTTTTTTAAAATTGCTCTCCCCTTCACGCCTGTTAAGAGAAAAATCAGCATGCGCCGTGAAGCCGTTTTTCGAATAAGAGGCGGACGGTTTTAAAACCTCCGTAAGAGGTTTCAGCTGAGTATAAAAACCGAAAGTAAAACTTCCGGCTTTTCTGGAAAAATTAAGAGCATGAACGCTTACATCCTCTTTTGTCCAATTTCCCCACGCTTCTTTCAAGGTAGTTGTCCCCGAATAACTGTAGCGGTAATGGGAATAGATTTTCTGCGTCAGGTCATATGTAAGTCCCAGTTTCGGGCTTGAAACCTTCAAAACGGATACAAGGGAAAAATCATCTGTTTCCGCAGACTGCCGGGAAATATTGTTAAGCGCATAGTTAAACTGAGGTCTTACTGTTTCAGTGATATCAAACCACTGACCGGGAGATGAGACTTTTACATACAGCGTTCCGCCTATTTTGGTATAGAAACTGTCATGTTTAAGCTCTTCCCTGTAAACGTTGTCCAGCGTCTGCCTGTAGGTATAGCCTATTTTGAAGGTGCCGCCTTCCTCCAGGTTCTTTTCCTGCTGAAGTACAGGTCCTTCGTAGGCATTTACTGCGTTTTCCCTCCCTACTGATTCAGACAGGCTTTCCCCTGTTTTTTCCGCAAGCTGTAAGCTGTAAAGCTCGTCCGAAAATGCCTGCGCCGCGGAACTTTGGTACTTCGGCTTTACAGTTCGGTTTTCGTCCTCATTTTCTTTGCCGTTTTTTCGATTCCAGCTCAAATTCTTTAAATCCAGGAATGTGCCGCCGGAACTGAAACTGAAATAAGGAAGGGATGCTTCAACGGCTTTTGCCTTATACCGTTTTTCGCCGTTTTCCGTTACGCGTCCAAGGCTGTAGTCTATGTCCGCTTTAAGCGAAGAAATGTTGAAGCTGAATTTTCCTTCCGTTTTGCTGTAGGAAAAATTTAAAAGCTGAGTGAAAGAAGACTGCGTTGAGTAAAGTTTTGGGAAGGTCTGTTCCGTTCCAAGAAGAGAAGTCAGAGCGAAAGCCGTGTTCCTGTTCAGAAAATCTGCGCGGACATAAGGGTCGCTGAAAAACGGAAGCTTTGCGCTGAAAGCAAGACTGTCGGCATTGTAATCCAGAGAAAAATCAAAAGTATACCGGAAGCGCCCCAAATACTCATCCCGTTTTTCCGCGCTGTAGCCCGCAGCTCCTACAGCTCCGACGCTGAGCTTTCCGTCATAGAAGCGGTTTAAAGTATCCAGACCCAGAACAAGGCCAAGCTTTTCATAAACATCCGCGAACGTCGCGAGATAGCTTGAACTCTTTCGAGCCCACTGTTCAAGAGCGCCCGGCTCCTCGCCTTCCTTCAAAGCTCTGTAGTAAAAGCCGTCCCTTACCGTTTTCCCGTCTTCATCCGTCTTTAAAAAGGAAATTATGGACGAGGCTACGTCTTTGCGGTTATCCGATGAACCCTGAAGCTTAAGTTTAGGGTAGCTGCCGTACAGTTCCAGAGTTGCGGAAAGAAAGGCTCCCTTCGTTCCTGAAAACCCTATCGCGGGATTAAAGGAAAGCCGCGTACCGGGATAAAAGAAAAAAGGAATGTAGAAAATAGGAACTCTTCCCAGACGCAGCACAGCATTATCAAGGAAGAAATCGTTTTCAAGTATTGAAAGTCCGGAAGCGGTTATGCTCCAATAGGGCTCATCCTGACTTGTGGAAATCATTCCGTCTCTGAAGAAAACGCCGTCAAGGCTTCCCGAATATGAAATCGACTTCCCGCCGGCATAGAAGATTATACTCTCTCCGTCGGAGTTTGTCCTAGTTGTCGTATTTCCTCCGGAAAACACAACTATGTCCAGGTTTCCCCAGTCAAGCCGCAAAATTTGCCCCTCATAGGCTCTGACGGTTTCCGCCTTCTCGCTTAAAGATACTCTGCCAGACGCTTCAAGTATCTTTTTTTCAATATCAATGAAAACCTTATCAGCAGAAACAGAACGCTCTGTACCGTCATCAGCCGCGGAAAAGGACATTTTTACATTTCCCGAAAGAATTATGACTTTTTCCGAGCTGTAAAGCGTCTGTGAGCTTTCAATAATTATGGAAGCCGCGGATTCCGATAATTCTTCCTCTTCTTCTGAACTTTCAGTCTCTTCTATTCCGAAATAGGAAAACAAATTCCGCCTAAGACCGTTTTCATCGGATTTTGAATCAAGCCCATAGGCATTACACATGGCCTGAAGCTCTTCATATGTGGATAGCTGTATGGATTGCATGAGAAGATTCCGCTCCGAATAGGAGCTGAAAATGAGGACAGTCAGAAATATCAGAACAGCCAGTACCTTTTTCATCATCCGGGTTATTATATTACAGCGTAAGAGCTATAGCCATAAATAAAAACTCACATCAAAGCAATATCCCTGCGAGAAACTGTCCGGTATAAGATTCTTTCACCCTGGCAACTTCCTCCGGAGTTCCCTGCGCGACTATGCTTCCGCCTCCGTCACCGCCTTCAGGACCAAGATCTATAATGTGGTCCGCAAGTTTTATCACATCAAGATTATGCTCAATCATTACAACTGTGTTGCCGGCCTCGACAAGGCGGTCAACAACCTCCATCAGCTTTTTTATATCAGCGAAGTGAAGGCCTGTTGTAGGCTCATCCAGAACATAGAGAGTTTTTCCCGTACCGATTTTGCTAAGTTCCAGAGAAAGCTTTACCCTCTGGGCTTCACCTCCGCTTAGTGTAAGCGCGCTTTGACCAAGCTTTATGTATCCAAGCCCTACGCTTTCAAGTGTCTGCAGTTTTCTCTTTATCGGGGGCGCGGCCTGAAAAAATTCAAGCGCTTCGCTTACGGTCATATTCAGAACATCCGCGATGTTTTTTCCCTTGTAGCGTACAGCAAGAGTTTCCTGATTGAATCTTTTACCGTGACAGACATCACAGGTAACGTAAACATCCGGGAGGAAATTCATCTCTATCTTCAAGTTCCCGTCACCGCGGCAGTGTTCACACCGTCCGCCGGCAACGTTAAATGAAAAACGTCCTGCGCTGTAACCTCTTGCTTTACTTTCAGGAAGGCTTGCAAACAGGTTTCTGATATGGCCAAGAACTTCAACGTAGGTAGCGGGGTTGGACCTTGGCGTTTTACCTATAGGGCTCTGATCTATGGAAATCAGTTTATCAAGGTACTCCGCGCCTTCAATGCTTCTGTAGCCGTCAAATCTTTCACTCTTATTGTTGAACCTGTCCCTGAGGGCGGGAGTGAGTATCTGGTTCAGGAGCGTACTTTTTCCTGAGCCTGAAACACCTGTCAGGACTACAAACTTTCCAAGCGGGATTTCAAAATCCACATTGTGGATATTGTTTTTTTCAGCGCCTGCGACTTTGAGATATTTGCCGTTTCCCGGACGCCTGATAAACGGGACGGGTATAGTTATCTTTCCGCTTAAAAACTGCCCGGTTATGCTTTCAGGATTCCTTTCTATTTCCTGAGGGGTGCCCTGGGCCATTACAAAACCGCCGTGTTCGCCGGCCCCCGGCCCCATGTCCACAACATAGTCGGCATTTCTGATGGTTGCCTCATCATGCTCTACAACAAGAACGGTGTTTCCAAGGTCCCGCAAATTCTTAAGAGTATCTATCAGCTTTTGATTGTCACGTTGATGAAGTCCTATGGAAGGCTCGTCAAGTACGTAAAGAACTCCGCTCAGAGCCGAACCTATCTGGGTCGCGAGCCTTATCCTCTGGGCTTCACCTCCGCTAAGAGTTCCCGCGCTCCTGTTCATTGTGAGATAGCCAAGGCCTACATTTTTCATAAAGGTAAGCCTTGATAGAATTTCCTTCATAATCTGATGGGCTATTTGCTGTTCGGTTTCCGTAAGTGAAAGAGACAGGAAAAAATCATAGCTGTCCTTTATGCTCAAAGCTGTTGCCTGATTCACATTTTTTCCGCCCACAAAGACGCTTAACGCTTCAGGCCTTAGTTTTTCACCGTGACAGACAGGGCATTCAATTTCAGTCTGAAAAGAGCTTATCCATGTTTTTATGGCGGGACTTTCCGTTTCGGCGTAGCGGCGCTTAAGATCGTTTATTATTCCGTGCCATCGTCTGTTTAAAGTGGTTGAACCGATTTTGTCCTCGTATTTCATTGTGAACTTTGTGTCGGAACCGTAAAGTACGGCATCAAGCTGTTCCTTTGAAAGACTGCTGAATGGAGTTTTAGCGGTAAATCCGTGGCTTTTGGCAAAAGCTTCAAAACCGGCTCTGCCCCAGCCCGCATTCGGATTCATTGAAGCAATAGCGCCTTCGTCGAAGCTCCTGCTCTTATCCGGAATTAACTTATCAACGTCATAGACGGTTTTAAAGCCAAGACCGTTGCATTCGGGGCATGCGCCGAAGGGATTGTTGAAAGAAAAAAGCCTTGGCTGAATTTCGCTTATTGATATACCGCAGTGAGGACAGCTGTTCTTTTCCGAGTAAATTTCAGGCGTTTCCTTCCTGTCTTCTCCGATAAAAACGATTTCCACAAGACCGTTTGTCATATCGGTTGCCTTTTCAATGGAATCGGCAAGCCTAAGTCTTGCTTCGCGTTCCAGAATAAGACGGTCTATGACTATGCTTATACTGTGCTTTATCTGTTTGTCCAAAGCGAAGCTTTCATCCAGCATATGCATCTGGCCGTCTATCCTTACGCGCTGATAGCCGGCTTTTTTCGCATCGTCAAGAACTTTTTTATATTCGCCCTTCCTTCCCATAGCGACTGGGGCCATTACCATAAGACGTGAGCCCTCTCCGCCGCGTTTGAAAATCGCATCTATTATCTGGTCAACGGACATCCTGCTGATTTTTCTTCCGCAGTTCGGGCAATGAACCTCTCCTATCCTTGCCCACAAAAGCCTGTAGTAGTCATATATTTCTGTAATCGTTCCTACGGTAGACCTGGGATTGCGTCCGGTGGTTTTCTGCTCAATGGCGATGGCCGGGCTTAAACCTTCAATCAGCTCTACCTCAGGCTTATCCAGACGTCCCAGAAACATCCGGGCATAGGAACTCAGGGATTCCACGTAACGGCGCTGGCCTTCTGCGAAAACGGTGTCAAAGGCAAGGGAACTTTTGCCGCTCCCCGAAAGACCGGATATTACTATGAGGCTGTTTTTATCCAAATCAAGATTTATGTGTTTGAGGTTATGCTCACTGGCGCCTCTGATTATAAGTTTATCATTCATACTTACTCTTTATCAAAATCGTTTATTGCTTTTAAAAGTTCATCTTTTGCGCTTGCGCAGTCTATCCGCTTGTAAATTTCACCTTTTTTATAGAGAAAAACCTTGTTTCCTATGCCGCTTACGGCAATATCGGCGCCTTTTGCCTCACCGGGGCCGTTTACCTGGCAGCCCATGATGGCAACGCAAAGGTCTTTGCCCGTGGCAAGAATCTCATGCTCAACTTCTTTAAGAAAGCCCTGACTGTTGAAACTGCAGCGACCGCACATTGGGCAGGAAACTATCTTTATCCCGCCCTTTCTAAGTCCAAGCGTCCTTAAAAGCTCAACGCCGGCCTGAACCTCGTCCTCTATTGAGCCTGTTATGGAATAGCGGATGGTCGCCCCTATGCCCTGTTCAAGCAGACGTCCTAAAGTCCATGTGGATTTCACGCATGAGGAGACAACTCCGCCGGCTTCCGTCACACCCAGATGCATGGGATAGTCGCTCATTTTTGAAAATCTTTTCGCGGCATCATAGCTCAGCAAGCTGTCCGATGCCTTAAGGGAGACGACAGTATTGTAAAAACCAAGGTTTTCAAACCATGAAATATATTCAAGAGCCGTATCCGTCATCAGCGAAACGGTATCTTTTTTTGAGACATTTCTTGGAAGTGAGCCGCTGTTCAGGCCAATTCGGATGGCAACGCCCCTGTCAAGCGCTTTTCGCACGACTTCCTCAGTCTTCCACCTGTCTCCGATATTGCCCGGGTTAATCCTGATTTTAGCGACACCGCAGTCCATTGCGTCCATTGCGTTACGGTAGTCAAAATGTATATCCGCGACAACCGGCATGGGGCACCTTCTTACAACATTGCAAAGCATTTCATGCTCTGCAATATCAGGATACGAAAATCTGATTATGTCGCAACCCATGGCCTTAAGGACGCTCATGCGTGATTCAAAGCGCTCTTCAACAGATGACAGCGGTATGTCATACATTGTCTGGACGCTTACAGGAGAGTTCCCTCCCATGGTCAGGCTGCCTGCTTTTACTTCCTTTGTCATGCTATGACAATAGCACCAAACAGGTAAAAGATAAAGTGGGACAGACTTAAATTACTTATTATTTTTTAAGTGTTTCATTTACTCTCTTTTAAGGATTAAAATGTTTTTTACGGAGGACTTCATGGAAAAGGAACGAATTATAATTGACTGCGACCCCGGACATGACGATGCCTATGCTCTGGCTCTTGCGAAAGGGCTTTCAGACAGAATAAAGACTGAAGCCATAGTTGCCACATATGGCAACCAGTCCATTAGCAGGACACTGACAAACGCTCTGAATCTGTCGCAGGCTCTGAACTTTGACTGTCCTGTCTATGCAGGTTCGCCGAGTCCTCTGATAAGGAAACGAGTTCATGCCGGAAATATCCACGGGGAAACAGGGCTGGATGGTCCGGTATTCCCTGAATGCACAAGATTCTGCCGGGGAAACGGAATTCAGGCTATTTTAAATATTGTAAGGGAAAATCCCGGAGAGATAACGTTTGTTTCCCTGGGACCAATGACGGACCTTGCCGTATGTCTTAAGGCGGACCCTCTTTTTTCGCGCGATGTAAAGCGTATTGTAGTAATGGGCGGCTCCATGGGAAACGGCAACGCCACACCCTATGCCGAATTCAATGTTTACGCGGACCCTGAAGCTGCGCAGATTGTCTACTCCGGCAAACAGGAAATAGTAATGTTCGGTCTTGACGTAACAAGAACTCTGGAATTTGACGAAAAGCAGATGAAGCGCGCTCGGAATCTTCCCGATTCAGACTTTAAAAAACTGTTCATAGCTTCTATCGGATACTACGGCAATGCGGTAATGAAGCTGAACGGCGAATATCCTGCCATGCACGACCCAAGCACAATAGCCTATCTTGCTGACCCGTCGCTTTTCGGCTTTGAAAGGCACAATATCCGGGTTGAACTCCGTGATGAGGAAAAGTACGGTCAGACAGTTGCCGGAAAGGCAGACGAAACAGGCAATGTTCTTGCAGGAGTAAGGGCGGACAAAGAAAGATTCTGGGACTTTTTCTTTGAAACGCTTTCAGTATTGCAGTAACTGAACAGCGTGAAAACATAACCGAAAGAACTTTTATAGATATTTTCTGAACAAAAGCCGGAACAATTTTAGCATTCATACAGCTGCCGTACAGTTTTATCAGCTTGCGCCCTTTTCATAAGGTATACCTGAGGACTTCGGAGCGTAATCCCTTCCGGAGAAAGCGATAAGCGCAATCAAAGTGACAAGATAGGGAATTATGTTGAAGACCTGAAAAGGCACAGCTTTAAGAGCCGGTACCATTGACGATATGGTCGCTAAAGCAAGAGAAGCGCCGAAAAGAAGAGCCGCTCCGAATACCCCAAGCGGAGTCCATCTTCCGAACGCGACTGCCGCCAGAGCAATAAATCCGCGTCCGTTTGTAAAGGAACTTGTAAATTGTATTGTCTGCGTAAGAACGGCACAACCTCCCGCAAGGCCCGCGAGAAGACCCGAGCTGAGGACACCTATGTAACGTGTCCTTCTTACGTTTATACCGCAGGAATCGGCAGCTGACGGATGCTCGCCGCAGGCTCTTAAGTGCATGCCGAACGGAGTTTTGTACAGCAAAAACCACGCAATTACAATTACCGCGATGGAAATGTAGAATGAAGGATAGAAACCGATTTTATCCTTTATCATTCCCAGTATAAACTCCTTTGATCTGTCCGTTCCGTAGAATCGCTGGCAGACAAAAACAGTTATGCCGTCCGCAAGAAGGTTTATACCTGTACCTGAAATGGTCTGATCAGCCTTCAAATCAATGGCCGCAAGCCCATGGATAAGCGAAATAATTCCGGCCACCAAGGCTCCGCAGACTATCGCAATAAATATTGATATTCGTCCGCTTCCTGCGACTTCAAGCTGTCGGTGCATTATTGCCGCGGTGCAGGCGCCTATTGAGAACAGACCTTCAAGGCCCACGTTTACAACGCCGGAGCGTTCGCATATCATTCCGCCGGTAGCTGTTATCAGGATAGGAGCAACAAGCATCATTATCGAAGAGAGATTTCCTATCATTTCAAAGCCTCCTTCCTGACCTTCATCTTTGCGCGCCTGTCCTTTACAAGGGAAAGACCTGAGCGAAGGGCAATGAAAATTACTATGAGACCTTCAATAACCGTAACAACTTCCTTTGGGATACTCATTCCCTGCATTATTGAGTAGGCCTGTTTTAAAATGCCGAACAGAAGGCCGGCAAGAAGTATCCCAAGCGCCTTGCTGTTTCCCACAAGCGCAACGGCTATACCCATGAAGCCGTAACCGTCCTGTCCCGTAAGTATCTTAGAGTACCTTACCGTACCAAGCAGTACGCAGGCTCCCGCAAGACCGGCAAAAGCTCCTGCGATTGCCATTGACAGGAAAATTGCCTTTGTGTCGTTAATTCCTGAGCAACGTGCGGCATCCTTGTTAAAGCCGGTAGCCCGGAAGCTGAAGCCAAGCCTTGTCTTCTCCATGATGAACCAGTAAACAATGACCGCGAGAAGCATGAAGAAAAAGCCTATGTTCAGGTTTGAATCAGTTATAATAACCTTTGACAGCAGGGCCGAGGACGCAAGGTCGGCAGTTCTTCCGCTCTTGTTTACCGCAGCTTCAGGAAGCAGATAAAGGCATACAAGCGCATAAACATAAAGCGCCACATAGTTAAGCATTATTGTCGCGACAACCTCGGACACCTTGAATTTGGCTTTTAACAGACCTACAACACCGCCCCAGACGGAACCCGCAAGTATCGCGGCAAGCATACATAAAAACCACTGACCCGTGAAAGCGGGAATACAGACGGCAACAATGTGGGCCGCAAGCATTCCCACAGTGTACTGGCCTTCAGCTCCTATGTTGAAAAGACCTACTCTTGCCGCGAAACCCATGGAAAGGCCGCATAGGATGTAGGGGACGCTGAAAGCAAGGGTTTCTCCCACATTGCGGAAGTTCCAGCCTCCGCTTTTGGACGCCTTTCCTATCATTGACTGTACTATTGCGCGGAACATTCCCATTGGATTTTTCCCTATTAAAAGAAGGAGTATTATACCCGCCAGGAAACCCAGAAGGACTACGGCAAGCGAAGTCGCGCCGTTGCTGTCCAGGAACCAGTCTGTAAAGGGCTGTTTTTCTCTCTGTTTCTTCATTTATATCTCCTTCTTTACGCCGGCCATCATAAGGCCTATCTCGGAAGCTGTTTTTTCACCTTCTTTGAAGATATCTACTATGCTTCCCTTTGATATGGCGGCAATGCGGTCACAGAGGTTCATTATCTCGTCAAGCTCGAAACTTACAAGAAGTATCGCCCTTCCCTTGTCCCTTTCTTCTATTATGCGTTCTCTTATATACTCTATTGCTCCTACGTCAAGACCTCGCGTAGGCTGGGCAACTATCATGACGTCCGGCGAAAGCGATATCTCACGGGCAACTATTACCTTCTGCTGGTTTCCTCCTGAGAGCGAGCCCGCCGGCGTGAATGAGCCCTGTCCCGACCTTATGTCGAACTGCTCAATAAGCTTATCCGAATGTTCAATTATCCTGCCGTAGTTCAGGACCCCGAACTTTCCCGTGTATCTGTCCGTATAGAAATCTTTTAAAACAGTGTTTTCGCTTACAGGCATACCGGAAACAAGGCCGTGCTTCTGACGGTCCTCAGGTATGTGTCCAAGCCCCTTCACTATCCTTTCCCTTATTGTACAGTTCGTGATGTCCTCTCCGTTCAGGAAAATTTTTCCGCTTTCCACAGGAGAAAGCCCGGAAACGGCATAAAGAAGCTCCGTCTGACCGTTTCCGTCAACGCCCGCGATTCCTAATATCTCACCCGCATGGACGTCCAATGAGAAGTTTTTGACCTTCTCCACGCCTGCGCCGTTTTTTACAGTAATGTCTTTTATTTCAAGAACCGCCTTGCCGGGCCGGACTGGGTTTTTTTCAAATTTAAATTTAACCGGCCTTCCGACCATCAGAGAGGCAAGAGCCTGTTCGCTTGTATCAGGTGTGATATCAATGCAGTCAATGAATTTTCCTCGCCTTAAAACGGTACATCTGTCGGCAACTGCCTTGATTTCCTTAAGCTTATGTGTAATAAGGACTATCGTTTTACCTTCTGCCTTGAGCTTTCCGATTATGTCCATAAGCTCATCTATTTCCTGAGGCGTAAGGACAGCTGTAGGTTCGTCAAGTATGATTATATCCGAATCGGAGTACAGGGTTTTCAGTATTTCCACCCGCTGCTGCTGTCCTACGGAGATATCGTCTATTACGGACTTGGGGTCTACCTGAAGCCCGTACTTTTTGCTCAGTTCACGAACCTTTTTCTCGGCGGTGCCAAGGGAAAGTATTCCGAATCTGTTGCGAGGTTCTCTGCCCAAAACAATGTTTTCCGTAACGGTGTAGTTATGCACAAGTTTGAAATGCTGATGAACCATTCCTATCCCAAGGGCTGTCGCGACGTTTGGACCCGTTATATTTACTTCTTTTCCGTTGATAAGGATTTTTCCCGAATCCGCAGCGTAAGCTCCGAAAAGGACGGACATCAAAGTGCTTTTTCCCGCTCCGTTTTCGCCAAGGATTGCATGAACCTCGTTCTTCTTAACTATAAGATTAACATTATCGTTTGCGACTATGCCGGGGAAGGTTTTTGTAATACCCAGCATTTCTATTGCATATTCGCTCACGGCAGCCTCCTGATTATTATTTCAACTCTTATAAAGACACGCCTCGGATGAGGCGTGTCCGTTAAAAGCTGAAATAAACATCAGTCGTCAATTGCTCCAAGTCCCCTTGGCGCAAGACCTGCTGCCATAGCGGCTGCGTATGTCTTGTCAACAACAAGTGTTCCTTTAAGAATAGCGTTTCCCGCCGCTTCAGCAGCCCTCTTCGCGCTATCCTTAAGCTCCGCATTGGTTGTTGAGAAGCCTACTCCTCCGTTGGCCATGTTCTGCTTGACTATTCCGCCTTCCCATACGCCTTCAACCTTCTTAAGAGCATCAACTGTTGAGTTTTCTACCTTCTTTATCATTGATGTAAGAACCGCGGACTTGCCTTCAGTGTAAATACCGTCTTCATACTGGTCCGAATCAACACCAATTGCCCATACGTTGCGTCCCGCCAGACGCTCTTCCTTGGCCTGCGCTATGACGCCAAGTCCGCTTCCGCCGGCCGCGGCAAAGACACAGTATACTCCGCTGTCATACATTGACTTCGCAGCCGTCTTCGCTGCGGCAGGATCTCCCCAGCTGTTTACATAGAAGTCAACAATTTCCGCGTTTGGATAAACGGACTTAACACCTTCTATGTAGCCTATTTCAAACTTTGTGATTGTAGCTCCGGCAACACCGCCGACAAAACCGAACTTCGGGTTTGCGACACCGTCAGCCCTAGCCTGTTCTGCCGCCGCAACGCCTACAAGGTATGAGCCCTGTTCTTCTTCATAGATGTACTGAATGAGGTTTGGTCTGGATGTGAGGTAGTCAACGTCTATAATAATGTATTTCTGCTCCGGATAAAGTCCTGTAACGGATTCCAATGAGTCCCCCCATGTGAAACCCGTGGTAATGATAAGGTCCCAGTCGGCTTCCGAAGCGTTCTTCAGATTGGGGATATAATCGTCGGAGGTCTGCGCTGTGATGTTCTCATAGTATTTACCTCTTCCGGCTCCGTTGTCACCGTAGAACTCAAGGATTCCTCTCCATGCCGCAGCATTGAAAGACTTGTCGTCAATACCGGTAGCATCGGTAAGAAGGACTACCTTAATCTTTTCACCACCATCCGTCCCGGCTTCGCCAGAGCCGTTTGCGAAAACTGCCGACAGGCAGATTGTAAGAACCAACAAAATAGCCAACGTTTTTTTCATATTTCCTCCTAAAGAAATGCCTTTCAAGGCAATATTTGATTTTAATATACCATAAACTCAAAAGCAACTGACATTAAAAACGGACTCGGTCCAATGAGGTCCGGTCCGAAAGAAAAATTTACCTGAGTCCCTTGTCGTACGGAATGCCCTCGGCCTTCGGAGCCCTTGAATGGCTTGAAGTCAGCGCAAGGACAATGATGGAGATGATGTAAGGCATCATATTATAGATGTTGCCGGGTACATTCAGCCTTACAAGGAAATCAAAGCCGAAATACACATTTGACAACGCCCTGAAAAAGCCGAAAAGAAGACCCGCAAGCGCTATCCGCGTGGGCTTCCACTGTCCGAATATCATGACAGCCAGCGCAAGGAAGCCGAAACCCGCCGCGCCGTATTCGAATCTCCACTCGGAAACGCCTGCGAGGATGTAGCAGATTCCTCCAAGCCCGCCGTACGCACCTGAAATCAAAACTCCCGCCCAGCGGTATTTATACACGTTTATTCCAACGGAGTCCGCCGCCTGAGGATGTTCGCCGCAGGCCATGAGCCTTAAGCCGAACCTTGTTTTGTACAGTACAACGTACGCGACAGCAAGACCTATCAGTGTAATGACCATGAACCAGTTGAACTCGAACGAGCCGAAATAGATTATGAATTTCTTTTTCGGGTTTATGTACTGTATCACTGATGAAACGTCGTTGGGATTTGCTGCCGTATTTATGGCTTTGACAATGACTGTTGCCGCGGCCGTTCCCAGCATGTTCAAAGCAGTTCCCACAATTGTCTGGTCCGCCTTGAAGTTTATGCTTGCCACGCCAAGGAGCGAAGAATACGCAACGCCGAAAAGTATGGCGAAGAGAACAACCAGAAGCACATACGGCACGGCCGGTATTGAAATGGGAAGAAACTTCATGGCAAGAGCTCCGCCAAGGGAGCCTATTACCATTATTCCCTCAAGCCCCAGGTTTATGACGCCCGAATGCTCTGAGAAACAGCCTCCAAGAGCGACAAGGATGAGGATTGAGGCAAAAATAAGCATATACTGAATAAGGAGTATCATTAGTTTTTACCTCCCTTTTTCTTTTCATCATATTTGTCAAGGAGTCTGTTCATCATAAGCCTGAGGAACAGGACAAAGCCGCAGAGATAGATGATAAGAGCAGATATGAGATCAGAAATCTGTGAGCAGTACATGGTTTTGTCAACGTACGCTCCGCCGATTGTGATGTGCTGGATGAAGAACGACGCGAAAATGGTGCCTATAGGGTTAAGACCGCCAAGGAAGGTAGCCGCAATACCGTTGAAGCCCATCCCCGGAACGTTGGAAGTAGTGCATTCCCACTGCTCATAGCCCGTAAGGTAGAAAAACGCCGCCCCAAGGCCGGCAAGGGCTCCTGAAATAAGAAGGGAAAGTATTATATTCCTTTTTTCCTTCATTCCGCAGTACTTTGCGGCGTTCTTATTGAAGCCTGTAGCCTTAAGCTCAAAACCGAATTTGGTTTTGTTCAGCACTACCATTACTATTATTGCGGCAAGTACAGCAAGCGGTATGGCTAAAGTCACATACTGATTGTTGGAAAAAAGCTTATTCAGTCCAAGATTTGGAAGAAGGGCCTTTTTGCCGTAAGAGCTCATCTGGTATGTATACGGAGAAGCAAGCTCCTTTACGGATGTAAGGATTGTGTTAGTCCCGTACAGGATAATCCAGTTAAGCATTATTCCGGATATGACTTCGTTTACGTTGCAGTAGGACTTTAAAAAACCAACTATAGCGCCCGCGAACGCGCCTGCGCAGATTGCGAGCAGCAGACACGGCAGCCAGTGCCAGCCAAGCTTCAGGGCGGCGTAAAGAGCCGCACATGCGCCCGCAGTATACTGTCCGCTGCATCCTATGTTGAAAAGACCCACCTTGTAGCTGAAAAGTATGCTCAGAGCGCACATCAGCAGCGGGGCTGTTTTTACAAGCGTGCTTCCAAAATATTTAAGCCTTATGCTTGCCCTTCCGTACATCATAAAATTCCTGATTACCGTTGCTATGGCGGCAAAAGCTCCTGACGGATTGATGAAAAGTAAAACCACATAGCCAAGAAAAAGGCCAAGGAGCACACAGATAAGGGATGCGATGAGAGACTGCATACCGTTTGTCCTCATAAGATTCTTCTTCATGCCTTAACCTCCATCCTTACGGCTCCGGCCATGTAAAGGCCAAGCTCTTCCTGAGTTGTTTTCTTTGGGTCGAACTCGCCTACTATTTCGCCTTCATACATGACAAGTATCCTGTCGGAGACATCCATTACCTCATCAAGCTCAAGTGAAACAAGAAGAACGCCCTTTCCCGCATCGCGCTGGGCTATAAGCTGCTTGTGAATGTACTCTATCGCTCCCACGTCAAGGCCTCTTGTAGGCTGGACGGCGATAAGAAGTTCCGGATTTTTGTCTATTTCTCTGGCAACTATAGCTTTCTGCTGATTTCCGCCGCTCATGGAACGCGCCATTGTGACGGGCCCCTGGCCGCTTCTGATATCGTACTGGTCAATAAGGGTCTGCGCGTACTTTCTTATGCTGTCACGCTTTAAAAAACCGGCCTTGTTTGTGAATTCAGGCTCGAAATACCGCTGAAGCACAAGGTTGTCTTCCAGAGTATAGTCAAGTATAAGGCCGTACTTGTGCCTGTCCTCAGGGATGTGGCTTATTCCGTCTATAATCCTTTCTCTTATCGGAGCCTTTGTTATGTCCTTGCCCATAAGCAGAATTTGTCCGCCCGCAAGAGGCTCAAGGCCTGTAAGGCCGTAAACGAATTCGCTCTGCCCGTTCCCGTCTATACCGGCAATGCAGACAATTTCTCCCGTCCTTACCTTGAGCGAGACGTTTTTAACGGCGTTGTTTTTATGAAGCCTGGAAGCAACCGTCATACCTTCTATGTCAAGTATGATAGTTCCCGGCTTCTTCGGCTTTTTTTCAACATGGAAGTCTACGTTCCTTCCAACCATCATGGCGGAAAGTTCCTCTATGCTTGTCTTGTCCGTATCAACAGTACCTATGCATTTGCCCTTGCGCAGGACGGTGCATCTGTCTGAAACAGCCATTATTTCATTAAGCTTATGCGAAATAAAAAGAATGGATTTACCCTCTGCCCTGAGGTTTCTCATTATCTGCATAAGCTCATTGATTTCCTGAGGTGTAAGAACAGCAGTTGGCTCGTCAAAAATGAGAATCTCATTTTCCCTGTACAGCATTTTCAGGATTTCCGTTCTCTGCTGCATGCCAACGGTGATATCCTCAATCTTAGCGTCTGGGTCAACCATAAGACCGTACTTTTTTGAAAGCTCCATCACTTTCTCTCTGGCTTCAGTTTTCTTCAGAAAACCGGCCTTTGTGGGTTCAACCCCCATTATGATGTTGTCCAGAACCGAAAAACACTCAACAAGTTTGAAATGCTGGTGAACCATCCCTATTCCAAGGGCGTTGGAGTCGTTAGGGTCTTTTATTCTGACCTCTTCACCGTCCTTCCTGATAATGCCTTCCTCTGGCTGATACAGCCCGAAAAGAACGCTCATCAGGGTTGATTTTCCCGCGCCGTTCTCTCCCAGAAGAGCATGTATCTCACCTTTACGAAGCTGCAGGGTGATGTTGTCGTTCGCAACTATACCCGGAAACCTCTTGGTGATGTTCAGCATTTCGATTGCATACGTCTCCCTCAATGTATGCCTCCTTTACGCGCGCGCTGCGTGCCTGTGTATTAAAATAATTGTAGTCTATACAATATCCCAAAGTAAACGGCTAAATAGACTATTTTCCATGGCCCGTATCAGCCCGTTTTCAAATGGCATAAGCAAAGGAAGGTGCGAAAATTCGCACCTTCCCAAAAGCAAACAGTCAAAATTGCTTACTTAATGTTACCGCGGTAGCTGACCTTGACAGTCTTTGCCTTAGGCTCGGCATTTGAAGAATCGTCATTTACAACAATCTTGCCGTTGAAGATATCGGCAACGACCTTCTTATAGTCCTCAAGAGTGAAGGATGAAGACCATGCGGTTCCTTTTCCGGTCGGAATGCCTACATAGTTCGCATCCATATCTGTCGCGGAAACAAGACCCAGGTTAGCAATCTGTCCTACGATTGTGTCCCACTTTCCGTCAAGGATTGTCTGGAGCGTATCGTAAGTAGAAGCATAAAGACCCTTCATTGCTGAAGTAACTGTGAGCGGATAGCCGTAGGTTGAATCAAATATGGGCTGCTGGTCAACGTCAACGCCTATCGCCTTTTTCCTAACTTTGGCCGCAGCTTCGCAAACTGAGGTGTAAACACCGCCGCCGCAGGCAAATACAACCTGTGCGCCGCTTGCGTACATTGTATCCATGGCCGCGGTAATATCAGCATCGCCGAAGAACTGGTTGGCATATGCGAACTGAACGTCAACCGCAACGCCAAGCTCTGCCGCCGCAGCGTCCGCACCCTGTATGAAACCGGAGCCGTAGCGGATAACTGCGGGAACTGCCATACCGCCGCAGAAACCAAGCCTTGTGTAGCCAAGCTTAACCGCCGCGTAACCCGCGAGATACCCTGCTATCTCTTCCTTATAGACTATGCAGTAAACGTTTGAAAGATCATTCAGCCCTGCGGAAACTACAAGATCATACTCGGAAACGTCAATACCTACGAACTTAACGTCCTTGTACAGAGGAGCAGCCTGCGCAATAGCTTCCGCGAAAGCAAAGCCGGGCATGACAATTACGTTGTAGCCTTCTCCGACAGCCTGTTCAATCATGGCAATACGGTCAGCGGTGTTGTCTCCCGCCGGCTTGTAATACTTGAACTTAAGACTGTTGGCCTCCGAGAAAGCCTTGCAAGCCTCGTATGTTGTCTGGTTGAACGACAAGTCCGTGATGTCACCGTAATCGGTAATCATTGCAACTGCGACATCCTCTGTCTTTGCCTGCTCGGCAGAGCTCTGCGCAAAAGCCGTAAAGGCAACCGCCAGAACCAGGAGCACTGTAAAAAGTTTCTTCATTAAAAACCTCCGTGGATTTCAGTGTCCTCAAAGGGACACCTTTTATAGTAAATGATAGTTTATCTGAAATCAACCTTTTGAATTTTTTATGGTCTCGGCCTGTCTCAGATAACGAGTCTTCCCACTGTGAGAAGAAAAATGACGGCGGAAAGAAGAAGGACTGCCGCCAGGGTTTTGAAAACGCCCTGTTTCAGCATGTCGTTTGCAATAAGACCGGGAACAATGTAGCCGATTATCCTCATGTCAAAGGACATGGGAAGTCCGGACGCAAGAACTTTCTGAACGGCCCATGAGCCTAGGACTGAAAGGATGACACAGAGCGTAAAACGGCGCCTGCCGTAAAGGAAAATACAGCGGTCCAGAAGCAGTACAAGAAGGTAAATCAGGACGGACAGGGCCATTGTGGAGACAAACCTTACCGGTTGTGTGAAATAAAGGGCAAGGTGGCCGGCGGAAATAAGTCCGCCCGTGGCCAGACCAAGGAATTCAGAGGAAAGAAGCCCCAGAACAACGCTTAAAACAACCGAAATCTGAAACATGTCAGCGTACCTCCTGTCCGTTTTTACGGCAGAATTCCACAAAAGCAGTACCCCGCCCCTTTATGTTGCCCATACAGACTGTCGTACTGCCGCATAGACTTAAAAGCTCACTGTCCGTACCGATGAACGGGGAAACGGAAGAGGAAGGAACCTTGCGCTTAAAAAACCTTACGCATTTGGAAAGGTTATCCCCTATTACAATTATCCTGGGACAGGACAGTTCTCTGAAAACTTCGGCAAAAAACTTCAGACGAAATTCCCTGTCGGAGCGGTTGTTGTAAATTATACAGACATCTTTCAATGAGCCAATTGATGTCAGCAGTTCCCGCGCGCTCTGCATGTCGTTGGATGCGAAGGCATTGATTATCAGACGGTCTTCAAACCTGAAAGGACCTGTAAGCCCTATATCCGGAACGGCCTTTGCCATACCTGAAACAGCGGTGCTTTCCGGAACGCCCAAATCCTTAAGTATCCTCAGAACCAACGCTTTGTTGCGTTCCGCGGGGGAAGGTCCCGCGTTTACAACAACGGCGGAACTGTCATCCGCAAAAAAAATATCGCTTGTATAGAAACTATAGTTTTCAGGTACGGAAAGCTTAAGCACCTGAGCTGATGAAGCAATGCTTTCACCCATCACATCCGTATGATCCACCCTCGCGTTTGTAATGACGGAAACCGTAGGCCGCGTCATTCGGCACATAAGTATCTGGTTTTCAGGCCTTAAAGCCATGCATTCCAGCACAACAGCTTGGACGTTAAGACGGTTGGCGAGGGAAAAGAAACCAAAGGTTTCACGCAGTACATTTACGCCGAAACGGCGCTTAAGGCTTTGAACAGTGCCGTCAGGCATAAGAATCGCGGCCTCTGAGCCCGTTGTTTTGGCAAGGACTTTAAGGCCGCTTTCACGAAGGCCGGACGCGATAAGGCGCGTGACCGTGGTTTTGCCGCGTGTGCCGTTTACAAGTATCCTTACCGGTATTTTTCCGACATGTGTATTGTGGAGACAAAACTCCACAACACCCAGAGTCAGTAAAACAAATACCGATACAATCGTAAGGACCATACAGCTCCGTGTGTCTGAGTATCGGAAGATTATGCCACGGAATTCAGGAGCAGGAGACAGAAGACCAGCGTGAACAGAGCTACGGTCTCTATGATTCCTATCACCAGAAGATAGTTCAGGGTCCCCTTCCCCGTTTCTCCAAGCGCGTCACAGGCGGCAGCGGCGCAGCGGCCCTGGAAGTGGGCGGAAAGGCCTATTACAAGACCTCCGAAAAGACCAATGAACAAAGCGAACAACTGGTCTGCTCCTCTTTCAAGCGCGCTCCTGATGAACGTCATCAGAAGAAGACCATAAATAATCTGAGTAAGAGGCGCACCTGAAAAAGCCACCATCATAAATGGCGCAGGCTTGCCGTTTGCATAGCACTTTTTCCATCCGCCTACAGCAGCGGCGGCGGCAGCGCCGGCGCCGGATGCCGAACCCATGCCTGAAAGGCAGAGAGCCAAAACCAAACCAACTAATCCAATATTCATATTACTGTTCTCCTATAGCAGTGCGCGAATTCAGTTTCGTAAACCGATTCAGGATTTTTTCCTGAAGGGTTCGTATGGTATTCCGGTCCATTCCATTCCAAGCTGGCCCGAAAATTCCAGAAGATTAAGACGCACGCCGTGCACTATGACACTCAGCGCGCCCATCACTATATTAAGCCCGTGTCCCAGCAGAAGTATGAGAACGCCCGCGGGAAAAGCCAGACCCTTAAGCATTGACGAAGCCATGCCGTTGAAACTCTGCGCTATGGCAAGACTGGCCATGCCTACCGCGAAAAGACGGATATAGCTCATAACGTTGCCGAAGGCGCTTATTGAATTCAGGAACGTTATGAAAGCCCCTCCCAGACCGGTTTTAAGACCCGCGAAAAAGCTTTTGCCGCGCTCCTGACCTCCGAAAATTATAACTGCGAAAAAGCCACCGATTATAAGGGTGAAAATCGTTCCGACATTGACTTCCTCCCCTATGACAAGCATAAGAACCAGATTATAAATACTCAGTATCATTACAAGCCAGCCCGCATCCGCAAGAAAAGCCAGGCTTTTTTCCTTCCACTTGCGTATGATATTCATAACGCAGGCAAGGGAAAGCTGTATGGTACCTACCGCGAAACAAAACTTCATAACCGCGTTCTGGGCCGCAGTGGAATCAACGCCGAAATACTCGGGGTAGTTGGCTATTGCGGGAATGACCAGAGCTTTTAGGAAGGGTATCTTCATTGCTTCTTCGGCTCCGAACCATGTGCCTGTGATTGCGCCCCAGAAAATCGTTGCAACGCTCATCACATACAGCAGAAGATTGACGTTGGACAACTTTTTGGACTTCACATGAAGCACCGCGCAGGCAGCAAGCAAAATCAGACCGTATGCGGCATCTCCTATTATCATTGCGAAGAACAGAGCAAAGAACAGCAAAAACCACATGCTTATGTCGTATTCCCTGTAGCCCGGAACAGTACCAAGCATGTCAAACAGGGGTCGCATCATTTTTGTGACTCTGTTGTAGCGAACCTTTGTAGGTGTAAAATCCTCGTCCGAAGGGTCATCCATGGCGTAGGCCCAGCAGTTTTCAGAGGAAGCCTTCTTAAAGGCGTCCACATCGGAAACCGGTATAAAACCCTGTATCAACGTAAAGCAGTCTTCACTGGCGGCGCCGTCGCCTACACGGTTAAAAACAATTTCGTCGGTTGTGAGGGCAATGGCCTTGTCATAACTTGAAATATAGGCAGCCGAATCGGAAACAACGGAGGCAATTTCCGCAAGCCTTTTTTTCTTTTCAGCTGTCTCCCTTTCAATTTGACCAAGACCCTTCTCCGGCAGAACAAAGCGGTTTCCGCTGAATCCGTCAGGCAGAGCGGAACCCAATACAGCTATTGCGTTCTGCTTGTCTATATCCTGCAGCCTTATATAACTCACATTTTCGGGAAGAGCTTCAAATTCTTTCTTTCCAAGAAGATAAAAATTAAATTCAAGACCTGTATCTTTAAGCTCCAGCACTTCCTGCGGGATAAAGTCACCCCATTTGGCAACGCTTTCGCGGACTGCGCCAAGCCTGATAATCTCGTCTTCCAAAACCTTTTTTTCCTCAAGGGCATGCACAAGCTTGCCATGAAGGGCTTCAAAAGATTCTCCCTCAATAACCGGCGCCTGATTTTTTTTAGCCTGGTCTGTAAGGATTGCACGTATGCGGTTAAGCTGAGAAAGCTTATCCGAAAGGGAAGAATTGGGCGCAGCAGTCTCGGATACATGAACCGCTCCAAAATCCCTCAGGGCGCTTAACATTGATGCCTTACGTTCCTGCGGAGCCACAATGACGACCTTTTTCATTTTTTCAATCATCCGGCAATCTCCTTTTCGGCAAGCTTTCTTTTGGCAATCTTTCCGCGCACTACGGCAAAAGTCTGCTGGTCCCCAAGATAAATTCCTATCCTGCGGATATTTTCTTTGGCCTCAGGTATTTTTACCTTCTCAAACAGGTTCACCCTCTGGCTGGTGGTTCTAAGTTCCTTTCCAAGAAGTTCTATCTGTGTCTCAAGAGTTTTCATCAAAGCGCTAAGTCTTGCGCTTTCCTTAAGCAGCACAACAGCCTTATCAACCCAAAGCGGATAATCCTCCACATTGTAGTCAATCTCTCTGAACGTAAGGCTCTTAAAAACGGGGATTGCAACACCTGCTATATTCCCTTCCCCGCGTATAACCCTGTCCGTCTTTACAAGCTTGTCCAGCTGCATGGCGGGAGCGAAGCTTCCGTTTTCGCCAAAAACGGATATCCAGTCCTGGACACCTGTTATAAGGGCTTCCTGCTTTGCCTTATAAGAAGCAAGCTCAGCCTCTATCTGGCGTATGACCATCTGAAGCTGCTGCTTCTTGAGCAAAAGCGTGGGAAGATAGCGCTGATACTGCTTCAGCTGGTCCTTCTGCTTCTTCTGTTCGTTCTTAGTCAGCTTAACAGCCACTTCAGGCCTCCGGCTTCTTCGGCCATCTTTCAGCTATAAGGTCGCTGCGAAGACCTGTCTCGTTGGGCTCAAAACAATCGGCAAGAATTTCCCATCCAAGATCCAAAGCCTCTTCAAGCGGAATATTTACCGAAAGGTCCATGAGTTTTGATTCGAAAAGCTGTCCGTATTTGAGAAGTTTTTCGTCCCATTCTGTCATCATGAAGCCCATTGATTTCTTTTCAAGGGATTCCCTGTAGGCGCTGTAAAGCTTTATAAGACCGTCCATAATGGCCCTGTGGTCATCACGCGTGTCCTTGTTTACGTTCTGCTTCAGACGGCTCAGGCTTCCGAAAGGCTCAATATGGCCGTTTTTCAGATAATACTGACCTTCCGTAATGTAACCGGTGTTGTCCGGTACCGGATGTGTAACATCATCGCCGGGCATGGTGGTTACGCCCAAAATTGTGAGAGAACCGGCACCTTCAAAGTCAACCGCTTTTTCATAGCGTGACGCAAGGGCACTGTAAAGGTCTCCGGGGTAGCCTCTGTTGGACGGTACCTGCTCCATTGTAATCGCGGTTTCCTTAAGCGCGTCCGCGAAGTTTGTCATATCCGTAAGAAGTACAAGAACCTTCTTTCCTTCAAGGGCAAAGCGCTCGCCTACGGCAAGAGCCATATCAGGTATCATTGTGCATTCAACTGTCGGGTCGCTTGCGGTATGGATGAACATTATTGTCCTGCTCATGGCTCCGCTTTTTTCAAGCGTGTCCCTGAAGAATAGATAGTCGTCATATTTAAGCCCCATGCCACCAAGAATGATAAGATCAACTTCAGCCTGCATGGCTATCCTTGCAAGAAGCTCGTTATAGGGCTCGCCCGAAACGGAGAAGATAGGAAGCTTCTGGGACTCTACAAGGGTGTTGAAAACATCAATCATAGGGATACCGGTTCTGATGAGGTTCTTGGGGACAATCCTCTTTGCGGGGTTGACAGAAGGGCCTCCGATTTCAATCATATTCTCATCAAGGCGCGGGCCGTTGTCCCGGGGATTTCCTGAGCCGTCAAAAACCCTTCCAAGAAGATTTTCCGAAAAGCTTACCCTCATAGGTACTCCAAGAAACCTTACAGGGTCATTGGTTCTTACGCCCTGAGCTCCCGCAAAAACCTGAAGGCTCACAAGGTCGCCGTCAAGCTTAATGATGTTAGCGTAGCTCTTTCCGACCATTGCCAGGTCATTGTACTTTACGCCCTGCGCGCGCACAGTAATAACGTTTCCAACTATTGATTCTATTTTGGTATAGACCTTGTTCATCTCAAAGCTCCTTCACCCGGGCAAGGTAGAGTTCGCTGATTTCTTTCTCATAGCCTTTGTAGCGTTCGTCAGCCGAATCAACGCTGTTCCAGTCAAGAAACTTCTGCCTGAGCTGATTGAAGAACGCTCTTACGTCTCTCTTGCTGGCCAAGTCAAACCTTGCAATAATTACCTTATACAGAAGACCGAACTCTTTTTCCTGTCTTTCAGGAAGCACAGATGAGTCAACGGGGTCAAAGGAGTTCTGTTGCAGGTAAACCGCGTCAAGAAGTTCGCCCTTCTGATACTCTATATAATCATCTATTGACGTACCCTCTTCTCCTACGACCTTCATCATCTGGTTTATCTCATAGGATTTGAAAAGAACATCCCGCGCGGCCGCGACCTGCCGGGAATCTATTATTCCCCTGTACTTTGACCAGGAATCCAGCGGGTGGATTGCGGGATATTTACGCGCATCCGAACGCTCGCGTGAAAGCCCGTGGAAAGCTCCGACAACCTTCAGCGTAGCCTGAGTAACAGGCTCTTCAAAGTTTCCGCCCGCAGGGCTTACAGTACCGCCGATTGTAACCGAACCTATGCTTCCGTCACGCAGCCTCACCTTGCCGGCCCTTTCATAGAAGGAAGCTATAACCGATTCAAGGTACGCAGGGAAAGCTTCCTCTCCCGGGATTTCCTCAAGCCTTCCGCTCATTTCTCTCATGGCCTGAGCCCATCTGCTGGTCGAGTCCGCAAGCAGCAGCACATTAAGCCCCATCTGCCTGTAGTACTCAGCCATTGTGATGGCAGTGTAAACAGAAGCTTCTCTGGCCGCAACCGGCATTGACGATGTGTTGCATATGATAATTGTCCTTTCCATGAGCGAACGTCCCGTTCTGGGGTCAGTAAGCTCGGGAAATTCTTTAAGAACTTCAACTACTTCACCGGCACGCTCGCCGCAGGCCGCAATGATAACAATGTCAACATCGGCGTTGCGGCTTTCCATGTGCTGCAAAACGGTCTTTCCCGCGCCGAAAGGACCGGGAACACAGAAGGTGCCGCCCTTCGCCACAGGAAGGAAAGTATCTATTATCCTGATTTTCATTATCAGGGTCTCGTCAGGTCTCAAACGTTCTTCATAGCAGTTTACAGCTTTTTTTACCGGCCAGCTGAAGACCATGGAAAGCTTTTTTTCCTCGCCTTTCGGGCTTATGACCGTGGCTATGTTATCCCTTACGTTATACGCGCCCTTATCAGCTATTGATGTAATTTTCCAGTCAACATCATCAAAACCGAAAGGAAGCATTATTCGGTGCGTGAAAATACCTTCCGGAACGGTGCCGAAGGCATCTCCCGGCCTCAGGGTATCGCCCACCCTGCGAAGCGGAGTGAATTCCCAGTCCCTGTTCGGGATGGGGTCCATGTAGACTCCCCTCTGAAGGAAGAAACCGCAGTTTTCGGCAAGGGCCGGAAGAGGGTTCTGAAGCCCATCGTAAATCTGGGTAAGCAGCCCGGGGCCAAGTTCAACGCTCATGAGCTGGCCAGTGAACTCCACTTCATCCCCTACTCGGATTCCGTTGGTCATCTCATATACCTGCATGCTGGCCTTGCCGCCGCTTATCCTGATAACTTCTCCCTTGAGCTTCGTATCCCCTGTATGCACGTAGGCGACCTCGTTCTTGGAGATTGAACCCTCAAAGGTCACATTGACAAGGTTTCCGTTAACACCGGCTACATGTCCAATTGTCTTTGCCATAATCTCTCCGTATATCAATCCGTTGTAATTTCTTTCCGCAGGATTCCAAAAAGCTTTTGGAATTCATGATTGCCTGCCTTTGAAGTAAAACTGTCCTTTCTTATCAGTATCCTTAATTGCAGGGCATAGACCAAAAGAGCTGTCTTTGTAAAAGGCTCGTATCCTTTTGCGGTTTCAAGATAGTCGTATCTGAACTTCAAAAGTAGCATTTCCGCATCAAGCGGGTTATTCGCGTCCATTGCGGCATTGGTAAGGCGCTCTGTATCGAAAAAACTGAAGACCGCAAAATTCTCTGAAGGTTTTCCAAGATTCCGATTCCTTCTTGAATTTATAGATGCGTTAAGCTCAGCGTTAAGGGCGTTCCAGTTCTTCAAAAACCCGTTTCCGCAGTCCTTATTTTTCGGGATACCGCAAAGAAGCCTGTATTCACTGCCGTCTATGTTTCCTTCGGCCGCCTTCAGGAAATATTCCCAGCTTATGGGAGCCGGCTCCGAATAGCGAAGCATGGGAAGGCTTGAAAGGAAGTAGTATCTGGAAGACATCAGCTTATCCTCAGATTTTTATTTCACCGATGAAAGGTTTGAGCAAAGCCGTTATTTCCTCATCCGAAAAATCATAGAAACCGGAACCGTCTCTGCAGCTCAGTTTCATCCCGGACATACCCTTTACCGGACGGATTTCAAGGCCTTTTGAAATTTCCTTTGCAAGGCAGTCTTTTACGGAAGCCTTCGCCTCATTGATTTCCACGCTGTATTTAGCAGGATCTTCACCGCCTATCGCAGCAAGTACGAGCTTTGAAAGGCTTTCTTCCGTAAGCACGCTGGAAACCTTGTCCGCCATTATCCTGTCAATCAGAAGTTCAAGCTCTTTTTTTACGGAAAGAACAGCATCGCGTTCAGCCTGCTTTATCAGGGCCTTTGAGCTTTCAATTTCTTTGTCGGCATTTTCAATATTCTTCTGAGCCTGTAACTTTGAATCGGCTATAATTTCTGCAGCCCGGGTTTTTGCGGCGGCTACAATTGCTGCAGCCTCTTTTTTGGCTTCTTCGATACCGTCCCGTTTGATTGACTGGACCAAATCCTGTATCTGCATTTCCATTCTGAACCACCTTTTTATTTAGTATATTAAAAAAAAAGTCGATAGTAAACCACTGCCAAAGCGGACTTACGCTTCAAACCAATCGCGGACACGACAGTCTCCGGCATACTGTATTCGCGTTGACAAAGCCCCCGCGCGGATGCAATATACCCATACGGCGGCTGTGCATTTCGCGAGCTGCTGGCCAACTACGGAAGAAGACCTTCACAGGCTTGAAACGCTTCTTTAAGTTTCTTTATGGAATCAGCAAGTATGCTATAATTAAAAGGTCAAATAAAGTGTAAGGAGAAAAAACATGTCTGACTATATGAACGGAACAGGAGTACAGTACCACCTAAGAATAAAGCGGGGAGATGTGGGACGCTATGTAATAATGCCGGGAGACCCGCAGAGAGTTCCCGTTATAGCAGGCTTTCTGGAAAATGCGAAACAGGTCGCGTACTACAGGGAATTCAACACCTACACAGGATATCTCGGTGATACAAAGGTAAGCGTAACTTCAACCGGAATCGGAGGTCCTTCGGCTTCCATAGCGATGGAAGAGCTTACAAAGTGCGGCGCCGACACATTCCTCAGGATGGGTACCTGCGGCGGCATAGCCCTTCCAGTTATGGGCGGAGATGCCGTTATAGCAACAGGCGCAATACGCATGGAAGGCACAAGCCGTGAATATGCCCCTATAGAATTTCCAGCTGTTGCTGACTACGATGTTGTCACCGCTGTAAAACAGGCATCCGAAAAGCTTGGAATAAAACACCATCTTGGCATTGTCCAGTGCAAGGACTCGTTCTACGGCCAGCACAGCCCGGAGCTTATGCCTGTAAGCTATGAGCTTCTTAACAAGTGGGAAGCATGGAAACGCCTTGGAGTTTTGGCCTCCGAAATGGAAAGCGCAGCCATGTTTACCGTCGCAAGCTATCTCCATGTACGCTGCGGTTCCGTGTTCTTTGTTGTAGGAAACCAGGAGCGCGAGGCTCTGGGAATGGAAAACCCGAAACTCCATGACACCACAGCCATATGCAGGCTTGCAGTGGAATCGTTAAGAAAGCTTATTGAAAACGATAAACGCTCTCAGAAATAAAGTCCGCTTGATTTCTCAAGCTCTTTCTTCAGAGCCTCAAGACGGCTTTCATCGTCTGTAAGCTCAAGCGCGTCAAATCTGAAAACCTCAAGCCCCGTTTCGGCATAATCATCCTGCAGGGCTTTGCAGGGGTGCATTCCAAGGTCAAGCTTAAAACGCATATCAGCACAGTCTTTTCTTATATCATGCGAGAAAAAAACATAGACCTTGTCGGTTTTGAGATTCCTGAGCGCTACAACGCCTTCCTCTTTTCCCATTTCATCCCTCTTCATTTTAAAGACACGTACGTTTTTCCCTGTCCGCCGTCTTCAGGCACGGCGAACTTGAAAGCTTCAACAAGGGCGTTTCCGTCAAGGTGTTTATGTATGCCTGTAGATAATATCCCGTCTCCATAGCCATGTATAATGGAAAAATTCTTAAGGCCGTGTATGCGGCAGGCTTCAATTTGCGAATCAATGGCTTCAAGCGCTTCAAGAAGTCTGTAACCTCTTAAATCTATAGTCAGTTTAGGTACAGGCGCCCTGGAGTTTTGGTCAAACGAATATGAACTGACTTTCTTTGAGCGCCTTGGTATCCTAAGCTCGGTTTCACTGAAAGTAAATTTCATGGGGCCTATCGCGACCTGCCACCTGCCCTTACCCTCATCCCTTATGACAGTACCTTCACGCCCGGACGGTCCGCAGAGGACATCCATGCCAACTTTAAGCTCAACAGCATCTTCATCTGAATTATCATCCTCCGGCAAAAGCTCATTAAGCCTCTCTTCACCTTCAGCTATCTCCCTGCGAAGCTCTTCTTCCTTTTCCAGAATCTCATTGAAAAAACTCTTCATTTTCCGAGTCTTCTCATGTGTTATTTCACCGCTTCTCATTTCTGCTACAAGATTTTCCAAATCGCGTCTGGAATTCTTCATGAAAGAGTCAAATTCGTTCAGGCTTCCTTTTTTAAGCCTGTATTCATAGGCCTGAAGACGCCTTTTTTCCTTTTCAATGTGATTTTCTTCGTTCTCAATACCTCTGAGGCGCCTTTCAAGCAAAACCTTATCCTGCTCCGCTTCACGGCGCAGCGTTTCAAGGTTCCTGATTATGGAGGAAATTTTCATAGCCTCCTGCCCCATATATTTTTGGGCATTCATTGTAACTGTTTTGGGAAGTCTCATACGCCTGGCAGTATCAATGGCATGGCTTTCACCCGGCAGACCTTCTATTACTTTGAAGGTTGGCTCAAGAGTCTTCTCATCAAATTCCATAGAAACATTCTGAACCGTATCAGTTCCGTAGGCATACTGCTTCAGTACACCGTGATGGCTTGTAGTCAAGGTAAGCGCCGCTTTTTTAGTGCAGAACTCCAAAATTGAGCGTGCAAGCGCCGCGCCTTCCTGAGGGTCGGTGCCGCTTCCAAGCTCGTCCAAAATAACAAGCGATTTCAAAGTCATAGTTCTTAAAATGAAGCCTATGCTCTTCATGTGACCGCTGAAAGTGGAAAGGTTTTCTTCTATGCTCTGCTCGTCCCCAATATCCGTAAACACCCTGTCAAACAGAGCAAGGCTGCTCCCGTCTGAAGCCGGCACATAACCGCATATCTGGTTTAAAAGCGAAAACAGCCCCACCGTCTTCATAGTTACCGTCTTTCCGCCAGCGTTAGGTCCCGTAAGGACAACAGCTCTTATTCCGGAAGGGACATAAAGGTCTATGGGAACACACTTGTCCCCAAGAAGAGGATGACGCGCATGAATGAGATTGCAGCAGTAATCGCCATTGATGTCGGGTCTGCCGATGATAGTCCTGCAGCAATCATTTTCTTTTGCCCACAAAGCAAAGGCATAAAGAAAATCTGCCCGCGAAACCTGAGATGTGAGAACCCTGAGTTCCAGTTCCGCGTCCCTTACCATATCAGACAAGGTTCCTGTAAGACGGGCAATCTCTATCTGTATCTCTTCCTGAGCCATTACAACGGCATTATTCAGGTCAACAAGCCTGAAAGGCTCCATGAAAACCGTGACGCCGCTTCCTGACGAGCTTTGCACATAGCCTTCAATCATGGACTTGGATTCAGTACGCACAGGAAGAACAAGCCTTCCATTCCTTAAAACGGCGGCGTCAGACTGCATAATGTTTGAATTGCTTCTCATAAGTTCGGATGCAAAACGGCTTCGTTCATACCTTTTGACGTCCGCCTTATCTCTTAGCGCCTTTACCGTAGGATAATTTTCCTTAACCACACCGGGCGAATCCATAATTCGGAAAATCTGCTGCTCAAGATAAAGAAGCTTTTCTGGGATTTCCGCAATTACTGAATCAACACCGCCGTCTCTGTCAGGACATTCAAGATTGAAAGATAGTTTAAGCAAGGCTTTAAGAAGCCTTGCGCTCCTGATGTAAAGACCAACATTGAAAACCTGCTCCCCTTCAAGGGATGAAGTGGGATTTGACGAAATAAAATCAAAGGTATCGGAAAGCTCCGGAAAGCTTTCAACCCTCAGACCGTGTTCCTTATTCGCGGCGGCAAGCGCGTAAATTACTGCCGAAACCTGCTTCTGCCTTAGAATATAAGCCTCTTCCTCAAGAACAGGATTCGCGGTTCTTACCGCGTTTGCCCCCATTGGACTTAACGCATATTTGGAAATTGTATCCAAAACAATGTCCAGACCAAGATCTACTGCTGTTCTTTTAAACATTTTCTACCCCAGACAGGAAGCCTGTCTTTCATCGTATCCAGCATACGCAGATAGCTTTCATACCTGTCCGCATTAATCTTTCCAAGGCGAACCAACCTTATCACCTCGCAGTCTGGTTCATTTACATGCAGACAGCCTTCGTACCCGCATTTAGCCGAAGCTTTAACAAACTCGGGGAAAGAGGAAGCAACAAGATGAGGGTCGTCGTGAGGAACCGAAATCTCTCTGAAACCCGGTGTGTCTATAAGGCTGAAACCCGGACCGTCAAGAAGCAGGGCATGATTCGTTGTATGGTTACCTCTGTTGTACTTCGAGTTAAGCTCTCCGACCTTCTGTCCCGAGCCAAGTATACGGTTCGCAAGAGAACTTTTCCCCACTCCGCTCTGACCTACGAAAACCGCGGTTTTCCCTGAAAGGCAGCTTATGAGCTTATCAATATTCTCACATGTTTTGGCAGAAACACTCAGAGTCTGATAGCCCAGTTTGCCAAATAAAGTAAATCTTTCAAGTTCATCTTCAGTAAGTAGGATATCGGACTTATTAAGCACAATCATCACGGGAACGCCTCTGCAGCAGGCAATGACCCTGTCTATGAAGCGAGGCCTGAACGGGGGGCTTTCAACGCTGCACACGCATACCACAATATCCATGTTCGCGCAGACACTCTGGTTCATTGACCTCTTGGCATTCCAGCGTGAAAACTCGCTTTTCCTGTCATGACGGTATGTTACAAGCCCTTCTGAAGTTCCCGTTTCCGTAAAATCAACGAAATCACCTGTAACTATAGGATTATATTCGCCTTTGGCCTGTGAAAGCTGTTTGCCCTTTATCCTGCAGCTGAAAAGCTTTCCGTCCTTTGTCCTTACCGAGTAAATATTGTTTATTGACCTTATTACAGTACCTTCCGCCATAACATCATCAGCTGTTTCTCAGCTTCGTTTCAAACTCCGCGAACCTGTCAGGCAGAGGAGCCTCGAAGCGCATCAACTCACCCGTTGTGGGCTGCGCAATTTCCAAAATCGCGCTGTGGAGCATTAGGGATTCGCCGGGAAAACGGGAAAGCCTGTTATTGTAAAGGGTATCGCCAACCACAGGATGCCCTATGGACTTCATGTGGACACGAATCTGGTGAGTCCTTCCCGTAAAAATCCTTATTTTAACCAAAGCCGCTTGCGGCAGCTGCCTTACAACCTCATAGCTGCTTTTGCTGTACTTTCCTTCTCCGCGCCTGTCCACCGCCCCGCCTATACGGTACTTGGGGTCATTGTAGACTTCGTTAATTATTTCATTTGCCCTCTTGCCGGTAAGACCGCCCTGAATTATGTATTCACGTCTGGGCTTCAGGGGTGAAAAAAGTCTTCTGTCGTTTGCGTCGCGCGCAAGCATGCACTCCACAACTCCGCTGTGAGCAGGAAAAATTCCGTCGCAGAAAGCGTAATAGTACTTTTCAATCTCCCTGCTCTGAAACTGTTCGCTCAAAGCGCCATGAGCTCTGGCATTCAGGGCAATCACCATCACTCCGCTTGTGTCCTTGTCCAGCCTATGAACAATGCCCGGCCTTGAAATATCGCATTCGTCCGCCATCTCATCAATGAAAGCCTGCCCGTACCTGAATGCCAGGGCATTCACAATTGTACCATGCGTGTTGCGGGCCCCGGGATGAACAACCATCCCCTGCCTCTTGTTTACCACCAGCATGTCCCGGTCTTCATAAAGCACATCAAGGTCAATTTTTTCAGGCTCAACTTTTTCAAATACATCGGCAATGAAGACAAGATTCACCTTGTCCCCGGCGCTGACCTTATCACTCTTTTTAGCTTCCATTCCGTTTATTGAGATAACGCAGTCATTACCCGTGAGTGCAGAACGCGACAGCTCTGAAACGCGCGAGGCAAGAAAGGAATCAACCCTTATCTTCGCGCCGTCTTTAAGGTCAGAGGCCTCTACACTCAAATCAAATGACCTTTCAATTCTCACTTATTACCCCGATAATATAATCAAGAACCACAATAACCGCACTTATAGAGCACGCTATGCCCAAAGTTTCCATAAACGACGCGTCCCTGTCCGCAAGGTTCATGGCAATGGATGCCGCGGGGAATATTATGGGAAGGCCTCCGAAGAAAATACAGTCAGCTCTTCTTAAATCCAAAGCCCACTTGGGAAATTCGGTTTTTTCATACGGCTGGTACGCTCCGGAAGAAAGACAGAAAACAGGACATGAAAGCGCGGAAAAACATATAAGCAATACTAGTGCAATAACTTTCTTCATTTTTTATCATACTCCCTGTGTCCGAATATCGCTGTCCCAATCCGGACTTCCGTAGAGCCGTTTTTCACTCCAATCATATAGTCTCCGCTCATTCCCATTGATAAAATACCGAAATCAAGCAACGGATAGCGTTTTCTGCACTCACTCTGAATGGAAACAAGTTCTTTGAAAGCGGCATCCGTAAGAGTTTCTTTAAATGATATGTCACAATTCACAGGACCTACAGTCATTAAACCGCATACTTTAATACTTTTCAGGTCTTTCACTTTGTCAAGACACTCAAAAAGGGCATCCCTGCAGGAAAAACCGCTTTTTGTTTCTTCGTTTGAAGTATTATATTCAAGAAGAACCTTCATAACCTTTTTGTTTTTCTCTGCGGCATTGTTTATTTTTCTGAGAAGTTCAAGAGAATCAACGCTTTCTATCATATCAACAAGCGGTACTACCTTGCCCACTTTATTGGACTGCAGGTGTCCTATCATATGAAGCTCCATATCTTCGGGTCTTGGCGCTGAAAACTTTTCAACTATCTCCTGCACATGGTTTTCACCGAAAAGCCTTGCGCCCGCTTCATAGGCGGCCATTATCTCTTCAACGGTTCTTGTCTTGCTTACAACCATGAGTTTCGCGTTTCCAATGTTTTTTTCTATCTCATTTATTCTTTGTTTATAATCATCAATCAACATAAGTATTATTTCCTCTGTAGATTTTAGCGGAAATTCAATGGTTATCAAATAGAATATTGACAGTATTTTTTCAAAATGGTAAGTTTTCAGTGTATGGCGATATAGCTCAGCGGGAGAGCCCCAGTCTTACACACTGGTTGTCGTAGGTTCAAATCCTACTGTCGTCATAGAAAGGACTGTCAAACGGCAGTCCTTTTTTATACATATTTTCATATGTAAAGGGTAAAGACTTAAAGCAGCCCTGCCTTTTTGTCAAGACGCAGGTTTCTGAAATAAAGAATAAGGTCTATTGAAACCATGCAGATGTTAAGTACATAAAAGAACAGCACATACCACTTGAAGCTTGGCGCAGTGAGTTTTGCGATTATGCCGCAGATGTAACCGAAAACAATAAGAAGGAGAAAAGGAAGGCTCTTGCCTTTTGTGGTTCTGGCTCTGTATGACTTCAGGGCATTGAACGGCCATGAAAAGCCAAAGCTTATAAGCATCAAAATTTCGCAAAGTTCTGTAATCCGCATTCTAACACTCCATGGGTAAACGGTAATCCCTATGAACTATAATACTATTTAAGCGTAAGTAAAAGAGTAAAAAAGGACTGCCGCGGAAAGAAATCCGCAGGCAGCCCTAAAATCCGGTTTATAAGGATTAAAAGCTAAAACTTACTTCGCCAGGTTAGCCTTAAGAGCGGCAAGTTCCGCATCGGAAAGGCCGATTGACCTGATGTAAGCCTCGGCGCCTGCCTTAAGGTCGGCAGCTGTGACAGTGTTGACATCAAGCTCAGCGGGAGCGCCGAAGGCCTTCTTAAGAGTCTTGATAATGTTGCTGTTCGCAATAGCCGTATACTTTTCAGTACCGGGCTCAACACCGTAGTAGTTGTAGTATGTGAGCATGTAATCTTTTACAACCTCGGCAGGCTCCGCGCCCATAAGGCATTCCAGAAGAGCGCTTACGAATCCGGCGCGGTCCTTACCCTCCGTGCAGTGAACGGCATAAACACCGGGATTTGCCGCGAAGAACTTAAGTCCTTCAGCAAGACCTTCCTTAAATGAAGGCTCTTCAAAATCAACGCCAAGACCAAGGTAGATAACCTTCTGCTTCGCGTAGTAGGAAGACGCGAATTCGGCTCTTGCCTCTGCGGAAGCCTTGTCGTCAGCAAGGTTCATTATGACAGTTACACCGGCCTTTGCTATCGCTGCGTCAGCATAGGAAGCCCTGCCAAGCTCGTTGTTTACGGGGCTGCTTGTCCTGTATAGGACATTGCCCATTCCGGAAGTCTTAATCTGACGGAAGTTCGCGAACTGCTCATCCGTGAGATAAGCATAATCTTCTCGCGCGTTTGTCCTCTTAAGGTCATGGATTATGTACTCGGCCAGATAGCCGCCCTTCTCCGCAAGCTCGAACTCCACAGTCATCGGGAAGGTAACGCCCTCGTTTGCTGTCCAGAACCATGTCTTGTCAGCATTTGTTGTCTTCTGGGCAATGCCATAGGTCGAAGTGAAGTTGCCCATATTGATTGCGAATGACACATAGCCCGTGGGATTTCCGCCTTCATCCTTGCCAACAATGATTGCAGGACTGCCGGTATCTACGTAGGAGTATGTAGGGATAACGGGAAGGATAAGCTCCTTATCAAGGAATTTCACCTTAACAAGGTCACCCCATGTGAATCCAAGCTCGCCAAAGAAGACCTGAGCCTTCGCGGTGCAGAACAGGTTGCCGTACTTTGTCGTGAAGATATTGGCATCAAGGTTTGTTACCTCAAAAACCGACTCCTGCACGGATTCCTCGGTAATGACGGTCATTCTGGTCTTTGGCTCTGCGTATTCCCGGCCAACTACTCCGCCAAGGACTTCCGTGATGTAGTCCATGACAACTTCGTCAAGAGGAAGACCCGTATCGAACTGTGAGGAAGCGTTTGCGAAGGCGTAGTAGGTATCGCCGCCGGCCGCAACGAAGTTGTTTGTTACAACAGCGTATGCGGCATTCGGGTCAAAGGCCTTGCCGTTGACGCTCCTGATGGTGACACGCTGTATTGAAGCAGGACCGTAGTATGTGGAAGCAGGATATGTTTCCGCGTTCTTGTCATAGGCCTTTGTGGTATTGACCGTAAGCTCCATGCCGGCTGTCTGCGGGAAACCGCCGAGTGAAATCGGCGTACAGAAGGTTGAAGCTTCCAGAGCCTCAAGAAGCTCGGCGCCTGTCACATAAACAACTGCGACTGTGTTGCCGAAAGGAAGAACAGTGTTTACATCCTTCTTTGTAAGGTCTCCGGCATGCATCCAGGCACGGATTCCTCCGCCGTTTGTAATGGCTACAACATTCTCCGCGGGAACAGTTACGGATTCAGGATTCTTTGTTACGCTCCACAGCATTGCGTCCGTGATAAGGTCGCCAAGGTTTGTTTCCTGTGTTCTGTTGCCCGGGTCTCTGTTTCCGTTAAGCTCCACTTCGGAAACCGCAAACTTTATAGCGTATTCCGAATTAACCCTGTCAATTATTTCCTGCGCGGCCGCGGCAACGGTTTTATCTGAAGGAAGCTCTGCCGTATCCTGATTGAAACAGTCAAGTATCTTTCCTGTTATGCTGTCAAGGACAACAACACCGATGTTCCTGAAAGCTGTTCCCGTCTGCTGCATGGGAAGTCCGTCATACTTTGTGTAAACGGAGTGCGAATGACCGTCAATCAGGAAATCTATACCCTCCGTGTTGTTCATCAGGTCATAGGAAGTGTTTGGCTCGGACTCCGGGTCTACTCCAAGGTGGGCAAGACATATGATGGTATCAGCCCCTTCTTTCTTGAGAGTATTGACAGTCTGCTGCGCAACTGCATAGTTATCCGCTCCGGCCGGGAAAACAAGACCCTTGATAAGGGCGGGATTCGCCTTTGTCTGAGACTCGGGGGTTTCCATTCCGAAGAAACCTATCTTTGCTCCTTTTTCAGTGGTATAAATCTCATAATCGTCAAAGATGAGATTTCCTTCCGCGTCAAAAACGTTTGAGCAGAGTACCGCGAAACAAGCCTTAGCCATGTTCTCTTTAAGCTGAGGATATCCGTAGTCGAATTCATGGTTCCCAAGCGCCACATAGTTGTAACCTGTCAGGTTCATCATATTGACGGCATCAAGACCCTTTGTGAGACTTACATAGGTTGTTCCCTGGCTGTAGTCACCGGCATCCGCAAGAATGACTTCGGCTTCCTTTTCCAGATAATAATCCCTCAGGGCAGCCAGCTTGGCATAACCTTCAATAGCTCCGTGGACATCATTGGAATGAAGGATGACAGTCTTGCCGTAATATTCGCCATGCTGTACTTCGTAGATTGACTGTGCGAATACGCAAGTCATTGCTGCTATGGCAATTACTAAAACTGTAAATAATTTCTTAGAAAAATGCTTCACATCTTCCTCCTGTTTTTAGTGGTGAATCAATTTTAACCCCAAAACAGTGCAAATGGAAGAGTTGTATTTTTTTTCTTTAAGCCCGCTCAGTACCGCAGGGAACTTGGCGCAGACCTTATTTCAGGAACGTAGCGTCTCCATAGCTGAAAAAATGATAACGTTCTTTTACCGCATGTTCGTAGGCCTTAATAATATGTTCGCGCCCCGCGAAGGCGGACACAAGCACAAGCAGCGTGGATTCGGGCGTATGGAAATTTGTAAGCATCTGATCAACAACGGCAAACCTAAAACCGGGTCTGATAAACAAATTCGTTGAAGAGCTTTTTGCCTGAAGAAGACCGGTTTCACGGTCAACCGCGCTTTCAAGCGTTCTGACACTGGTAGTGCCTATGGCAACAACTTTTCTGCCCTGAGCTTTTGCCCTGTTTATCCTGTCCGCAACCTCCGCGTCTATATGATAGACCTCCGTATGCATGACGTGCTCCTCAAGATTCTCGGTTCTGACGGGCATGAACGTTCCCATGCCAACGTGGAGGGTTATGTGAAGAACCTCAGCGCCCTTTGCCTCCAGAGCGGAAACAATTTCCGGCGTGAAGTGGAGACCGGCAGTCGGAGAAGCCATGGAACCGCACTCGTTGGCGAAAATTGTCTGGTAGCGCTTTTCATCGTTGAAATCGTCTTCCCTTTTAATATATGGAGGAAGAGGCACATGTCCGCAGGTTTGAAAGAAAGATTCGCCTATCTCACGGTCAAATCTGACGATTTTCAGGGCTGAACCCTGATCCTCATCCTCAACGTCGGTATCAATGCCTGCTCTGCAGTACAGTTCCCCGGAAGGAGTCCTGAATTCATAGGTTTTCCTGGGTTTCTGACGCTTGCTTTTGGAAACCATGGCCTTCCATCTGTCAGGCCCAATGGCGCCGGTAAAAAGGAACTCTACCTTTCCTCCGGTCTCCGATATGCCGAAAACACGCGCCTTACGCACACGTGTATCGTTTACAACCACAACGGAACCCGGCTCAACAAGAGAGGGAAAATCCTTCATCCGCATATCTTTGTATTCGCCAGTAAGACGGTCTATAACCAGAAGCCTGTCGTCGCCGCGCTTCTGCGCGGGCGCCTGGGCAATAAGCTCCTGCGGCAGCTCAAAAGTAAATTCGCTTATTTTCATTATATCAACCTTAATCGAACAAAGTTCCCTGCGCGCCCGGGACGGCGCCTCCGAAACCCGGAACAAAGTTGCTTCCGTTGCCTGTCATCTGAGCTTCCATCAAATCCTGAAGCCCCAGCAGTTCATAGGCCTTTGCCGTTACCATCCGGCCTCTGGGTGTCCTCTTCAGATAGCCTTTCTGTATAAGATACGGTTCATAGAAGTCCTCAAGAGACTCAATGGCCTCGCCCACCGATATGCTCAGCGTATCGGCCCCGACCGGTCCGCCGCCGTAAAATTCAATGATTGTTCTGAGAATGTTGCGGTCCTGATCTTCAAGACCGTTCAGGTCAATCCCAAGATTTTGAATGCTGCGATAGACCACATCCGCGGTGATTACGCCGTTTGAAGTCACTTCGGCAAAGTCCCTGAAGCGTCTTAACAGGCGGTTCGCGATTCTGGGAGTTCCTCTTGAGCACTTTGCAAGAAGGCCAACAGCCTCTTCGTCTATGGGAACATTTATAAGAGAGGCGCTGCGCTTGATTATACGACACAGTTCTTCCTCGTTGTAGAACTCTATGCGGCAGTTGATGCCGAATCTTGTCTGCAGGGGAGAACTGACCATACCGGCCTTTGTAGTGGCTCCGATAAGGGTAAAATGAGGAATGGGAATCCTCATAGTCCTTGCGCTTGGCCCCTGTCCTATGACCCAGTCTATCTCAAAATCTTCCATGGCAATGTAGAGCATCTCTTCAAGAGCCGGTTTAAGTCTGTGAATCTCATCAATGAAGAAGACAGAATTTTCGGTAACGTTTGTGAGAATACCCGCAAGATCCTTGGGCTTATCCAGAGCCGGAGCGCTTGTCATGCGTATCTCCGAGCCCATCTCATTCGCGACAATGGAAGCCAGAGTAGTCTTTCCAAGACCCGGAGGACCAATAAGAAAAACATGGTCAAGGGCTTCACCCCTTTCCCTTGCGGCCTTTATGAAAACGCTGAGGTTTTCCTTTATCTTCTTCTGACCCTGAAAATCCGTAAGAAACTTGGGGCGCAGGATATTTTCCTGAGCATCGGCATCCTGAGCCGATGTTGATACTATTGATGAGCTTTGCAGAAATTCTATATCGTCCAAGGTTTACTCTCCTTGTCAAACAAGCGTCAGCTCAGATTCACCACAGCGGAACGGAAAAGCATTGCCTCAACCTCGCTCTGAGTATGAGAAGACACGAAAGCCTCGTTCTCCTTAAGCAGTTTCGCGACGGATTCCTGAACCTTTCTTTTATCATAGCCCATTTCCACAAGGGCTTCCACAATATCCTGATATTTCCTGGAAGTTCCGGATGCCACGTTTTTCGGCTCCGAAGCCTCCTGAGTAAAGACAAGAGTATCACGCAGGGCAAGCACAATCTTCTGTGAAGTCTTGCTGCCAAGCCCAGGTATCTTTGAAAGGAAATTCACGTCAGCCTGATCCAGAGCGGTAATGAAATCCTTTACACGGACGCCCGAAAGAATCTTCATAGCCTGCTTTGGACCTATCCCGTTTACCTTGATAAGTTCAAGAAACAGCCGTCTCTCCTCTTCGTCGGCAAAACCGAAAAGAGTCATCCCGTCATCTTTATGCTGGAGCCAGGTAAGCAGTCTTACTCTGCTTTTCTCAGACCCGTGAAGATTGGAAAGCCTAGATGCGGTCTGAGCCGAAATGATAAGTTCGAACTCAACGCTGCCGCCAAGGATTACCGCATTCTGAGCGCCCACCGTGATAAGCTGCCCTATAACCGCATTAATCATTTTATAAAACCCAGCCTCCCCGTAGTTGCGCCCGTATTGCAGAAACACACGGCTGCCGCAAGCGCATCGGCAGCATGATCAGGCCTTGGAATTTTATCAAGATTAAGAAGTATCCTGCACATTTCCTGAACCTGCTTCTTTTCCGCCCTGCCGTAGCCTGTAATGGCAGTCTTGAGCTGGAGCGGAGTGAACATGGATACACCCACATTCAGCCTGTAGGCGGCATACGTAACGGCGCCTATGACCTTCGCGACGCCTATGGCGGAAAGTTCGTTCTTCGCGAAGAAAATATCTTCCATTGAAACGTGCTGTATTTCGTACTTCTCAATAAGACTGCCGACTCCGCATGCTATAAGCGATATCCTGCGGTTAAGGCTGTCCGCAGGCTTTGTGCTGATAACTCCATAACAAACAGGCCGGAGCTTCTGTCCATGAAAGTCAACAACGCCCCAGCCCGTATTAGCAATCCCCGGATCGATTCCAAGAACCAGCATATCAATTAATCTTCGTAGTCATCCGGAAGTTCAAGGTTAGTGGCTACGGACTGGACATCATCCAGATCCTCAAGACGATCAATTATATTCATGACCTTCTGAGCCTTCTCCTTTTCCAGAGTGACTGTTTGCTCCGCAATCCTGCTGATATCCGCGCTGTCCTGCTCAAAACCGGCAGCCTGCATGGCTTCAAGAACCGGACCGAAATCCGCGGGAGAAGTTGTGACCTCTATCACATCGTCCGTAGCGGATACATCTTCGGCGCCGTTTTCAAGAGCGGCGTTGAAAATTTCGTCTTCAGTGTACCGGGAAGCGTCATAAGTAATGACTCCCTTTGTCTGGAACATATAGGAAACGCAGCCGGATGCTCCAAGAGAACCGCCCAGCTTGGTCAGTGTGCTTCTGACATCTGCGGCCGTCCTGTTTTTGTTATCTGTCAATGTGTCAACGATTATAGCAACTCCGCCGGGGGCATAACCCTCATAAACCAGCTCCATGAACACCGCGTTGCCCATTTCACCGGAACCCTTTTTTATGGCTCTTTCGATGTTGTCTTTGGGCATGTTTTCCGCTCTTGCCTTAAGCACTGCGGTTCTGAGTGCAGAGTTCGTATCCGGATCCGCCCCGCCCATTCTTGCGGCGACGCTAATCTCCTTGATGAGTTTTGTGAACTTCTGACCACGTTTCTGGTCAGCGATACCTTTCTTGTGCTTGATGGTTGCCCACTTGCTATGACCTGACATAAAAACCTCGTATAATGATAATACTTGACAAATTTACCATAGCAGTAAATTTACTGTCAATATATCATACGTGAGCGTTCATGGACAATTGCCCTATCAGTTCACGTGCCGCCGCATCCGCGGTCATCAGCCCCTCTTCATCCGGCACAAGATTTTCACCCTCCGCATGGAATCCTCGGATTCCTGTCATTTTTTTCAGGTCGATTCCCCTGCCAATGAATTTTCCGGCACGCTTCAAATCAAGTCCGCCCGCATATCGCAGGCCCATAAGCGCCATTTCCTCAAAAGCCTCAAAATCAGAAAGTCTTTCAGTCTCATAACCGGAAAAAAAAGGCGTTTCCGCATAGCTGCGGACATTTTTCATAAAGTTGAACCTGCTTACTTTGCCATCCGCTGAAAATGCCGTTGACGCCGCGCCGGGACCAAGTCCCAGATATTGCCTGTAAGCCCAGTAGCGGCAGTTATGCACGCATCTGTATCCCTCTTTCGCGAAGTTTGATACCTCATAGTGCTCATAGCCTTTGGAAGAAAGATAAGACCAAATATGCTTTAAAATAGCGTACTGCGCGTCCGAATCCGGAAGCGTAGGATTCTTTCGGAAAAGCGCAGTTCCCTCTTCAAGCGTAAGGGCATAAACGCTCAGGTGTTCTGAAGGATAATCTTTTACCAGCGCTTTTACATCGGATAAATCATCATGCCATGAGCCAAGACAGGTAATAAGGTCATAGCTTAAGGTACAGCCGGTCTCTTCATGAATGCGCTGCGAAAGTTCCAGCGCGCACCTTACGGAATCAGAAGCGGCATTCCTTCCAAGAAAAGCAAGCGCCTTTTGATTCAGGCTTTGAACACCCATCGAAAGGCGTGTAAAATATTTTCTGAACAACGGAAAAAACGAACAATCCAGACTTTCGGGATTCATCTCGGTTGAAAATTCCGAAGGTCTTCCGTTTACGCATACAGCCTTTGCAATCCGCTCCAGCCTTGATGCACCCAGACAGCCCGGATTGCCGCCGCCGATAAAAGCCGTTTTGTAGCTTTGATGCCTCATAAATTCATTAACTATATTAATTTCTTCAATAAGTTTATCAGTAAAGGCATCAATCAAATCTGAAGGGCAACCCGCTTCCGAATAGAAAGCGCAGTAGCCGCACCTGGAAAAACAGAACGGTACATGGATATAGAGCGAAAGGTCTTTTGTAAAATCAAAGCTGTAAAGGAAAGTCTTTCGGCTATCGGTCATTTCAATCGTTTATGAGAGAACCGAATCTGCTCAAAGGCCATATCCTGAAGACTGCGCGGCCGTTAATATTATCTGCGCTGACAGGACCGAAGTAGCGGCCGTCCTGTGAGTTGTCCCTGTTATCTCCAAGAGGAAGAACATGGCCCTCAGGCACGTAAACACCTATTTCATACTTCGCCCATTCGCTTCTGGCTTTCATGTCTGTGGGGTCAGCCATCATCTGCCCTATCGCAGTCTGTCTGTTGTATCCGTAGACATCCGTAAAGGAAACCGAATTATCCATAGCCTGATAATCCGAAACAAGATGGCGCGGCATACTTCCTGTTGTTACCCCGCCTCTTGAAAGGCCATTAATACGTCCCATGGCGTTGTACCAGACGTAGGTTGATTTATCTATTGACCTGTGCATAGCCTCGGAAAGCCCGTTCTCTTTTCTGAACGCTTTCTCTTCAGCGTACTCACCGGCACCCGAAGCCTTTATGTAGGCGTTTCCGTCAATGAATTTTACAGTATCGCCAGAAGCTGCCCCGGCGCGCTTTACAAGCAGTTTTTCCCTCATGTCGCCATTTTCATCAACATCAATATTTACAAATGAAAAAGTGCCCATGTAGAGGAATGTGCTGATAATGTTGAAAAACGGCCCCCTGCTTTCATAGCCCGGATTATAGAACGTAATAATGTCATCACGGTCAGGTATGCGTGAATCCAGAATTTTCGGCCCCTGAGGGAAGGTTTCTATACCGTAGGTAAGTTTTGAAACCATTATCCTATCCTTAACAAGCAAGGTATCCTGCATTGAAGGCGAAGGAATAATGAAAAACTGGAAAATGTAAATGTTCAGTATGAACACAACGATTACTGCAAAAATTATATCGTTAATCCATGACAGCGTTTCACTGAGGAAAGTCCGGTTCTGTTTTTCGGCAAGCTTTTTCGCCTTTTTCTTTGTCAGGCGCTGTTCAGTGCGCATCTGAACCCAATCGAAGAAACGTTCCATGACTGTAAGTATAATGACAATAACTCACGTTGACAATAACGGGCAATGCGGTTAAGTTTGTGCTATGAAATTAAAGAAAAACCACGTTTCCGCAGCGGTTTGAGGATATGAAATAGTAGTAAGTTCAACAGGCAGG